>NHKA01000026.1:0-59682 GCA_002169615.1 Cyanobacteria bacterium TMED229
CATCAGGATGTTGTGCTCGGCCTGGAACACCAACATGAAGTTGAAGGTGCCAGAGATGCCCAGGGGCATGCCGTCAGAGAAGGAACCCTGACCGAAGGGGTAGACCAGGAACACGGCGAAAGCAGCCGACAGCGGAGCGCTGTAAGCAACGCAGATCCAAGGGCGCATGCCGAGGCGGTAGGAGAGTTCCCACTGACGCCCCATGTAGGCGGAGATGCCGATCAGGAAGTGGAAAACCACCAGCTGATAAGGACCGCCGTTGTACAGCCACTCATCGAGGGAAGCAGCTTCCCAGATGGGATAGAAGTGCAGGCCGATGGCGTTGGAAGAAGGAACAACAGCACCGGAGATGATGTTGTTGCCGTAGATCAGAGAACCAGCGACTGGCTCACGGATGCCATCGATATCAACCGGGGGAGCGGAGATAAAGGCAATGATGAAGCAAATGGTTGCTGCCAAGAGGCAGGGAATCATCAGTACACCGAACCAGCCCACATAAATGCGGTTGTTGGTATCAGTGACCCACTGACAAAAAGCTTCCCAGTTGCTCTGGCGTCCGCTGCGGATTGCGGTGGACATGAGAAATAAAGAAGACAGATCAAGCCAACCCTTTTGACAGGGAAGGATGAGAAAAGGCTATGGAGTGATGCGCTGATGACACGTCAACTCAACAAAGCGACTCACCTCTCAATCTTTATTCATGAAGCACTTCATGAAGTGCTTCATGAAGCTGGATGAAGCAACCACTGGCGAGACTGTTGCATGAACCCACTCCAATCGAGACGTTCGTCCTGAGCGGCTCTTGCCACCAGCAGTGGCGCCTCCCGCTTCAACAGGTCCAGATCCGGTTGGGCGACCCCAGCGTTCAAAGCAAGCCAATCCGCCATGGCACGTCCCACCACCCGCGTCAGATAGGCGGCGCTGAGAGCCTGCATGGCCCCGGCCGCCAGCCATGCCCCCCCATCAAGCTTGGCGAGACTGAACAGCATCTGGGAGCTCCACTCCACCACCCCTTGGGCTAAAGCAGCCCGAGCCAACACGCCTGCAGATTCCTTCATCACGTCCGCACTGAGCTGACAGCCCCAGATCTGCGCCATGTCGCGAATCATCAGGCCATTCGCCACCGCAACGGCCAGGAGATCAACGCTCGCGACAGGGGACGCCATCACCGAGGCCGCGACGATCCATTGCGTGCGTTGCTGGAGCGACTGGAAACGACGGCGACGCAGGCTCTCGAGATCCGACTGCCAACGACGATGCAGATCAGCGAGCATCCGCCGGCGTGTGGCGCTTCGGTTGGACGCGGCGGACCGGCAGGCCAGTCGCAAAGGCTGAACGCAACGTCGGAGATCGACCCCCTCCTTGCGGATCAGAAGGTGTTCCTTCCATCGCTCCGGCAGCTGCGACACAAACGCTTCCTCGTCACCCATCAGACCGTCAACCAGCAGCCATGCGGGCTGATCATCCGGGAGTTGCTGAAGCCACAGCAGATCTGCTGCCATCAAGGGAGCTTTCAGGACATGCAGCAGAACGTCCTGATCGCGCAAACCCTCCGGCCAGCACCGCTGCCCGTCGGAGACGGCAAGGGGATGGGCCATGGACAGGATCACGGGCTCATTCCCTGCCATTGCCCGTTCCAGCTGAGCCACCTCAGGCATGGAGGTGCCCTGGACACAGACAACGCCAAGCCGCTGCGGTCCGTCGCGGCTGATCACCCGCTGCAGAGAGGCGTGGCGCTCCTCTGAATTCAGGCTTGGACCGTGTTCAAAATGATCGAACTGATCGAGCACCTGCCGGCAGCGATCAATCCATTCCTGCTCCGATTGGGGAGTCTTGAACTGCGGCGTTGATGATCCCCGACTGATCAACCAGACCCCTGCACCAGCAGCAAGCAGGCCCAAGCCACCCCCTGGCAGATGCATCACGTCCGCCAAGACCCACTGGCCAAGCAAGAGGCTGCCGCCAACAACAACCGCGCGGCCAATCAGTCCAGATCTCAGTGGCAGAACCTCAGCCAGCGGGAGCGGGAGTTTCACGGCGGAGCGCTCTGGTGCAGCAGATGTCGTCCTAGCTCACTGTTGCCATTGCGACCAGCGACACAGGTCGAATTGATCAACCTTCCATAGCTTGGATGAACTGAGCGGATCTCAGATGCGAGCCAAGTCTCACAACGACAACGGACATCCTGGAGATCACCGTGGAGAGGTTCGCTCGGTGCTGATGGTGGCTCTTGGCGTCAACATCGGGATGTCACTGCTCAAGCTCAGCGTGGGGTTGATCAGTGGCTCCCTCGCGGTGATCGCCGATGCGATGCACAGCGGCACCGACGCTCTCTCCAGTCTGACGGGCCTGATTGCCAACACCTTGTCGGATCCAAGACCCGACAGAGATCATCCCTACGGCCATCACAAATATGAAGCGATCGGAGCCCTCGGGATTGCCGGATTCATCCTGTTCACAGCCTTAGAGATCCTGCTTCGTTCCGGGGAGCGCGTGCTGGAGGGTCTTCCAGCGGTTCGAATCACCTGGACTGAGCTGATGTTGCTGCTGCTGGCTCTGGGATTCAATCTGCTCCTGGCGGGATATGAGCATCAACAGGGCCGACGGCTGAACAGCGCTTTGCTCAAGGCTGATGCGCAGCATGCAGCCAGTGATGTGTGGACCACCATGCTCGTGCTGGTGGGCATGGCGGGTGCCCTCCTGTTCAAGGTCAACTGGCTCGATATCGTCCTGGCGATTCCCATGGCGCTTCTCCTGATCCGGGTGTGCTGGAGCGTGCTGAGCAGAAACCTGCCCTGGCTGGTGGATCACATCGCCATCGCCCCGGAAGCGATCCATGCCGAGGTGATGGCCGTTCCAGGGGTGCTGAACTGCCATGACATCGCCAGCCGTGGCGTGCTCGGGCAACAGGTGTTCATCGACATGCACATGGTGGTGGAAGCCGACGACCTGACCACGGCCCACCGGATCACCGAGCACGTGGAGGAAAAAATGGACCGAAGCTTCGGGCCGGTGCGCTGCACCATTCATCTCGAACCGAAGGACTACGTCGAAGAAGGGATCACCTATTCAGGCACCCATGGGTAGTGGCAGTCGTGAAACCGATCCACTCGAAGCTCTAACAAACAGGCAACGGCAGGGGCTTATCGACATCGTCCGTGAAGTGAGGACTTCCGCTGCATGGAGCTGGACGCTCCCTGTTCTCTTGCATGACCCCAGCTGGCTGAGACTGCTCCGCATTGACCTCAGCGAATTACGCCGCTGTCTTCCTCCAGATGGCAGACACGAGGCACCGGAACTGATTCGTTATCGAGCTCTGCTGAATGAAGGAGTCGACGCCCTGCTGGCCCAGCAGACCTGCTGGGATGAATTCGGCATGAAGGATTGTCAGAGAGCCCTTCAGCTCTTCTGGGCTGGAGAAGATCAAACCTCCCATGGCTGGACGATCAGCCGCTATCTGGAGCTTGTGAGCCAATACAAACAATTGTTCGAACAGGGGCATGCGACTGTTCCGATGCTTGTTCTTGCCCAAAAAGACAGTCGCGATGATCACGAGCTGCACTGGGTCGCGGACAGCACACCGATGATGCGGCACACTTGCGCCTGATTCCGGCCTCAGGCCATGAGTGATTCCTACAGCAATGACCCCCAGCAGCAGGGTGGTCAGGGAGATGGTGGCCGCGATGGTTACCGCGGTGGTGAAGGTGGTCGGGGTGGAGACTCCAGAGGTGGGAACCGAGGCGGTCGTCCCCCCGGTGGTCGGGAGGGTGGCGGCTTCCGCATTCGTCTGAGCGACAACGAGATGCGCTCAGCCCGCGCCCTGCAGGAGGCCTTCAACCTGCGCTCGACTGTGGCTGTGCTCGGGTTCGCCGTGCGCACCCTCGGTCAGATGCTTGAAGACGGCCAGCTGGGTGAGCTGATTGAGCAACAACGCTCCCAGGCGCCCCGAGGCGGCCGCCGTGAAGGTGGTCGTGGCGGAGACGGTCGCGGTGAGGGTGGCCGCGGCCGTCGTCATGACGATGATCGCCAAGGTGGGGGAGGTCGAGGATCCCGCCCGGATCCCTTCGCACGTCCTGCCAAGCCGGCACCACCTGAACCGGAACCCGAAGCCGAACCTCAGCCTGAGGCGGAGACCGACCCAGCAGCTGAGGTTGAACAATCTGAGCAGGTCGACCCAACAGTCAGCGTCGACGACACCGTGGCTGAGACGTCCGGCACGGAGGCATCCACCTCAGACGACGCCAAGCCAGCTGAGGCCTGATCGATGCCGCGCCCCAGGGTCCTCTCCGGTGTACAGCCGACCGGAGCTTTGCATCTCGGCAACTGGCTCGGGGCGATTCGCAACTGGGTCGACCTTCAGAACACCCACGACACGTTTGTCTGTGTGGTCGACCTCCACGCCATCACCGTCCCCCACGACCCTGGGAAGCTCAGCCAAGACATCCGAACAACCGCAGCGCTTTATCTGGCCTGCGGAATGGATCCGGAGCGCTGTTCGGTGTTCGTTCAGAGCGATGTTCCTGCCCACAGTGAACTGTGCTGGCTGCTGAACTGCGTGACCCCGCTGAATTGGCTGGAGCGGATGATTCAGTTCAAGGAAAAAGCGTTGAAGCAGGGAGACAACGTCTCCGTGGGACTGCTGAATTACCCCGTGCTGATGGCTGCGGACATCCTTCTCTATGACGCTGACCTGGTGCCTGTGGGGGAAGACCAGAAGCAGCACCTTGAACTGGCCCGGGACATTGCCCAACAGCGCATCAATGCCCGCTTCGGAAGCGAGGAGCATCCGGTGCTGAAGGTTCCAGAACCGATGATCCTCAAGGAAGGAGCTCGGGTGATGAGCCTCACGGATGGTCGCAGCAAGATGAGCAAGAGCGACCCCAACGAGGCGAGCCGGATCACCCTTCTCGATTCGCCGGAGCTGATCACCAAGAAGATCAAGCGCGCCAAGACCGATCCACAACGGGGACTCGAGTTCGGCAACCCCGATCGGCCGGAAACCGACAACCTGCTTGGTCTTTACGCCCTTCTGAGCGGGCGGGGCCGGGATGCAGCGGCAGAGGAATGCGCCGAGATGGGCTGGGGACAGTTCAAGCCCCTGCTGGCTGAGGCGACCATTGCAGCGCTTGAACCGATCCAAGCGCGCCATCGTGAACTGATGGCCGACCCTGCAGAACTGGACAAAGCACTGACCGAAGGCCGTGATCGCGCCGCCGCCGTGGCAGACGCAACGTTGAAACGGGTTCGCTCAGCGATGGGATTCACGCCACGGCCCTGATCACAGCAAACAGCATTGATAAGGCTGGCTAATCAGAACAGTGGCTGGCAAGACGAACCGGAACCCCGTCACAAAGGCGGTCGAACCAGTTGCAGCACAACGAGTCTCACGAGACACGCTCGCTAGTGATTTTTGCCTATTCATATTCGGCCTTCATCGTCAACCCTCCCTGAACCGATCTCGCAACCGTCAGCCAGGTCGTCCAAGTTGGCGTTCCCAATCGACAGCACTGCGTGCATCCGTTCGGTACCCAACACACAGCTGTTCTGCACAACGTGTGCAGAAGCGTCCTTCCCGTTCTCAACGTCGGAGCCGGACTCGCTGTGTTTTGTGCCAGCACGGCGCCTTTGGCCGTCGCCACCGCGGAACACGAGCGACCTGCAGCACGGGCCGCCGTGTCACGGGCCATGCTCGCCAACGTCAGTGAAAGCGGCCCGTATGAGCTGACACCTGAGCGTCGCGCCCTGCTGAACACGATCCGCTATGCCGAGGGAACCTGGAAAGATGGCCAGGACAAGGGCTATCAGATCCTCTACGGAGGCGGTGAATTCAAGGACCTGTCGCGACACCCTGAACGGGTTGTGGTGAAGCGCTACACCAGTGCTGCTGCAGGTGCTTATCAGTTCCTGCCAACAACATGGAAAGGCGTGGCCAAGGAGTTGAAGTTGAAATCCTTCGAGCCGAAGCATCAGGACCAGGCCGCACTGCACCTGGTGAAGCGACGCGGTGCACTCCAGGAAATCGACAGGAACGGGCTCACCGAGGCGGCCATGGCACGCCTGGCTCCGGAATGGGCGTCATTTCCGAACAGATATGGACGCAGTGCCTATGGACAACCCGTCAAAACCCCAACGGAGCTGGCCAGTTTTTACAGCAGCAATCTGAAGAAACTGCGTCTTCGCCACGGGGTCTGACAGCTCAGCGCTGCAGAGCCGCCAATCGTGCGGCAAGGCCCCAGACCTCGGTCACCAGTCCATGCCAAGGCGTCATCGCTTCCATGGAGACCGCCATCGGCTGGGCCGAGGCCGCCACGAGAGACCGCGTTGCCGCAATCGCTTTCTTCCCTTCCGCCAAGCGTCCTGCCAAAGCCTCCTGATCTGACGCTGACATCACTTCATCAGGACATTCCTTGAGCAGATCTTCTCCTCGCTGAAACCAGTGATCGAAATCATCGAGCAGCGATCCGAGCAGAGACGACAGAAGGGCACCGGCTTCGGACGATGGCCGCAGAGATCCGCTGTCCATGGCAAAACCACCGAAGTCACGCCAATAGGATGGCGGGCCCCGATCCGGAACCGGTGAGCAGCGCGGCCGCAACCACTTCAGCCCCTTCAGCGCCAGTGGTTCTGCCGAAGACCAGCGAAAGCTCCCAGCTGCTGAAGATCCGCCACTCGATGAGCCACGTGATGGCCATGGCGGTTCAGAAACTGTTTCCCAAAGCGCAGGTGACCATTGGTCCCTGGACCGAAAGCGGGTTCTACTACGACTTCGATAATCCCGACCCCTTCACCGAAGCCGACCTCAAGGCGATCAAGAAGGAGATGGGGAAGATCATTGGCCGCCGTCTGCCGCTCGAACGGATCGAGGTGAGCCGTGAGGAGGCCGAGGAGAAAATCAAGGCTCAGAACGAGCCCTACAAGCTCGAGATCCTGCAGGGGTTGCAGGAGCCGATCACGCTCTACACCCTCGGTGACCAGTGGTGGGATCTCTGTGCAGGGCCTCACGTCGAGAACACCAGGGAGCTGAATCCCAAGGCATTTGAACTGGAGAGCGTTGCTGGGGCCTACTGGCGTGGTGATGAGACCAGAGCTCAGCTTCAGCGCATCTATGGAACCGCCTGGGAGACCCCCGAACAGCTGGCAGAACACAAGCGCCGCAAGGAAGAAGCCCTGCGTCGTGACCACCGCCGCATCGGCAAGGACCTTGATCTGTTTTCGATCGAAGATGAAGCCGGCGCAGGACTGGTGTTCTGGCATCCGCGCGGCGCCCGAATGCGTCTGCTGATCGAGGACTTCTGGCGCCAGGCCCACTTCGAAGGGGGCTATGAGCTGCTCTATACGCCCCACGTGGCCGACATCAGCCTGTGGAAGACCTCAGGCCACCTCGACTTTTACGCCGAAAGCATGTTCGGCCCGATGCAGGTGGACGAGCGGGAGTACCAGCTCAAGCCGATGAACTGTCCGTTCCATGTGCTCACCTACGCCAGCAAGCTGCGCAGCTATCGGGAGCTGCCGATCCGCTGGGCGGAGCTGGGAACGGTGTACCGCTACGAGCGGCCGGGCGTGATGCACGGCCTGATGCGCGTGCGGGGCTTCACCCAGGACGATGCCCACGTGTTCTGCCTGCCCGATCAGATCAGCGACGAAATTCTGAAAATCCTCGATCTCACCGAGCGGATTCTCTCCACCTTTGATTTCAGCAACTACGAGATCAACCTTTCCACCCGACCGGAGAAATCGATCGGAGACAACGCCGTCTGGGAGCTGGCCACCAAGGGCCTGATCGAGGCCCTGGAGCGCAAGGGCTGGGCTTACAAAATCGATGAAGGCGGCGGCGCCTTCTACGGCCCCAAGATCGATCTCAAGATCGAAGACGCCATCGGTCGGATGTGGCAGTGCTCCACCATCCAGCTGGATTTCAACCTGCCGGAACGGTTCGAGCTCGACTACATCGCCGCCGATGGCAGCAAGCAGCGGCCGATCATGATCCACCGGGCCATCTTCGGCTCACTGGAACGCTTCTTCGGGATCATGACCGAGAACTACGCCGGTGATTACCCCTTCTGGCTGGCACCGGAGCAGGTGCGACTGCTGCCCGTTACCGACGAGGTGCTCCCCTATGCCGAAACGCTGCTGGACCAACTCAGCCAGGCTGGGGTGAGGGCCACGGTTGACCGGAGTGGTGATCGCCTCGGCAAATTGATCCGCACCGGTGAACAGATGAAGATCCCCGTTCTGGCGGTCATCGGCGCCAAGGAAGCGGAGCGAAACGCCGTGAGCCTCCGCAGTCGCCGCGATGGAGACCTTGGCGAGACATCGGTCGCCGAGCTGCTTGCAGCAGCCCAGCGCTCCAACAGTGAACGCCTGCCAGGACTGGTTGCTTGACGTGAGCGACCTCCCGATGCAAACCCTCAAGGATTTGACGCAGCTGCGCAGCGCACCTGAGCTGAGCGAGCGGGCTGCAGCTGCTCTCCGGAGCGAGTTGTCCGAGGCCATGGCATCTGCCAACTGGTTCACCATCGGTGTGATGGCTCCATCGGCGGACGCGGCCCTGAAAGCCTTGCGCGCTTTGGAAACCAGCCAGACCTGGGAACCGCTTGCGCTGATTGAAACCAGTGAGCAACCCGGGCCGGTGTTCCTGAAGGCCAACCAGAAAGGTGGGTCCATTCGGATCCGCATCGAGCATGGCCTCGGGCAGGGGATCCTGATCACCGGTCACAGCGACGACGACCCGCAAGCAAGCAGCACCTGGGGACCTCTACCGCTCGATTTTTTCTAGATCTGGTTCACAGGCCCACATTCTTCGTTGCCGAGTTGTTCTGCCGAGACCAGCCTGAGACAAGACCCCCTGGCACGCGATGGCCGCCAACACCCTTCTTGCCGGCGATATGGGAGGGACCAAGACCCTTCTGGCCCTGTACCGGCTGAACGAAGGACGCCTGGAGAATCTCCATCAGGAGCGGTTCAAGTCCAGCGAATGGCCGTCGCTCGAGCCCATGCTCCAGGCGTTCCTCAGCAAAAGGCCTGACGCTGTTCCCGCCCCTGATCACGGCTGCATCGCCGTGGCTGGTCCCGTGCGGGACCGCACCGCCCGCATCACCAATCTTCCCTGGAAGCTGAAAGAACAGGATCTGGCCGAGGCAGCCAGCATGAAACAGCTTGAACTCGTGAATGATTTCGGGGTGCTGATCTACGGCCTGCCCCACTTCGACGAAGAACAGCAGGTTGTGCTTCAGACCGGCACGCAGGACAACGGTCCCGTCGCCATCCTCGGGGCAGGCACCGGTCTGGGCATGGCCCGTGGCGTCCACACCCAGAGCGGGCTGCTGTCACTCTCCTGCGAGGGGGGACATCGCGAATTCGCTGCTCGCACCGACGAGGAATGGCAACTGGCGTGCTGGTTGAAACAAGATCTCAACGTCGACCGTCTCTCAATCGAGCGAATCGTGAGCGGGACCGGACTCGGTCACATCGCCCACTGGCTGCTCGAACAACCCCACGCCAGTCAGCACCCCCTGCGCGAGATGGCGCAGGCATGGCGCCGCAACACGGCGATGGACTTTCCGGCTCACGCCAGCAAGGCGGCGAGTGAAGGTGATGCGCTGATGCAACACGCCTTGCAGATGTGGCTTTCCGCTTATGGAGCCGCGGCAGGGGACGTGGCATTGCAGGAGTTGTGCAGCGGTGGCCTTTGGATCGGTGGAGGCACCGCCGCCAAGCAGCTCGAAGGCCTGCAGTCGGTCACCTTTCTCGCGCCGCTTCGTCAGAAAGGCCGCTTCCAGGAGTTCATCAGTGGATTGCAAATCACAGCCGTGATCGATCCGCTCGCGGGCCTGTTCAGTGCGGCCTGCAGGGCAAGGATGCTTGCGGAGTCAGGTGAGACACTGGCTTGAACAGATGAGCAGGGATGGCGCAGCCGCGCATCGGCCAGAAAGTGGTGGTGGATGTCCCCGCAACCACCGCCAACCTCGGCCCCGGTTTTGACTGTCTCGGTGCGGCGCTTGACCTCAACAATCGATTTGCCATGCGGCGGATCGAAGGCAATGGCGAGCGTTTTGAACTGATCATCGAGGGCACAGAGGGCAGTCACCTTCGTGGTGGGCCTGACAACCTCGTGTACCGCGCCGCCCAACGGGTCTGGAAAGCTGCTGGCCTCGAACCTGTGGCTCTGGAAGCAAGGGTGAGGCTGGCGGTTCCACCGGCACGGGGCCTGGGAAGCAGTGCCACAGCCATTGTGGCTGGCCTGATGGGTGCCAATGCACTGGTTGGCGAACCGCTCAGCAAAGAGAAACTGCTGGAGCTGGCGATCGACATCGAAGGCCATCCCGACAACGTCGTGCCATCCCTGCTCGGAGGCCTTTGCATGACCGCCAAAGCTGCATCCCAGCGCTGGCGCGTTGTGCGCTGCGAGTGGGCCCCCAGCGTGCAAGCCGTTGTGGCGATTCCATCGATCCGCTTGAGCACCAGTGAAGCCCGACGTGCCATGCCAAAGGCAATTCCAGTGAGTGACGCCGTGGTCAACCTCGGAGCACTCACCCTGCTCCTGCAGGGATTGCGGACGGGCAACGGCGACCTGATCGCCGATGGCATGCACGACCGTCTGCATGAGCCCTACCGCTGGCGGCTGATCAAAGGTGGCGATCAGGTGAAGGCTGCGGCCCTTGAGGCGGGTGCATGGGGCTGTGCCATCAGTGGGGCGGGGCCGAGCATCATCGCCCTCTGCCCGGAGGGCAAGGGAACCGCCATCAGCAGGGCCATGGTGCGCAGCTGGGAGGCGGCAGGGGTGGCCAGCCGCGCCCCGGTCCTGAATGTCCAGACCTCAGGCAGCCACTGGCAGCCGGCGGATGATGGGTAGATCTACCCAAGTCGTAGCGTCGATGCTGTTAGCTTTGTTCACGATTTAGGTCAGGGAATGGACGCAGAACTGCCGTTGTTGGCCGCGTCCCAGGCCTCATTCCCCTGGCTCTCACTCATCGTTCTGCTGCCGGCGGCCGGGGCGATGCTCATGCCCCTGCTTCCAGGGTCGTCGGGAGACAACTCCCCCCTGCCACGCAACCTTGCCCTTGGGGTTCTGCTGGTGGATCTGCTGCTGATGCTGGTGGTGTTCGCCACCCAGTTCGATCCCTCCCAAAGTGGCTTGCAGCTTGTGGAGCGGGTCAGCTGGTTGCCGGTGATCGGGCTGGAGTGGTCTCTCGCTGCCGATGGACTGTCCGCTCCGCTCGTTGTTCTCAGCGGACTTGTGACCCTTCTGTCCGTGGCCGCCAGCTGGTCGGTCACCAGCAAGTCACGCCTCTATTTCGCGCTTCTTCTGGTGCAGGCCTCAGCCCAGGGCCTCGTGTTCTTGTCGCAGGATTTCCTTCTCTTCTTCCTGGCCTGGGAACTTGAGCTCGTTCCGGTTTATCTGCTCATCGCCATCTGGGGCGGTCAGAACCGCCAGTACGCCGCGACAAAATTCATCCTCTACACCGCATTGGCGTCGCTGCTGATCTTGATCAGCGGCCTGGCTCTGGCGTTGTCCGGCGATCAGTTCACCCTGAATCTCTCCGAACTCGCCTCCCGTTCGCCAGGTGGAAGTTTTGGGCTTCTCTGTTATCTCGGCTTCCTCGTGGGCTTCGGCGTGAAACTGCCGATGTTCCCGCTGCACACCTGGCTCCCGGATGCCCATGGCGAAGCCAATGCTCCGGTGTCGATGCTTCTGGCGGGTGTGCTGCTCAAAATGGGGGGTTACGCGCTGCTGCGTTTCAACGTCCAGATGCTTCCGGATGCCCACCTTCAACTGGCTCCGGCACTGGTCATTCTTGGGATCGTCAACATCGTGTACGGAGCGCTCAACGCGTTCGCCCAGGACAACGTCAAACGACGCATTGCCTGCAGTTCAGTCAGCCACATGGGTTTTGTGCTGCTCGGGATCGGAGCGGTGGATGCACTTGGAGTGAGTGGAGCGATGCTGCAGATGGTGAGCCACGGGCTGATCGCGGCCGCCATGTTCTTCGTCACGGGGGTGTTTTATGAACGCACCAAAACGCTGTCGATTCCGAACATGGGGGGGTTGGCCAAGGCGCTTCCCATCACATTCGCCTTCTTCCTGGCCAGCTCTCTGGCTTCTTTGGCTCTCCCCGGCATGAGCGGTTTCATCAGTGAGATAACGGTGTTCCTGGGAATCACCAGCCAGGAGGGCTTCACCTCACTGTTCCGATCGATCACGGTGCTCCTGGCCGCCATCGGCCTTGTGCTCACCCCCGTCTATCTGTTGTCGATGTGTCGTCGCGTGTTCTTCGGGCCGAGGATTCCAGCCCTTGCGGTGATCGACGACATGCGACCCAGGGAGTTGGTGATCGGCCTCAGCCTGCTTGTGCCGACCCTGGTCATCGGTGTGTGGCCTCGCATCGCCATGGACCTTTACGAAGCCTCCACCGATGCACTGGCGACACGTCTCGGAGAACACACCCTCATGGCCCTGATCCAGCGACTCCCCATCGGTTGACATGACATCCACAACAAAATCGCCCCTGCTTCAGGGTCATGGCCTTCCCGAGTACGCATCCATCACGCCTGACCGGGTTCGCCAAGACATTCCCGTCCTGCTGAAGAACCTCGAGGACGAGTTCAGCACCCTGGAATCTGAGCTGAAAACACTGATCAGCAACGGCTCACCGCTCCGCTGGAGCACCGTGATGACTCCGTTGCAGAGCATCGGCGAGCGACTGCGCTGGAGCTGGGGTGTGGTCTCCCATCTCAACGGTGTGTGCAACTCGCCCGAACTGCGCGAAGCCCATGCCAGCCAGCAGGCTGATGTGGTGCGGCTGGGGAACCGACTCGGTCAGAGCCGGACTCTTTATGAAGCCCTTCAACACCTGCGCGATGCATCAGAGGAGCCTCTCGACGGCACCCGCCAACGGATCCTGGCGAGTGAACTGCTCTCCATGGATCAACGCGGAGTCGGTCTGCAGGGCGAGGAGCAACAGGCCTTCAACCGCACCAGCGAGAGGCTGGCTGAACTCTCCACCTCCTTCAGCAATCACGTTCTGGATGCCACGCAACAGTGGACCCTGAAACTGACCGATCCAGAGCAGGTCTCCGGCCTTCCGAAACGAGCTCTCGAGGCTCTGGCCGCCTCAGCCCGCGATGCCGGAGACAAGACGGCCACCGCTGAGCAAGGGCCCTGGTTGCTTGGTCTGGATATGCCCCGCTATCTGCCGTTCCTCACCCACGCCGAGAACCGCGGCTTGAGGGAGACCGTCTACCGGGCCCACGTCAGTCGAGCCAGCCACGGTGATCTGGACAATCGCGCCCTGATTGAGGAGATTCTGCGTCTCCGCATCGATCAAGCTGCTCGTCTGGGCTACGCCCATTGGGCGGAACGCAGCCTTGCCAACAAAATGGCTGCGGATGTGGATGCCGTCGAAGCATTGCTCGAAGAACTGCGCAAAGCAGCCTTCCCTGCAGCGCAGAAGGAACTGGACGATCTCAAGGACTGCGCACGGCGGCATGGTGCGAGCGAATCCGATGATCTGGCTCCATGGGATCTTCCCTTCTGGTCCGAACGCTTGCGCAAAGAGCGCTTCGATCTGGATCAGGAAGCATTACGGCCCTGGTTTCCGTTGCCGCAGGTGCTGGAGGGGTTGTTCAACCTCTGTGGACGTCTCTTTGATGTTGAGATCCATGCCGCGGATGGTGAGGCTCCGATCTGGCATGCCGATGTGAGATTTTTCCGGGTGAGCCGACGGGACGGCACCCCAATCGCCGCGTTTTATCTGGATCCCTACAGCCGCCCAGCCAGCAAGCGCGGAGGCGCCTGGATGGACGATTGCCTCGGCCGGAGTGTTTCAGCCGACGGCAGCACAGTGCTTCCGGTGGCTTATCTGATCTGCAATCAGACACCACCCGTGGGAGATGCGCCAAGTCTGATGAGTTTTGACGAGGTGGAGACGCTTTTCCATGAGTTCGGTCACGGTCTTCAGCACATGCTCACCACCGTCGATGAACCGGAAGCGGCAGGCATCAACAACGTGGAGTGGGATGCGGTGGAACTTCCCAGCCAGTTCATGGAGAACTGGTGTCTGGATCGCACGACGCTGAACAAGATGGCGCGCCACTGGCAGACCGGTGAACCGCTGCCCGATGAGGAATACGCCAAGCTGCGGCTGAACCGTACCTTCAATGCAGGACTGGCCACGCTGCGCCAGGTGCATTTTGCACTCACTGATCTACGCCTGCACAGCCGCTGGCAACCGGACCTCGGAGTCACACCGGATCAGATGCGACGCGACGTGGCATCGACCACCACCGTCATGGAACCGATCGCAGACGACCAGTTCCTCTGCGCATTCGGCCATATCTTCGCCGGGGGCTATGCGGCCGGCTACTACTCCTACAAATGGGCTGAAGTGCTCAGTGCCGATGCCTTTTCCGCATTCGAGGAGGTTGGCCTCGACAACGAGGAGCAGGTGCGTGCCACAGGGACTCGATTCCGGGACACCGTGCTCAGCCTTGGCGGCAGCCGTGCGCCGGCGGACATCTTCGAACGCTTCCGTGGCAGACCCGCCAGCAGTGAGGCCTTGATCCGCCATTCGGGTCTGGTGGCGGCTTAAGCCGCCAGAAGATCAGCCCGGAAGGCCTGCAAAGCCCTGGGATGGGTGATCAGCTGCTGATGGGTCCAAACATCGATCACCTGATGCGATCCACAGGGAAGGATGGCCGTCCAGAACGGGAACACCATCAGGTCCCACCGACAGCAGTAACTGCGGCAATCCAGCTGGTCCAACAGCATGGTTGTGCCATTGAGATCACGCAGGAGAGCACTGCCCACCTTCATGTCCGCAGCACCCGCCAGCAGGAGGCGCGGAATCGGCTGGGCCGCCAGGGTGCCGTTCTGAGGGCTGCCCACGCTGAAGAACCGCCGCGTCCTTCGCACGCCGTCCAGTTCCTGCAGCCAGATGCGGCTCACCACACCACCCATCGAAAAGCCGAACAGATCAATCGGCGTGTCCGTTCCGAACCGCTGCTGGATTGCGTGATCGAGATCACGGGCCAGTTGTCGCAGAGGAACCGCCCCAAAGCGATGGGGCAGATGCGGGGCCAGCAACGGCAAGGCCGGTTGATCCAAGTGCTGGATCAACCGATGAAACAACCGTGGCGTATCCCATAGCCCGTGCACGAGCACAAGGGGGATCTGCATCGGGGACGCAGTCATCGCTTATCAGGATCTGGAGCACCGTGTCGGGACCGTTCGACGGAAACGACACCACCGAAGCCCGGAACCGGAGCTGCGCACTTGCTCAGGACGAGCGTCATCGGCACTGGGCCATAAAGAGCCTCCAACCGGTCCAGGATCTGTTCACTGAAATGCTCAATGGTGAGGCAGCGAATCGTTCGAGCCAGCGTCTGAAGATCGCGGATGGCCAGGCTGTAATCCGCGCTGGCTGAGAGATCATCGTGAGCTGCTGCCTGGGTGAGATCGAGATAAAGACTGATCTCGAGACTGAACCACTGACCATCACGCCGTTCATGATCCAGAACTCCGACATGGGCCCAGAGGCGCAGATCCCTGATGTGAATAGCGTCCATCAAGGTCAGAGAGGAAGCTCGCGGTGGCTGAACTGGCGCGTTCCGCTGGCAAAGTCAGCCGCGATGTGGCCATCTCCTTTCAACCGATACCGGTAGGTGACAAGCCCGTCCAGACCAACGGGACCACGCGGAGGCAAAGTCTGCGTGCTGATGCCCACCTCGGCGCCAAAGCCGTAGCGAAATCCATCGGCGAAACGGGTGGAGCAGTTCTGGTACACACCGGCGCTGTCCACGGAAGCGAGAAAGCGATCTGCAGCTGCCTCATCTCTGCTGACAATCGCGTCGGTGTGCCGCGATCCATAACGACGGATGTGCTGCAGCGCTGTGTCCATATCCGGCACCACCCGGATCGAGAGGATCAAATCGAGATACTCAGTGCTCCAGTCCTCCTCAGTGGCGGCAAGCTCCACACCGAGGCCCTGACTGATGGCATCACCACGCAGTGTCACTCCCGCTGCCTTGAACGCCGGGAGTGCCGCAGCCATGAAATCGGGGGCGATGGCTTCATGCACCAGCAGCGTCTCGATGGCATTGCAGGCGGCCGGATACTGGGTCTTGCTGTCAAGAGCGACCCGCAGCGCCAGGTCCGTGTCGGCCGCTGCATCCACGTACAGATGACAGATGCCATCGGCATGCCCGAGCACGGGAATCCGGGTGTTGTCCTGGATGAAGCGGACCAGTTCATTGCTGCCGCGGGGAATGATCAGATCCACGAGACCATCGAGGCGCAACAGAGCCAGGCTCTCCTGCCGTGTGGTGAGCAGCGCGAGAGCATCGGGGGAGACATCACTGCGGCTCAACCCGTTCTGCAGAGCCAGGATCACAGCATTGTTGGTGCAGCGGGCTTCACTGCCGCCTTTGAGGATGGCCCCGTTCCCGGATCGAATCGCCAGAGAGGCGATCTGCACCACTGCATCGGGCCGCGCTTCAAAAATCACACCCACCACCCCGAGGGGCACGGTCAGCCGTTCCAACACCAACCCTTCGTCCAGCTCCCGGTGCAGCGCCCTGCGGCCAAGGGGGTCCTCGAGCGCCGCCACTTTGCGTACACCGTCGATCGCTGCGGCCAGCTTCGTCCGATCGAGCTTCAGACGTGCCATCAGCGCAGGGGCAAGGCCCTCGGCAGCTGAGCGCTCCAGATCCTCCCGGTTGGCCGCAACAATCACATCCGCCTCTGCAGCCAGGGCGTCGGCCATCGCCTGCAGGGCATGAGCGCGCTGCTCATCAGAGGTCTGTCCCAGCGCGACCGCTGCAAGCCGGACAGCCCCCGCCCGTTGCAGCAAGTCAGCTGAGGGCTCAGGAACGGAACTCATGACACCTTGCCCGCCAGACAAACCCAATCAATAACATTCAAGCAGGACCAAACCTTGCCCGACAATGATCCAATCAACAAATCATCTTTGCAGGGCAATTATCAAACAATGAAAATACCTAAATTTTTTCAAATACTTTTGATCGGACTGGGAAGCCTGACAACCGTTATTGCAATTTTAATCGCATTTGTTTTTCAGGCAACATCAGGCCTAACCGCAGCCGCAGACAAACTCTTCAGCAAGCTCAAAGAAGGGAACACAAAGGCCGCCATGCAATTATTCTCCCAACAAGTTGATGATCAAACACTGGAAAAAGAGCTAAAAACCTTTGCACGCAAAAATTCCTTAGACGATTTCAAGAACACGTCCTGGAGCAATCGCTCCATTACCATGAATAGCGGAACACTGGAAGGGAGCATTAACCTTGAAGATGGCACCACCATCCCAGTCACCATTTCGTTCCAAAAAAGCGGTTCTGACTGGTCAATTTTTTCAATCAAAGAAAAACGATCTGGCGTGATTTCCAGCGCGTCAACAGAAGGCGTTCCAAGCGAAAAAGACCTTCTTACGATCACAGCTGAAACAACAGACCTCTTTGCGACATCCATCAAAGAAAATGATTTTCAAAAGCTCTACAGCGCCAGTTCCAAGACTTGGCAAAATGAAACCACACCAGATCAACTCGAACAAGCATTCAAACCATTTTTCAAACTCAGCAAAAACAAACAATCACTTACTTATCTCAACAACCTAACGAGAAGCACTCCTGCCTTCACAGAAGAAGCCATCATCAATGATCAAAACGTGTTGATCATTAAAGGCCGTTACATGATCGATCCGCCTTATACATTCACGTACTCTTACGTCATGGAAGGTTTCAGCTGGAAACTCCTTGGGCTAAAAGTCTCGATCTGACCGCTCGGATCAGATCAAGTCGAATGATTTAAAGCCAGCCGTTGCAGAGCGAGCTTGGCTGCTCCCAGCCGACCGGCTCCATTGCCGAGAGCACAGGCCTCGATCCTCAAGCCTTCGCGCGAGACCGCCTGCACCCGTTGCTCCACCTCGCGACGGACCGCAGGCAGAAAATGATTGGCAGCACCTGCAAGCCCGCCTCCGAGAAGCACCAGCTGCGGCGTGAACACATACACAAGAGAGCTCACGCCCACCCCGAGCCGAGCGCCGTACCGCTCCCACACCTCCTGCGCCTTTGCATCTCCTTCATCTGCGGCCTGAGCAAGCTGCCGTGGGTCCTGATCACACAACCTGCGCAGAGCAGCAATGCTGGCGTACTGCTCAAGCGAGCCTCGGTTGCCACTGTTGCAGGGAGGACCATCAGGATCCACTCCAATCAACCCTGGCTCCGCAGCGGCGCCGTTATGTCCGGTGAACAGGGCTCCATTGAGCAAAACACCGCCACCGACACCGGTCCCGAGCGTCAGCAGCACCACATCCGCAAAGCCCTGAGCGGCTCCACGCCACGCCTCACCGACCAACGCACAGTTGCCGTCGTTGGCCAGGGTGACCCTGCGATCAAGACGCGGCTCCAACCAATCGGCAAGCGGAACCTCCTCCCAGCCCGGCAGATTGATGCAAACCCTGGCGACCCTGGCTTCGGCATCCATCGGACCAGGAAGACCCACACCAACCCATCGAGCCTCTCGCTCAGGATCCAGCTCCGCGACAGCCTCGCAGAGTGCCATCGTGACGGCACCAGGCACGGCCGGCTGCGGGGTGGGGCGCTCCAACTCCGCCAGTCGGGCTCCCTCATCTGTGAAGCGGGCCAGCTTGATCGCTGTGCCCCCCAGATCAATCCCAATGACCTGGCCCATGGATCAGAAGCGGAAGAACAGCCGCAGCTGGCTTTGCCAGGTTCCCTCAGAATCCACCGAACCGCTCAGCGTCGTGTTGGGGTTCACTTGATAGGTGACCGTGGCCTGGGGCGGCACATCGGAGTTGTTCGGCGCCGCCAGCACGGAGAAATCAAATCGATCGCTCACGTCGACACCAACTTCAGTCACAACGGTGAAGGTGGGCGGCACCCTGCCGGAGGTTCTCTCCCTCTCCGAATTCACGGAGGGAGTCACGTAGGTGGGATACAACGCGATCTGCAAACGTTCGCCCATCACATCACTCAAGGTTCCAAGAACGGGAGACAGCAGGGTCTGCCCGACCACCGTGGCAAGAGCTGCACCCGCACCACCGCCGGCGAGGCCAGCCAGGGAGTTGCCGCCGATCAGAGACAGGAGCTGGGCCTGGGACAACGGCGGGGAACTGCGCAGTTCAAGGTTGCCCATCAGTCGGTTTGCCGGACCAGTGGCCTGCACGGTGACCTTGACGAGTCTCAGCTGGCCGCCACCGGGTCCCATGGTTCCCTGGCCGTTGGTTTCGAACACATTGGAACTGGTCACTCCCGTGGTTCCCGCCTGAACGGAATCGGACACCTGGGATTTCATCGCAATGTCGACATAGGGGACGAGTCCGAGGGAAGGGGTGAACACCGCGACATTCGGCGCTTTGTGATCCAGACGGAAGGTTGTGGAGAACAAGCTGATCCTTCCGCGATTGAGACGCACAACGCCACGGACCTGCAGAGAAGGGTCAAGCGGACCGTTGAGCAACAGGTTGCCGCCACCACGGAAATTCAGAATCGGCGGCATTCGCACCGTGAGATCAGGGCCGAGCGCGAGACGCAGGTTTTGAAAACGCACCCGCGACAGATTCGGCAACAACGCCTGAAGCTGGCTGGTCGACGACGGATCAGCACCAGGTCCGAACAGCACCAAAGGCTCCTTGAAATCCCACTGCTCCTCAATCAGAGAATTCAGGGTGACCGCCTTGAGGGTTGCAGCAACAAACGGTTCGGAGTTGCGTTGCTGCCGACTCGACCCCACCGCCCCGCGCACTCTTGTCAGCAGACTCCCGCGCGGCCGGATCACGCCACGGTTGAGATTCACCTCGCCTGCGAACACCGGATTAAGCAGAGAACCCGTCACGGTTAGATCCGCCTCCGCCTTCACCTCGACGATCGAGTGGCGGATGCTGCCATCGCTTAGTTTCAGGCTTAGAGGCTGCTGCTCTGTTCTCGCATCGAACAGACCGATCGCACCCGCACCCTTGAGCGACCCCCCGGAGGCCAGCTTGGCGTTCAGTTTCTGAACCTCAAGCCGATTGAAATCAAAGAGCAAGGAGGCTTCAAGATTCTGCAGGCCCTGACCACCGAAGACCATGTCGGCGTTCTGAACCACCAGAAAGCCATTGGCTTGCGGTTCTTCAAGGCTGCCGCGCAGGATCAGGCGAAGGTCCGTGCTGCCCCGCTTCACCTTGATGCTCTCTCCCGCGAGCTGGGTGAGAAACGTGAGTGCATCGTTGTGGCTCTCAATGAGCACGTTGATGTCCTCATCGCTTCGCAACGGAATGGAGCCACGCACCGTGATCGGTTCCTGGCTTCCGCTGCTGCGCAGGGCCAGATCGAGCTTGAGACCGTCTGGACCGAAGATCACCTCCTTGCGGTCCAGGACCAAGGCGTCCTCTCCCAGCTTCGCGTTATCCAATGCCAGATCGGCCTCGATGCCAGGCAAACCGCCATCCAACCGATAGCGGCCGTTAATCCCAACAGCCCCCGTGAGCGATGGGGGAATCGGAGCGAACAGGGCAAGCAGTGAAAAGGGAAGATTCAGCAGCGTGAAGACCCCTTCCCCCTCCCGGAAAGGGCCGCGGAGCGTTGCGACAAACGGCTCCATCTGCAAGTGAACATCCTGATCTGCCTCGTCCAGCCAGAGATGCCCTCTGGCCTCGAGATCGAGCTCAAGCGCCGAGAGTCGAGGACCGTTGACACCAAGTACAGCGTCGAGACGGCCCCGCAGATCCTTGGGATCAAACCCTTGCTTGGGATTCTCCAGCTCATAGGCCTCAAGGGCTTCGCGGGAGAGGGCAAGGGCCTTGAGCTGACCGTCCAAGCTGCCACCGAACGTATCGATCAACAGGGCTCCGAGATCCTCAGCTCTGCCGGGCTCAGGGTCTGATGCGGAGTTCTGTTCGCGCAGACGCCGCGCCAGATCCACAAGCCAGGCCACATCGAGCCCTTTGGCTTCGGCCCGACTGCTGAGATCGGCTCCGATGTTGCCTCGGCCCTGAAAAACGATCTCACCATCGGGTGGTTGCAGATCACCCTCCAGCTGGAACCGGCCATCCGCAAGGGTTCCCGAAAGACGAAGGGCTTTCAGATCGATGCCCATGGCCACGGGACCATCAACCTGGGCGTCTCCGCGAATGGAGAAGGGATTCAGAGCGAGTTGTCCCTCACCACTGAGATCCCCAGAAACCCCCTCAAACAGACCCTGCGGCGGAAACGCCACCTGCAGCCCGTCCAGAGCGAGTTGATCCGCTCGCCAGCTGTAGCTGCGATCGGCACCCTTGACCGTCAAGCCCCCCCCACCCCGTTCCAAACCGAGTCGTGTCGGCCACCAGTTCGAGGCGAGATCCACCGTGAGCTTGCCGTCTACAAACGATGGGGAGTCCGACGCGAGACGAAGTTCAGCACCTTGGCCCAGCACCCCACGCAGCCTGCCCTGCCAGCGCTCGGGCAGCATCAGCGGACCGAACCTGGGCTGATTCAGATCAAGAGCGATCTCCGGCCGAAGCGCCTTCAACGGTCCCTGCAAGCGACCCCGAGCGGAAAGCATTCCTCCCATGGGCACGCCGACCAAGGGCGAAAGCTGATCCAGGGCAAGAGACCTGAGTTCAAAACCGGCGTTCAGCTCTCCCGTCTCCACACGACCGTTGTCCATCGACAACGGCATCTGACCTGATGCAGACAGCTGAGGGCTGTCCAATCGATTCAGCACAGCAAGGCCCGCTGCGTTCGACCACTGCGCCTTCAAACGCCAACGCTCCAGCAATGGATTGACGGACTGCGACAGGTCGAAACGCACGGATGGATTGGTCAGCGTTCCATCCGCGGCAAGACGACCCTCGATTGGAGCCTTCGCACCAAGCGTTCGGTTCAGCGCTGGAATCGATTGCCACATACCAGGGCTCACCACCAGCTCTCGGCTCTGCAGAGAGAGCGCTGGGAAAAGATCTCCCGCCAGGCGCAGCCGCAGGTCTTGAGCGGCAACATTGAGGTCGTCAACGCTGACCCGTGGAGGACCTGATCTGCTCCAGGGTGTGCTCACCTGCCCGACCAGCTGTACCGGTCCCTGGATCGGTGCATCAGCAGGAAGCTCGAACCCAGCCTTGAATCGCCAACGCGGCGTCGTCCAAGGGCCATCGATGCGCAGATCGATCTTGTCTTTCCTCTTGGCATGGCGGAGTTGAACCGCCATGTCGATGGAGCGATTCACCGTCACGGAGCCTGAGGCCTGGGCAGACCAGTCCTTCAGCTGGAAGCGACTATCGGTCAGTTGAACTGTGCGATCCCGACAGCTGAGCTTCAGCAGATCTGAGCGGAATGGCGCCGGCAGCGATGGCGCCTCCACTTGCAGGCCCTTGAGCTGCAGCGCACCAAGACAATCAGCCTGACCTGATTTCAGACTGAGACGAAGATCTCCGTTGAGACGCCCACCAACCTGCGTCTCCGCCGGAACTGAAGTGAACAGGGCCAAAGTGCCGAGATCAACCTGTTCAGGACGCATCCGAACAGCGATTTCTGGCTGATCCCAGCGCCCGCGGACCTCAAGGTTGACCGAACCACCACCATCCAGCGACTGAAGCTTCGCCCGGCCGCTGAACCAGCGATCCCCCAGGACGACAGATCCGCGGCTGAACAGCCGCAGGGACTGATTCACCGGCGCAACGCTGATCTCTGCGGGCTGTTCCAGCTCGTAGAGAAGAGTGATCCGAGGCAGATCACCAGTCATGCTCCGCTTGCCTGCAAGCCAGTACTGACCTTCCTTCGAGCGACGCAGGGCCGCACGTGCACCCTGCAACCGCAATCGGATCACCGGTTGCCAGTTCCGAAGACTGGCAAGTGGATCAACCTGAACCACGATCGACGCGAGAGAGACCTCAGAACGGTCATCCGCTGTCGGGAGAATGCGCGATGGCCCAAGAGCGATGCCCCAGGGTCTCAGCCCTGCATAGGAACCGAATTGAACGGGATGCCCAAGAGGACCTGCAAGGTTTCGCTCCAGTGTTGGAGTAACCCGATCGACGAGATCGCGAGCGGCGCGATCAAGCGCCCACAGTCCAAACCCTGCTCCACCGAGAAGGAGAACTCCACCGGTGAGAGCGATTCCAGTAGAAGGAATCCGCCGCGCTGAACCCATCGACCACAGCGCCTGCCTTTAAAGCCAGCGCAATATAAGGAGATCACCGCTTGAGGACCAGCGTTCATGCCCTTTGATCAGCTGCTGCTCACCACTGCGCCATGGCTGGCGTGGGCTGGTGCCGGATTCACTGTTCTGACGGTGATTGCTTTTTTCGCTGGCTGGGGATTGCGCTTTCGTCTTGTCGGCGTGAGCAGCTTCACCTTCCTGCTGGCCGTGAGTTGCTGGGCCTTTGCGTTGAGCTACAGCCCTCCTGTCCTGGTGGATGGTGCTCGGCGCGTCCCCATCGTCTTCGACAACGGTGATGACCTGGTGGTGGCTCAGGCACAGGCCGATCTGGCGGTGGATGCGGTTCAGCCAACGCTGGAGCAATTGGCCGCCAACCTGCGTGGCGCTGGGCGAAGCAGCAGTGTTGTCGAAGTGAGATTGAGAACGCTGAGATCCAAGGGAGATGGCGTCAGCCAACCTGTGATTCTTGGCAAGACATCGCGAGATTTCCGTGGCTCACCGATCCGATGACATCAGCCAAGGACAGTGATCAACAGCCTCTCTCAGACCTGCCGCAATCCTTCCGCCATGAAGCCGAAGATCTCAAAGCTTCAGGCATCAACAACTGGGGACGTTTGCGTTCCCTCAATGACGCAGACCTGAGCAAACTTGTCAGGACCGGACGGTCGTCCGCCCGCAATCTGCATCGCTTGAGAGGGATGGCGACGCTCATCTGTGAGCTGGGGCTCGCACCCCAGGATGCAGCGCTTCTGATGCATGCGGGAATTGCGAACCGAGCCGCCCTGGCCGGCTGCACACCAGAGCGACTGGTCCGCCAGACCGGTCGCCTGGAACGCAGTCTGGGACTAGGAAAGAGCAGACCAGCCTCGGTGGATCTGAGCACAGCGCAGCACTGGATCCGTCGAGCCAGGCAACCGACGAACTGACCCAAGCTCTTACCACACCGCCTAAGGGCTGGGTAGTTGTGAGATACGTAAGAACGGCAGTCTTGCTCAAGCACCTTCCCCTGGTGATCGTCTTGGCACTCTCAGTGGTACCTTCTGTCAGTGCTGCTGAGTCGAAGCTGCTTGAAAGCGTCAAGGACAATCCACAGGAAGCCAAGTCGCTCTGCGGCAAGTTCCGCAAAATGAACACCAAGGGAAAGTCCGCTTACAACAAGAAGACCACCAAAACACTTGCTAACAGCAAACAGCTCTCCATCAGCGACGCTGAGGTCCTCGTGACCTACGTGGTGGGGATGCATTGCCCTGATGTCCGCTGAAAAGCGCGAAGCCGTTCTGAGACTGCAGGACGGCACTGGGTTGCATGCAGATCTGTGGTGTCCAGCGCGTGGAGGCCCATGGCCCACGTTGTTGATGCGTCAACCGTACGGAAAGAGCATTGCCTCAACCGTGACCCTTGCAGATCCCACCTGGTGGGCCGCTCAGGGCTACCTAGTGGTCATCCAGGACGTGAGGGGGCAGGGCGACTCAGAAGGAACATTCGGTGGATTCAGCCAAGAGGCCGCGGACACAACGGAGACGCTGAGCTGGGTGAGAGCCCTGCCGGAAAGCAATGGGAAGTTGGGTTGCTACGGGTTCTCGTATCAGGGGCTGACCCAGCTTCTGGCGATCGAAGGAACGCCACCTCCGGACTGTCTGGCTCCAGCGATGGCCGGTGTCGACGAACGGGATCACTGGAGCTGCGAGGGGGGCGCGCACTGGTGGCACCTCGGGCTGGGCTGGGGGCTGCAGCTGGCCGCATTGCAGGCGAAGAGACGGAATGACCACAAGGCCTGGGATTCGATCCGTCGGAGCCTGGAGGACGGAAGTTATCTGCGGGACGGTCCAGACCTGTTGAAACGCCACGACCCAGACGGCATGGCCCATCGCTGGTTTCAAAACGATCCTCGCCATGATCCCGATTGGGTCATTCACGCCATCCCTTCGACGTGGCTGAAGCAACCGATGCTGCTGATCGGAGGTTGGTGGGACCCCCATCTGCGCGGCATCCTGGATTTACGGCAACGAAGTATCGACGCTGGTGGTCATCCCCAGGTGCACATCGGGCCAGCAAGCCACCTCCAGTGGTGGCCTGGTGCTCAACAACTCCTGCTGACTTTTTTTGACCGGCATTTGAAGGACGGCACGCCTCCGGCGGAAGCATCCACCACTGAATGCTGGAACATGACCACGGGTCACTGGCAGACGCCAGGGCGGGCAGAGTCGATCGAATGGCAGATGACGGGAGACTCACTCGCCTGTCATGACCCTGATCATGGCGCCTTGAGTCAGGGGACAACCGGCTCTGGCACGGTTCGCATCGTTCACGATCCCTGGCGACCGGTGCCAGCGATCGGTGGGCATCTCAGTCCAGGGCCCGGTGCCGTTGATCGCCAAGACATCGATGCCCGCTCGGATGTGGCGACCTTCACCTCAGAGCCGCTGTTCCAGGCGCTGACCCTTGAAGGCACACCGGAACTGACTCTGGAGGCTCATGCTGACCAACTCGGCTTTGATCTCTGTCTGGCGCTGTCGAGGGTGAGCGCGAATGGCGATCGCGTTGAGCAGCTGAGCACAGGCCATCTGAGACTTCGCGGATCTGAGGCGCGCCAACCCCAACAAAGGTCGATCCGCATGCAACCGCTGTTGGCAAGCCTTCAACAGGGCGATCGTCTGCGCCTTTCCATCGCCGGTGCAAGCTGGCCTGCGATCGGCGTCAACAGCGGCAGCGACACCGTTCCCTGTGGCGCTCCCTCCTGCCGGCACCGCGTCATCGCGATGACACTGCAGCTTGCTGGCTCACATCTGACCCTGATCCCGTTCAGCGCCGGCAGACTGCAGCACAAATGATTTGATCCGCCGTGAAGCTGAACGCAGCGCTGCTGGCTCTATCCCTGGCGGTCCCCGTCGGTCTGACAGCTACAGGTCTGCCTCCTGCAGCGGCTCAGGAAGCAACATCGACAAACCTGACACCCGCTCAGGCCAAAGCGGCCAGTGAGCTCTTGCTTGATGCCCTGAAAAGCCGGGACGGCGCCGGCCTTCACGCCAAGCTGGCCGACAGTGTCAAAGGCAGCGTGAGCATCGAAGCGGTTCAACGCCGTCTCGATGCCAAAGCGAGCATCACTGACACCAGCATTGTCACCGTCGCTCCCGGTTACAGCGATACGACCGTCGATGCGGTGGTGACGACCGCCGAAGGAGACAAACCGCTGATCCTGATCCTCGATGAGGAGGGCAAGCTTCTGGCCTGGAAGTGGGTTGGGGAATCCCTGCCCATCGAATCCACGGCACTGCGCTTCACCGAAGAGCTCGCCGCCGGCAGATGGGTGCAAGCACGGAGCCGCCTTGAACTGAGCTTTCAAAAGGAACTGGCCCCTGGGGATCTCAAGCGGAAGTGGACCAAACTTGAGCGAGTCTCAGGTGGGTTCGTCAAGGTGAAGGATGCTGTGATCGCCAGTGCCGGTGGTGATCAACAGTTGGTGCTTGTGAGTGTTGAATTCGGCAAGGCCACCTCAAACCTCTTCGTGATTTTCGATGCGAAGGGTCGAATCATCAACGTTGACATCTCAAGGGATTTCGTCTGACACCCAGCTCCTGAAGCCGGATTTCGGGCTTAAGCTCCACCACAATTTTCAGGTCTCCCATGGGTGGCGCGGCAGTCCTTGACTGGATGGTTCAGGACGGCGAACGACTCGCCAACTGCAGCCACGACCACCCATTCGCCATCCTTGGCCCCCAGCCTCAAGGTGGTGAGTGGGTCGTCAGAGTTTGGATGCCTGATGCGGAAACGGTCACCCTTCTGGTGGGCGATCGCGAACTGCCGATGGCAGCGCCGAATCATCCCTGGGTGTTCGAAGCGTGCCTGTCCAACAACCCTGGCAGTCATTACAAAGTGAGGGTGCTGCGGGGGGGAATCACCCACGAGCAGCACGATCCATGGGCCTTCCGAGGGGACTGGATGGGCGAGATGGATCGCCATCTGTTCGCCCAAGGCAATCACCACCACATCTGGCAGCGCATGGGGGCCCACCCCGTGGAGCGGGATGGGATCAACGGGGTGATGTTCTGCCTGTGGGCACCCCACGCCCGCAGCGTTTCCCTGCTGGCCGACATCAATTCATGGGACGGACGTCACCATCCCTTCCAATTGCGAAACGGCGGGATCTGGGAACTGTTTGTCCCTGGCATGGAGGAGGGTGCTCTCTACAAATACGAGATCCGCTCGCGCGAGGGGCACTGCTACCAGAAAGCGGATCCCTACGGTTTTCAGCATGAGGTGCGACCCGCGAACAGCTCGGTGATCTCACATCTCGATCGCTTTGGCTGGACCGATCAGGAGTGGATGACGTTGCGCGACAGCCGCAATCCACTCGACCAGCCCATCTCGGTGTACGAGATGCACCTCGGCAGCTGGATTCATGAATCCGCGGATGCGCCCTGGATTCAACCGGACGGCACCCCACGGCACCCGGTTCCTGCTGCCGACATGAAGCCAGGCGCCCGACTGCTCACCTACACGGAACTGGCCGACCGATTGATTCCTTACGTCAAGGAAAGGGGATTCACCCACATCGAGTTGATGCCGATCACGGAACACCCCTTTGATGGTTCATGGGGTTATCAGGTGACGGGCTGGTACGCACCCACAAGTCGCTACGGCACACCCGATGAATTCCGTGCCTTTGTTGATCGCTGCCACGCCGAGGGGATCGGCGTGATCATCGACTGGGTTCCCGGCCATTTCCCCAAAGACAGCCATGGCCTCGCCTTCTTCGATGGCACCCACCTCTATGAACACGGCGATCCGCGCATCGGTGAACACAAGGAATGGGGGACTCTGATCTTCAACTACAGCCGCAACGAAGTCAGGAACTTCCTTGTTGCCAATCTCGTTTTCTGGTTTGAACAATTCCACATTGACGGAATTCGGGTTGATGCCGTCGCGTCCATGCTCTATCGCGACTACCTGAGACCGGACGGCGAGTGGTTGGCGAACGACCAGGGCGGTCGTGAAAACACCGAGGCCGTTCGTTTCCTCCAACAGGCCAACCACGTGCTGTTCCAGCATTTCCCAGGCGCCCTCTCGATTGCTGAAGAATCAACCACGTGGCCGATGGTGACCCAACCGACAGAAAATGGTGGGCTCGGCTTCAACCTGAAGTGGAACATGGGTTGGATGCACGACATGCTCGACTATTTCGAGCTTGATCCTTGGTTCCGCCAGTTCCATCAGAACAACATCACCTTCTCAATTTGGTACACCTACACAGAAAACTTCATGCTGGCCCTGAGTCACGATGAAGTGGTTCATGGCAAGAGTCATCTTCTTCACAAGATGCCGGGAGACGATTGGCAGAAGTACGCCAACACCAGGGCTCTTCTTGCCTACATGTGGACCCATCCAGGCAAGAAAACGATCTTCATGGGCATGGAATTCGGTCAACGAGCGGAATGGAACGTCTGGGGTGATCTGCAGTGGGACCTGCTGAATTACGAGCCTCACAAAGGAATTCAACAGCTTGTTGATGATCTGAACGTTCTTTACAAAAAAGAGCCTGCACTATGGCGTGATGATTTCGATCAATTCGGTTTCCAGTGGATCGACTGCAACGACAACCGTCATTCCGTGATCAGCTTCATGCGTCGTGAAACCAGCAGCGGAACATGGCTCGTCGTCGTGGCCAACTTCACTCCCCAGAGCCACGCCAACTATCGGGTCGGCGTTCCACTGGCCGGTTTTTATGAAGAGATCTTCAACACAGATGCGGCCCGATACGGGGGCAGCAATCTCGGCAACATGGGTGGCAAGCATTCCGAGGAATGGGCCATTCATGACTACCAGAACTGCCTGGAACTCTGCCTTCCTCCACTCAGCTTGATGGTGTTCAAGCACGACCCGAAGCGCAGCCTCCTGGCTGAGGTGTCCACGACGGCGGACAACGCCTTGTAAACACAGTCCAGGAGTTCAGGTAGGTTTCCGGCTTGATCTTCTGTTCTGGATGAGCGACTCCCTTCCCCTGTTGCTGCGCGCCGCGCGTGGTGAATCAGTGGAGCGTCCTCCCGTCTGGATGATGCGTCAGGCCGGTCGGTACATGAAGGTCTACAGGGATCTCCGGGATCGTCATCCCAGCTTCCGCGAACGCTCGGAAAACCCTGATCTCTCCTATGAGATCTCGATGCAACCGTTCAAGGCGTTCAAGCCGGATGGTGTGATCCTGTTTTCGGACATCCTCACGCCGCTTCCAGGCATGGGGATCGACTTCGACATCGTCGAAAGCAAGGGACCGTTGATCAACGATCCCATCCGCAGCATCGAACAGGTGAACAACCTGAGACCTCTGAATGCGCAGGAGTCGATGCCGTTCGTCGGGGAGGTGCTGGGTCGCCTGCGCGAAAGCGTGGGCAACCAGGCCGCTGTGCTCGGATTCGTCGGTGCCCCCTGGACCCTGGCGGCATATGTGGTGGAGGGCAAAAGCAGCAAGAACTACGCGGTGATCAAAGCGATGGCGTTTCAGCAGCCGGAGCTTTTGCACACCTTGCTGAACCACTTCGCAGAATCGATTGCTACGTACCTCCGTTATCAAATTGATTCCGGTGCCCAGGTGGTGCAGATGTTTGATTCATGGGCGGGACAACTGAGCCCCGCTGATTACGACACCTTTGCAGCTCCGTATCAGAAAAAGGTTGTTGATCTGGTCAAGCAGACCCACCCAGACACTCCGTTCATCCTCTACATCTCCGGCAGTGCTGGCGTGCTTGAGCGGATGGCCACCACCGGCGTGGACATCATTTCTCTCGATTGGACCGTCGACATGGGCGAAGCCCTCGCCCGTCTGCCTGATCACATCGGTGTGCAGGGCAATGTGGACCCCGGACTGCTCTTCGGCACTGCGGAGGCCATTGAGGCTCGCATCGATGACTGCGTTCGCAAAGCCCGCGGCAGGAAACACATCCTCAACCTGGGCCACGGCATCCTGCCGGGGACACCAGAAGAAAACGGTGCTGCCTTCTTCAGCTCTGGCAAGAGCGTGATGGATCGGATCGGGGCTGACGCTTGACCCGGATCCTGGTCACCGGCGCCAGCGGTTGCGTCGGTCAATACGTCTCCAGATGGCTGCTTGAACATTCCGACGCTGAGCTGCTGCTCTGGCTTCGGGATCCCACCAAGCTCACCGCTGTCGATCCGAATCATCCACGGATCAAGCTGCTGGTGGGTGATCTTCGGGATGCTGATCCTTTTGCCAGCGAACTGGCCACCGTTCAACGGGTGATTCACACGGCAACCGCTTGGGGTGATCCGGAGCGAGCCGAACAGGTGAATGTGCTCGCTGTGAAACGTCTGCTGCAGCTTCTCAATCCTGCAGTTCTGGAGCAGTTCATTTACTTCTCCACGGCAAGCATCCTGGATCGGCATCTCCGTCCATTGCCCGAAGCCCTGGCTTACGGCACTGAGTACATCCAGACCAAGGCGCGTTGCTTAAGGGATCTGGAGGAGCACCCCTTCGCAACGAGGATCATCGCCGTCTTCCCCACCTTGGTGTTCGGCGGCCGCGTGGATGGGACCAGCCCTTTCCCCACCAGCTATCTCACGGCAGGTCTGGCAGAAGCGTCCAAATGGTTATGGCTGGCGCGCTGGCTGCGGGCGGATGCCAGTTTTCATTACATCCATGCGGAGGACATCGCCCGCATCTGCGGCCAGTTCGCGACACGACCACACGAACTGAACCATGAACCGGGTCAGGGGGCTGTGCGTCGGGTGGTGATGGGTCAGCCTGCCATCTCCGTGGACGAGACGGTGGCAACACTCTGCCGTTGGCGTGGCGTGGCCCGGGTGCCCGGGATCCCTCTCTGGCCCTGGCTGATTGAAACGCTGATCAGGGTTCTGCCCATCGAGGTGAACGCCTGGGATCGCTTCAGCATCCGTCAGCGCCATTTCATTCATGAGCCGGCCAGCACCCCTGAACGGTTCGGATTGAGCAGCCACGCACCGGATCTTGACAAAGTTCTGCGAGATTCCGGCATGCCTCAGCGCGGCAAACCGAGAAGCCAACGTAAACTCCCTGCAACGCCTTAACCATTCATGGGCTCCTTTCTTCGCACCCTGGCCGCGGCCTGCTGCTCGCTGCTTGTTCTGTTCGGACTGAACATCGGTTCCGCTCAAGCTGCCACCGTTGAGGTGAAGCTGGGCACCGATTCCGGAATGCTGGCTTTCGAACCCGCCACTGTCACCATCAGCGCTGGTGACACCGTCAAGTTTGTGAACAACAAGCTGGCCCCCCACAACGCCGTTTTCGACGGTCATGACGAGTACAGCCATTCTGATCTGGCCTTCGCCCCCGGTGAGTCCTGGGAAGAAACCTTCAGCGAGGCTGGAACGTTCGACTACTACTGCGAGCCCCATCGCGGCGCTGGCATGGTCGGCAAGGTGATCGTTGAGTGATTCGTCTGAATCACCTCTGAAACGTCGCCACAGTTACAACACAACCCCCATCAGCAATTCCTTCATTTGCTGATGGGGGTTCTTACGTTTGTGAAGGTCGCTGGATAGCTTGGAGGCACAGCACCAGCCAAGACCGACGCATGAGACGACTCACCGCATTGCTTGCACTGCTCGTTGTCCTCATCCTGTCGCCGATCACGACCAGGCCAGCTCTGGCCCTCGATCATTCCCAAGAGCTCGGGGAACAGATCTTCACCACCAATTGCGCGGCATGCCACATGGGGGGTGGAAACGTCCTTCGCGCCAGCCGCAGCCTGAAGATGCGTGATCTCAACGCCCATCTTGATCAGTACAACCAAGATCCCCTCATTGCTATCGAACAACAGATTGAAGAAGGCAAAAATGCCATGCCCTCCTATGCGGGAAAGCTCAGCGAGTCTGAAATCATCGCTGTCGCAACCTATGTGGAACAACAGGCTGAATTGGGTTGGTGAATCGTGAGTCGTGAAGCGTTGAACGACTTGGTGCGGGCCTGTGAGCGCAGTCCATCACTGCGTCGAGCTCTCAGTGCAAGCTTGAACACCAAGGAGTGGCTGATCGTGGCGCGGGATCATGGTTTCTTCGTGAACGAAGCCGATCTTGTTCGCGACGATCTCAGCTCGCGTACGGACGACTGGTTCCAAAAAAGCCGCATCTCCCAATCGTTTCGATCGATGCCCTAATCGATTGATCAAACAGGATCACTCAAGCGTCATCGGGCCCGTGCCGTGTTCAACACCGCGAGATAGAGCTCTTCATCAATTTCGCGGATGTCGTATTCCGACGGTTTGACACCGTGATGGTGCTCGTGGACCACCATCCAGCAGCAACGTTCCAACTCTCCACCAGCTGAGGCGGAAAGAGCGGCTGCCTGCCCGACCAGAGCATCAACAAGGGATGGATCGGGCCGTGTCATGGAAACCAATCAGATCGGTGAACTCTAAAAACCACACCGGTTCTCCGCCCCCAGGCGTGAAGCCCCCCAACGATTCCATCGGTTTGCCGACCAATGACGAGAGGCCTTGCCCATACGGTTGATTCACTCAAATCAAACGACTCCTGAATGCAACCCACGGCGGAACAGTTCACTGAAAAAGCCTGGGCCGCCATCGTCGCTGCTCAGCAACTCGCCAAAAGTGCCCGTCACCAACAACTCGAAACGGAGCACCTGCTGCTGGCACTGCTGGAGCAGAACGGCCTTGCCACAAGAATTCTGACCAAGGCCGGTGTCGATTCCACGAGTTTTGAACAGGCGGTGCGCAACCATCTGAAACGGTTGGGGAGCATGAGCACCACCCCTGAATCCGTTTTTCTGGGACGTGCCCTGAACGCCTGTCTCGACAAGGCTGAGCAACAACGCGAACNATTCNGNGACAGNTNCATCNCCATNGAGCATCTGNTNCTNGCCCTNGCNGANGATGATCGCTGCGGCCGGCAACTGCTCAGCCAGGCCGGAGTTGATCGCGGCAAGCTCAAGGATGCGATCAATGCTGTACGGGGGAATCAAACCGTGACGGATCAGAACCCGGAGGGAACGTACGAATCGCTGGAGAAATATGGCCGTGATCTCACAGCGGAGGCNCGTAACGGCAAGCTTGATCCGGTGATCGGTCGNGACGACGAAATTCGGCGCACGATTCAGATCCTCAGCCGCCGCACCAAGAACAACCCCGTGCTGATCGGTGAACCNGGNGTCGGCAAAACCGCCATCGTGGAGGGNCTGGCTCAGCGCATCGTCAACGGTGACGTGCCATCCGCCCTGCAGAACCGCCAGCTCATCGCCCTGGACATGGGGTCCTTGATCGCGGGAGCCAAGTACCGCGGGGAATTTGAAGAACGCCTCAAGGCCGTCCTTAAGGAGGTCACCGCGTCCGACGGACAGATCGTTCTGTTCATTGATGAAATTCACACCGTGGTGGGTGCGGGAGCCACAGGCGGCGCCATGGACGCGAGCAATCTGCTCAAACCGATGCTGGCTCGCGGTGAACTGCGCTGCATCGGTGCCACCACCCTGGACGAACACCGACAGCACATCGAGAAGGATCCTGCGCTCGAGCGTCGCTTCCAACAGGTCTTGGTGGATCAACCCACCGTTGAAGACACCATCTCGATCCTGCGTGGGCTGAAGGAACGCTATGAAGTCCATCACGGTGTGCGGATCGCTGACGGTGCCTTGGTTGCCGCCGCAGTCCTCAGCAGTCGCTACATCGCTGATCGGTTTCTACCGGACAAGGCAATCGATCTTGTGGACGANTCCGCTGCGCGACTGAAGATGGAAATCACCTCCAAACCGGAGGAAATCGACGAAATCGACCGCAAGATCCTGCAACTGGAGATGGANAAGCTGTCTCTGGGCAGAGAATCTGACGTTGCCAGTCAGGAGCGGCTGGAACGGATTGAACGGGAGCTTGCTGAATTGTCTGAACAACAGAGCAACCTCAACGCTCAGTGGCAAGAAGAGAAAGGTGCAATCGATGATGTTTCCGCCCTGAAGGAGGAGATCGAAAGAGTGCAACTGCAAGTGGAACAAGCCAAGCGAAGTTATGACCTCAACAAGGCCGCTGAACTCGAGTACGGAACGCTGGCGGAGCTTCAGCAGCAATTGCGGCAGAAGGAAGAGCTTCTTGCGGCGGAGGACGGCTCTGACAAAACCCTGCTGAGGGAGGAGGTCACGGAGGATGACATCGCCGAGGTGATCGCCAAATGGACAGGAATCCCAGTGGCAAGACTGGTGCAGAGCGAGATGCAAAAACTGCTGCAACTTGAAGCGGACCTGCATCAACGCGTCATTGGCCAGAACGAAGCTGTTACAGCCGTTGCTGATGCCATTCAACGATCGAGAGCCGGACTGAGTGATCCCAACCGGCCAATCGCAAGCTTCCTGTTCCTCGGACCGACCGGGGTGGGCAAGACCGAACTCTCCAAAGCCCTTGCCAACCGATTGTTCGACAGCGATGACGCCATGGTGCGCATCGACATGTCCGAGTACATGGAAAAGCACACCGTGAGCCGCTTGATCGGAGCGCCACCCGGATACGTGGGATATGAGGCGGGCGGCCAACTGACAGAAGCCGTACGCCGCAGACCTTATTCAGTGATTCTGTTTGACGAAGTTGAGAAAGCCCACCCGGACGTGTTCAATGTGATGCTTCAGATCCTTGATGACGGTCGCGTCACCGATGGGCAAGGGCGAACGGTGGACTTCACCAACACCGTGTTGATTCTCACCAGCAACATCGGCAGCCAGTCGATCCTGGAACTGGCGGGGAATCCAGAGCATCACAATGAAATGGGCCAGCGCGTCAATGAAGCGCTGAGAAACCACTTCCGCCCTGAATTCCTGAACCGCCTGGATGATCAGATCATTTTCCGCAGCCTGACGAAAGATGAGCTTCGCAGAATCGTCAACTTGCAAGTTGATCGACTGCGGCAACGACTCGAGAATCGCAAGCTAGATCTTCACCTGAGCGAGGAAGCGTGTGATTGGCTGGCCAACGCTGGTTACGACCCTGTTTACGGAGCCAGACCACTGAAGCGGGCCATCCAGCGAGAACTGGAAACACCCATCGCCAAAGCAATTCTCGGAGGACGCTACGCAGAGGGGCAAAGCATTGCTGTTGAAGTGGATTCAGAGCGATTGTTGCTAAAGGAACCAGTNACCACAAACTGAGCCAGGAGGGAAAGTCCACAAAAAAGTATCCATTGATTCGTTCATGAACAAACAATTGGATATCGCCAGACCGCATCAATCGCTACTCTCACACGCGCAAAGCTAGTAATAGAGGGAAAACAAATAGCGGCCAAAGAGGTCAACGAACTCCCAAAAAAATAAACACTGTTAAAATGTAACAATTNGAACANTTCGCCCTGCAAAGAATTNCTTACCTTTATTAAGTNCTTCATACACCGTTCATGGAAAGGCAATGAATCAGAACACTGCAATGACGGTCAGCATTGGCGTTCTTGGCGGGATTGATGTATTCATTACAGCTACAATTCTGCCAATCCCAGTCTGGATAACCTTCACAGCTTGGGCTTCATTTTTCGCCTGCGGTGGAGGAACAAAAGGATTGATTCAATCAGTCCTCTGCAATTGGACAGGAATCATCATCGCAACACTGTCTCTTCTTGCCATCGAATTGATTCAGGTGTCTCCGATCGTTGCTGCCATNTGCGTCGGCATTGGCAGCGCCGGCATGGTGCAAGCATCACGCATGGGATACACCAAAGGATTTACACCAGCAATCGTCTGGGGGTTCTCTCAAACCGTTGGTGCCACTGCGGCGGGTTTCGCAATTATCAATACAGACATCGTGAACCATGCAACAGCAATTGCTATCGTCGCGATGCTTGTGGGCGCAATTTTCGGCTACGTGTCTGAAATGGTTGGCAATGCATTAACNACAAAATAACCATTATTTTTCAACCCATAGCTCATGAATCAAATGATTTCTCTTTCGTTCAAACGCACGGCTTTTCTCGGCACTTCCTTACTGTTGCTGACAATTGTTCTGGCTGGCCCTGCCCAAGCCCATCATCCGTTCGCGATGGGCGACAGTTCCGAACTGAATGCATTTCAAGGCTTGCTGAGCGGCATTGGTCACCCGCTGCTTGGCCCAGATCATCTCTTGTTTATGGTTGCCCTCTTGTTTCTGGGTCTTGCCAAACCCAAGGAATGGGTTCTTCCGTTGGTAGCACTGGGTTTGCTGGGCAGTGGGATATCTCAGGTCATTCCGATTCCAGCTGGACTTGAAACAGCAGGAGAAGCACTGGTATCGCTTTCACTTGTCGTGGAAGGCTGTGTTGCTCTGAACCTCTTGCCAACGTGGATTTTGCTTCCATGCATAACATTGCACGGCTATCTACTTGGAGCTGCAATTACAGGCGCCGAGCCGACACCCTTGGTCGCCTATTTTGCAGGGCTTGCAATCGCTCAGACCTCGATGTTGCTTGTCGTGAGTCTGATCTCCGAGCGCTTCATCAAAATGATTGGAATTTCCTGGACAAAAATTCTCGCAGGCATATGGATGGGAATTGGCTTTGCATTTGCATGGTCTGTCGTCATCCCTTGAACAGGTCTTGATCGACAGTTGGTCGACAAAATCTCAACAACAGCACATCCATTCCCCAATCCATGAAACTACAACACACACTGGGCGGTCTACAGGGTCTTGGACCCGTTGATTTCCAGAAGAAGGTTTTCGTTGAATCCTGGGAAACCAGAATTTTCGGAATCCATACAGCGATGATGGCGCTGAGCACTCATCTGGACGGATCCTTGCCGGATTACACCATGAGCGACGTGCCATCGACGTTCAAGGACATCTGGACCTGGGCAGACCTCCGTCGAGGGGCGGAGGGGATTTCTCCTTTTGCCTATTTTCAGTACCGCTATTACGAGAAATGGCTGGGCGGCATCTCAGGATTCTTCCTCGAGAAGGGATACATCACCGAAGATGAACTAGNGGAGCTCACTGAAAAATATCTCAAAGAAGGCAATATGAGTACGATTCCTTTGCCGGTCAAAGAAGAGCAAGGAATTGATACGCAGATTATCAAATACCTTGAGGAAGGTGACTCAGGTCGAAGAACACCACAACAGGCCCCGTTGTATCAGACCGGTCAAAAGGTCAAAATCGCAGATCCGGATTGCAATGATCACACGAGGCTGCCCGGCTACTTGAGAAACAAAATCGGAACAATCGACCTTGTTTATCCAGATTGCTACGCCTACTTCCCAGGCCCTTCAGATTGTTTACAGACTCCGCAAGTNAGNTACAGCGTTAAATTTGATCCGAAGGATATCTGGGGAGAAGCATATAGNGAATCAGGTTCGATGATCTATGCAGACCTATTTGAATGCTACATCGNAGCATCAGCCTAACCCNAAAACTTTGCCCAATCAAACAAAACTCTATCATTTTGAATCATGACAATTCCTGGCGATGAAATGTTCAGCTACAGCGCAAACAGGGAACTCGAAAGCGCTGCCAAGGTGAATGCTCTTGAAGCTTTGCTAATTGAAAAAGGGGTTCTGTCATCNTCTTCTGTTGACAAGATCCTCGACTACTTTGAAACACGAATGGGACCATTTAATGGTGCCAAACTTGTGGCCAAAGCCTGGGTTGACCCAGAATTCAAACAATTATTGATCGACGATTGCAATGCTGCNTGCTCCAAGATGGACATGCCGACGGGCATGTCTGGAGCNGAGGGTGAAATCATGCGCGTTGCTGAAAACACCTCTTCTGTNCACAACCTGATCATCTGCACGCTTTGCTCCTGTTATCCATGGCCAACCCTTGGCCTGCCTCCTTATTGGTTNAAAGATCCAACCTTCAGAGCAAGGGCTGCTCGNGAACCACGAGCGGTCCTTTCAGAATTTGGTCTGAACCTCGACGACTCAACAGAAATCCGCGTCTGGGACAGCAGTGGCCAAATCCGTTGGTGGGTGCTGCCTGAACGTCCAGAAGGAACGGAATCAATGAGTGAAGAAGAGCTGGCGAAGTTAATTACGCCAGANGCAATGATGGGTGTGGCCAAGGTCGCAACGTAAATTATGTACACACACTTTGAGGAATATGCTGTTTCTTCCCTCAATGGAGGAAGCAGCAATCTTCCAAAAGCGAACGGNAAACTCAATTTTGATTCAGAGTGGAGTCAAAAAGCCTTTGCCATTGCAATTGAGCTCTCCAAACAAGGCTATTTTGAGATGGAAGAATTCAGACAAATGATGATTGAGTCCATATCCGAATGGGAGAAAAGTCACAACCTGAGCGACAACTCATGGAGCTATTATTCAATCTGGACAACAGTGCTTGAAACATTGATCTACAAAAAAGACATCCTTGATCAAGCGGAGGTAAAGCAAATTTTCGACGCCACATTCGACTGTAAATCCATCACTCGCTCCTAGTACAACCGTGCAGATGCCAACAAAAACTCCCGTAACCGTAATTACGGGCTACCTCGGTGCAGGCAAAACAACCTTGCTGAACAATTTATTATCAAAACCAAATGGCAAAAAACTCGCAGTCATTGTCAACGAATACGGTGAAATAGGAATTGACGCCGATTTGGTCGTGAAGTCTGACGAAGAAATTCTTGAAATGAATAACGGTTGCATCTGCTGCAATGTGAGGGGAGATCTGGTAAGAATTATTGAAAAAATAACAAACGAACGAAAATCATTCGATCACATTGTGATCGAAACAACAGGACTTGCCGATCCAGGCCCCATCATCCAATCATTCTGGGTGGAGGAGATTCTCCGCGAAAGAACCCAATTGGATGGTTTTGTCACCGTCGTTGACTCCTTACATTTTTTCAAACACGAGAATTCCTGCGAAGCAAAAGAGCAAGTTGCATTTGCAGATCAAATCATCCTGAACAAATGTGATCTTGTGGATGGCTCACAAATGAATCATTTGGAACAGACCATCAAATCAATGAATCCACTTGCAAAAATCGAAAAGACAAATAATTCCCAAATCATCGCAGACATTCTCAACCTCGGGGGTTTTGACCTATCCAAAGCCCTTGCGATTGAACCCGATTTGCTGGAATCGGACAGCCATGAACACCAAAATAACATCTCAGCCATTTGCCTCAACACTGTCGGCCCCATTGATGGGAAGCTTTTCAACAAATGGATTTACGGCTTTGTGCAAGCAAACGGGGAGAACCTCTATCGTTGTAAAGGGATTTTGAATATTGATGATCAGCCCCGTCGCTTCGTTTTTCAAGGTGTTCACATGACACTTGACGGACGACCAGGTGCAGCCTGGGACTCAGATCAAGTGCGCACAAACCAGATTGTTTTTATTGGTACCCAGTTGGACGAGACCGAGATCAAAGAGCATTTCTTGCGTTGTCATCAATCGGAGAATGAGAAGACATTGGTCACCATTTGAATTCAACCGACCCTCTTTTGTTGTGAGGCCAGGACGACCTGGCTAGTCTTCGCAGGCGCTTTGTCAGCGATGAAAGAGATCGAACCTGCTCCCGTTGGTTTTGGCATCGGCTCTGACCGAGGCCCAAGTCGGTTCAGCCTTGGCCAAACGGTTCAGGTTCGCGATGATTTGCAACCGATTGGCCACTACAGAACACCCCATTACGTTCGTGGCAAATTAGGCACGATTGAACGCGTGTTGGCCTATTTCCTCAATCCAGAGGAGGAAGGTTACGGAAAAAATGCTGGAACAACTCAACGGCTCTACCGTGTGAGGTTTTCTCAGTCAACGTTGTGGAAAGACTACAACGGACAGGACAGTGATGTTCTGGAAATTGAAATTTTCGAACCTTGGTTAAAAGAAGCCTGAGCTCTTATGACAACTCACTCCCACGACCACGCTCCGATCGAGACAGCAGAAGCACCTTCTTATTTTGAAATTCTTGAAATCAGCGTTCGCGAATTACTGACTGAAAAGGGCTTAATCAGTGCTGATGAGCATCGTCGACATATTGAGGTATTGGATTCAAGAAATCCAACTCTTGGTTCAAAAGTTATTGCCAGGGCATGGATCGATTCTGATTACCGTGAACGGTTGCTTGAAGATGGATCCACAGCCTGCGAAGAATTGGGGATCACGATGTATGACGACACCAAACTGATTGTTCACGAAAACACCAATGAAGTGCACAATGTAATCGTTTGTACATTATGTTCTTGTTACCCTCGTCCTGTNCTGGGGCTTCCTCCAGACTGGTATAAAAGCAAGTCATATCGGGCCAGAATCGTGAAGGAGCCGCGTCAGGTTCTCTCGGAATTCGGCCTGAAAATCGCCGACGAAAAGACGATTCGAGTGCATGATTCGAATGCCAACATGCGCTATTTAATCCTTCCACAGCGGCCTTCAGGAACCGAGGGTTGGAGTGAAGATCAGCTTGCCTCGATCGTGACTCGAGACACCATGATCGGCGTTGCAGAGCCGAATCCAAGCGTCAGCCATTCTCTTTGAACCCAAGCCTCAAAACTTTCCGCAACATCCACTCCCAATCATGGACCTGAAACCAGACATCAACCGCCTCTCCACTGATTTTGGTGGGCTTGATGCTCCTTCACCAGTGGATCGCAGTGAGCACGACATGCTGCCTTGGGAAAAGAATTGTCATGCCTTGCTTGATCTCCTCGACTACCACAAAATTGTCAATACAGAAGAAAAAAGACGGGGGATCTCTGAACTTGGATCCGGTCTCGTCTCCGGAACCAGTTACTACGAGAAATGGATTCTTTCTGCAGCCAGAATTCTGATGCAGAAAGGTGTTCTCACTCCAGGTGAACTGGCCACCAAAAGTCATGACGTGGCCGAACGCTATCTGAACGACTGAGACGCTTCGAGGCTCTTATTGAACCAATCTGGTATCGCGTGAAAACAAGCAGCGTTGCGTGGGTTCTCTCGTGCCTCCACAGCCCAGCAACACGTTCTTCCCCCATCACGTTGATGCAGAAGCTGATTGGCCCATGTCCAGATCAGCTCAGCTGTGGTTTCCATCCCCACATTGGACATCACCCTCAGATCCAGGGCACCCAGATCGTGAAGCCGCTCCCATTCCTTCAGCAGTGGATCGTCGGCATTCACCAGAAACGTGTGGTCGAATTGCTCGCTCAATTGCTGCTCGAAAGGCTTCAGACTTGAGAAGTCGACGACAAAGCCGCAGGCATCAAGGTGAGTCGCAGCGAACCGAAGTAAAAAACTGCGGCTGTATCCATGCACAAAGTGACAGTGGCCGTCGTGCCGCCACTGCCGATGGCAACAGGGGTACCCCTCAAACAGCTTGCTGCACGTGTGCGGAGTGGGCGGTGGGAGCACGAGGCGAGTTCGGTGGAACGCTGCGGGAGGATCGGGTCAACGGCTCAGCGCAGGAGGCCAGATGAACCCCCTCAGCCCCGCTTTCATGGACCAACTCCGTTTTAACGAGGCAGGGTTGATCCCAGCTGTTGCGCAGGATTGGCTTGACGGTGCCGTTCTGATGGTGGCCTGGATGAATCGTGAATCAATCCAGACAACCTTGCAAAGCGGAGAGGTGCATTACTGGAGTCGTTCCAGGTCTGAGCTGTGGCACAAGGGAGCCACCAGTGGGCACACCCAGATCCTGCGGGGAATCCGCTACGACTGCGATGCGGATGTGCTGCTTCTAACCATCGAGCAGACCGGAGACATCGCCTGCCACACAGGGGCTCGCAGTTGCTTCTACGAAGCGGACGACCAGCCTTCTCAGGGAGGATCTGATGCATTGCCACCTCCTGCAGATGCCTGCACAGAGTTGTATCGCGTGATCTGCGGACGCAAGCTCAACCCTGAAGAAGGCAGCTACACCAACAAATTGCTGAAGGGTGGCGACAACAGCATCCTCAAGAAAATCGGGGAAGAAGGTGCCGAGTTCGTGATGGCCTGCAAGGACGACAACGCCCAGGAGATTGCTGGTGAGGCAGCTGATCTGATTTTTCACATGCAGGTGGCCCTGGCCCACCACGGTGTGCCCTGGCGACAGGTGCTGGACGTGTTGGCCGAACGTCGGGGAGCTCCCCGACGTCACTGAGTCAGGGAGCCGGGGCTGGCCCGAAGCGGTTGGGCTGACGACGAACCCAGTCGAGCGTGCGTTTGTCTCGATCCGTAGGAGTGAGCACCGGCTTGGCGCCCTGATGAACGGCCAGAGCATCGAGGGGCTCGTCGCTGTGACCCCAGAGACCGAACGCATGACCAAGCTCATGCAACGCCGTGGCCTCGAGCGCTTGAGCACGCAGCTCCGGAGACACCATCACCTCCACCAGGGGCTCACGCCGAAATTGGCCCGCGCGGACCAGCTCAGCGACCTGAAGGGTGCTGCGACCATTGCTGGCGCGCCAGCCGTTCGGCGTGCGTCGACGCGGGGGTCGTCGCCGCAGGATGCTGATCTGGGCCCGGTCGGGATCATCCACCACGGTGATCGGGACAACACTCCGCCAATTGCTGAGCGCTGATCCAACGGATTGATGCCAGCGCCGGCTCCAGCGATCAGAGGGGTCAGGCTCGGGTTCGATCCAGACGCACCAATGGTTCAGGCTCGGCAAGCCAAAACCCGTGGTGGCCAACGCTTTGACATAGCCGGGAGCGGGCTCCTGAACAGCCAGGCGTTTCAACGGCTCATCGAGCAACCGGATCTCAGCAGCAGGGGGGCAGGGATCCGGTTGCATCAGGCAGCCGGAAGACCGACGCCTCGCGCCATCAAGGTGGCGAGCATCGGAATCGAAGCGAATCCGACCAGCTCGATGTTGATGATCCAACCAAGCCGGGATGCCAGTGCCTGACTCACCTTGGGAAGTTCACCCTTGCGCAGAGGAATGGCCCAGAGGATATAAGTAATGGTGGGATACAAAGACAGTGCGCCCACAGACAGGTAGACGCCAACCTTCCACCAGAACAAAGGATTCTGGGTATAGAACTCAGATCCTTGGCCGAAATGAATCACCCTCAGAATGCCACTCACCAACAGGGCGAGTGCAGCAATGCCATAAACGATGTCCGTAATCACCATCGCTGTCGCTTCACCGCGGTTTGGATCGGCTTTGATCAGGCGCCGTTCCAGCACAAGAGCACCGAAGCAGAGCATGAAGCTCAGGTAGTGGACGTAAGCCACTCCGGCGTTTTTGGCGAGATCAGCCGTGAGAGCGACGGCCAAGGTCATGGTTCAGACAGCAGTGACGCGTGGACCCTAGCGGCTTCAACTCCCGCATCTTTCAAGATTATCTTCAGGACAACGAACAAACCCTTTAATCATGCATTAAAAATGAATTCCGCAGTCTTTATTACACCGGCCAAATAAAAACACTTTGGTTCTAGGTTCATTTCAGCGAAAAGTTTCCGATGGTGAGCTCTCTGAGTGCATTTCTCGGCGAAATCGGGCGCCACCAGCTGCTTACCCCAGAGCAGGAACTGATGATGGGGAGAAAGGTTCAGGCCATGGTGGCCATCACTGAACGGTGTCAGCTTGCCGGCGGAACAGGTCCAGCATGTGATTACAACGATGAAGAAAAGGTTGTGATTCGTCGTGGCGAAAGGGCGAAGAATCAGATGATCACGTCCAACCTTCGTCTTGTTGTCAATCTCGCGAAAAGATATCAAGGAAAGGGATTGGATTTACTTGATCTGATTCAGGAAGGAACGCTGGGGCTGACCAGGGCTGTTGAGAAATACGACCCAACCCGTGGGCATCGATTTTCGACCTACGCCTACTGGTGGATCCGTCAGGGACTCAACCGTGCCCTTTCCACCCAGAGCCGAACCATTCGTATTCCGGTCAACGTCAATGAAAAGCTCACCAAGCTGAGGGCGGCCAAGGCCAGATTGATGCAGACCAATGGTCTCACTGCCTCCACGGAGCAACTCTCCGAGTACATGGGCATTCCAGTCGCCGAAGTCGAGGATTTGCTGGCCTGCGAGCTCCGCAGTGTCACCGTCAGCCTGCAGGGCGTTGTCAAATCGAAGTCCGATCCTTCAGAGCTGGTGGACGTTCTGCCCAGCGATGAGTTACCTCCGATGGAGCGGGCCGAAATTGCCGAGCGAACAGCATCGGTGTGGACTCTCCTGAACAAGGCCAACCTCACACCGAAGGAGAGAACGGTGGTGACACTTCGCTTCGGACTGGATGGAACCCATGAGTGGCGCACCCTGGCTGAGGTGGCCCGACATATGAATTGCTCTAGGGAGTATTGCCGTCAGGTTGTGCAGCGCGCCCTCCGCAAACTCCGCAAGACGGGCATCCAAAGCGGACTGGTGGAATCCACCCACTGAGGGTTCGGTAGCCCAGCTGGTCAGCATCTTCAGGATAGGCGAAGTTAAATACGTCTACAGAGAGTGCGATGGGATGAGCAGACCTTTCACTTCAACAGGCCCTTCCGCATCGGAGGCAACGGTTGATGCCACCTTGTTGGACAGCGAGGTGGTGGACCAAGGGCTGCTCAAGCGGCTTCTGAACCGGGCGGGGCGCACCATTGCCGGACCAGCACTGGAAGCCCTTGAGCTGGTGCTTGATGCATCAACACCGCCACCTGTGCGTCTCACAATGCTGGCGGCCCTCAGCTACCTCCTGATGCCGGCTGATCTGATCCCGGATTTCCTCCCGGTTGCCGGGTTCACCGATGATCTGGTGGCGCTAACGGCAATGATCGGGATCTGGAACAACCACATCACACCTGACATTCGCGAGCGCGCACGACGCAAACTGGATCGCTGGTTTCCCACGGGTCCCTGAAGCCGATGTCGATGTCTTCCTGGAGTCCTGAATTCGAACAGGAGCTAACGCCACTGCTCAAGGACTGGTTGAAGCATCAGGGCCGAACGCAAGCGGATCTGCGGAGGAGTTTGCGGGCCNTCTCCACCCGGATGCCCGCAATTCTGGAGGTGCTGGAACGGGAGTTTCGACTGAACGGTCTTTCCGGTCTTGCTTCAAAGCTGTGCCAAGTGGAGCGGGAATGGCAGGAGGAAGACGGTTCGACGTCCTCCTCGGCAGAACCAGCGCCATCCGATCCCTTCAGCCAGTTGGATCTACTTCTTCAGGAAATCCGTGACGACTGTCCCAACTAGGGGGCATCAGCGGCAAAGTGGTAATTCCAACGACCGATTGATGGATCTGGTGAAGCTGCTTCCTGCGCTCGGATTGACGCTCGCGATTCCTCTGCTCGGGAGTGTTCGGGTGCTGGCTCAGTCCGAAGGTTGGTTACTGGGCCCAAACAGCAATGTCGGGAAGCAGAGCCAGATTGTGCCAACCAACTGCGTCACCAGTGCTGACGGAGCAATCAGCTGTGACACGAAGGTGGTCAATCCCCCCAGTGACACNTCAGCGCGGCCTTACTACAACCCTTTCAACGACTGATCCTTGGTGAAACAGCCCCATCGCCAGGGGAATTCTTTCCTCTCGCTCGTCGATGCCGGAGAACGCGAGGTTGCTCGGTTTCTCACNCTGATCACTGGAGTCGTGATCGTCGCAGCCCTGATCCAGTTGATGCTGTCGATGGCCAGCAAGCTTCTCCAGGGGACTGAGGCCACCTGGCTTGGAGATGACCTGATCAAGGTGCTTGGGGATCTGCTCACCGTTCTGATCGCTCTNGAGGTTCTTCAGAACATCACCAGCTACCTCAGACGCCATGTGGTGCAGATCGAATTGGTTCTCGTCACTGCTCTCACCGCCGTCGCACGCAAGGTGATTGTTCTTCCGACTGGAGCTGAAAACAAACCGCAGCTCCTCTTCGGACTGGGAGCTGCCTCGATTTCCCTTGCAGCCTCCTACTGGCTGGTCAGACGTTCAAGCCGGGTGACGCGGAATCAACCCAGTGCAGTGCCAACCAAATCGTTCCTGGAGCAGGATCCGTCCGTTCAACCCGATGGCGACATCGAGGAGGCAGATGCAGATGATCACCTGCACTGAGATCAACCAAGCGGTCTGGATCCTCGATGCGCAGCTGAGCACTTCCTTTCAGCACCATCACCCATTCATGCTCAACCTGGTCCATCCAGAGCCCCTCTGGACAACACGCCTCGTTGGAGGTGATCAGAACAAGCCGCCATCCGTCGCCGCAATGCAGCACGCGTTCAAGCTCCTCACCAGTTTCAGGTAGGGGACTGAGGAGCAGGTTGTCGGACTTCAGCGCGGATGGCTCGGGCTCTCCCCAACGCCGACCGATCTCGTACCCCCAGCTGTTCGCCAGTTGGACCACCTGATTGTGGGATGAACAGCCAGCAAGCTGTTCGCGCCGATGGGGTTCAGCTTCCAGGCTGTCCACCAGTTGCTTCAGCTGCGTCACCTTGTCCAGGAAGCGCATCAAATCCCGCTCCGCCATCCGCTTCTCAGGTGCTGAAGCCGTGATCCTGGCAACAGACGGAAAGGCCAGGTCGCGGCGAAAGTCAGGACTTGCTGATCCGACTGTTGCCAATGCCGACTGCAACCAAGGCGCTGACCATCGGAGACCTGGAAGCAGGATTCGCCACGTACTGCCAGGCGCTCAGACGCCTTGTTTCCTCAGGCCGCGATCTGAAGTCGATCCGCCGCACCATCTGCTGGGACTATCTTCAGCGGCTGCACACATCTCTTCCCCAGAGCTACCGCTCCCCTGAAGAACTGGTGCAGCGCTATCAGCGAACACTGAACACCGCTGAAGCAAACTGAGCGGCAAAGCCGAATGCCTCAGTGATTGAACGCAATCCATCGGTGCTCCAGAGGAGATGGTGGAGATCAGTGCTCGTTGGAATGGCACTGAACCTTGGCCTGTTCATCCTTTCGCCGCAATGCGCCTTGGCGGAAGACCAGTCCAGCCAAGGCGCCGTTTTGTTTGAACAGCATTGCGCGGCTTGCCACATCAATGGAGGAAATATCATTCGCCGAGGCAAGACGTTGAAATTGGCAGCGTTGGAACGTCGTGGTCTTGCATCTGTGGATGCGATAGCTGAGATCGCAGCCCATGGAATCGGTCAGATGAGTGGCTACCAGGATGCCTTGGGTCCGGACGGCGACCAGTTGGTGGCTGAATGGATCTGGACGCAGGCTCAGAATGCCTGGATCCAGGGATAAACCTCTACCTCAGTCCAGATTCCCTGCGTCCAATAGATATCGGCATGGATCAGGTCTTGCACGGTTGACAGTTCCTCTGCCTCAAAAATTCCAAACACATGGGTGCTCCCTTCTGTGGGACCCAGCGTCACAAGAGTTCCCTCCTGCTTGAGAGAATGCAGGCGAGAGAGATGCTCATCGCGAAAAGGTGTTCGCTTCTCAAGCGCATCCTGGCAGTAAGTNCCCCAGAGAACGAAACGAGCCATAGGAAAACCTGGTCCAGATAAAAACAATCCAGGCCAAAGGATGGCACAGATGGTTGATCAAACGCTATGTTGTCGATGTTGATTCAATTTTCAAACAATGCTCACAGGGAGCGACCTTCTCAACAAAGTCAAGGAGCTGGGTGATGTCAGCAAGTCTGATCTGGTCCGCGCCTGTGGCTACGTATCCAACAAGAAAGATGGTGGCGAGCGACTGAACTTCACTGCTTTCTACGAAGCACTTCTGGAAGCCAAAGGAGTCAGTCTTGGTATCGGTGGTGTAGGTGGAGTCGGCAAAGGTGGTCGCAAACTAAGCTATGTGGCCACCGTTCAAGGCAACGGCAACCTGCTGATTGGCAAGGCCTACACCGCACTGCTNGATCTGAAACCCGGTGATGANTTTGAAATCAAGCTCGGGCGCAAGCAGATTCGCCTGGTCCCAGTTGGTGGCACCGACGAAGACGAAGAGTGATCAACAGGTGGGCGCGAGCCAAAGCTCTGAGCCGTTTTAAAACCTGAAAACCCTAATGCCCCGAGTTGTTTCGGGGCTTTTTTAATGTTGGTTGAACTGTCTCTGTGCAGCGTGATGCGAGCCAATCAGTTGGCNGCCTNACGCAACTCCAGGCAAAACTTTTCAGCTTCTGCGGCAACCTCTGTTCGAGCCGCAGCAGCCATTCTTTTCACGAGAGCACTTCCAACGATCGCACCATCAGCACCCCAGCGACGAACCTGCTTGACCTGATCCACACCGGAGATTCCAAAGCCGACGGCAACGGGTACTGGCGATGACTGCTTGAGCTGATGTACCAATCCCTCCACTCTGGTTTCCATCTGGGCACGCTCTCCTGTGACCCCTGTAACGCTGACGAGATAAGTAAAACCCCTGCTCCTCAGCGCGATCCGTTCCATGCGCTGGGGGGGAGTTGTTGGTGCAACAAGAAGCACGAGATCAAGGCCACGTTCAGCCGCCAGAGGCGATAGACGCTCTGCTTCCTCAAGCGGAAGATCTGGCACAACCAATCCGGACGCACCTGCGGCAGAGGCTTGATCGCAGAACAACTCCATTCCCACATTGAGCAATGGATTGCTGTANGTGAACAGAATCACAGGAATGGAGATTTCACCTTTGAGACTCGCCAACATCTCCAGGACACGCGCAGGTGTGGTGCCCGCCGTCAATGCACGCGAAGCGGCCGCTTGAATCACAGGCCCATCAGCAAGGGGGTCGCTGTAGGGCATGCCGAGTTCCACCATGTCTGCCCCACCACGCTCCAAGCCAAGGAGTACCCCCCGGGTGGTTTCAAGATCAGGATCACCAGCCATCACGAAGGGCATGAGTGCAAGCCGACCGTCCTGTTTCAGCTGTGCAAATCGCTGCGCGATGGAAGTCACGTTTCTGCCATAGACGGAACAACCCGTTGAGCCTATGAGTCTGATGTCGATGCGTCTCCGTTCAGGTCAAGCCGTCGCAGCAGCTCCTGCTGTTCAGCTTCCGGAAGGGCGTTNAAGCGATCCTCAAGATCTTGCTTGGCTTTCTCGTCATAGACGTCGCGGTACCGACGTCGCTGCTCCATAAAGGTCATCTGACCGGTGATCACGCGGAACAGATAAGACCCTGTCCACACGAGCACGATCAGGACGAGNAGGGACTGGGCGGCGATTCCTGCCGAGAATCCCTCCAATCCCGCAGCACTGAATCCGACATAACCGACAGCACCAAGCCCCAGGATGATGAGGCCAACAAGCAGAACCTTCGCTCTGGTCAAATCAACTGTCTCCNTGGCCGCTGAGACGGAAATTCAGAAACGGAGCGAACACAACCATTCCCGGGAAAAACAGGAAGACCAGTCCGTAGATCCCCAACCGTTCCACGTTGCCCATCCGGTGCCAGCGCCTGTTCATCCAAAGGAACAGCAAGAGGGGAACCACCAGAAGGTAAAGGCCTGCCAAAACCACGTAGGCCGCCACAACAAGCAGGGTGTCCTGCGGAATTCCGCTGAGCAGGGACTGGAGGTCCAAGACCGACAGGCGAGTTGTCGAAATCTAGAATGGCCAGCATGGGGGCATGGCGGAATCGGTAGACGCACGCGACTTAAAATCGCTTGGGCTGAAAGGCCTGTGGGGGTTCAAGTCCCCCTGCCCCCACTTGTATGCANGCAGGCGGCAGCCTTTTTGAACCTGACTACCTTGTGCTTGTGAGCCTGTCAGGGCATGAAAGAACCCGCTGAAATAGCCCGCCGCACACAGCGAGATAACGGGGAAGCCAACTGGGATCTCTGGGGGACCTATCTATCTGAACGTCAGTGGGGGACGGTCCGCGAGGATTATTCCCATGACGGCAATGCCTGGAATCATTTTCCCTTTGATCACAGCCATAGCCGCACCTACCGCTGGGGGGAAGATGGGTTGCTTGGGTTCTGTGACGACAAGGGCCGCATCTGCTTCGCCATGGCGCTGTGGAATGGCGAAGATCCGATTCTGAAAGAGCGCCTGTTCGGACTCAGCAACCCGGAAGGCAATCACGGCGAAGACGTGAAGGACTATATGTTCCATCTGGCGGGAACACCCACCGGCAGTTATTCAAAAGCGCTTTACAAATACCCGCAGCAACAATTCCCCTACGAACAACTGAGGGAAGAAAACAGCCGTCGCGATCGATCGCAACCTGAATACGAACTTGTTGACACTGGAATCTTTGATGAAAACCGTTATTTCGATGTTGAGATTGAGTATGCCAAAGCTGGGCCAGAAGACATTCTGATCCGGATCACCGCCACAAACCGAGGCCCGCAAAAAGCAGATCTCCACGTGCTTCCGCAACTCTGGCTGCGCAACACCTGGAGTTGGGGCACAAAAGGTCAAACCAAGCCAAGCATGCACGGCGCCGATGGTTCCATCGTCACTCCAGCCATCGCGACGCTTCCCCCCTACATCCTGCGATGCCGGCAAGACGCAGCGATCTGGTTCACCGAAAATGAGTCCAACACCGAAAAGTTGTTCGGGCTGCCGCTGAGCAATCCCTATGTGAAGGATGCCTTTCATCGCCATCTTATTGAAGGCGACACATCTGCAATCAATCCCAAATCCATGGGAAGCAAGGCAGCCTTTCACCTCAAAGGCACCATTGAAAGTGGTGAAAACTGGACGGTTGATCTGCGTTTAAGCCGCAGCGACATCACCACGCAAGCGGATGTGTTTACGGATGAGCAATTTGATCAATTGCTCAAGCAGCGCCGGCAGGAGTGGCAGGAGTATCTGCGCTGGGTGGCCCCTGATCTCTCCGATCAGGATCGCAGCATTCACACTGCGGCAGGGGCTGGTTTGTACTGGGGCCGTCAGTATTACAACTGGTTCGTGCATCGCTGGCTCGTCGGCGATTCAACCGGGCCGCAGCCTGCTCAGCAGCGCTGGAAAACCGAGCAGTCCTACTGGCGAAGCATGAACGCCAGCGACATCATCTCAATGCCAGATTCCTGGGAATATCCCTATTTCTGCCAGTGGGATCTGATGTTCCACGCCGTCGCATTCGCTGAATACGACCCCTACGAAGCGCGACGCCAGGCTGGCATCCTCCGAACGCACAACTACACCGCGACAAACGGCCAATCACCCGCCTACGAATGGTCGCTCTCCGACCCCAACCCTCCAATCGGAGCATGGGCGACGCTGAGGATTCATCAGATCGAGAAAAAACGGCATGACCAGCCCTGCCTCTATGAACTCTCAGCTGCTTATCAAAAACTGCTTCTGGAATACGGCTGGTGGGCCAACCGGACAGATGTGAACAAGGATGGCATGTTTGACGGAGGTTTTCTCGGCCTCGACAACATTGCCATTTTCGATCGCTCCAGACGCTTGAATGATGGCAGCAGGATTCAACAGCCAGACGGCACATCCTGGATGGCGATGTACAGCCTCAACATGCTTGAGCTTGCCGTTGAAATCGGCAAGAAGCACAAGGGTTACAGCGACTCGATTGGTCGTTTCATCAAAGATTTTTGGAAACTGACCTATTCCCTGAATGCCAATGATGGTCGGAATTATGTGTGCTGGGACGAGCAGGACGGTTTTTACTACGACGTTCTCGATCGAGTTGACGGCAGCGCTGATTACCTCAGAACCCGTTCACTCGCAGGACTGATTCCGCTGCTCGCTGTCGCCTCCTTCGACCGAAGCACAGTGAACCAGTTCCCAATGCTGGATATACAACCCATCCTTCAGCAAAGAGCCATCGACCGTGGAGAGCCCTTCCCTGAATTGGATTACCTGGGTGAATGGCACAATGACCGAATTCTTTATGCCCTTGTACCAAAATCAAGACTAATTAGAATTCTGGAACGGGTGTTCGATGAGGCTGAATTCCTTTCACCTTACGGCATCCGTGGATTATCGAAGCACTACGAAAACAACCCTTACACCTATCGAGAGGGTGATGAAGAGGGAAGCATCTCCTACAGCCCTGCAGACAGCCCCGTTCCCATGTTCGGCGGCAACTCAAATTGGCGCGGTCCTGTCTGGATGCCAATCAATTATCTAATCATCGAAGCCCTCCAAAAATATGCTCATTATTATGGCGACGACTTAAAAATGGAGTTCCCGACAGGCTCAGGCAATCTTATGAATCTATGGGAAATTTCACTCGAACTTGAAGAGCGCCTGATCAATATCTTCCGATGCAACGAAACCGGAAGTCGTCCTTTCAATGGTTCCATTGACTACTTCAACCAAGATCAGCACTGGAAAGACCTGATCCGCTTCAATGAATACTTTCATGGCGACAACGGTTCAGGCCTCGGCGCCAGCCATCAAACAGGCTGGACAGCCATCGTGTCAAAAATGATCAACCAGCTCAATCGATATCGTTAATTGCCCTCCAGAAGAGCATTGAGTTTCTCCCGAAATTCACCCTTCTGCATTCCGCCTTTGAGTTCTCCTTGAATGGTGAATTCTCCTTCTGGGTCATTCACCAGCAGATACGTTGGCCAACCCATCCCTTCCTTATTTGGATACTGCGCAAGCAGGATGCGTCGATATTTGCGATAGGCCTCTGTGTCCTGAAGCATCACAGACACGAAGCTACATCCGAGTTCCTCGGCAACCTTGCCGTCGTAGTGGCTCATTCTGTGGCACGTGCCGCAGTCTTCCGAGCTGAACTTGATCAGATGCATGCTTTGAGCTTCCAGGGAAGGATCTCTCCAGCATGGAAGGGCACAAGCCCGTTTACAAGGTCCGGAACCAGCTGATCCACCCGCTCAAGCGTGATTTGATCCGTGTTCACAGGCAGTCCATAGAAGGTGGGCCCATTCAGGCTGGTAAAACCCTCCAGTCGATCCAGAGCTCCCTCCTGATCGAACACCTGCGCGTAGCTCTCGAGAGCATGGGGCGCATTGAAGATACCGGCACATCCGCAGGCGGTCTCCTTGGCAGCACGGCTATGGGGAGCGGAGTCCGTGCCCAGAAAAAAGCGGGGATCCCCACTCGTGGCTGCCTTTCGCAGGGCCAGACGATGTTGTTCGCGCTTCGCGACGGGCAGGCAGTAAAAGTCACTGCGAAACCCGCCTGCAAACATTGAATTTCGGTTGATGTGGAGATGATGCGGGGTGATCGTGGCGGCCAGGTTGCGTTCTGACGAGCCCACAAAATCAACCGCCTGCTCCGTTGTGATGTGTTCGAACACAACACGCAACTCGGGATAGTTCCGACGCAAGGGTTTCAGATGCCTCGTGATGAATTCCGCTTCGCGATCAAACACATCCACATCCGAATCGGTGACCTCGCCATGGATGAGAAGAGGCATCCCGATTCTCTGCATGCAGGCCAGCACAGATCCGATCTTGGCGAGATCCGTCACCCCAGCTGAGGAGTTGGTGGTGGCGTTGGCCGGATAGAGCTTGGCCGCCGTGAACACACCGGCACGAAAACCGTCCTCAAGATCAGCCGCATCCGTGGTGTCCGTGAGGTATGCCGTCATCAACGGTGTGAACGCAGGCTGCTCAAGGCACGCTTCAAGAATTCTCTGGCGGTAGGCCCTCGCTTGTGACGCCGTGGTGACGGGAGGCCGAAGGTTGGGCATCACAATCGCCCGCCGAAACACGCGGGCGGTGTGCCTCACCACCTGATTCAGCATCTGACCATCGCGCAGATGCACGTGCCAATCATCCGGTGCCGTCAGGGTGAGGCGATCAAGCATTCCTTCGGTCTGGAGTCAGCGAACCCACCGCCAGCGTGAGCGCCTGCAAGCGGTCGGTCGTGATGTGATCGGACGGCAAACGATTGAGCAGCTTGAGTTTGCGCAGCCTGCTCTCGGTGCTGCCGGTTGCACCCACCATGAACACCTGACGTCCGACTTCCATCGCTTCCTTCACAGCGTTCTCAAGTGCAATGGCTGCAGTGACCCCCAGATGAGAGACCTCGGACAGATCAAACACAACAACCTGACAGTTGCCGATGGCGTTGTGCTCCCTGGCGATGGCTTTGGCCACACCGAAAATCATCGGGCCTGCCAGCTGAAACAGGAGAACCTTCCCCCCAGCCTGATCAAGCATCAATTGCTCTTCTGAGCTGAGTTCAACATCGTCATCCGCCGTGCTGATCGTCTTCACACGCTTGGATTGCAGCGTGCTCATGCGATCGATGGTCAGCACATTGGCCACAAAGACACCGATTCCCACGGCGGTGATGAGGTCAACCAGCACCGTGAGCATGATCACGCCGTACGTGATCACAGCCGCCTTCAACGACAGGTGATGGGCCCGCTTCAGAAATTCCCAGTCAATGATGTCGATTCCAACCTTCAGTGCGATTCCCGCCAGCACAGCCAGAGGGATCTTGGAAGCCTCCGGTGCCGCCAGAAGAACAACCAACATCAGAATCGTGGCCCGAATCACACCGGACAGTGCCGTCCGACCGCCGGCCTGAATGTTCACCACCGTTCCCATGGTGGCTCCGGCTCCAGGCAGTGCACCGAACAGCCCGGAGGCCACGTTGGCCATCCCCTGACCGATGAGCTCCTTGTTGGAGTCATGCTCGGTTCTGGTGAGACTGTCGGCCACCACGGATGTAAGCAGAGCATCGATGCAGCCGAGCATCCCGAGCACTGCTGCATTCACCACCATCATTCGCATCTCACCACCGGAGAAGTCGGGAAGGGTGAAGGTTGGAAACTCGGCAGAAAATTCCGGAATTTGACGCAAACCGACCTCTTTGAACACGGTGACCGCCAGGACCGTTCCAACGATCAGAGCCAGGAGCTGAGGAGGGCAGAACTTCTTCACGCGTGATGGCGTGAACCAAAGGATCGCAAGTGTGATCAACGCCAGAAGCAACTCCATCGGGCGAGTGCCCTGAATGAGAGCCGGCAGCTGGGTCAGCGTGTCGATGACACCTCCCTTGGGATCCTGACCAAGAAAGGGCGCAAGCTGCAGGAGAACCAGAATGATGCCGATGCCGGACATGAAGCCCGAAATCACCGTGTAGGGCATCATCGTGATGTAACGACCCAACCGGAACAATCCGAAAAGGATCTGAAACACGCCGGCGAGGACGCCGACGCCGAACGCCATCGCAAGGGCTTTCTCAGGGCTTTCCGCCGAGCTGGAGAAACTGATCACCACGGAGGTAAACACCACGGTCATCGGACCAGTGGGCTCCGAAATCAGGGTTGGCGTCCCCCCGAAAAGCGAGGCCACAAGGCCGATGATCACGGCACCCCATAGGCCAGCTGCTGCACCAGCTCCGGGAACACCAGACGCGTTGCCGACGGCGATGCCGAAGGCGAGGGCCATGGGCAGAGCGATCACTGCAGCCGTCAGACCACCGAAGACGTCACCGCGAAGATTGGTGGCGTTGATGCGGTTGAGCAAAGCTGAAACGCCTGATCGATCGGTGAACCTTAAGTCGATTTGGCGGCAGAGCAGAATCACCGCCACCCCCTCCTCAGTGGTCGAATGCCCGAGGCGCCTCTTTTTCTGATCTACAGCCTCGAAGTGATCGGGGGAATTGTTCTGCTGTTTTTGGGGGGTGATCAGTTCGTCAAGGGCTCGGTCACGGTTGCGACCATCTGCGGGATTCCCCAGCTGGTGATCGGTCTCACCGTGGTTGCCTTCGGGACAAGCGCACCTGAACTGTTTGTGAGCGTGAGCTCGATCCTTCAGAACTCAGATGATCTGGCCGTCAGCAATGTGGTGGGAAGCAATATTTTCAACATCCTTGTTGTTCTCGGTTGCTCAGCGGTGATCTTGCCGCTGCGGGTCGAGAACCGTCTGGTGCGCAGAGATGTCCCTGTTCTTCTGGCCATCTCCGCGGCCGCCTGGGGGATGGCCTCTGCCGGTCGGATGACCTGGCAGGCAGGAGTAGCCCTGTTGATCGGATTGGTGATCAACACGGTCTGGGAAATCCGAACGGCAAAAGAGGAGATCCATTCCGATGAGATCACTGCCGGGGATGAAACCCAACCACGCACAAACCGCCGGGCGATGCTCATCGCCTTCATTCAGTTGCTGATCGGGATCACGCTTCTCGTCTTCGGTTCACGGGTGCTCGTGAACGGTGCCAGCTCGGCTGCAGCTTACCTCAATGTTCCTGAGTCCGTCATCGGACTGACGATCGTTGCCACGGGGACCTCGACTCCGGAGCTGATCACCTCAGTTGTGGCAACGATGAAAGGACGCACCGATCTTGCCGTTGGCAATGTTGTAGGCAGCTGCCTCCTCAATCTGCTGATGGTTCTTGGAGGATGCGCTGCGATCAGTGGTGCCGGAGGACTCCAGGTGAGTGGTGAGCTGATCTCGGAGGATCTTCCGGTGATGATGATTGCCACCATTGTCTGTCTTCCGATCTTCTGGACCCGTCGCAGCATCTCCAGATTCGAAGGTGTGATTTTGCTGGCCGCTTACAGCCTCTATCTCACAGACAATGTGTTGCCCCGTTCTGCTCTGGCTTCCTGGCAGGACGAATTCCGGTTGGTGTCCCTTTGTGTTGTGATGCCCATCTTGTTGACGGTGATCGTCGTCCAGGTCCTGGGCTATTGGAGATCGCAGGCTCAGTCTTGAGAATCGCGGTAGCAGAGAACACCTGAGCGAGTGAGTCAGACAACTCGGCCAGTTGTATTTCCTTATGGAGGGATGACCGTGCTTCAACCCTTGTCCATCCTTCAGATGTCTGCCGCTCGGCTTGCCGATGCTCGAGCTTCTTCCTCCGCTCAACGACAAAAACCTTCCCTGGCTTGACGTCATTCACCCGATTGTCGTGCACTTCGTGATCTCCATGGCGCTGATCACCGTGGTCTTCGACGTGATCGGAGTGGTCACCAGAAAGAAAAATCTGTTCGAAGTCAGCTTCTGGAATCTGATCGTTGCCACGGTGGCGATCTTCGTCGCGATCATCTTTGGTCAGGTCGAAGCCGGCCTGGCCAATCCCTACGGGGCCTCACGCGACATCCTCAACTACCACAGCACGATTGGCTGGTCCCTGGCTGGCGTGCTGGCGCTGCTCACCGGCTGGCGCTATGTCGCTCGTCAGAAAGATCCCGGCAAATTGCCGAAGGGTTTCCTCGCCATCGACTTTGTCTTGGCTGGCCTGGTGATCGCCCAGGTTTATCTGGGCGACAAGCTTGTGTGGATCTACGGCCTGCACACGGTGCCTGTGGTGGATGCCATTCGCGAGGGGGTGCTGTCATGACCCTGATCGCCTCGATCACCTCGCCGATCAATGAGATCAGCGACTCCCTGGGTGCCAATGATTTGCCTTACGCGATCCCGCTGCACCCGAATCTGGTGCATCTCACCATCGGGCTGTTCGCGATCGGGATCGCCTTCGACTTCGCTGGCGCGTTTTACCCCTTGGAGAAGCGGGTGTTCCGTTTTCTCGCCCTGCCCGTGACCCGCAGCGGCTTCCACGATGTGGGTTGGTACAACCTGGTGGCCTGCAGCGGGATCAGCTTCTTCACGGTTGCTGCCGGGTTCTACGAAATGCTGCTGGCGGTGCCACTCCCCGGCGTCCGAAGCATTCTCGGACAGACCGCCATCGACACCATGCTCTGGCATGCCATCGGCGGCGTCGCCATTCTCCTTGTGATCGTCGCCATGACCGTCTGGCGTGGCTATCAACGCTTTGTTTGGCGCAAGGACATGGGCCGTCAGGTCACCTGGCTTTATCTGCTGGCAGGAGCCTCGATGCTGGTGTTGATGGGATTGCATGGAAGTCTCGGCGCCTGGCTCGCCAGCGACTTCGGCGTGCACATCACCGCTGACCAGCTGCTCGCCGCTGGTGCTGATCTGAACGAGGTGCTGCCATGACCACCACTGCTCCCAAGAAAAGCCCGAACATCGGCGCCATTGTGATCATCACGATCGCTGTGGCGATCAACCTGGTGATCGCCAAACTGATGGCGATGTGGTCCTACAGCTGGTTTCCACCCCAGGCCTCAATGGCGGCGCCCTACGTCGACGATCTGTTCGCGCTTGAAACCGGCATCGGCTCCTTCATCTTCTTCGGCTGCACCGGAGTGATGGGTTGGGTGCTGCTGTTCAACCGGGCTGGCAAGTACGACGAAAGCGATGGTGCGCCGATCGAAGGCAACACCAAGCTGGAAATCATCTGGACGATCATCCCGCTGGTGACGGTCTTCGCGATCGCTACCTACACGATGAACGTGAACATGAAGCTTCAGAACCTCGGTCCGAAGCACAAGTACGCCATCGGTACCGATCCAACAGCGTTGATGGAAGCCGATCCCATCGCCGACGTGGGACCGATTGACGTGATCGCCCGCCAGTGGAGCTGGGAATTCGTCTACCCCAACGGGGTGCGCAGCTCTGAGCTGCATTTGCCCGTGGATCAACGCGCCAATTTCCGGTTGATCTCGGAAGACGTTCTGCACAGCTTCTTCGTTCCAGCGTTCCGTCTCAAGCAGGACATCATCCCCGGCAGCATCATTTCCTACAGCCTCACGCCAACCAGAGAAGGCCGCTTCCGGTTGCGGGACGCCATGTTCAGCGGCGCCTACTTCTCCCAGAACCAGACCGACGTCATCGTCGAATCGGATGAGGCGTATGGCGATTGGCTGAAGGCGACCGCCAAAAAGCCCCTGCAACCCGGACTCGATCCAGGCCGCGCCTTGTATGACCGCCGCATCGCCCGCGGTGACAAGGGCTGGGCCACGGTTCCACCGGCACCAGCCCCGATGGTGAACGACCCCGGCGATCCCTCCATCCCCCACGACGCCTGAGACGTGCCATGACAACCACAACCACCAACTACGACCCCCGCGTCCTCAAGGCACCCCATCCGGTGCCCGGTGCGCCGGACAACTGGAAGCGCTTCTTCAGCTTCAACACCGATGCCAAGGTGATCGGCATCCAGTACATCGCCACCTCGCTGTTCTTCCTGCTGGTGGGAGGTCTGCTGGCCATGATCGTGCGGGGTGAGCTGATCACACCCCCGGCCGATCTGGTTGATCCCAGCGTTTACAACGGCCTGTACACGATGCATGGAACGGTGATGCTGTTCCTGTTTCTGTTCCCGATCCTCAACGGCTTCAACAACCTGTTGATCCCCACGATGATCGGCGCTCCGGACATGGCGTTCCCCAAGCTGAATGCCGCCGCCTTCTGGCTGGTGCCGGTGTTCGCCGTCGTGCTGATGGGCAGCTTCTTCGCTCCCGGAGGTCCAGCCTCTTCGGGATGGTGGTCCTATCCGCCGATGAGCCTGCAGAACCCGCTGGGGCATTTCATCAACGGAGAATTCCTCTGGATCCTGGCGGTGGCACTGTCGGGCATCTCCTCAATCATGGGTGCCGTCAACTTTGTGACGACGATCATCCGCATGCGGGCCCCCGGGATGGGCTTTTTCAAGATGCCTGTGTTCGTCTGGACCGCTTGGGCCGCCCAGACGATTCAGCTGGTGGGCCTGCCGGCCCTCACCGGTGGTGCCGTGATGCTGCTGTTCGACCTCAGCTTCGGCACCAGCTTCTTCCGTCCGGAAGGCGGCGGTGACCCAGTGCTGTTTCAACACTTTTTCTGGTTCTATTCGCACCCCGCCGTGTACGTGCTGGTGCTGCCGGTGTTCGGCATCTTCTCTGAGCTGTTCCCCGTCTATGCCCGCAAGCCCCTGTTCGGCTACCGCTTCGTAGCCATCGCCTCCTTCGGCATCACGTTCCTCAGCCTGATCGTGTGGGCACACCACATGTTCTACACAGGCACACCGAACTGGATGCGCCACATTTTCATGTTCACCACGATGTTGATCTCGGTGCCCACCGGCGTGAAGGTCTTCGCCTGGCTG
>NHKA01000027.1:0-9249 GCA_002169615.1 Cyanobacteria bacterium TMED229
CACCAAGAACATCCTTCTGAATGAAGGTCTGCGTGCCTGGATGGCACCGGCTGACCAGCCGCACGAAAACTTCGTCTTCCCTGAAGAGGTTCTGCCCCGCGGCAACGCCCTCTGATCATTGATTTCAAGAGAAGAGCTCAAGGCGTCCCGAGGGGCGCCTTTTTTGTTGGCAACATGCCATCGCTCGATGCGTGTCTTTCTGAATGGCGCCAGTGTCTGAGACCGCAAAGCAGTCCAGAGGNGGGAAGCTCTCCCTCTGGCCTCGGTCGATCATCACGCTGGCGGCAGGCTTCTGGCTGGTGATGGTTCTGGTTCAGGCCTGGCGCTTGTTCAGTCTGAGTGCCACCTATGACCAGGCACTGTTTCTGCAGGAGCTCTGGTCGACGTCGCAGGGACGTCCATTTGAAAGCAGTCTGTCCTCCGTTTTGTCTGGAGATGTGGCCCTTGGTGGTGCTCTGCCATGGGTGACGTATTTGCATCTCGGACAGCACGCCAATGCCTTCACCNTGTTGGGGGCTCCCCTGGTTGGCGTTTTTGGTGCCTGGGCACTTCCTCTGATTCAGGTGTCGGCCCTCACCGCTGCGGGTTTNGTGCTCTGGCGCATCGCGGATGACCGATTGCCGCGTTCGCTCGCTGTTCAGATCAGCCTGGCGTACTTCCTCAGCGGCGCTGTGGTCGGGCCGGCCATGGAGAACTTTCACGATCTGATCTGGTTGCCGTTGCTTGGCTTCCTTGTGGTGGCGGCACTCCTGGATGGTTGCCTTTGGCGGGTGTTGCTGTTCAGCGCGCTGCTGCTTCTGGTGCGGGAGGACAGCGGACTGCTGCTGTTTTCGATTGGTCTTTGGGCTCTGCTTCGCCAGCCCAAGGTCCGTCTCCTCGGGGCGTTGCTGATGGTTGGATCGTTCGGGTGGGTGCTGATGGTCACCGGCTGGATTCAGCCGATGGTGGATTCCTCCTTGGCGGACCGTTTCCTCCAGGAGAAATTCGGTCATCTGGTGGAGGACGTGTCTGAAGGGTCCCTGGCTGTCGTGCTCGGCATGTTGAGCCAGCCGTTGGCGTTGTTGCAGTCGCTGATCACTCCGCCGGGCGCCACCCTCGGGTTCCTGTTGGCGCTGACCCTACCCCTAGTGTTTGTCCCGTTTCGATCGCTGGATGCGGCACTACTGGTGGCGGTGCCTCTGTTGATCGCGCTGGTTTCACAGGGCCGCACGGCNCTCNCCGTGACGCTCCGCTACGTGCTGGCACTGGTCCCGGGGCTTTACCTGGGCACGGTTCTCTGGTGGGCGGATCATCCCCGGATCTGGCCCCGCCGCTGGTTACGCCGGATCTGGACCGCCAGTCTCGTTCTCGGCTTGATGATCACCGTTGTGGGCAACCCACATCGCAGCCTGTCCGCGGTGATCCCCGACAGCATTTCGCCATGGGTGCATGTGCCAGCAGAGCAGATGCTGGCTCGCCGCAAGGCCGCAATTGCAGCGCTTGAGCAGATCCCACCNCAGGCCAGCGTCTCCGCTGACACGCCTCTGCTGCCGTTGCTGGCACAGCGGGAAGCCCTGATCCGCTTTCCGAAGCACACCCGCTTTCGCGACAGGGAGGGGCTGGAACAGGAGGTGGATTGGGTGGCGGCCTTNCCCGGNTTCTACACACCGTTGGCTCCAGTGTTCAAGCGGGAGCGCAAGCAGCAGAGTTCGATCCAGGAAAAGCTGGACGATCTGGTCAAAGCGGATCGTTTTCGTCCAGTGCATTGCCAGAGCGGGGTGGTGTTGCTGCGGCGGGTCGACGACACAACGTCAGACCCGATGCCCACTTCCGGCAATGCCAGCCCCTGTCCTTGGCTTCCCTCAGCAGCCGCTGCTGCTTCTCTGGAGAGGAGCCCCAACCCGGATCGGCTGGGTGCAAAAGCAGCACGGTCCATGGAGCGGCCTCAAGATCCAGTGAGGCGCCCCGTTTTGGGAAGCCGATCCATGGCCTCTGGCTGAGCTGGGGCACCAGATAACTGGTCGTGAGCACCGCATCGTTGGAACGCACCATGGTGATGGCACTCCCCACATCACCGAGCAANGGCCATCGCTGCTGNTAGGGGCCTGAAAAGAACCAGGGTTTCGCCAGGGCNAACCAGCAGGNGACAGCCCAGGTNAATCCCCATGGAAATCCACGAGACGTCTGCTTCCGATCGCGCAGTCCATCGATGGCGCCGATCACGGCAACCAACGCCAGGGGAAGGCTGTAGTGGTGGATCAGGCTGCGGTAGCTGGGTGATGCGGAGAGCAGATTCACCAGAAGCAGCGGCAGGCCCATCAGCAGGGTGGACAGCGACCGTCGTCGCCAATGAGGCGAACAACTGAGGCAGAGCAGCAGCAGGTAAAACAACCCGCCCGTCCAGTCGATGCTCTGCAGGATCTGCATCGGTTCGCCGTTCAGGTGGCTGAACATGCGACCGGCAGCCTTGGGCCCCTCACCGTTTCTCAGCCAGGGATAGAGCCAGCGGCTGAGCAGGAGGAGCCACCCGAGTGTGAGACCTGCTGCTGAGCCACTCCAGCGCCAGCGTCGGCGCCAGGCGAGGTCAAGGGCCATGCCCGCGGTGATCAGCACCAGGCCGTCACGGCAGCCGAGCATCACAACAAGCAAGGCGAACCAGAGTCGAGGCCGTTGTGTTCGCTCCGCCCACAGCGCCAGCGCGAAGGCCGGCATCGCCCAGGTCTCCGGGTGAAAGTCGAACAGGGTTGTGTTGAACACCACNGGTTGCAGCCACCACAGTCCGCAGACCATCCAGCAGCGTCGTTNCGTCAGCCCCGCCTGGCGCGCCAGCCACCAGATCGGGATCGCGGTGAGACTCAGGGCAAACGCCTGACTGGCGAGCAGCCATTGGACCGAAGGCAGGATGCGGTAGGGCAGTCCAGCCAGAGCCAACATCCAGGCACCGTGATCTGCCATCACGTGCACGTGTTCCATCGAGGAGATCGGTGGACGTCCGTTGGCGATCAGCCAGATCCACTGGTCGAACAGCCCCAGGTCGTAGGCATTGCTCTGGAGCCAGTGGTGCCGCAAGGCACTGCACCCCCACCCAATCAGTCCCAGGGCGATGGTCAGCCACCAGAGACGGCCGGGCGGTCGACCGGTGGTGGCAGTGTTCAACGGCATCGCCACAACTGCCAGTCCCCTTTGACGGGTGGGGTCTGCAATTGACAGCTTGATGGTGGTCTGTCGCTGANCAGCCAGAAGGGCTCTGTTGTTGGATCGCCTCTGCGGTAGCGCTTCAAGTCACGGCCGGCGTACCAACCCAANGACGGCCGGGTCGGCCCCTTCAAGCGCAGGTCGGCCGATGCAGGCAAGGTGCGAATGGCTTCGGCCACGGGACGCGGGTCCCAACTTTCGTTGAGTTCCCAAAGCCAGAGCTGGCTTTGCCAGAGAGCCAGAAGTGCCAGACACCATCCCAGCAGCAGAACCGCAAAGCCTCGGTGGCGACGTCTGCGGAGATCGCTGCCCATCAGGACGCCTCCGATCAGCAGGCCCAGGCCAGCGAGCGCAAGACTGGCTCTGGGGAGAGCAGCGGAGGTCAGCATGGAGACCGGGAGTCCAGCAAGGAGCAACGCGAGGCCAAGGGCTGACCAGATCTGCGGAACCCAGCGAGCGCTCCCTTGATCGAGCAGCTCATGCAACGGTTCGGCACAGAGCAGAGCGATGGGCGGCCACAGCAGGTGGCTGTACCACGGCAATTGCGTTCGTAATGGCAGCACCATCAGGGCACTGCCGATGAGCAGACCCAGTTCCCAGCGTCCAACCNTGTCGCGTCGATGGATCCACGCCCAGGTCAGGCCAGCGGGGAGCAGAAGCAGCCAAGGCCATCCCCCTTCCAGTAGCTCCGCCCAGGGGGTCCACCAACCGTGACCATCTCCGACGCTGTTGGTCACCCTGGCCAGGCCTTGCCCCCCCCACATCAGCAAGGCATCCTGTCCGCGCACGGACCAATGCCAGAGGTGCCAACCGAATCCGGGCATCAGTCCAAGCACCAGCCAAGGCCAGCGTCTGACGCCCGGTCGATCTGAAGCGCCCCCGATCACAAAGGCCATCACCACGAACCCGAGCAGAGCCGGGGGTTTCAGGAGCAAAACGCCGCTGCCGGCAAGCCCTGCCATGAGGGCGCAAAAGGAACGTTGATGGGAGCCCCTCCAGCCCCACCACCACAGCAGGCTGCAGNTCACCAGCGTTCCATCCAGCATCGCCAGACGTCCATGGCGGGCCATGGGCAGCAGGGTCATCAGCAGGATGCCGCTCAGCAGGGCCACTTGGTCGCGGCGATGCGATTCCTCAGGATCAAGGGATCGGCGCAGCAGGACGATCAACGGCACCGCCAGGCTGGAGAGGAGGCAGGGCAGCAGACGCACCGTGACCTCGTCGTCGCCCAGGTGGTGGATCATTCGGCCCATCGGCCAATGGAGCCCGGGCGGCTTGTTGAGGTAGGCGTCGTCCCACTTCATCGGCAGCAGGGTTGGTGTCGAACGTGCCACCGTTGCGATGCGGCCCTCATCCCAGTCCCTCAGCGGCAGATTGCCCAGCCCTGGAAGCCAGAGCGCGAGGGTGAGCATCCAGAGCAGAAGAGGCAAAAGCCAGTGGCGCCAGGCTCTTGCGTGTTTTTGCACGGTTGGCGACGCTTTCGAGACACCTCCGTTAAGGTTCAAGAGACCAGACCGCAGTGGTGTGGTGGCATCTTCGGTTCTTCTGATCCCTGATGTCATCGAATGCATCGCCGGCGCTCATCAACCCCTTCAGGAGGAGGTGTCCATGCAATCCAGTTCTTTTATGCAGGGTCTGCTGATCGCGGAGAACGCCGGCTGAACGGCGCCTTCTAACTGATCATCCGGTTCCGCGGCACTAGCGGACTCGGCGAGAGCCCTCGGTCGTTCTTCGGCCGAGGGCATCGTTTTGTCTGGGCGATCCCTGCATCCCTCCGCTTCCTTGCAGCAGTNCAATTCATTGGACCTGGCGTGGATCCATCGGCATTGGCCGCTGCAGATATTGGTCCAACGCACGCTCGAGGGCAGGTGTGGTGTCTTGGCTGCGTTCCAACACCACCACCCCATCGTTCAGTGCCCGTGCCGCGTAGCTGTCGCGATGCTCCAGCAACCATCGGCGGCTCTGACGTAGTTGTCTCCAGTCACTGCGGAATGCAACGCCATAACGCTCCAGCATCTCCAGATCAACGGCCACCCAATCCACGGATTCAGCCTGGCCTTCGCGGTTGAGATAGGCGGAGCTGTAAGGGAAACGAACCAGAACATTGCGTTGGGCCAGCAAGGGCACCAGCGGTGTGTTCGCAGACACGCTGGCGTCGGCAGGAATCACCGCCAGCGCTTCCCGGGCTGCCTTGCCATGGCTCCACTGCTGCTGGATGGAACGGTGCACCCAAGGTTCAACACTGTCCGGGATCAGAAAGGAGAGACTGCGGTGGGGGTTGCTGCTCAGCGTCAGGAGCAGTGACAACGTCAGGCAGCATCCCCAGACCAGACGGGTACGGGCCTCAGGCGTGGGCGATGGGCGACGTTGCCACCAGAGGAGAGCGCCGAGCGCAAAGCCAGGAACAACCAGAAACGTGTAGCGGATCGTGATTGAAAGCGGGTCATTGGCCCCCTGGGCCAGAAACAGTCCAAGCAGGCTGGGTCCTGCGAGCAGGACGGTGTCGACGCTGATCAATGGAATGAACAGGAACGGCAGGCTGTGACCCAGCAGATAGAGGAGGGTCTGGCCTGGAGGATTGACCAGTTCCTGGATGAGCAGGAGCGGCTGCTCCAAAGCCCGTTGCACCATGGTGAGGCTGCTGCTGCCCTGGCTGGCTTCACCCTCCAGATACTGGCCGAAGTTCTCGACCATGAAGCGTTTGGCGTTGTCGTCTGAAAACAGCGGCATCAGAACGTTGGTGGTCAGCACCACCCAGCCCCCACCCCACCCCATCAGCATCACTGCCAGAAGCCACTGGCGACGGTGCCGCAGCAACAGCCAGAGTCCAATTGCCACCAACACCACTCCGGTGTCTTCACGGATCAGTGGCAGCAGCCCTGCAGCAACCAGCGTGAGCCAGCTGCGGCGCTCGATCAGCCCCAGCATCAGAGCAAACACAGCCAGTGGCAGCTGGCAGAGGTCAGTGAAATTTCCGAGGGTGGGCCCGATCAGTGCGTTGCCGCAGAAATAGGCATAGGTGATCCAGTTGGCCGTGCGTTTCGGGACGAGTTTGGCTGCGAGGCGGTGCAGGAGCAGCCCTGCTGATGTGACCAATCCCACCTGAACGATGGGCAAAGCTGCTGCACCGATCAGTCCCAGCAGTGGTGCCCAGATCAGCAGTGTCGGCGTGAAATGTTGGCCGAGCCGTTCGTAATCCACGGAGGGAAGCTCTCCGGCGTGAATCACGTTGGTGGACAGTTGTGACGAGAGCGTGCTCTCAAAGAGCTGCCCATGCAACGTGTTCCAGAGGACTTGCTGAAAAATGCCTTGGTCGTAGGTGGCCAACAGCACCTGTGATCGCCACGCCTGCAGCAGCAGGCAGCAGCTCGCGAAGACCAAGGCCGCAATCAGTTCCGGATGCCGCTGGATCAATCGCATGGAGAACGGTTCCAGTCGAACGGATGGTGAGGCTGACAGAGACGTTTTGAAAAACTGACCAACGTCGGGACTCGTTTCAAGCTGTGTTGATCGACTGCAGCTAATGAGACGAAAACTCTGTTATTAAGTAACGATTGATACTGGTCACGCCCGTTTCCGGCACAACTTTACGTTGTTATGAATGGGTAAAGCATTCATGCTCTGGTNGGCGCATTGCGCCTTTTCCGTGTGAGGACCACCCATGAAGCTTTTCCAGCAACTGCTGGTGGCTCCGGCAGCCCTNGGCCTTTTNGCCCCTCTTGCTGTCGATGCCACCCGTTCTGCCCAAGCCGCCGACATCAATGTCGACGCAATGGCTGAGTACGCCCCTTCCAAGAACAAGAAGGAGCAGGTCACCAGCATCACCCAGTTTTCTGACGTTTATCCCACTGACTGGGCTTATCAAGCGCTTTCCAGCTTGATCGAGCGTTACGGCTGTGTNGCCGGCTATCCGAACGGCACCTTCCGTGGCAATCGGGCGATGACCCGATATGAGGCTGCAGCTCTCCTGAATGCTTGCCTCGACCGCATTACTGAGATCACCGACGAACTGCGTCGTCTGATCATGGAGTTCGAAAGGGAACTCGCCATCATTCGCGGCCGAGTTGACGGTATCGAAGCGCGTGTTGGTGAACTGGAAGCCACTCAGTTCTCCACCACCACCAAGCTGAAGGGTGTCACCTACTGGACCATCGGCGCCAACAAGTTCAAGGGTGGTGCCAAGCAGGGCATCCGCGATGCNCTNNTNCCCACCAATGCTTCGGCNCTNGANACCGGCGGTTTCNTNCAAANCANCAACGACGAGCNNNTCNCNATNNCATCCATCCTTGGNCTGAAGAAGAAGGACNTCNTTGANCTGAAGGATGCTGACTTCTTCGGNGNAAAGAGANNCAAGNTNGCAGCNAAAGATTCAGGNGCNNCNANCTTCGGTTANGACCTGCGCCTNCACCTNGANACCAGCTTCACNGGTAAGGACTTNCTGCGNACCCGTCTGCGTNCCGGTAACTACGGTCAGGACGGCANCCCTTANGGCGGTAGCTGGNTACAACGCTCTGANNNCNCTNGAGTNCGGNTNCGGNTCCNNCNNCANNGTTNANGTCGACCGNTTGTACTACAGCTTCCCAGTCGGTGGCGACTTCACCATCGTTGNNGGCCCTCGCGTCCGAATGGACGACATGCTNCCGGTCTGGCCTNCGGCTTANCCNGCTGACATGACCATCGACTTCTTCACCTACGCGGGTGCTCCAGGTGTTTACAACTTGGCCTTGGGTGGTGGNGCCGGNTTCTACTGGCAGAANGATGGCTTCAGCATTAGCTCCAGCTANCTNTCNGTGAATGCCAANGANGGCNANGCGNCNATTCGGNGGNCTGGCCACNGATGGNGCTGCCTCNAGTGCNACAACTCAGTTGGCTTANGCCGCTGANAACTGGGGACTGGCTCTNGGTTACACCTATGCCTCCAGCGACAACGGCGCTGGTCTTTACGGCGGTAANGCAACNCCNCTNGCCAATTTCGTTCAAACCATGGGTGTGACCAACGCCTTTGGTGTGAGTGNTTGGTGGATGCCCGAAGAGTCCGGCTGGATNCCNTCGATCAGNNNCGGTTGGGGCNTGAACAGCACCGACAACAACGGNGACTCTGATCGTTACGTCGANAACGCCACATCNCAGTCCTGGTATGTNGGCCTNCAGTGGGATGACGTGTTCNNGGANGGNAACAGCTTCGGNATGGCNGTCGGTCAGCCGACNTTCGTCACCTCCATCGACTGGGGCNNCAACGCNGACGTCNGCANGGAAGGNGATTCCGTTGCTGATGGCAACTNNGCNTTCGAGTGGTGGTACANGTTCCAGGTGACCGACAACATCTCGATCACCCCNACCGTGTACTACTTCAGCCGTCCTTANGGCGAATTNACCAACGGTCAGTACGGCGGCGGTGGAGATGCCAGCTTCACCAACCTTGGCNCCCTCGTGAAGACAACCTTCTCCTTCTGATTTAGGGGATCNAGGCTGAATTCAGCCTGAAAACCGGTTTCTCACAACANGAACCCATCGCTTCGGCGNTGGGTTTTTTTGATGTCAAGCAGGCGTGNGCCAGAACACTTCAAAAGGTGTCCGTCGCTACGTTTTGTATGTGACGGATTTAACATTCGGTCGACGCCAAGCGTCTCCCTCAATTTTGGTGTGAGGACCTTCATGAAACTCTTCCAGCAACTGCTGGTGGCTCCTGCTGCCNTGGGCCTTCTGGCTCCTGTGGCTCANGCTGCCGACCTGAACATCAACGGTGTGTCCGACTACGCGGCNGACGCGTTGTCCAACAGCCAAGAGCAGGTCACCAGTATCACCCAGTTCTCCGACGTCTACCCGACTGACTGGGCTTACCAGGCACTGTCCAACCTGATCGAGCGTTACGGCTGCGTCGCTGGTTACCCCAACGGCACCTTCCGCGGCAACCGGGCAATGACCCGTTACGAGGCTGCAGCGCTGCTGAATGCCTGCCTCGACCGCATCACTGAGATTACCGACGAGCTGCGTCGTCTGATCAAGGAATTCGAGAAAGAACTCGCCATCGTCCGCGGCCGCGTCGACGGACTGGAAGCTCGCGTCGGCGAACTG
>NHKA01000028.1:0-18397 GCA_002169615.1 Cyanobacteria bacterium TMED229
GTACATCGCCATCGCCCTGATGTGCGGTGCCTTTGCCCACGGTGCGATCTTCTTCATCCGTGACTACGACCCCGAAGCCAACAAGGACAACGTCCTGGCCCGGATGCTCGAGCACAAGGAAGCGATCATCAGCCACCTGAGCTGGGTCTCTCTGTTCCTCGGATTCCACACCCTCGGCCTCTACGTCCACAACGACGTCGTCGTCGCCTTTGGAACGCCTGAGAAGCAGATCCTGGTGGAGCCCGTCTTCGCCCAGTTCGTCCAAGCCGCTTCCGGCAAGGCGATCTATGGCTTCGATGTGCTGCTCTCCAATGCGTCCAGTTCAGCCAGCCTGGCCTCCCAGAACATTCCTGGTGAGCACTACTGGCTGGATGCCATTAACGGCAACACGGATGTGTTCCTGCCGATTGGTCCTGGTGACTTCCTGGTGCACCATGCCATCGCTCTGGGTCTGCACACCACCACCCTGATCCTTGTGAAGGGTGCTCTGGACGCCCGTGGCTCCAAGTTGATGCCCGACAAGAAGGATTTCGGTTACTCCTTCCCCTGCGACGGCCCCGGCCGTGGCGGTACCTGCGACATCTCGGCCTGGGANGCCTTCTANCTGGCNGTCTTCTGGGCNNTGAACACCGTGGGTTGGGTCACCTTCTACTGGCACTGGAAGCACCTNGCNATCTGGTCCGGCAACGTGGCNCAGTTCAACGAATCCAGCACCTACCTGATGGGCTGGTTCCGCGATTACCTCTGGCTCAACTCCTCTCAGCTGATCAACGGGTACAACCCGTTCGGCAGCAACAACCTGGCCGTCTGGTCCTGGATGTTCCTGTTCGGTCACCTGGTGTGGGCCACCGGTTTCATGTTCCTGATCTCCTGGCGTGGTTACTGGCAGGAACTGATCGAGACCATCGTCTGGGCGCATCAGCGCAGCCCCATCGCCAACATGATGGGCTGGCGTGACAAGCCTGTGGCTCTTTCGATTGTTCAGGCCCGTGTTGTGGGTCTCGCCCACTTCACTGTTGGTTACGTCCTCACCTACGCAGCCTTCCTGATTGCATCCACCTCAGGCAAGTTCGGTTGATTCATATCTGATCAACAGTCCATCCTCGAGTCGTTCCATCACCCGCCCGGTCATCCGGGCGGGTTTTTTATTGATGATCAGGTTGTGAGCTCTTGGATTGGACAAAAAAAAGGAGGCTGATGCCTCCTTCCTTCGGTCAACAATCAAGTTTGAATTAAACGTCGCTGATGATGAGATCTGTAAGGGAGGCATCGTCCCCACTGAAATCAATTTCTCGATTGTTGGATCCGCCTGAATACTGAAGATCCTTCTTGCTGAGCTTCGTGTCAAGAACTTTGGCGAGCGTATGCTTGCCGGCTTTGATTAATGAATCACCTTTTTTGTGTTTGATGTTGATATTGCCTTTTTTGTATCCATCGACTCGGATCACATCTTTGTTCTCGTAGTCCTTGATCAGAGCAGTGCCGCCGCCGTCAAGATAGAAATAATCCTTGCCGCTGCCGCCACTCATCGTGCAATCATCACCATCGACATAAAGATGATCTTTTCCGCTTCCACCATTTAGGGTGTCTTTCCCATACCAGGTGAAGATTCTGTCATTACCGCCTTTGCCCTCGTATTTGTGGCTTTCCCAGTGACCACTCATCAGGTCATCTTTCTTCGTTCCTTTGACTTTTGTTTTTCCTACTCTCGGAACAACAACATTGAAGTCTGCATAGTCAAGAACCTTGTCGGCCCAGGGGTCGATGTATTTGCCGTCGACAATCATGTCGTACCCAAAAGCTGCGAGCTCAGAAATACCTTTTGCGATGTCCATGTCGTTCAGTTCATCGATGACAGCGTCAGGGATGTATTGTGCTGGATCAATTTCCTCTTCGATCGTGTCGTAAATTTCGCTGATGACATCGCCAATGTATTCTACGGGTACAATATTCTTGATGTCTTCGAGGTAGTCTTGAACGTCTTCAAATGTTGGAACTTCATCAGAGATGTTCCCTAAAAGCTCTCTTGTCCAATCAAGCCATGCATCGGAGTCGGTTGGGTCCTTAGGGAGATGGGAGATCGGGTATGAAACCAGGACGATCGATATTGGGTCTCTCAAGTCGAGAGCTGTTGAAAGCCATGGTTGTTCCATAGGTAACATCTTTTCATAGCAAGAAATTGAGTTGAATCAGTGTTTGCCGTGCAACTCTCGTTTGCAAGCGTTTTTTTTGGACCATGCGTGCGTCGTGTTCAGGTCCTCTGATCGCTCAAAAAAGTTTTTAGTGTTAATCCAAAAATTTGGTCATGGACCCTCAGTGGGATGGGCTCCTGCGCAACGTTGGCGAATGGAGGGGCAGCTTCGACACCCTTGATCGCGATCTGCACCTGGTGAAGCGCACCCCTTCACAACTCACGCTCGAGCCGAGTCCTTCTGGTGTGCCGATCAACCTCCGTCTGTTGTTCTGGCCTGATGATCCCCCGGAGGACGTGAACCCTTACAGGGGCGATCCGGTCCGGCAGATTCAGCAGAGTTTTCATCACGTCGATCGCCAGCTGGCTTTTTTCCCTTCCGGAAGCTTCAGCCGAGGTTCACTGCAAGTTGCGCCGCTTTCCAGGGTGTATGCAGAGTTCTGCTTCCTTAACCCCGATCGCCGTCTCCGACTGGTTCTGTTCTGGAATGGATCCGGAGGTTTTGATCAGTCGATCCTTATTCGCGAGGCTCGCGCCCATTCATCGTCTGTTGAGGAGCCGGTTCTTGTTGCCGAGGCGCTGCTGGGAACCTGGCGTGGTGAAGAGACTGTAATCAGCTCGAATCCCTATGGCGATCAAGCCGTGGTCAAGCCTTGTTCAACGACCATCGGTGCTGATGCTCTTCAAGGTCTCCGATGTTTGCCGGATGGTGGTGGTTTTCGTGGGCCCGAGCAGGTGAGTCATCGTGAGGGATTCACGATCGAGGCTCTGCAGCTGATCGCGCCGGATCGTCTTGAGCGGTTGGAACGGATGCATGACAACACCGGAGCTTGGGTGATGTCGCGCCAGCAACGGCTCCAGCGAGTGGCCTGATCAGTCTGCTGTCGCTATCGATAGTGAGTCGCGTTTCACTGTTGCCCATGCGTCGCACTCTGGGTTGGAGCATTGCCGCGTGCTTGCTCGTGACAACTGTTTTTGCGCCTTCCGCCGCCGCGGATACGCGCAAGACGTTCTGTCACCTGAATGTGAAAACCCCCGTTCTCAAAAAGACGCAAAACTCGGCGAAATGTCAGTTCAGCCAGTTCCAGGGCAATGCCTACGTGGTCATGTACCCGGCCAGCCGTTCACCCCTTGAATTTCAGTTTCCAGTGGCGCAGCAGGGGCTGACATATCAGCGTGCCAATTATGAGGAAGGCGTGAAATTCACCACCCCATTCCTCACGCTGAAGGTGTTCTGGGCAGATCCAGGCACAGATCGCAAATTTTGATGGGGTGTCCCCCAGTTAAGGATTGATTCAACAAGATCATCCCCCGGTCCAACTGCAATCCCTTGCTCCGACGGGGTCAGGCTGTTTCAGCATCAACCCCATCCTTGCGTTGCGCGTCGAGACAGCTGGATCCATTCCCATAGCTGTATTCATCTCCTTNGAGTTGCGTTCNGGTCCAGCGTGAGATCAACCGTTCAGCCTGGTCTCGCAGTGGATCGAGTGGTTTTGGAGCGAGCCGGCGTTGCAGACGACGCAGCAGATGATCAGCAATTGCCTCCATTCGAGCCCGATCCCGTTCTGATGAAGGGGAATACACCTGCGGTTGTCGATCCAAGAATGCGTTGTCTTGGGGGAACACCTCCCGCCATGGGCACCCCCACACCTCCTGTGCNAAACGGTTGTTNTTGGCTTCGAAGTGCTGGCTTACCTGCAGCGCCAGTTCTGGTGAGAAACCCCAGAACGGTGGGTCATCCCAGCGCCTGAACTGCTCCTCTGCAGTGATCACCGCAGAGGAGTTTTCAATGCGGCGCGCTGGAATCCCGGCCTGCTTGAGGCGGACGCCAAGTTCGCGGGCCAAGAAGGTGCCGCGAATGCCGGGGCTGCGATTCTGGGCCTGCTCGGGACAGTTCTTCCACTNCGGTCCCGGTGGCAGAGACATGAAGTCCAGAAACTGATCAAAGGGATCCTGACCGTTCTGGCGGAAGGGCAGAAAGTTCACACTTAACCCCTTGCGACGGGCCCGTCGCAGCGCATGGAAATAGGCCCAGAAGTCAAAGACGTCCTGGCGCTGGCGTAATGACTTGGCAAAGGCTGATGTGGACGGGAGTTGACCCTTCAGTACATCCTCCACATATTGCTTGAATGTTTCGGTGTGATAGAAACGTTTCAGTGAATAGGTATAGCGTGAGTTGATGTAATCGAGTTGTGTTCGGATGAAAATCACCACCCGTAGCTTTAAATCATGCTGCTTTGCGATTCGATTCAGTGCTTTGATTGTGCGACGCTCCGTTAGCTGCGATCCAAATTGTTCTGCGCTCACCAGGAGATGTTGGCCTGGGCGATGCGCGTGATCGAGATAGTGCTCCCAGGAAGACCAATCTCCCTTCCCAATCGCCTTACTCAAGCGTTTNAATGTTGTGTCCTGTTCAGGAAATTGGTAGGTGATTTGATTGGCAGAAAGCAGGTCTTGATTGCGCCTGAGACGCGCCTGAATGTATGTCGATGCGGTTTTATGTGTGCCGGCATGAAGGATCAATTCATCCGTCATGCCGGCACCTTTCCCGGTAAATATTTTACGCCCGACTCCAGCGTTTCAGCATCAGGTACACCGATGGAACAACGAACAGCGACAACCATGAGGACACCAGCAGACCGCTGAAGACCACGGTGCCAATGCTGATGCGACTGGCTGAGCCCGTACCCATGGCCAGTAACAGCGGCAAAAATCCTGCCAGGGAAGTGACAGCTGTGAGCAGAATCGGACGCATGCGATTCACGGCTGCACCAAGGATCGCTTCGCGCAGCTCCATCCCCTCNGCCAGTCGTTGGTTGGCAAATTCCACAATCAGGATGCCGTTTTTGGCCGCCAGGCTCACCAGCACAAGCAGCCCCATCTGGCCGTAGACATCAAGCGGTAAACCACGCAGCTTCAATCCGATCAGCGCACCCATCAATGCAATCGGAACCGTCAGCAGAATGATGAGCGGATCCAGAAAGCTCTCGTAAAGCCCTGCCAGCAGCAGATAGATCACCACAACGCCAAGACTGAACAGGATCCAGGTGACCCCTGCGGCTTTCTGCTCTTCAAGTGCCAGTCCCGTGAAGGTGAGGCTGATGTTGTTGCCCCCAACCTGATCGCCTGCCTGCTCCAGCAACTTGATCGCCTGCCCTGTGCTCAGTCCGTTTTCAGGGATGGCCGTGATCGCAATGGAACGGTTGAGGTTGTAGTGCGGGATGCTGTTGGCACCATCCTCCCGGCTGAGCGTTGCCACATTGGCAACGGAGATCAGGTCGCCGCTGCGGTTGCGCACCATCAGGGAGGTGAGGTCTTCCGGTGTGGCCCGTTCGCTGCCTTCAAGTTGGACATAGATGTTGCGAATGCTTCCCCCCTCGTAGGTGTCATCGATGTATCGGCCGCCGATGGCTGTTCCGATGTCTCGCAGGGTTTCGCCGACGTCGAGATCCAGGGCCGCCATCCGATCGCGATCCAGCTGCAGACGCCATCGGGGTGAACTGGCATCAAAGCGGGTGCTGATCCGTTCAAAGCGGCCGCTTTGCTTTGCGATGGTGATGAAACGACGAGCCACCGCCTCGAACTCCTGCAGGTTGAGACGTCCACCGCTGCGGTCCAGCATCTGCATCTCCAGCCCGGATTCGCTGCTGAAGCCACGCACGGTGGGTGGTGTGGTCACCACCACCCGCGCATCGTCAATCCGGCTGCGGAGCGCTTGGTTCAAGCGGCGTTTGACGGCATCACTGCTCTGCTCTGGTCCGCGTCGCTCATCCATTGGGATGAGCCTCAGAAAAAAGGCCCCCTTGTCTTCTCCGGTCTGTCCGAAGGAGAAACCGGCGTAGAAATTACCGGTGCGAATCAGCGGTTCCTCGGCGACGACGGTCTGGATCTTGCTCATCACGGCGTTCGTGCGCTCCAGTCCCGCCCCTTCGGGCAGGCTGAAGTAGCCCCGGATTTGGCCTTGATCTTCATTGGGGATGAAGGCCGTTGGCATCCCGGACAAACCAAGGGCGGTGATCAGCAGACCAGCCAGCAAAAGTCCGCTCACCAGACGTCCACGCCGCAACCACCGCTCCAACCATCTGGCGTAGCGGATCTGCAGGCTTGCCATGCCGCGTCGGAGCGCATCACTCAGGCGCCGGATCGGTCCAGGCAGACGTCCGCCATCGGCTCCGAGCGCCCGGGCGCAGGCCATGGGAGTGAAGGAGAGGGCATTGAGGGTGGAGAAGAGAATCGCGCCGCTGATCGCCAACGCAATTGGTTGGTANAGGCGACCGATCGAACCTGGGATCAGCANCACCGGCAGAAACACCGCTGCGAGAACGAGAGAGGTGGCGATCACGGCGCCGGCCAGTTCAGCCATCGCATCTTCTGCGGCCTGTTGCGGGTGGTCCCCCCGCTCGATGCGACCGGTGATGTCCTCACTGACGACGATCGCGTCATCCACCACGATTCCTGTGGCGAGAACCAGTCCGAACAGGATCAGGCTGTTCAGGTTGGCGTCGTTGAGGCGAACCACAAGAAGGCTGCCCACCAGCGCCACAGGCACGGCGAGGCCAGGAATCAACGCCAGCCGCCAGCGTCCAAGGAACAGCACCAGCACCAGCAGCACCAGCAGCACGGCATCCCGCAAGGTGGCGAAGGTGCGATCGAGATTCGCTTGAACGGTGTCCGCCACATCCGTGATCACCTGCATCTCAACCCCCGGGGGGAAGCCGGGCTCCAGCTGTTTGAGTCGAGACATCACCGCCCGGCTCACGTCGAGAGCGTTGGCCCCATCCCTTTGATAAACGCCGAGCCCCATGGAGCGTTCACCCTGCAGATTCATGGCATTCAGCCCATACATGCGCTGACCCAGTTCGGCGCGACCAACGTCCTTCAGACGCACGATGCCGCCGTCCGACAGACGCTTGATCACGAGATTTTCAAAGTCCTCGACGCTGCGCAGGCGCCCCTCGGCTTCCACCGGCAGGCTGATCAGTTGCCCTGGGGGTGCCGGAGACGCGCCGAGATTGCCGATCGCCGCCAGCACGTTCTGTTCCGACAGCGCACGGGTGACGTCATTGATGGTGAGCTTCTCCTGCTGCAGCAATGACGCGTCGAGCCANAGCCGGAAGGCCAGATCGTCTCCACCGAAGATGAACACCCTTCCCACACCAGGGATGGCCAGCAATGAATCCCGCAGTGTCCGGTCCAGCCAGCCCCGCAGGTAGGTGGGCACATAGCGGTCCTTCGGATGGCTGAAGCCGAGGATCATCAACAGGTCATCGGAGGAGCGGCTGACGCGCAGTCCCTGCCGCGAGACCGATTGCGGCAGCCGGCGCGTGGCGAGGTTCACCTCGTTCTGCACCTTGATCGCATTCAGCTCAGGATCTCCCTCGTTGAACCGCAGGCTGATGCTGGCTCCGCCTTGACGGCTGCTGGAGCTGATGCTGTCCACGCCTTCCAAACCATTCAGCTGCTGCTCCAGGACGGCCGTCACACTCTGTTCAACCACCTCCGGAGAGGCGGCCGGGAAGGTGGCCCTCACATTCACGCGGGTCGGGGCCAGCTGAGGCANGTCCTCCAAGCCAAGGCCAAGCGTCGCNGTCAACCCGGCCAGCAAGGTGAGCAGCGTGCAGACGATCGTGAGGACGGGGCGGCGCAGAAACGGCTGGGAGAGCGACCGCAACTGGAGGGTTCAGCAAGCTGNTGAATCCTGGCAGCAGAAAACCCCAGAACGACGTNATGNCGTCGTTCTGGGGTTCGTTGAGGTGTCAGGACGAGGACTTGACGTCAGGACGACCAGCCGATNCGCCGATCAGCCGACGCTCCAGACGCCTGCTGCGATGTTGAACAGATCCTGCACGTGCACAGTGCTGCACAGGAACCAGGCAAACACGGCGCCGGCGCAGCCACCCAGCCAGAAACCGCTGGTGAAATCTGCCCAGCCTGTGCGGGTGAAGAGATCGGCAGGTGGATTGCCGACCGTGGCATCCGAAGGGGGGATGTTGGGTTGCTTGCCGGGCTGGTTGTAGAGCAGGAACAGCAGGGTGAGGATGTGAACGGCTCCGATCGCCGCCAGCACACCGGCTGTTTGCTGATACTCCGTGTTGCGCAGTGGGCCGCAGATGGTGAACGGGCCGTAGAGCAGGTAACCGAAGGCGGCACCGGTCTCAAGACCACGGAAGTTGGGGGAGATGCCCGAGCGGTAGAAGGGCAAATTGTTGATCAGCCCCTTGATGAAGTAACCGCTGTTCACCGGTGTGGCGAGGTTGCCGACGCAGGGATCNGAGACGGGAGTGACAGTCATGGGCGAGGAATGCAGAGAAGTTGGGGGGATCCGCAGCCTGCGGTCACTCGGCAGCGGTGATCACTCGACCGACGAGGACGATGAACACTGCGGGGAAAACGATTCCGGTGATGGGCACAAAAATCGCAGGCAGCCAGGCAGCAGCGAAATCTCCAGTCATGTCGAGCCAAAAGCTTCGCCGGTACTGTAGGGATCACACATCTGACGGCTTCTCCGGAGCCCGATCGGCGACATAAAAGTTCAACCCAGATGCAGAACGTTCTCCTCCCTGGCGCAGCGATTCTCCTTGCGGTGGTGCTGTGGATCAGGGGGCGATCCGGCAAGCCGATGCTGCGCAGCACCGATGCCAGGGACGTGGCAGAGCTCAATCGTGCACAGCTGTCCCTGGTNCTGGAGCCAGGCGANGCACAGCCTCCTCAGGAGCTTGCGGCGATGGAGGAGGCCGTTGCCTGGCAACCTCCNGCGACGGAACGGGATCGGCTGGAGCTGCAGAACCATCTGCGCCGTGCCATGGCGGGAGATCCTGAAGAACGATTGAAAGCCGTTCGTGTGGCCGCGCTCTGGGGCACACCGGCGGTGCTTCCGCTGCTGCGCAGGGCACTCCGGGACAGCGACAGCCGGGTGATGGAAGCGGCGGCAGCGGCGATCGCCCCGCGTCGAGGAGCACCGAGGCGCCGTCCCCTTCAGGCCTCGTCCCTGCCGCGCAACGTGGCGCGGACCCGGTAGATCGGGCGGCCCTGGCTCTCGTGATAGGTCCTGATCAACAACTCCCCCAGCAGTCCGAAACAGAACAACTGAATTCCAGCCAGACCCATCACAACAGCGAGCGTGAGCAGCGGTCTGTTGCCGATGTCCTGTCCCATGAGCTTGATCACCAGCAGGTAGGTGCTCGCGATCAAGCTCATGACGATCGCCACCAGTCCCCCGAAGCCGAAGACGTACATCGGCCGGGTGAGGAAGCGTTTCATGAACCAGACCGTGAGCAGATCCATCAGCACCCGGAAGGTTCGATCGATTCCGTATTTGCTGCTTCCGAACTGACGGGCACGGTGGTTCACCTTGACCTCGGTGATCCGTGCGCCCTCGATGAAGGCCAGCGCTGGCAGGAAACGATGCAACTCCCCGTAGAGACGCATGTCGGAGAGCACCTCACGCCTGTAGGCCTTCAGTGAGCAGCCGTAGTCGTGCAGCCGCACGCCGGTGACGCGTCCGATCAGACGGTTGGCGATGCGGGAGGGAAGCTTGCGCTGGATCGCGGCGTCCTGGCGCTGGTGCCGCCAGCCGCTCACCAGGTCGTAGCCCTCGCGCAGCTTGGCCAGCAGCATCGGGATGTCCGCGGGGTCGTTCTGCAGATCCCCGTCCAGGCTCACGATGATTTCGCCGGTGGCGGCATCGAAGCCGGCGGCCATCGCCGCTGTCTGCCCATAATTTTTGCGCAGCAGAACGGCAACCAGTTCGGGCACTTCCCCGCTGAGGCGTTCGAGAACAGCAGCGGTGCCATCGCTTGAACCGTCGTTGACCAGCACCAGTTCGAAGCGTTCGCCCCCCGGGCGCAGGGCGGCCAGGAGCTGCTCCACCAGATGGGGAAGGCTCTCCTCCTCGTTGTAGAGGGGGACCACCACCGAGAGATCCAGCTGGGAGGGCATCGGGCGGGGGTCGTCTCGGTTAAGCGAGCAACTTAATTCGCGCTGTTTCCAACGAAGTTGGGTTATGGATGGGCCAGCGCCGCCCCTCAACAGCAATGGCCTTGCTCTGGGAGAACCTCTCCAGTCAGCTGGATTCCGTCCGTGCCAGCAGTGGCAGGGGGAGTGCGGCGGGGTCCGGTGGCGAGGAGAGCCGCGAACAGCGGTTGCAGAAAGCTCTTGCTGCNGTCAAGGAGTCGGGCAACAGCCAGATGATTGAATCCCTCAAGGCCGCTCTGGAGGGCCGTCAGGCCAACCTCGAACTGCCGGATCTGCCTGTTCCCGGTCAGACCGCCATGAGCGGCCCCGAGGCCTACCTCGCCCAGATCTCCGATCAGTTCAAGCCAAGGCGATGACGGACGGGTTCAATCCAGGTGGCTGCCGTCATGGCTGCGTTGAACCCGACCAGCACCGCGCAGTTCGGCCCGGTAGTGCGCCGCCACGGGGTGCTTGTCACGGCTGAGGATGCTGTCCACCCCGATGCCGTTCCGCCCATGGTCCCTGCCTGAGCTGTGGCGGTAGCGCCCCCCTCCCAGGTAGAGCCCGACATGGGTGCATCGCCGCGGTGAACCGAAGAACAGCAGATCTCCAGGCCTCAGCAGCTGGAGATGNTCCGGATGGACGGCGACAGGAGTGCAGAACCGCTCCTGCTGGTATGCATCCCNTGGAAGCCAGATGTTTTGGCTCGCGAAGGACAGCTGAATCAGCCCGGAGCAGTCGACATTCGGTCGAAGTGTCCCTCCCCAGACGTAGACGTTGNCTTGTGCCTCGGTCTGCTCGCTCCACTCCAGCACTGCGGGAAGGCGTGCTTCGATCATGGAGCGATGCATCGGTTGTGGACGCCAGGGAGCGCAGGAGGTCGCCTGTCCGATCACATCCTCTGGATCGAACCAGCAGCGGTAGCCGTCTTCCAGCAACTGCACGCGCAGCCGTGGTCCGTTGCTGTGGAGAAGTTTGAAGCGCCTGCTCTGCTGGGCTTGGGTGGCCAGTCCCGTGCCGACGCTCCGGGCATATCCGTTCACATCCGTCTCAAGCCTCCAGATGCTCTCTGGGAGCAGTCGGTCGGGAGTCAGCGGGGTCCCTAAGGTCGCCATGGCCAGTTGCCTTCTCCATGGCGTTCTACCGTCCCGATCCCGCCATGGCGTCCAGGCTGGAATCGCTGCTGGATGAGCTTTCCGCAGAAGGGCGGCCTGGGCTGCGCAACAGCATTGCNCTCACCTGGATTCGCTACGACGATCCCAGNCCNGAGGCCGGTCAGGGATATGGCGCCNGTTGGAACGAAGACAAAATGCTGTACCCGGCCAGCGTTGTGAAGCTTGTCTATGCCGTGGCGGTGGAGCGCTGGCTGCAGAAAGATCTGATCCCGGACAGCGATGAATTGCAGCGTGCGCTCAGGGACATGATCGGCGATTCCAGCAATGACGCCACAGGCCTGGTGGTTGATCTGCTGACGGGGACGTCAAGCGGGCCCGAACTGATGGCTGAACCATGGGATCTATGGCAGCAACAGCGGCAACTGGTGAATGGTTGGCTGGCCAGCCTCGGTTGGTCTGAACTGGAGTCNGTGAACTGTTGCCAGAAGACCTGGGGGGATGGGCCTTACGGACGGGAGAAGGCGTTTTACGGAGCGGACAACAGCAACCGCAACNCTCTGAGCACTGCCGCGACGGCGCGCCTGCTTGAAGCGGTGATGACGGGAGCGGTGGTCTCCCCTCCAGCCTGCCGACGGTTGCGGGACTTGTTGGCCCGCTCCCTTGATCCAGTTCAGCGGCAGGCGGATNCAGAGAATCAGGTGGATGGTTTTCTNGGNGAGGGGCTGCCGCAGGACACGGCCCTCTGGAGCAAGGCGGGATGGATGAGTCAGGCGCGCCATGACGCGGCCTGGTGGACGCTGGACGATCAATCTCCGATGCTGCTGGTGGCCTTCAGCACGGGCCCAGATCGTTCAAAGGATGAGCAGCTTTTGCCCTCTCTCTCTCGATCGCTAAGCCAGTTCAAGCCCACAGAGGAGAACTGACAACGCATGTGGTTTGGTCAACGGAGAGGGAGGGATTCGAACCCTCGACAGAAGTTGCCTCCTGTAACTCCTTAGCAGGGAGCCGCTTTCAACCACTCAGCCACCTCTCCAGCGGCTCCTCGATCTTATCAACAGCAGCGCCAGAGGCTCAGATCAGACCTCCACACGCGGCAGTCTCTGCTTGAACCCGCACAGGATTTCCCAGGGGATCGACCCGCAGGCTTCGCTCCAGAGTTGTGGACTGATCGCAGCGTCGCCGTCGCGACCCAGCAGGGTGACCGTGCTGCCGATCTCCAGATCCGGTGCGTCGGTGGCATCCAGCAGCAGTTGATCCATGGTGATGGAGCCGATCTGCTGGATTGGGCGACCTTGATGCAGGGCATGGATGCGTCCGCTCAGGGAGCGCATCACGCCATCGGCGTATCCGATCCCAACCACCGCCAGTCGGGTTGGCCGTGAACTCACATGCCGATGCCCATAGCTCACTCCCACCCCGGCAGGGATGGAGCGGATCAGTGTGACGCGAGCCCGCACGGACAGGGCCGGTTGCAGAGGCACGACATCACGAAGATGCAGCGCCGGGGCGTGTCCGTAGAGAGCGAGTCCAACGCGCACCATGTCGTGATGCAAACCTCGTTCCAGCAGTGTTCCTGCGGAATTGGCGAGATGACAGCAGAGATCTCGACCCTGCTCAGGCAGCTGGTTCAGAACCTCATGAAAACGTCGATGTTGACGCGCCGTTACAAGCGAATCGTCTCCCTGGGGGTCGCCATCGGCACATGCCAAATGGCTGTAGAGGCCGCAAAGCTCAAGATTTTCAAGTTGGTGGATTGCTTCCACGAGTCGGGGCCCTTCCTGCCAGTCGCAGCCCAGTCGCGCCATGCCGGTGTCAAGTTTCAACTGGACGGGAAAGCGACGGCCACATCCATCGGCAAGGTTGTGGCACAGCAATGCCTCACGCATGCTGCTCAGGGTTGGCATCAGCTGCCAGTGCAGGCAGCTGCGGAGCTCTTCGGCCTGGGTGAGATTTCCAAGAAGCAAGATCGGCGCCTGGATGCCTGCACGGCGCAGCTCAATCCCTTCCTGCAGCGTGGCAACGCCAAGACTGACGGCACCGCCTCGCAAGGCAGCTCGTGCAACGGTTTCTGCACCATGGCCGTACCCATCCGCCTTGACGACAGCCATGAGACTGCTGTCTCCGGAAAGATGCCGACTGAGGGCCGCGGCATTGGATTCGATGGCTGTTGGGTCGATCTCCACCCAGGCGCGCTGGCGCGGATCGATGTCCTGATCGACGTCCTGATTGAGATCCCAGGACGCTTCAGTCGCGTTGCGGCTCAGCTCGGACATGGGATTTGCGTGCTCGGCGTTACCGAGACATGCCAACTGCTGTCGTTAGCATGACGAATAAGCAGGGAGCTTGCATGGGCCAGGTTCTCGTTCTCAATGCGTCCTACGAGCCGTTGAACATCACCACATGGCGTCGGGCCATGGTGATGATGCTGAAAGGCAAGGCTGAAAGCTTGGAGCAGGATTCCACACGAGAGATCCGCAAGGGGACACTTCTTCCAACCGTGATCCGATTGCGGCAGTACGTGCGTGTTCCTTTCCGGCAGCTGCCTCTCACCCGCCGCAATGTGTTTCATCGGGATGGCCACAGTTGTCAGTACTGCGGCTGCTGCGGAGAACAGTTATCGATCGACCATGTGGTGCCAAGAAGCCGTGGTGGGATTGATTCCTGGGAAAATGTCACCACGGCCTGCCTCAGCTGCAATGTTCGCAAGGGCAATCGCACGCCGAAGGAGGCCGGGATGCCGCTGAGGCGTGTCCCGCGCAGGCCGCTCAGCAGCCTCAGTTTTGAGGCAACACGTCAGATTCATTCCGGCCGCCACAGCGAATGGGCCAAATATGTGATCGGAGCCTGAGTGGGGTTCAGGAGTCGTCTTGATCACTGAGGGCTTCCAGTTTCTGCCGTTGTTCCTCGGCAACACAGGCCCCGATTAAATCCTCGAGCTGCCCCTGGAGGACGGGCTCCAGGGAAAAATTACGCCCAAGCCGGTGATCGGTGGTGCGGTTGTCTTTGTAGTTGTACGTCCGGATCTTTTCACTGCGGTCTCCGCTGCCCACCTGGGCGCGGCGGTTGCTGCTCTCCCGTTCCGCCGCGGCAGCCATCTCACGTTCCAGCAGTTTGGCGCGCAGGATCTCCAGTGCCCGTTCCCGGTTCTGAAGTTGTGAACGCTCCTGGGTGCAGAACACACGGATGCCAGTGGGTTTGTGCAGCAGGTCGACGGCTGTTTCCACCTTGTTGACGTTCTGCCCCCCGGCTCCGCCGGATCTGGCAGTACTGATCTCAAGTTCCTTCGGATCAATCTGGACTTCAACCGCATCAGCTTCGGGCATCACGGCCACCGTCGCCGTGGACGTGTGAACACGGCCTTGTGATTCCGTGGCTGGTACACGTTGAACACGGTGCACCCCCGCTTCAAATTTCAGCTGGCTGAACACGCTGTCCCCTTTCACCGAAAGGATCAGTTCGCGGTAGCCGCCAAGATCAGCCTCCGTGGAGCTGACGGGCTGAACTGTCCAGCCCACTTTCTGGCTGTAACGGTCGTACATCCGTGCCAAGTCCCCGGCCCAAAGACAGGCTTCATCCCCGCCTGCACCCGCTCGGATTTCGAGCATCACACTGCGGTCATCGCGGGGGTCCCGCGGCAGCAGTGCGACAGTGAGTCGCTCGATCAGTTCGGAGTGGCGGCTGCTGAGTGCCTCCAGTTCCTCTTGCGCCAGGGACTCCATCGGTGGATCCCCACGGCTTTCTTTCAACAGCTGCCGAGCATCACTTTGCTCCTGCTCCAATGCTTGCAGGCTCTCGAAATCGAGGACGAGAGGCTCGAGTCGTGATCGTTCCCGGGCGATCGACTCAAGCCGCTTTGGATCAGCAGCGACATCCGGATCGGCCAACTGCCTCTCGAGGTTCCGGAAACTGGCAGCGGCTGTTTCCAGCCTGGTGAAAAGAGTCGAGGCGTCCATGCCCCGCAGTCAGCCTCAGGAGTTGGCGTCCGCTTTGGCAGCGGCGACCTCTTTCGATGGCTCACTCCCTTTTTTCTTCGAGCCCATGCCGTATTTGCGCATGAAGCGATCTACCCGTCCTTCAGTGTCGAGAATCTTCTGGGTTCCCGTGAAGAAAGGGTGGTTGCCGCTCCAGACGTCGACGTGAATCTCAGGCTGGGTGGAGCCAGTGGTCATCACCACTTCGCCATTGCAAATCACCTTGGCATCGGGATACCAGGTTGGATGAATGTCGGGTTTGGGCATGAGTCGTTGCGGGAAGGAAACGGAAATCAGCGTTTGGAGAACTGAGGTGCCTTGCGGGCTTTCTTGAGACCGTACTTGCGGCGTTCCTTGGCGCGAGGGTCACGGCTGAGGTGACCTTCCGTCTTGAGCGGTTTGCGGTTGTCGGCGGAAAGCTCACAAAGTGCCCGGGCCGCACCTTGCTTGATGGCGCCAGCCTGGCCTGTGAGCCCACCACCGCGAACATTCACCAGAACGTCGTATTCGGTAGTTAGCCCCAGTGTGTCGAGAGGGGCTTTCACCGCCGCGATGTAAGCGGGGTTGTAGTTCAGATAGTTGTCACCGGGGCGGCCATTGATGGTGATGGTGCCGTTTCCGGGTACAAGACGAACGCGGGCGACAGAGGTTTTACGGCGACCGGTGCCCCAGTAGACGACGGAATTGCTGCTCATTTGGCGGACGCTGAGGGGTTGAGCTGGAGGGGTTGAGGTTGTTGAGCTGCGTGTGGATGCTCGTTGCCCTTGTAGACCTTGAGCTTTCTGAACATCTGGCGGCCCAAGGCGTTGTGGGGAAGCATGCCCTTGATGGCCTTTTCAACGATCCTCTCGGGAATGCGCTCTTGCAAAGCCTGGAAGGTTTCCACTTTCATGCCACCGGGCCGGCCTGAGTGGCGGCGGTAGAGCTTTTGCTGTGGCTTTTTGCCGCTGACTTTGATCTTGTCGGCATTGACAACAACAACGAAGTCACCCGTGTCCAGATGGGGAGTGAAGCTTGGGTTGTTCTTGCCGCGCAGCACGGCTGCTACCTCGGTGGCGAGGCGGCCGAGGGTTTGATTCTCTGCATCCACCAGATACCACTGGCGGTCGATCGAATCGATGGGGGGAAGGGAGGTCTTGTTCATCGCGCCGGCATGCCGGTTCGGGAATGCTTCATTTTTGGAATGAAGCTGGGTGGGGTTTCAGGCCCGTAGAGGTCCTGAAAAAGCTCAAAGATCGAGCCTACTCCTCGACGTGATCCTCCTCTTTCGAGGAAGTGGATGATCGTCAGAGAACTGAATCGGCTCCTTCCGGCAGAGGTGGTGGATCCCTGGGAGGATCGTTTTCAGCCAGAAAAAACCACGGTTGGCAATCATACCAGCCGGGTTTACTGAAAATGTCCTGCTCGTATCCAACGCGGAGCAGGCATAGACCTCGCGGAGGGGCCGCTTCCTTCACTTCCCAGCGGCGTCGTTCCTTCCAGCGCCGTTCAAACGCTGCGACGGACTGCCGGTTCTCCCCCAACGCCACAAGCTGGGCCATCAGCAGCCGCACCATCCCATACAAAAAACCGCTCGCCTGGATCTCAACGGTGACCAGATCTCCATGGCGTTTCACCAGCACCTCCTGCACCGTGGTGCGCCCATGGGCACGACGACTGCCAGCCCGCATGAAGGCGCTGAAGTCATGCAATCCGATCATGCCCAGAAGCCCTTCACGCATCTTGGATTCATCCAATCGCAGGTGATAGCGATGCCAGGTCCAGGGCGTCAGAAAAAGGTTGGGTCGCCGTCCGTTGTGGATTGTGTAGCGGTAACGGCGGTAAGTGGCTGAGTAACAGGCATGCCAATCCTGTGGACGGGCCACCGATTCGCGGATCCGAATCGTGGGAGGCAAACGCCCATTCAGTGCAGCAGCCCACTTGCCGGGTGGAATTGGCCCGCAGCAATCGAAGTGAACCACCTGAGCGGCCGCATGCACACCTGCGTCGGTGCGTCCGGCAGCAAAGGTCTGGATCGGACGCAACGGGTCGAGCTGTTCAATCGCCTCTTCAAGCGTGGATTGCACACTGGTGCCGTTGCGCTGCCGCTGCCATCCGCAAAAGCCAGACCCCTCGTACTGAACACTGAGAGCGATCCTTTGACGGATCGGAGCGTCAGTTGTTTCAGACAAGGGGTCTCGGCTCAAACGTCAGATTGACGTGAATGGTGATCAGACCAGCTCGATGATTGCCATCTCAGCGTTGTCGCCTCGGCGTCGAACCGTCCGGGTGATTCTGGTGTAACCACCGCGGCGATCGGAATAGCGATCTGGAGCTTTCTCAAATAGAGCATGCACCAGCTGCTTGTCGTAGATGTAGCCGAGGGCGCGACGCCTGGAGGCAAGGCTGCCGTCCTTGGCGAGCGTGATCATGCGCTCAGCTTCATCGCGGAGTGCCTTGGCGCGAGCTTTCGTTGTGGTGACCCGACCTTCACGGATCAGTTGAGTGGTGAGGGCCCGCAGCATGGCCTTGCGCTGATCTGCTGGGCGACCAAGCTGCGGAACTCGGCATTGATGACGCATGGTTCTTAGGACGGTGTCGGGTCGTTGCGTTGGCCAGGCTGCTCTCAGGCAGTGGTCCGGCTCTGGGGAATGGAGATGCCGATGCGTTCGAGCGCCTCGATCACTTCATCAGCGGATTTGGATCCGAAGTTCTTGATCTCCAAAAGATCTTCGTAACTGAAGCCCATCAGATCGGAGACGGAATTGACCTGAGCACGCTTAAGGCAGTTGTAGGCCCGAACGGACAGATTCAGTTCCTCCAGCGGAATCTGAGCTTCAGTGGATGGCTCGGGTTCAATGCCGGGCTCCTCCACAAGGGTGACGGTGGCCAGCGGCTGGAACAGCTCGATCAGCTGATTGGCCGATTGGGCGAGAGCGTCATCCGGCGTGATGGAACCATCCGTGACGATCTCCATTTTCAAGCGCTCGCGAGCGGAGCCACCCTCAGCAACGGCGGTTTCGTCGATGTTGAAATTGACGCGCCGCACTGGCATGAACACCGCATCGATCTGCAGCAGGTCGATGGCGCTTAAATCTTCGTTGCTGCGGTCAACAGGCCGGTATCCAATACCCCGCTCCACATGCACTTCCAGTTCCAGGCTGTGGCCATCAGCAACCGTGGCAATT
>NHKA01000029.1:0-15599 GCA_002169615.1 Cyanobacteria bacterium TMED229
AATCCAACCCGGCCCACCTTCCACATGCCCTTGTAGCTCAGCGGTAGAGCACTCCCTTGGTAAGGGAGAGGTCACGAGTTCAAGTCTCGTCAAGGGCTTCACCCCTCAGTAGTAGCACCGCTGACTGAGCCGCGAGTCCACCGGACGAACTTGGTGGGGCCCCACAGGTCCAGAGGACTTTTGCGTTGGATCCGTTGAAACAAGCCGGAAGCGCCTGATCATGGCTGCGGTTGATCCAAATCTGGTGGGAAGTGGCCGTGCCGATCAACCCATCCGAGCCATGGCTGGTCCACTGGGTGGCGCCTGCTCTTAGATCCGGGTAGCGCTGCCGGAGGGCCGCCAGCTCCGCCAAGAAGGGCCGCAGATCGGCCACCCATGGTTCATCCCATGGGAAAGCTTCGCGACATGCCGGTTCCGGCCCGCTGGACTGTTCGGCTTCGGGCCCCCCGGCCAGACCCGCTTCAGTGCCGTAGTAGATGCAAGGGGCTCCGGGCTGCAGGAAGAGAAGCAGCAGCGCCAGCTTCAACGCCGCCACATCACCGTTGAGGCTATGGAGCGCTCTGGGCACGTCATGACTGTCGAGCAGGTTCATCTGAGCGCGATTCACCTGCGGGCGGTACCAACCGGCCGTGGTTCCCCAGATCTCAATCAACGCATCCGTGCTGAGTGGATTGAGGGGATATTCAGGATTGCGGTAACCCTGACGAAGCTGATCTCCGGCCACCCAGCACAGGCTGCTCCAGCCCAGGCGGTAGTTCATCACCCCGTCAAAGTGCTCGCCTCCGAGCCAGGCGCGGGCATCCCCCCAGATCTCTCCAACAATCCAGGCCTCGGGATTCACCTCCCGCACCACCTGCCGGAAGGACACCCAGAAGTCCGCTGGCACCTCCGCGGGAACGTCCAGACGCCAACCGTCGATCCCCCGCTCCAACCAATGACGTCCGGCGGACAGCAAATGGTCCCTCACCGCAGGATTGGCATGGTTGAACTTGGGCAGATCCGGTACGGACCACCAGCATTCGTAACCGCAGTCCTCTCCCTCAGATGGGTACGGCTGCACTGGCCAGCGATACACATGAAACCAATCGCGATATGGAGAAGCCTCGCCGTTCTCCGCAAGGTGGTGAAACGCCCAGAAACCTCGGCCGCAATGGTTGAACACTCCATCGAGCACCAGCCGCATTCCCCGCTCATGCACCGCTGCAATCAGGGCATCGAGCGCTTCATTGCCTCCCAGTAACGGATCAACCTGGAAGTAGTCGTACGCGTGGTAGCGGTGATTGGCAGCTGAACTAAAGATCGGTGTGAGATAGAGGCAGGTGATTCCCATCGCCTGCAGCTGCTCGAGCGCTTCGATCACGCCATAGAGATCCCCACCCTGAAACCCCTGTTCGCGGGGGTCTGTTCCCCAGGGCTGCAGCGCCAGATGGCGCTGTTGCGGCACGCGTCCGCTGCGCCGGAAACGATCCGGAAAAATCTGATAGATCACGGCATCGGCCACCCAGGCCGGTGGATCGCTGAAGGCTGTGATCTCGACCAACCGTTTGCACTGCGCAGACCTCTCGCTAGCAGGGAAGAAAACAAACGGCCATGGCGGATCAGCCTCTCCTTCTGGCATTGGACCAGGGCACCAGCAGCTCCAGGGCTGCGATTTTCAACAGTCGTGGCGACTTGGTGGCCTCAGCCAGCGCTCCGCTCCCGATTCAGTACCCCGCTGATGGTTGGGTTGAACAGAACCCGATGGACATCTGGGAAAGCCAGCGCCAGGCCCTGATCGACCTGCACGGCGGACTCAGTGAAGAGCAGCGCAGGGCCGTGGTGACCTGCGGCATCACCAACCAACGTGAAACCACGGTGTTGTGGCGACGCAGCAGCGGTGCTCCATGCGGACCGGCGCTGGTCTGGCAGGACAGCCGAACCATGGAGATTTGCCAGCGTTGGAAGCAACAGGGCCTCGAGCAGAACTGGTGCCACCGCACCGGTCTGCTGCTGGATCCCTACTTCAGCGCCAGCAAGATCAGCTGGATGCTCGAACACCACGAGGAGGCATCCACTGCAGCGGCCAACGCTGATCTCTGCTTCGGCACGGTTGAGTCCTGGCTGCTGTGGCAGCTCACAGGAGGAGCCCGCCATGGATCCGATGTAAGCAACGCCAGCCGCACCCTGCTGATGGACCTCGAACAGCGTCAGTGGGTGGAGGCCTTTTGCGATCACACGGGCTTGCCGATGCACGCCCTGCCGGAGCTGCTTCCTTGCCGCGGAGAGTTTGGCCACATCGCCAGAGGTCTTCCCTTCGCTGGCCTGCCGATCCAGGCCCTGCTCGGTGACCAGCAGGCGGCCACCCTCGGCCAGCTTTGCCTTGGGCTCGGTGAGGCCAAATGCACCTATGGAACCGGAGCCTTTCTGGTGATCAACACCGGCAGCAGCATCCGCCGCTCCGAGGCTGGTCTGCTCAGCACCCTCGGCTGGACCGATGCAGCAGGAACCCCCACCTACTGCCTGGAGGGCAGCTTGTTCAACGCAGGAACGGTGGTGCAGTGGCTCAGGGACGGGCTGCAGATCATTGACACCGCCGCTGAAGTGAACGAACTCGCTGTGCAGGTGGCGGATTCAGGCGGAGTGATGCTGGTGCCCGCCTTCACCGGCTGGGGAACCCCGCACTGGGACCCGCAAGCTCGAGGGATGATCATCGGCCTCACCCGCGACAGCAACCGCAGTCACATCGCCCGTGCAGCCCTTGAGGGGATCGCCCTATCGGTGGCAACGCTGGTGGAGCTTGCTGAAACCGCTCTCGGCCACGGGCTTGGGGAACTGGCCGTGGATGGTGGCGCTGCAGCATCCAACCCATTGCTGCAGGCCCAGGCGGACAGCACCGGACTGATGGTGAGACGAGCCGCCAACCTGGAGAGCACCGCGCGAGGCGTCGCCCTGTTCGCCGGGGTTCAGGCTGGCGTGGTGACCGATATCGAAGACCTGGTGAATCGTCGAGGCGACGGCGCAAGCCTGTTTGAGCCGCAGATGGACACAACCGTGCGCTCAGCCTGGCGCAGCCGCTGGAATGAAGCTGTTTCCCGGAGTCTGGGCTGGCATGGCTGAACAACCGATGGATCTCGTGGTCATCGGCGCTGGAGCCAGCGGCGCGAGTGTGGCCTATGAGGCGGCCCGGAGAGGTCTGTCCGTGGCCCTGCTGGAGGCGGGCGACATCGGCGGAGGGACCAGCTGCCGCAGCACCAAACTCCTCCATGGCGGCGTGCGTTATCTCGAGCTCGCCTTCAAGACCCTCGATCTCGCCCAGCTCAATCTGGTCCGGGAAGCGCTGCTGGAGCGCGGCCACTGGCTGCGGCAGGCACCGTTTCTGGCCCAGCGCCTGGAGTTGGCTCTGCCCACGGAGAGTTTCTTCGGGCAGGCCTATTACCGCCTTGGCCTTGGCGTCTACGACACCCTGTCCGGCCGGGAGGGCATCGGATCGAGTCGGATGCTGTCCAGGCGTGCACTGGAGCAGGCCTTGCCCCAGCTGAAGCCCTGCCATGGAGCCGTCGCTTACAGCGATGGGCAGTTCAACGACGCCCGTCTCAACCTGCTGTTGGCGCTGACCGCTGAACAGGCTGGCGCGGTGCTGCGAAGCCGCTGCCCGGTTGTGGACCTTGAGAAGGATGCCAACGGCCGCCTCTGCGCCGCCATCAGCGAAAACGCCGATGGCGTTCGTGAACGCTGGCCAGCCCGGGTGATCATCAATGCCACAGGGATCGGCGCCGACTCGATTCGCCAACAAGCGGATTCCAGCGTTGACCCGCGGATGTTGACCAGCAGAGGCACGCACATCGTGCTTCAGGAGTCGCTCTGCCCAGAGGGAGTGGGCCTGCTGGTGCCTTCCACGGATGACGGTCGGGTTCTGTTCATGCTGCCGTTCTTCGGCAGAACCCTCGTGGGCACAACCGACCAGGCCTGCTCTCAGGAGGCTGCAACACGCGCATCAGACCAGGAGGAGACCTATCTCCTGGATTACGTCAAACGCTGGTTCCCTGCTGCGGCTTCAGCGACCGTGACCAGCCGCTGGGCAGGCGGTCGGCCGCTTCTGAAGCCCGCAGGTGAAGGACTCGACAGCAGCCGGGTGGTTCGGGAGCACGAGGTGGAGACGCTCCCCTGTGGTCTGGTGAGTGTGATGGGTGGGAAATGGACCACCTGCCGGCCCATGGCGCTCGACACCCTCGAGGCGGTGGAGCGTCAGCTGCAACAACCGCTGCCGAAGGCCCGACCGCTTCCTCTGATCGGCGCCGCCGCTGATCACACAGCCACATTGAGCGGGCTGGAGCAGCAGCGCATGGAACTCGAGGCGAAGCTTCCGGACACGCCGTTGCGCGACCTGCAACTCGATCACCTGCAAGCCAATCATGGGCTGCAGGCGCTGCCGCTGATCGAAACCTCGGCCCCGCACGACCGTGAACCCCTCAGCGCCGTGATCCCGGTGTGCCGAGCGGAGTTCATCCACGCCGTGAAACGGGAGCACGCCCGCAGTTCGGACGATGTGTTGGAGCGGCGCTGCCGCCTGGCGATGGTGGATGAACACGACGCCAGAAGGCTGCGACCTGAGGTGGAGGACGTTCTGGCTCAGGCGGCACTGTCCGGCTGATTGTCGGCAGGCTCCACCTCCCCGATCAGCCACCAGTTGAATCCGTAAGCAGGCAGATAAACGAACCATTCCGACGAGGCCGCCGGGAATTCACAGCCCCACATCACCTCACGGGTGCGCTCGCCTTCCCAGGGGGATAGATCCAGGCAAATCGAAGACCCAGCCGCTGTGACATTGCCCGCCACGAGAACGGTCATCTCGTCCGTGGATCGGACATACACGATCACCCCAGGGTGACTGCATCGCAGCAGACGGAAGTCTCCGTGGCGCAGCGCCGGCAGCAAGCGACGGGAGGTGAGCATGCGCCGGTGCCAATTGAGCAGCGAACCAGGCAACTGCTTCTGCACCTCAACATTGACCACGCGGTAGTCGTAACCGGGTGCGGTGATCGGCGGCAGCACCAACAACGGATCCGGCGCGGTCGAGAATCCACCGTTCCGGGCTGGCGTCCACGCCATCGGCGTGCGGTTCGGATCCCTGTCCCGCAGCCCCGGCCAATCCCCCATGCCCAGTTCATCCCCGTAGTACAGGCAAGGCATCCCCGGCAGGCTGTACAGCAGGCCGTGGAGCAGGCGGTTGGAACGGGGGTCACCGTTGAGCAGCGGAGCCAAGCGGCGATTGATGCCCCAGTTCAGCCAATGGCCCTGCCCCTGAGGCAGTCCCATCCGGATGGTTTGAATGACCTCCTCGGGGATCAGATGACCGTCGCCCAGCCAGAGCTCGTCATGGTTGCGCAGGGGCAGAGCCCAACGGACCCCCGGGACCGCCTGCTGGGCTTGTTCGAGGCAGTTGCCCAGCTGCCGGGTGCTGCCACTGGCCACGGCCGCGAACAGATGGGCGGTCAGCACGAAATTGAACGCCCCATGCAATTCATCGGCCTCCAGATACGGCGCTGCTTCTTGCACCGGCTGGATCGCTTCACCCAACAGCAGCACATCGCGTTGGTGGGCATCGACGCGTTGGCGCAGGCGTTTCAGGAAGGCATGCGTCTCGGGAAGACCTTCACAACGCGTTCCCTCCTCTTCGCAGAGGAATGGGACCGCATCGAGACGAAAACCATCGACGCCGCGATCCAGCCAGAAATCAACGACCTCCAACATGGTGCTCTGCACCCACGGATTGGCGTAGTTGAGATCCGGCTGGTGGCGAAGGAAGCGATGCAGGTAGTACTGCTCCGCCACCGGATCCCACTCCCAGTTCGATGACTCGAAATGACGGAAGAGGACGGGGGCATCGCTGAAACGCTGCGGATCGTCACTCCAGACGTAGACATTGCGCTCCGGGCTGTCTTTCGCCGCCCAGCGGGCTCTCTGGAACCAGGGATGCAGATCACTGGTGTGGTTCAGCACCAGATCCAGAATCACCCGCATGTCCTGGCTGTGGGCTGCCGTCAGAAACCGGTGAAAGGACGACAAATCCCCCAGATCGGGATGGATTCCCGTGAAATCGGTGATGTCATAGCCGCCATCCCGCAGCGGAGATGGATAAATCGGCGTCAGCCAGAGCGTCTTCACCCCAAGCCAGCGCAGATAGGGCAGCCGTGAGGCCAATCCCTTGAAATCCCCCGTTCCGTCACCGTTGCCGTCGGCAAAGCTCCGGACGATGAGCTGGTACACAACGGTGCCTGACCACCAGGGCTGGGCAGTGGTCATCACCCGGTTACTGCTGCACCACTGCTAGACCCGACGGACATTTTCGTCAGCACTGTGACCCTGAGAGCCAGCCAACTGGAGCTGATGCGCGACCTCGTCGGCCGCGGAGAGACGCGCCCAATGAGCTGGCGCCTCGATCAGCTGAACCGCTTGCGAGCCTTGGTGGAGGAGCACGAACAGGAGCTTCTGGCTGCCCTGGCCTCCGATCTGGGCAAGCCTCAGACCGAAGCCTTCTTTGAAGTGGTGACGCTGCTGCAGGAGACCAAGCAGACCGTGAAGAATCTGCACCGCTGGATGCGCCCCCGATCCGTCCCTCTGCCCCTGACACAGCAACCGGGACGTGCCTCCGTCGTCCCTGAACCGCTTGGCTGTGTGCTGATCATCGGCCCGTGGAACCTGCCGTTTGCGCTGACTCTGCAACCTCTGATCAGTGCCCTGGCCGCTGGCAACACAGCCGTGCTGAAACCGTCCGAGCATGCGCCAGCGGTGTCAGCACTGATCACCAAGGCTTGTGCCAACCATTTCGAATCCGATGTGGTGACCGTGGTGGAAGGGGACGGGCTCGTGGCAGCAGAGCTCGTGGCGATGCCGTTCGATCACATCTTCTTCACAGGCGGCGGAAGCATCGGTCGCAAAGTTCTCGCTGGAGCCTCAGCGAATCTCACACCAGTGACCCTCGAACTGGGGGGGAAAAGCCCTGCGATCGTTCTTCCAGGGGCAGATCTGGAGATCAGCGCCCGGCGTTTGATCTGGGGGAAAGGATTCAACGCCGGACAAGCCTGCATCGCACCCGATCACCTGATCGTGGAGCCCACCATGCGTGAACCCTTGCTGGGAGCGATGGAGAAATCCCGGACAGNGATGTATGGAGAGGATCCGCTGAATTCCGGACAGCTCGCTCGAATCATCAACACACGTCAGTTCGAACGACTAAGTGCTCTGCTGGAAACCGCCAGGTCCGACGGACGGATCCTGCTGGGAGGTGAAGTCAACCCCCAGGAACGGATGATGGCCCCGACCGTGATCCGGGTCGAGGATCGCTCAGACCCCTTGATGGCCGATGAACTGTTCGGACCGCTGCTCCCTGTCCTGGAGTTGAAGGATCTCGGACAGACCCTGGCCGAGATCCGCCGTGATCCGAAGCCTCTGGCGCTGTACCTGTTTGGGGGCAGTGACGCCGAGCAGCAGCAGGTCCTGACCACCACCAGTTCAGGGGGTGTCTGCATCAACGATGTGATCATGCAGGCGGGCATTCCTGAGATGCCCTTCGGGGGTGTCGGGGGGAGCGGCATGGGGAGCTATCACGGCCGTGCCGGCTTCGAAACCTTCAGCCATCAGAAGGCGGTGCTGAAGCGTCCGTTCCGGTTTGACTTCAAAGTCCGCTACCCCCCCTACAAGCTAGATCTGAATGTGCTCCGCAAGCTGGCAGGCTGAGGATTTCAGTGCAGGAGTTCCACTGCGTAGCAAGGTTTCTGAAGACTGGCGCATCCAAAAATTCACCGTAAATTCGAATCAGCTTCAGGACAGGAATGCGTCTGACCAGTCTCACCGTCCTCGCTCTGACGGCTCTGCTACCGATCACGGCTGCGGCAGGCACGATCACCGTCAAACCCGGTGAAACGCTGTCCGACATTGCAGCTCGCTACAACGTCTCAACGACTGCTCTGATGCGTCTNAACGGGATCTCCGATCCTGACCATGTGGAGATNGGAAGCCGTTTGAAGGTTCCCGGTTCTGGTGCGGAGGCAGGATCCGGCCGCCACAAGGTGAGCAGTGGTGAAACCTTGCTTGGGATTGCTGCGCTCTATCAGGTGCGATCCAGGGACCTGATGGCCGTGAACGGCCTCCAGAACGCGGACCACGTGGAGCTTGGTCAGACCTTGAAACTCCCCAAAAATGCTGTGGTTCCAACCCAGCGTCCCAAACCCGCGCCGATCAAGGCTGTTCCTGGGGCGTTGGAGCACACCGTGGGACAAGGTCAGACGCTCACCCAGATCGCCCGGGCTTATCAGGTGCCAGTGGCCAGCCTGATCAGTATCAACAGCCTGGAGAACCCAGATCAGGTGACGGTNGGCACCCGCCTGTATCTCAAGCCCACANCAGCACCAGTTGAGACGGCGATCGTCGACAGCGCGACGGGATCACCCGTGATCAACACCACTGCGACACCAACGCCGGCTGCCTCTCAGACACCAACAGCTGCCGCCACACCAACAGCCGCTGCCACTGTTAAGACAACAGCCACGGCCCAGCCGGCAGCCACGGTTAAGACGGCAGCCACGGTAAGACGGCAGCCACGGTTAAGACGGCAGCCACGGCAGCCACAGCCAACCCAACCCAAGCCAGCGAAGGCAGCCAAGCCGACAACAAAAACCNAGGTTATCGCCAAGAAGGCCGACTGGCGCAGCTATGGCCCGTTGCAGGTGGACTGGGCCAACTGGCAGCCGATGGATGGCAGCCACGTGGTCCCGACCCTCAATTCACAAGGGCAAGCGCTCTACCTGGCCGTGAACTGCTCTGCTGGGAAGCTGAATGTGACCGGGGCAGACGGCGCCTGGAAAGCATGGGCAGCTCCACAGAATTCCTTCGAAAAGGATTTGATGAAGGATCGCTGCAAGGCATCCGTCAGAGCCTGACCGTCGGATCAGGCGGTGTAATCAAGACGCCATGGATCATCGAGATAGCGCCTGCCGCTGTCCCTGAGGTAGAGACGCTGCACACCGTCGTTGCTCTCTCGGATCAATTCCTCCTGAACCAGCCGACGGGCGAGCCAGGTCCACCGGTCACTGCGTCCGGGTTCCATCAGTTCCAGCCGTTCACCNAGCCGGCGGATGTCCATCCCGTTGCGCTCTTCAAGGTGCGTTAAGAGGGTGTGGGCCTGGCTCGACCAATCTCGCCGCTTGGCATGGGCGGTGCAGCGGTCACAACGACCGCAGGGTTCCACCAGTTCTCCCACGGCCAGGAGCAAGGCCTGCTCTCGGCACATCTCCCCCTCTGCCACCGCTTCCATCCGCCTGAGTTGCTGCTGGGCCAGGTCGAGACGATGACTGTCTTCGAGCGAGGCAGAGCCCCGGCTGGCCGCCTGCATGGCCCAGCCAAGGCTGGTGCGATCCCCCGGGGAAAACAGCACAAGGCAAAACGCCGGCTGCCCATCCCGTCCCGCTCTGCCGGACTCCTGCAGATAACCCTCCGGCGTGGATGGCAGGTCGAGNTGCAGCACNAGNCCCACATCAGCGCGGTCCACGCCCATGCCAAAGGCAACCGTGGCAACCAGGACTGGTCGTTCATGCTCCAAGAACAGCGTCAGAGCATCGCGACGCGCCTCCGGCTCAAGACCTGCGTGGTATGGAGTCGCCGGCACGTCCAGCTCCCGCAGACGCTCTGCCCAGCGCTCCACGGAGCGCCGTGTTCTTGCGTAGATCAACGTTGCCCCCCGCCCCTGTTCCAGGGCTTCGAGAACCAGCGGCATGGGATCCCGCGGACGGCGTCGCATGGCGTAATGCAGGTTGTCGCGCCGGGCTGAGCTGACCTGCACCAGAGGACTGCGCAGGTCCAGCAGNCGAATGATGTCGGCTCTCACCCGCGGTGCTGCCGTCGCGCTGAGCGCCAGCATCGGCACGCCGGGGCACAGCCGGCGAATCAGCCCCAGTCGGCGGTAATCGGGTCGGAAATCATGCCCCCAGGCGCTGATGCAATGGGCCTCGTCAACCGCCAGAGCCACCAGGCGTCCCTCGGAGGCATGGTCCTCCAGCATCTGCCGGGTGGCTTCCCCCTGCAGGCGCTCAGGCGCCAGGTAAAGCAATCTCAGGGTTTCATCGCGCAAACTGCGGATGGCCTGATGCCGACGCTCTGGATCAAGCCCGGCGTGCAGGCAAGCGGCAGCAACACCACGCCGTTGCAACTGGGTGACCTGATCCTCCATCAGGGCAACCAACGGGGAGATCACCACGACCAGCCCATTGCGAATCAGGGCTGGCAATTGGTAGCAAAGGGACTTACCNCCACCGGTGGGGAGCACGGCAAGGGCGTCACGCCCCTGAAGAACCGCCTCCACCACGGGACGCTGACCTGCTCGAAAGGTCGACCAACCGAAATGATCCTGGAGCGACTGTTCCAGACGGTCCAAGATGCACCATATCTAGTGGACTTATCGTATCGGCCCCTAGATCTGGTGTCAGGCCAGGGGGGGAGGATCCAGCTGATCCGGTGATTCCTCCACAAGCTGCAGCCGCACCCGCTTGCCGCCTGCCAATTCACCGAGAGACACCCGCATGGTGGCGCCGCTCAGCGTCTGCAGAGCGTCCAAAACATCCCGTAAGTAGGGCGTGCTGCTGCCGCTCTCCACCCACAACCGCTCCTGCAATCCGCCCAGCCGGCGCCAGGAGGTGTGCAGCTTCAACACGGCAGCCTCCAGGGCCTGCGCCTGTCCCACCGCATCCGCCAGCAGGCCCAGGGCATCAAGACGCTGTGCCTCCTGCATGGCCTTCTCAAGGTCCAGATTCCCTTGTTGAAAGGCGCGAACAGCCACTCCAGCCTCGGTGGCCTTGGTGATCCAGCGCGCCGTGCTGGTCACATCCTTGATCCTCTCGAGCTCTGGCTCATCTCGCAGCACTTTGCGGAGATCGTCCTGCTGGGGTTCCGGCAACTTGGCCAACTCACGCACCAGCGGCGCCACAGCCCGGGGAGGCAAAAGATTCTCCTGCGTCATCTGACGAATTTCCTCAGGCAACAGCGGGCTGGTGGCCGCCGTGAACTCATCCGTGAGCCGACGCACCTGCTTACGGGTGATCTCCTGCCCCTCGTTGGCAGCTTCCGAGATCATCACCTGCACCTCAGGTGCCGCCTGAGCGGTCTCTAGAAATGCACGCTTGGAAAACTGGTTGACNCTGTTCTGATCGAGCAGACCTCCACCCACCAGGTCATCCGAGGACTCAGCCAGCTGAATCAAGCCGTAGGCCCTGGTCTTGCTGATCTCCCGCTCTCGCAGCCACTGAAGGAAACCGGCGCCGCGCCCCTCACCACCGCGCTTTTCACGATCCCTCACCGACCGAAGGATGCGTCCACGCCAGATCTCGGTCTGCAGATCAAAGCGATCACACACAGCCCAGGCCTGTTCGAGGCGGGCCAGAAACTCCATCGTGCTGATGTCGTCCCGCTCAGGATCCGGAAGATCGAGCTGCAAAACGGGTTGTTCGGCCACAACGGATGAAGTCAACGGCGAAACGTTCGACGGCAGGGACGACATTCTGTGACGCTGTCCGTTCGTGGTCCTGGCTGGGCGATACGCTCGCGATTGCATCCNTCCATGCCCTGCGATGGCGATCACCCGCGGCGCCAAAGTGCGCATCAAGCGTCCAGAGTCCTACTGGTTCAACGAAGTCGGAACAGTGGCTTCGATCGACCAGTCCGGCATCCGCTATCCAGTGGTGGTTCGTTTTGAGAAGGTCAACTACAACGGCCTTGATGGAACAGACGGTGGCGTCAACACCAACAATTTCGCCGAGGCTGAACTCGAGCAGGCCTGAGGCGTTTGCCTGAACTTCCTGAAGTTGAGACGGTTCGCCGGGGACTGGCGGACCGTTTGAGGTCCTTTGTGATCGCAGATGTTGAAGTCTGCAGATCACGTGCGGTTGCCAATCCTGAGAGCCCTCAGGCCTTCGAAAGCGCCTTGCGTGGAGCCGAGGTCGGTGAATGGACGCGGCGGGGCAAATATCTGATGGCAACGCTGCATCCCGACCGGGGCGTCTGGGGAGTTCATCTCCGCATGACAGGCCAGTTCCAGTGGCACCCGGAACCATCCGAACCCTGCCGCCACACCCGCGTTCGCATCTGGAATCCGCAGGATCAGGAACTGCGCTTCGTGGACATGCGCAGCTTCGGTGAGATGTGGTGGGTTCCCCCTGGTCAACCCGTGGAGGCGGTGATCACGGGGCTGACCCGACTCGGTCCGGAACCCTTCAGTGACGCCTTCACCGCCAAATATCTGAAGGAACGGCTCAAAGGAAGCAGCAGGCCGATCAAGACCGCTCTGCTCGATCAAGCACTCGTGGCTGGGGTGGGGAACATCTACGCGGACGAAAGTTTGTTTGCGGCTGGCATCAAACCTCTGACGCCAGCGGGCCGACTCTCCCTGGCGCGACTGGAGACCCTGCGTGGATGTTTGGTGGACGTTCTTCAGGCCAGCATNGGAGCGGGAGGCACCACCTTCAGCGATTTCCGTGATCTCGAGGGCGTCAATGGCAACTACGGCGGCCAGGCCTTGGTGTACAGACGCGGTGGCGAACCTTGCAGACGGTGTGGAGCGACCCTGATCCGCCAGAAACTTTCCGGCCGCAGCACCCACTGGTGCGCGAGCTGTCAGACGTGATTGGCCCGGAGCAGGTCAGCCAGCNTNGGGCGAAAGGGGGAGCGCAGCACACCGAATTCCGTCACCAGTCCACTGATCAAGTGGGCTGGGGTGATGTCAAAGGCTGGATTCCAGGCCTGAGCCCCAGGAGCCGCCACCTCGAGTCCACGGATGGTCGTGATTTCATTGCCCTCCCGCTCTTCGATGGTGATCCCATCTCCATCCGGAGTGTTCAGATCAATGCTGCTGCTTGGAGCACAGACGTAGAAGGGAACGCCATGGGCCCGCGCGGCGATGGCGAGGTTGTAGGTCCCGATCTTGTTGGCCACATCACCATTGGCGGCGACCCTGTCACAACCCACCAGGACAGCATCCACCCGCCCCAAACGCATTAGCAAGCCGCTGGCACCATCCACGATCACGGTGCAGGGAACTCCCAGACAGCCGAGTTCCCAGGCCGACAGAGCCGCACCCTGCAAGCGGGGGCGGGTTTCATCGAGCCAGGCATGCATCAGCACACCCCGGGCATGGGCTGCAGCGATCACGCCAAGGGCCGTTCCAACCCCTGCTGTGGCGATGGCTCCGGTGTGGCAGTGATGGAGCACGCTGCAGTTGGGCGGGAGAAGGCCGACGCCGTGATCCACGAGCTGTTGGGTCAGCNNCCGGTCATCCGCCTGAATCGAAGCCGCTACGGCTTCCAGCCCGACGGGATCCGCCTCGATCTGGTTGTTGATGGCTTGCTGCATCCTGTCCAGGGCCCAGCCGAGATTGACGGCTGTGGGACGAGCCCCTCGTAGCGCCACCAAGGCTTCCTCAAGGTCGTCGCCGCTTCGAGCCGCCAACACCACCCCCCATGCTGCTGCAATCCCGATCGCTGGTGCCCCGCGNACAGCCATGGTGGTGATGGCCTGCTGAACGTCACGCCACTGATGAAGGCGGAGATAGTGAATCTGCTCCGGCAAACAACGTTGATCGAGGAGTTGCAGATGATCACCGGACCAGACCAGGCTGGAAGGCAGTGGCAAAGGGAACCAAAGCGCCTAAATCCTGTATAGAGGAGAAGGGTGATGGCAGGACGTGAGCGTCTCAACGACCAACCGGAGCGAGTTGATCGCAACCATCCAAGGCCTGCATCAACGCAGATGGTGTGATGGAACAGGCGGTAATTTCAGCGTGGTCGATCAGATCAATCCGCTCGTGCTGATGATGGCTCCAAGCGGTGTGGATAAAGGACAGGTGCGTGATCAAGACATCATCAAAATCAACGCTGATGGACACGTTGTGTATGGCGAAGGACAGGCCAGCGCCGAAACACCTCTGCATCTGATGATCATCAAACAAACGGATGCGGGTGCGGTTCTACACACGCATTCACCGGTTGGAACCGTCTTGTCCCGGCATTACGAACAGAACGGTTTCATCCATTTCGAGGGATGGGAAATGCTGAAAGGCCTACGTGGGATCAACACCCATGAAACCAAGGTTGAGCTGCCGATTGTCGCCAATGATCAAGACACAAACAGACTTGCTGAAGCGATCAGACCCCTGCTTGACANAGCTCCGAACGGGCTGCTTGTTTCAGGCCACGGGCTGTACAGCTGGGGCCGCAACATCGCCGAAGCCCGCCGTCATGTTGAGATCATCGAGTTCCTACTCGACCTGAGCTGGAAGCAACATCTGCTGAGCATTGGCAAATGATCACTGACCTTCTTCTGGACATTGAAGGAACAACCTGTCCTACAAACTTCGTCAGCGAAGTCCTCTTCCCCTATGCAAGAAAGCATTTACCAACGCTCATCAAGCAAGCACAACACGATCGCGAATGCGAGAAAATCATCCAAAATGTTTGGCAGGAATGGCTGACTGACGATGACCCCAAAAGCCAACAATTGCTTCAACAGGTGCCAAACGANGCCAAAAATAATCCCATGAACGTGTTGCCTTATCTGGAGCATCTGATCACAATCGACCGAAAATCAACATCCTTAAAAGAACTTCAAGGCAAGGTCTGGGATCACGGCTACGCCACAGGGGATCTCACCGCTGAACTTTTTCCAGAGGCATGGTCTTGCCTTCATGCTTGGAAACAAGCAGGATTTCAGTTAACGGTATACTCATCTGGGAGCATTCACGCACAAAAGCTGCTGTATTCACACACAACACTTGGGGACTGCTCTGAACTATTCAGCCATTGGTTCGACACACATATTGGCCCCAAAAAANATGCAAACAGTTANCGAANNATCACAACAGAACTGGCNGCCGAACCAGGAAAAATTCTTTTCATTAGCGACAGCAAAGAAGAATGCNACGCGGCAGCATCCGCTGACCTGAGAACACTTTTCAGCCTCAGAGAGGGGAACCCTGGTTTAGACCCAGGCAACCACACTGTGATCACAAGCCTCGATCAGGTGATGGATTTGGCGACCACAAACATGACCAAGANAAGAGCATAGGTGCACAAAAAAACCACCTCATAGCGAGGTGGTTTCTTCAGANGGGGGATGGTGATGGGTTGACCATCAATGATCAACGCTCATCTCCAANCCCTTTAAATAAGAATGTTTTACCTGGCATTGAGCTATTTTCTCAGGGGGCTACCCCCCAAATATCGTCGCCGCTGATGCGTTTCACAACCGAGTTCGGGATGGATCGGAGTGGTTCCACACCGCCATGAACACCAGGATAGTTAAACATTCTCAAGGATTGAACCTTGAGAACTGCATAGGATCTGCAGCTTTCGCCACGCGTCTGAATGAAACAAAGTCTTTTAGGCAAGAACCAAAAAGTTGGTCAAGCCCTCGGTCTATTAGTACTCCTCCGCTGCATCCATTACTGGACTTCCACGTAGAGCCTATCAACGGGTGTTCTTCCCGTGACCTTACTGGGTTACCCCATGGGAACACTCATCTTGAGGTGGGCTTCCCACTTAGATGCTTTCAGCGGTTATCCACTCCGCACATGGCTACCC
>NHKA01000030.1:0-48676 GCA_002169615.1 Cyanobacteria bacterium TMED229
GCGCGAAAGCTTTCAGCTGAGGGGGTATACCCCCCCATCAGGCGCTGCACCACCAGGCTTTCCTCTAAACCGAAGGCTGCCGCTACCGCGCGGCTGATCAGGCCTGTGGACACACCCACACGGAATCCACCGGTCAAGAGTTTGTTGACGATGAATTGCTGTTCCTGAGGAAGCGATTGCCAGAGCGACAGCACAGCATCGGTCTGATCGTCACCTTTCAAGCCACTGATGTGGGGGAGCAAGGTCTCCATCCACCAGTGCAAGGGCTGATGGTGTGACAGGTCGGGGAGATCGGCTGAGATCGGTGGCAGACGATCGCGNACCTCNGGCCANAGCAGGCTCAGCGTTTCGGCTGAATCCCCGACCTGGCCGTGACAATCGGCGATCAACCATTCCGGCAGGCCTGTGCGCTCCTGAAGCACGTCGCGCAAACGTCGGCCAGTGATCAACCTGCGACGTCGCTTGCCCAGCAGCAAGGCCAGCGCCCAGGCGGAATCTTCGGCTTCGCAGGTTCGGAAATGCTNGATCAGCACCTCCACNTTGGCCTTGGTGCCGTTCAGTTGATCCAGACGGTCGTAAAGGGCCTGGAACCTCCGCATGCATGCCGATGCAACCGCATCATCCTGACGAAGTTCGTTGCGCGAATGCTGGGGTGGCGTTTCCGCCGTTGCGGCTGGCGTTGCTATGGAGAGGCAACAATCTTCCTTGCCATGGCTCTGCAGAAGCGCGATCGCATTCAACAGTTGGCAAACAGCCTCAAAGGGTCCCTTGATGGTGGTGTTGACACCGTGGCCGAGAAGATCAGGGCAGCCCANGTGTTTGCCGAGGAGCAGTCAGATGCGCTGGACCNGAAAAATCAGGCTCTGAAAGGCAAGCTCGCCGAGTTTCTCAACAGTGCAAAAAACACTGGAGATGACCTTCATTCCGGCATCAACGANCGNCTGTCCAGCTGGATCTCTGAAATCGAAAAGTCCTCTTNANTNCCCCCTGGCTCAGGNNCTCTTCCCTTGGGAGTTCATACTTCTTTTTTGGTCAATGAGACGTCAGATGTGTCAGTACTTCTCGGCTGATTAGCTCCCGCATGTCCGCTATTGCGTTCTGATTTTGGTTGAACTGGTTTATTGGCTCGGCGTTGTCCTGGAGCATCTACACAGGAGCGCTGATCTCCACCGCGACCTTTGTGATCTGCTCTTGGAGCCTTTCGTAGCACCTGCAGGGTCTGCTCTCGGCTGGCCTCTATTGCTTCGGCCTGAATGGTGGCTGTTGCTGATAGCCCTAACACATCGTCGGCGGTGGCGTCGTCGATTACCTGCTGGGCCTGATGTTCGTCGCTCAGCTGGTACTGGCGATCAATCAGCAATGGGATAACTGTGAGACTCCTTCGAGCCCTAGGAGCAAAAACGAGCAATGGCATTTGAATCCTTATCCTTAGTCAATTATGCTCTCATACAGAACCCTCATTAACATTCGGATGCCATCATCACTTTTCAATTTCGCATAATTTGGTTCTCCCGCAACATTAAATTCCCTGAGATCATTCAGCAATTCAGGATGAAACTGAAAGCTAAATGATCGACGAATCTCTTTTGTTTCTCTGTCTATGTATGTGATACATGTTGCCGCCACCTCAGTGCATTTTGAGCCTTCGGCGAAGGTCGAACAAAGAATTTCAATAGACCGAGGCAAACTCAACAGCCATGACAACTCAGAGAGCGCAATGAAATGCCTCGACGGATGGAGAGCATGATGCAATTGGGAATAGGCCCAATTAGAGAAAAGAATCGACTCTTCATTAACTTCATCGCTATGAAACATGACAATATTCAGATCTTTCTCGTAAGATATAGACTGTTCAACAATTCCATTATAGATGTCGCTTGTCTCGACATGCTCTGCCAGAAGACTATTAAAGCATAGCGATGGGTGAACACCATCGTGTTCATAGCGATGAAGCTCACAATGCCCAACCTCTGGAACCTCATTCAAGGCCACAGCAAAACAATTATCATTCCAACCCTTAGCAATTTGAAGACCATTTTTTTGTATCGTCAAGTCAAGACCAATCTGTTCGATCTGATCGCAACAATCCATCAAAAGATTATGCTGAAAACTATTTAACTCACAAATACTTGGCAGATCAGATCGGATTGCGCTGATTGCTTTCTGAATAAGATTCACGTGCGCCTGAGCTGATAGTTGATGGCCAATGCAAATGAAAATGTGAGGTGCACTTTTATGTGTTCTTGCAGTCACTAGATGCTCTATGACAGACTGAAGCTCCCTTAAGGATATGCTCTGTCCAGCAAAACTTTCAGGATCTTTAGCGGTAGGGTAACCACCCTCAACGAATACAGCCAAACAAGTCTCGAAAATATGATCTAACTTTTTTTGATTAAGATTGCCTAGCTTCCAAAGTGGAAATAAGATAGAATCACAATCAGCTATCACACGACACAAATAAGCAATATTGCTGGAGGCTCTAACATCCTCCTTTGCATTGTTTTGCCCAACATTGCTTGCGGGTTCAATAATACAGACAGCATTTTTGTAGGCACTTGGATTATTAATCAGCCAGTCTAAATCAGCCTCTGACTCAACAACCTTTTCGTAAGGCGGCTGTCCCCAAGTTGCTCCACAAGTTTCTTGTTGAAATTTCTTGGTTTGAGCATCCAGCAGGCTTGGCGACAATCGGTCTCGCAAGAAGTGCCCTATCAAGGATTGTATTGTTGAGGCATTACCGCTATTCGGATTCATCCAGCTGGTGGTTTTACGCCATTCCATTACAATTGATTGAAATTGTTAATTGTAATTTCAATGAAGTTATGGGTTGTAGCGGCAAAGACCAAAATAAATTTCGATATCGATCGCCTTCGTCAATGAGATGGAGGCATGCATTGCGAAATAAATGGACCCCAGGGCCTGGACATCCCAGGCTTTTGATGCAAATCAAATCAACAGACAGCATCATTTTTGGACTGATGACAGTCCGATGCTCCGCCGACATAGAGTGGGACTATTGTCTTCTGCCATAGCTGTTGCCGAGTTGTCCGCAAAGTCATAGGACGGCACTACAGAAAACCTCAGTGGTGTTATGAGCATGGGCTCTTCAAAGACGTCGTCAAACCCACCATTGGCATCCAAGATGCACTGCAAGGAGCTGGCACTTCAAACCAAGCCGGCATAGGTGGGTTTCTTCCTCTCTCTGCTGACGAACACAGCGGTTGATATGTCGATGCTTTTGTCAACGTCAAGTTCGCTGACCGCGATGTCAAAAACAGCATCATCAACACCGACGTGGATGGAAGCTTCTCAACCTGCATAAGCCTGGGCGACCGCTGGCTCAATCAATGGCTCAATGTCGACCGTAGCTGGATAGTCGGGCTGAATGCTGGTTATGACAGACGCACCATCGCATAAGGCAATGCCGATACAAACGTCCCCCGGTCTTTGTTAAACAATCGAATTCTTTTTCATCAGATCATCGTTAACGTAGATGTGGCCTACATCAGTAGTTGTATCAAGTCTTTCATGTATTGCGCACTGATTGCATCGTCACACTGCAATGTCAGCACCACGCTAAATGCAGCATTTAAAGCGCATATTGCGACCGCAACAGTGCATTAGCCTCCTACCTTTTTTTTAGGGTAACGTCCAAGCAAATTTGTAAATGGACCTGAGAAAACTACGTCAAAGTTCTTGGTTCATTGTTAAATATAGGGTACACAACAACTTGATGACTTGATTGGTATTTGACCATTGCAACAGGTTCAGTGGGCTCTCGTCCTGTCATCGAAGTGGCTGCTAGGACAGCTCCAATGATGCCCGTATAGAAGGTTTGTTCCATTGATCAATTCTGTCGTGATACTAATCTGCTTCTTTTTCAGCGGCATTAAATCCCTCATTTAGGGGATATTTTCAGGAAACTTCTCCCCCATATGGGTGATGTGCTTTGTCCTGAAGGCTGTCACAGTTCATTTGTCAGGGATTTGATAGAGGATCTCTGACCAATGCCTTGGTGGTGCGAGGCATTGTGATTGGTGCTGCGTGGAGTCAGGATTGCAAGTCCATGGCTCCGTTTTTTTTATAAGCATGTTGTTGGATTCGAATCATCCACCGATGCTTCAGTCGGCAGCCTGGTCTATCCAATAGATCCACTGTCGTGACTGGGCTCTGATCAATATCAGTCGGCGATCTAGAACCAGCGCCAGAGCTGAATTGATCACGAATGGGCAATCATCTCTCAATCCACTGAGAGCAGCTGCCTTGGGTGGGTTCGGTTGTTGGTTTTTGNGGCTGAATGACTGCTCCGAAAACAATCGCTCTAACCATTGCACTGTTGATTTTCCGTGTCAAAACTGGAAGCCTGACGGGCAGCCATCCATGCTTTCAATTCAGCCGATGCCCACCGCCATGAACGCGGTGACGGCTGACCATCTTGTGTCCTTCGGAACCGGCAGGAATGCTGTTGACGCTGTGCGCCGTGGCCTCACCGTGATGGCTCTGGCTTCAGCGGTGCAGAGCTGATGGCTGAACCATTGAAGCCGAGAGCACTCACTTACACCGAGATGATGAACGGCGGTCGTCAGCAGCTCGATGAGGCTGAGCACGCCCGTGAGCAGAATCTGCAGCAGCGGGTTGAAGACCTGCAGCGGGATGTTGATCAACTGGAGCAGGCCTTGGCTGCTGAATAGTTGCTGCGGCTCTTTCAGGGGGCAAGGTCAAGAACAGATGGGTACGACTGGCAAAAAACCATTACAACGACAGNTNCCATTCGTGGCTNTGTCGTTCCACCAGTTCCTCCAAGTTTCAGAAGCAGCAGGCTTGCAGGGACGCAGGTGCGGTTCAACCCATCCAGCCCGAATGGGATTACGGCGAATTTAAGTCACTCANCCNATTCCAGTTTTCGGGTGTGAAGTATCGGGNAACACGTAGATAGTTAGGATATGCCGAAAATTGCGCCAAGGATATAGCTNNATNNTAACTTTNGTGTGCNAAATTTAGTNAATGATNTACACACTNGTTGGNACATTCGCCAGTCAAAAGAAAAGCAAAAAGNNGAANTTTAATCGGCTTGNATTTACNTNTGATCAATNNTNNATGGGTAGNCCNGACGANGACNNGGATATGNNTCCNGCAAGTGAAGCTAAAGGNTTNATNTTGGTGGATANNCGNANNAAGGANACTTCNNTTTACTTAGANACGAATCAAAACGGTAAACTTAACAAGAAGTCAGACCTCNTGATTGGCTTGAATGTTTTCGAAAGATCGTTGTATCAATCAAAAAAGGGCAGCCTCCTAGCTACTGGCAGTCCAAAACGCATGACTGATGCATTCGCTGATCTTTATGAAGAGGATCCAGACATCCTGGATTCGTTGAGGGAGGAAATATTTGTCGTCAGCAATAAAAGAGGGAGAACTCTCGATTTGATTCCTCTACTGCCATTGGGTCCTGAGCGGGAAGGCCTTCGACCTATCTGGTGCACGATGGATTCGGCAGAGGTGAGAGAAGACGAGGAGTGGTTCCAACGTTGGCAGGGTTATTGCAGTGACGTTGGAGTTGAACTTGTTTAACTGCTGCCGGTAATCAATCAAGAGCCAGAATTTCAAGTTCCCCGTTGTTCAACAGTCCACCAGCGGGGAACACGTCAATCAGTCACGTCTGACCAATGCCCATCAACACCCTGAACTTCCTTGTTCCGCTGCAGGATCTTTTGTTTGCCTTTCAATCAATCGATGCTGAGTCGTTCTTCAAATGGCTCTATTTCGGTGTTCAGAGGCTTGGAGAGCCTGTGGCATGTGAGCTGATCGTTGTATTCAGTCGCTTTCCCCTTCGAACAGCGTGTCCAGCGGCTCAGCATCGATCCCTTCCACCTCGCGCAGGTAGCGAGCGAGCACGTCGCTCTGACCATGGGTGACATACACCTTTTTGGCTCCACTTTCCCGAACTGTCCTGATCAGACCTGGCCAGTCGGCGTGATCGCTGAGCACAAAGCCCCGCTCATAGCCACGACGCCTGCGTGCTCCTCGCACCGCCATCCATCCGGACGCAAATGCGGTTTGAGGTGCCTTGAACCGTCGCATCCAGCTGGAGCGATGGGCTGAAGGCGGTGCCAGAACCAAGCGCCCTGCAAGAGCATCGCTGCGCGGCAGCTCACTCACCGGACGGGATGGCGTCATCGGAACCTTTGCATCCCTGTAGTGACGGGTGACCGTTTCCACCGCGCCATGCAGAAGCACCTCGTCCTCAACACCGATGGACCTCAATTCCGCCAGAAGCCTCTGGGCCTTGCCGAAGGCATAACAGAACAGCAGAGAGGGACGATCTTGATCTCCCTGCCACCAGTCCCGGATCTGTTCAGCCACGGCTGAACCCTTTTGCCAGCGGTAGATCGGCATGCCAAATGTGGCCTCCGTGATCAGCACATCACAGGGCACCGGTTCGAATGGCGTGCAGCTCGGGTCGTCGTCCCGTTTGTAATCACCGCTCACCACCCACACCTCCCCATCACATTCCAGCCGGATCTGGGCAGAACCGAGCACGTGGCCGGCGCTGTGGAAGGACACCTTGCACTGCCCGAGCCAGAGCTCTTCTCCGTATTGGACCGGATGCAGGCTGATGGTCTGGCCGAGTCGCTGCCGGAGCACTCCCTCGCTGCTCGCCACCGCCCAGTAAGAACCACAGCCGGATCTGGCGTGATCCGCATGGGCGTGGGTGATCAGCGCCCTTGGAACGGGTCGCCAGGGATCAATCCAGGCATCGGCAGCCCGGCAGTAGAGGCCTTCGGCGGTGCGCTCGATCAAGCCTGTTCATTCGATGCGCCAAGTCTGCAAGGCCCGTAGCTTGAGCGCGTTGTTGTGCCTTGTTCATGAAGCTTCTGATTTCAGCCCTGGTGGCCTCGTCCTTGGTCCTGCCCGGTTCTGCGCTGGCTCAGAAGAAGATCCCCAAGGCACAGGGTCACGACCAGTGCCCCCTGGGATACGTGAACACCCTCGGCACGACATGCGTGTCTCCGATCTATTACGAGATGAAACCCACGAACGGAGAAGCCTGCCCGTCCGGTTTCATGAATGTTGGCGCCGGTTACTGCCGCAAGAAGTGAGTGGCTTGGGCTCTGTTCATCGGCTGAGCTCCAGCATTTTCTGAATCGGCTGAAGTGCCCTGATTCTCAGCTCTTCTTCCAGTTCGATCGCAGGTTCCAGGTTCTCAAGACAAGCGTGCAGTTTCTCGAGGGTGTTGAGTCGCATGTAGGGGCATGCGTTGCAACTGCATCCATCGATCCCTGGAACGTCGATCAATGTTTTCTCTGGAACCCGTTGTTTCATCTGGTGCAGGATTCCAGGTTCCGTCAGCACGATGAATGTTTCAGCACGGCTGCTTTCGCTGTGGTTGAGCAATTTGCTGGTGGAGCCGATGAAATCTGCGTGTTCGAGAAGGTGTTCCTGACATTCAGGATGGGCAATGACCTCTGCATCGGGATGTTCCTGCTTCAGCTGTAGAACAGCCTCTTCACTGAAGGTTTCGTGCACGATGCAGCGACCGGGCCAAAGGGTGAGATCCCTGCCGCTCTGCCGTTGAACCCAACGCCCGAGGTTCTCATCAGGAGCAAACAGCACAGGCCGATCAACAGGGATCTGTCGGACAAGATCCACCGCGTTGCTGCTTGTGCAGATCAGATCGCTCTGAGCCTTCACCGCTGCAGTGCAATTGATGTAACTGATGACGAAATGGTCGGGATGCTTGTGGCGGAAATCTGCGAATTCGTCCGCCGGACAGTCATCGGCGAGTGAGCAGCCGGCGTCCAGATCAGGCAGCAGAACTGTTTTCTGCGGGCTCAGGATCTTGGCTGTTTCGGCCATGAAATGAACGCCGCAGAACACGATCACATCCGCGGTTGTGTTGGCGGCCTTGCGTGAGAGTTCAAGGGAATCACCAATGAAGTCGGCGATGTCCTGAACCTCGGGTTCCTGGTAGTAGTGGGCCAGGATCACGGCATTGCGCTCTTGCTTCAGCCGTTCAATCGCCGCAACCAGGCTGTTGTCAGCGGTCATCGGTTGGAGCCAGGGCAGGATGGTCTCAGCCTAAACAGCATTTCTGCCGGCACTCCGACTTGCCATTGCCGGTGATTTGCACGGCTCCTGGAGTGGAGCTGATGAGGGGTTGTTGTCGGCACTTGCTCCGGATGCTGTTCTGTTCGTGGGTGATCTCAGTGATGGTGACCTGCGCCTGACAAAACGGATCGCTTCTCTGCCTCACCCCGTGGCGGTGATCCTTGGTAACCACGACCGTGGCCGGGATCAAAGCGGCGGCGTGTTGCGACAGCAATTGGCCCTTCTCGGTGAACAGCACTGCGCCTGGTCACGTCGATGCTGGACCCGACCGGAGATCGCTGTTGTCGGTGCACGCCCCTGCAGTGCCGGTGGTGGATTTCAGCTTTCCAAGGCGGTGGAAGCCGTGTTCGGACCGGTCACAGTGGAACAATCCGCTGATCGGATCGTGGCTGCCGCAGCGGATGTCCCAGCTGATCAGCCGTTGGTGGTGCTGGCGCACTGCGGTCCCACCGGTCTGGGATCCGATCCGGACAGCCCCTGTGGTCGGGATTGGAAGTCCCCTGCGGTCGACTGGGGCGATCAGGACCTTGCCCTGGCTCTGGATCGCATGGCGCGCCGGCGTGCTCCGGATCTCGTGGTCTTCGGCCACATGCACCATCAGCTCAAGCGGGGTCGAGGCTTGCGGCAAAGCTTCCACCGCGATCGTCGAGGCATCGTTTACCTGAATGCCGCCTGTGTGCCACGAGCCGGTGCGGATGATCAGCAGCGCAGTCTTCTTCATCTGTCATGGGCTGAATTCCGCGGATGCCGACTCAGCCATCTCAGCCACCGTTGGTACACGCCAGAGGGTGTTCTGATTCATCAGGAAGAGCTGCCCCTGGAGCGGATTCACCCGTGCTGATCTACGTCTGCAGCAGCAGTCACGGCTTTGGTCATGCGGCCCGGGATGCCGCCGTGCTTCAGCAGTTGCATCGGCTTCGACCGGACTGGCGACTGGTGATCAGTTCCATGGTTCCCAAGGCGTTCTTGATCGATTTGCTTGGTTTCGATGCCGTGGAGGTTCGCCCCTGCCGCTGGGATGTGGGCATGGTCCAGGCCGATGCCCTCGGCAGTGACCCGCCAAGGACCTTGGACGCCCTTGCTGAACTTGAAACCCAACTGCCTGTCCAGCTTTCCGACGAGGCGGACTGGATCAGAGCTCAAGGCCTCCCGGTTCTGGTGATTGGGGATATTCCCCCAGCCGCCGCAGATCTTGCCGACCGTCTTGATGCACCGCTGGTGTGGATTGGAAATTTTGGATGGGATGAGATCTATGCGCCTTTCGGTGGGGACTTTCTTGCCCATGCCGAGTCGGCTCGTCATCGCTATGGCCGCGGCAATCTCCTGTTGCGCTGTCCCTTCGATCTGGCCATGGATTGGGGCATCCCGCAGGACCAGCTCCCGTTGGTCTGCAGCGAACCTCGTGGCCTTCCTCCGTCTTTGCGGGAGCAGCTCAGATCGATTGAGAAGCCATTGGTGATGCTCAGTTTCGGTGGTATGGGCCTGGAGGTGGACCCCGGTTTGTTCAGACGCTGGCCGAGCCACCACTTCCTGATGGCATCAGCCGTGGGGGGAGCCGATCAGAACCAGCTGGATCAGCTCGACAATGTCGCGATTCTTCCCCAAGGCGTCCGTCCTCTCGACGTTTTTCCATTCTGTGACCGCCATATCGGCAAGCCTGGTTTCAGCACGTTCTGTGAAGCCATGTCCCTCAAGGTGGGGCTCCACGTTGTGGAACGACAGGATTTTGCTGAGGTGAACGCTCTCATGGATGGTCTTCAACGCCATTCCCGTCACAGAGTGCTCTCAAGAGACGCCTTCATGACTGGGGATTGGAAGCTTGATCGTCCCTTGCATCCACCGTCCTCCAGTTCTTTAGAGAGCGATGGTGCTCAACGTGCCGCTCAGATCATTCTCAGTTTTTGCGGGCAAATTTGATTTGAAGCTACGTAGCAACCATTGCAATCTCTTGTGATTCGTACTTGGTTTCGATGAAATCATCGCGCTGACTGTCACTGCAGACAATTTGTTCGCTGGCATATTTACCCGTTGCCTTGGCCTATTCGTTCGACAAAGTAACGGTCATGGTCAAACCGTTACAGACGGTTGTCATCCGCTTCTGACATCCATTCCTCGCAAGAGGACAAGCCCTTCGAATGCCTTTTATGACTATCCGCGCAACGATTGGTCGAGTCACCCTCCTGACCGCTTGCGTCGGTTTGTCGCCTGTATTCATATCTTCTCCGGCCTCCAAGGCCAGTCTCCTTCCGCCTGAGTCCAGAGCGCAGCTGCTCAGCGAGCCTGACGAGCAGCCCTCCAGGGCCATTCCGTACATCATCACTCCCGAGAGGAGGGCGATGCTCAACACCATCCGTTTCGCAGAGGGAACCTGGCGAGGTGGTTTGGATGTGGGTTACAGGGTGATGTTCGGAGGCGGCCTGATGCCGAGCATGGACCGTCACCCAGACCGTGTGATCTACAGCTCCCGTTACGCCAGTGCTGCGGCAGGGGCCTATCAGTTCATGCCATTCACCTGGAATCTGGTTCAGCGCAGCATCGGTGTTGTCGGCTTCGGCCCTGCGGCTCAGGATCAGGGAGCTCTGTTCTTGATTGAACGACGCAAGGCGCTTCCCCTGACGGATGCCGGCTCTCTCACCCCGGTTCTGACCGCCATGCTCGCCCCCGAGTGGGCGTCCTTCCCCACCCTTGCTGGACGCAGCTACTACGGCCAACCCGTGAAGAAGTACACACGGCTCAAATCCTTCTACAAAGTGAACCTCGAAGAGCTGCGCAAGCTTCGTGACAAGCGCAGGTCTGAATTGTCGTCAGCGAAAAAACCCGATGTGTGCACCGGGTCCAGGATTTACTGTGCCACTCAACTCTGATCGGTTTCTTTGTTGAGTTGTCGACCGACCGTTGCCTGGGCAATCAGGTAGGCAGCAACCGCTCCACCCAGAAATCCCATGCTGTTACGCAGCAAGGGCAGCACATCAGATGTTCTGGTGATCACCGGGGCGATCCCGAAGACACCGAACAACATGATCCAAAGGGGTGATAACAGCAGAAGCCAGGCCCAAGCGACCGTCTCCCCTTCCTTTCGCGGATAGGCCGCAAATCCAGCGATCAATCCCCCGAGGATCGATGTGGTCAGCGTCCAGAGCCATTGTTCAAGGGGAAGACCCGGAACAACCTGGCAACCGCCCCGCTCAAGGCAGATCTCCACTGCATTGAGAGCATCAAGGATGGAACCATCTTCTCCGTGGTCCTTCACGTAGTACTGATTGCCAAATCGCGTCTGTAGCTCCACCCAATAGGTGCGGGGCATCAGCGCAAAGAAGGCGTCACCGACGTTGAAATTGAGCAAATTGCCGCCACGGGGATCAGCTACCAGGAGCAGACTCCGCTCATCCAACCCCCAGAACTCCCGCACTGCCAACCCTGGGGTCCGCTCGTATTGCGTCAGCACACGCAGCTTCCATCCGGTGTTGTCTTCGAATTGATTGAGGGCTTCTTCCAGGCCTGCCCTTTGGTTGTCACTGAACGCGCGGGCCAGGTCAATCACCGGGGTCGGATGATCCGGCAGCAGATCAGGATTGTCATAGGCCCTGGCTGGTGCCGTGGCTGTGAAACCCACGAGCAGCGTGGCCAGCAGGCATGCCAACACCTTCCTGATGCGATGTGTTGCCATGGATCTGCTGCAGCGACGGGCATTCTCACCAATGGAATCAAAAGCTGCGTCATGCCCAGCCTGGTTGGCGCATCATCTGAAACAGGCCGGTGGAGCCGTGCCCTTTAGGCAGTTCATGGACTGGGCTCTGAACGATCCTGAACATGGCTATTACGGCTCCGGTCGCGCCCGGCTTGGACCAACGGGAGATTTCGCGACGTCGCCTTCGTTGGGCTCCGATTTCGCAGCGCTTCTGGCCCGTCAGATCGCTGCCTGGGTGCCCTTGTTCCCGACCGCTGCCCCTCTGTCGCTGGTTGAGTTCGGACCGGGAGAGGGAGATCTCGCCGCCGATCTGATTACGGCACTGCAGGAGCTTGTTCCCGACAGTGCCGAGCGTTTCGAACTGGTGCTTGTGGAAGCCAATCCAGGCATGCGCGAACGGCAGCAGCGGCGGCTGCTTGAGGCCTCCTCCATTCCGATTCGCTGGTCGACAGCTGAGCAGCTGCAATCCGATCCAGTGGTGGGATTTGTCGTGGCCCACGAGTTTTTTGATGCTTTGCCGGTTGATCGTCTGGTCTGGTGCAACGGTTCGCTGCAGCTGCAAGGTGTCCGTCTCAGCGGAAACCAAAGCCTGGAGACCATCACGCTGCCCCTTCCCTCTGCATTGGAGTCATCCATTGCTGAGATCTCCGCCCGCTGTGGTTTCGCAATCCCCCCAGGAGAGGTGCAGGACGGTTGGGCGACGGAGTGGCACTCCGATCAGGCGCATTGGTTCAGGGCGATCGCGAATGGGCTCAGGCAGGGGGCCCTTCTGGTGATCGATTATTCCCTTGAAGCGCGTCGTTACTACGCGAGCCGTCGAACGGACGGAACCTTGATGGGGTACCGCCATCAGCAGGCCATCAACGCTCCACTGGAACAGATCGGTGCACAGGACCTGACGGCGCATCTCTGCATCGACACGGCGATCGATGCTGCCGTCCATTCGGGCTGGCGATCCATCGACTGTGTGAGGCAGGGAGAAGCTCTGCTTGCACTCGGGTTGGCTGAACGCCTCCATGGGCTGCAGACCCTTGCGCCCGATCAGCTGCCGCAGGCCTTGAACCGTCGAGAAGCAATGCTCAGACTGGTGGATCCCGCCGGTCTTGGTGATTTCCGCTGGATGCTATTCGGTCGGAACCTCGGGGAGGTTGACCTCAGGCTTGCAGGTTCTCCAAACATCTCAAGATCTCCTCTCGGCTGACGTCATCGTGGATTTCAACGGAACCGATTGAGGTCGGCAGCACGAAACGGACGCGACCATCCCGCACCTTCTTGTCGCCCTGAAGCGTGTCCAGCACAGCCTCGGGATCCAGAGGAGGCCAAGCACAGGGAAGCAGGGTTCGTTCGATCAAGCGACGCTGACGATCCGCATCCTCACGCGTCCAGTTTCCTCGCTGCGCTGCCAGCTCCCCCACCGCGACCATCCCGATGGCAACGGCTTCACCGTGCAGCCAGGTGCCATAGCCGCAGAGCGTCTCCACCACATGGCCGAAGGTATGGCCGTAATTCAGAACCGCCCTCAGGCCACCCTCCTTTTCATCCGCAGCCACGATGCGGGCCTTGGCGGCAGCCGAACGCTCCAGAATCGTTTCCAGAAGTCCATTGGTCAGGCCCTCGGCATGATCGGGCTCCTTGCAGCGCTCCAGCAGGGTGAACAATTCCGGGTCGCCGAGAATGCCGTACTTGATCACTTCTGCCATGCCAGCCCGGAATTCGCGTTGCGGCAGGGTGGCCAGGGTGTTCGGGTCGATCAACACCAGACGGGGCTGATGGAAGGCTCCAATGAGGTTTTTTCCACCGGGGTGGTTCACGCCGGTTTTGCCGCCAATCGCGGCATCCACCATGGCCAGCAAGGTGGTTGGAACCTGAATCACACCGATGCCCCGCAGCCATGTGGCCGCGGCGAATCCCGTCATGTCTCCGACCACCCCGCCTCCGAGAGCCAGCATCAGAGAGCTGCGTTCCAGCTTCCGCGCGAACGCCGTGTCATGGATTTTCGCAATGGTTGCGGGTGTTTTCTGGTCTTCTCCGGCTTCGATCAGCAGGAGCTCAGCATCGAATCCATGGCCACGTAAGGAGGACAGGCACAGCTCTCCGTAGGGCGTCGCCACATCGGCGTTGCTCACCACCAGGACTTTGCGTCCCGCCTGGATTCCCGCTTCCACCAAGGCCTGCCCGATGTTCGCAAGTGATCCCTGACCGATCACCACGTCATAGGGATCCCGGCTCAGAGCAACGGTGATCCGTCGATGCTGGAGCTGCGGGGCAACAGTCATGGCATGGTTCAGCCGACGCATCCACTCTGCCCGGCAGGCTTGGATCAGGAGACGTAACGTCTGCCGAGGATTCACTTCGACCCATGGCAGCCCCAGGAGATGAGCGCGTCAGCCTCACGGCCTGGGCCTTTGTGTCGCCGGCCTTGCTGTTGATCAGTGTTTCCGTGCTGCTGCCGGCGCTGATGGCGCTGGTGATGAGTTTCACAGCAACCGGTCTGGATGTCACTGAACCGCTTCGCTTTGTGGGGCTGGCCAACATTCGCCGTCTCCTGGTGGATCCGATGGCTCGGCAGGTGATGGTCACCACTGCTCTCTACCTGTTCGGTGTCGTCCCTCCAATCGTGTTGGGCTCCCTGGCTCTTGCTGTTCTGGTCAATCGCAGCCTTCCGGGGATGCACGTGCTTCGAGGTGCCTTCTACACGCCGGTGCTGGTGTCGATCGTTGTGGCAGCCATTGCTTTCCGCTGGCTGTATGCGGAAAACGGTTTGATCAACGGCTGGTTGGGGGCGCTGCTGGGTGATGCCTTCACTCCCGTGGGGTTTCTCACATCCCCCCAAGTCGCCCTGCCGGCCGTGATGCTGGTGACGCTCTGGAAAGGGCTTGGTTATTACATGGTGATCTTCCTGGCAGGTCTGCAGGGCATTCCAGGGGAGCTCTACGAGGCGGCGGAACTCGACGGAAGCGAAGGCTGGCGTCAACACACGGACATCACGCTTCCCCTGCTGCGCCCTTACGTCGCTCTTGTTGCTGTGGTCTCTTCGATCGCTGCAACCAAGGTGTTTGAGGAGGTGTTCCTGATGACCCAGGGGGGACCAGCGGATTCGACCCGAACCATCGTTTATTACGTGTACGACCAGGCCTTCGCCGAACTCGAGATCACCTATGCCTGCACGCTGGGACTCGCCCTCTTTCTTCTGGTGATGCTGTTCACCTTGATCCGTCTTGCCTTCAGCGGCGATCAAAAGCTGATCTGAGCGACTGGGGTTGGGGCTTGATGGCAAGCTTCGGTTCTCTGCAGCTGCTTCCAGGAGATGACCAGCTCGGCCGCCGTGATCGGAGTTGTGGGAGGTGGACAGCTGGCACGCATGCTGGTGCAGGCCGCCTCGAAGCGAGAAATACCCGTCGTCGTTCAAACGCCGTCGGTTGATGATCCAGCATCGGACGGTGCCACCCGTGTTGTCTCTGCTGATCCGCGTGATGTGGCGGGGACGCGGCGCTTGGTTGAGGGGTGCCGTGGCATCACCTTTGAAAACGAATGGGTCAACATCGACGCCCTGATTCCTCTCGAGCAGCAGGGCATCCGCTTCAGACCTGCCCTGGCGGCCCTTGCTCCACTGGTCGACAAGATCTCTCAGCGTCAATTGTTGGAGGATCTCAACCTTCCCTGCCCGCCCTGGACGCCACTCAGTCGCATTTCACCTTCACAACCTGCACTGCCGAAGGGCTGGACCTTCCCCGTGATGGCCAAAGCGTCACGGGGCGGATACGACGGGAAAGGAACACTCGTGCTCAGTTCGGTCGATGAACTGGCTCAGTTGATCCGCTGCGAGAACCCGTCGGAGTGGCTGCTGGAAGCCTGGGTCCACTACGACCGAGAGCTGGCCCTGGTGGTCAGTCGCGACATCAAGGGGAGAGTGCGCAGCTTTCCCTTGGTGGAAACCCATCAGAGTCGCCAGGTCTGCGACTGGGTTCTGGCACCGGCGTTGGTGGAGCAGTCGGTTGATGCGCTCGCCTACAACATGGCGGCTTCTCTGCTGACCAAACTCAACTACGTCGGGGTGATGGCGCTTGAGTTTTTTCATGGTCCAGATGGGCTTCAGGTGAATGAAATTGCGCCACGAACCCACAACTCCGGACATTTCTCCATCGATGCCTGCAGTAGCAGTCAGTTCGACCAGCAGCTCTGCATTGTTGCCGGGTTGCCCGTTCCCACCCCGCAGCTCACCTGTGATGGAGCGCTGATGGTGAACCTCCTCGGTCTTCCCCCTGGAGGTCATGTCGCACCGTTGGATGAACGACTCAATCGTCTGCGTGAACGCCCCGACAGCCACTTCCACTGGTATGGAAAAACTCCAGAAACCCCCGGCCGCAAGATGGGCCACATCACCGTGCTGCTGCGGGGAGCAGATGCCGCATCCCGCCGCGAGGAAGCGCTGAGAGCCAGAGATGACATCCGTCGCGTCTGGCCGGTCTGTCTCGATTGCAACGACTAAAGTGGCTTCGGACTGCCGTGTTGGTGACGGCCTTTTCTAGTGCTCTGATCTGACTCTTTCTCGACTTGGGGAGGCTGTCGTGACGGCGCCGTAGGCCGGCCCAGCAGCCGGAAACGAAACCCCACTTTGACTCCCCTTCTGGTTCTTCCAGGTCGACCACTGGGGCGCGCACGGCACGGCGGTTCACCCAATCGACAACAGAACGCCGATACCGCCTGGGTCCATCCGTGAAGCTTGCCCAGCATGGCGATTCAGGCGAGCACTCCGATTGCGCGGAGGCTTGGTGATAGACAAGATTCTTTGGTTTTTCCTGTTGTGTTGCTTCGGACGTCGGCAACCCTTCTGGCTCTCCTGGCTTTCAGCACCACCAAAACTTCAGCCTGCGAGATCACGTTTCTGCCCGATGATGCACAGGTCGCCTGTCGGGCCATCCTTCCGCAGTGCTTCACGCGCTCTGCTTGGGCTGAGCTCTGTCGAAGCAATCAAGATGTGATGGAAGGCCACCCGGATGCCTGTCGACAGGCCCTCGAGCCTCAGCCGCAGTGATCAGGGACGGTGATCAAGGACGGTGATCAAGGACGGTGGCGATCCACAACACTCTGGAGTGCGCCACGCTCGAGTTCGGTCACCACAAAAACCTCCTGTGCGCTGCTCCCCTTGCGGGCAACCATTTTGAACCCACCTCGGATCGGCACGGAAACCCTGAGTTGCAGGGTTTGACAACGTCCTTTCACCTTCGAGATCACGGCAGGGGTAATCGTCTGGATCGCTGCTTCACGAGACAGCGATTTCAACCACGGGATTAACCCCTCCACGTAGGTGCTGTGTGTGATGACGACCCGTCCCAAATCGGTATCAATTCGCCAGAACTGGTCGAAGTTAGCGGGTCTGGCTATGCCGAAGAGAGCACCGTTCCCTGGCCGATGCTTTGCTCCGTTGATGCATTGCAACAGGCCGTCTCCGGCCCCTTGGAGGATCGCTGTGGTCCTGAAGCAAGAACACTGACAGTGGAAGTGCACGGAGCTGAAGTCCGTGGGCTTGCCATCTGCCCAGGACGCGTCATGCGTTATTTCTTTGATTCACGAAAGAAACGTTTTCGCACCACCGATCTTCTGCGGCTGATGACGGCGAAACGCAAACCGGCCGCCTGATCAGCAACGCTCCAATGGAGCCATGGTCAGTCCTTCAGCGGAAAGCTGCTGGTGATAAAGCTCCGCTTGTTCCAGCGGCCCGCACCAAACTTCAGCTGAACCCTGGCTGTCAACTCGATTGGCGAGATCCCAGGCTTTGTCTTCACTCATCCCAGGAATAATGCGTCGCAAACAGTCAACGACGTGTTGGAACGTGTTGACGTCATCGTCGAGAACGATCACTCGCGCCTGTGGATAGCGCTGTGTGACGTTTTGCCGCTCCAGCAGTGAGGTGGATCCAGGGCTGGAGCTGGTCATGACGGTTGCAGAAGCTGTGCTGAAGAGTTCAGGACCCTAGGTAGGATCTTTGCATTCGAGCGGTCAAGCACATGTTGTTCACTCTCGCCTGGGCTGCACTGGCCGCGACATTTAGCTTCTCGATCGCCATGGTCGTATGGGGTCGCAACGGCGACGGAACGCTGAACTTCTGATCCCTTGCCAGCCACCGAGCCGAATCTTCTGTCGCAGCTTCTCGCCTTGTCGGCTGTGGTTCTCTTGGTCTTCGTCAGTACGTCTGTTATCTACCTTTCCGCAGTTGACTGGAAAGACCGTCGCCGACGCACGGCACCCACGCGATCGAAGAGGTGAACCGGCGGCTCTCCAACCGATTGAAAGGGTTGAGATCGCACCCGTTGACCACAACGGGGCTTTGTCTTCTTTTGATTGGTCCGGCAGGACTGTTGATCAGTTCTTGGCCTCGCTTGCGTCCTGACGCCGCGGGTGATCCATCCGGACAACGCGAGCTTCTGCAGATCAGCGACAGCCTGTCCATGCTGCAGAGTTTTCGGGTTGACGCTGAGACCAAGCCCCCATCCCTTTGGAAGACTCGCCTCGGGAACGAGACCGCCCGGCTCCTCTGGGAACGTCTGAACGGCCAGATTTGGTGGCAAGGATGGCCGCAGGATGGAGCTCCGGTTCTGATGTTGCCGGACTGGAGCACGCGGCCTGGAGATCCGATTGCTCTGACTCCGGAATCACGGGCGATGAGCCAACGGCATGGCGGGATGGTTCTGCTGTTCAGCGATGCCCTCAACCGTCAGACATTTCAACAACGGTTCCGAGCCCCTGCCATCACCGCTCCGGCGGTTGAACAGTTCTGTTTCAAGCAGTTGCGCAGCACCACAGCTGTGCACTGGACTCCGGATGCACTTGCCTCCCTTTCAGGGGCGATACAGCCACTTCTCGCGTCAGCATCCCACGGCTGTGTTTCCTTGAACTTGAGTGGTCGCAAGCTGACTTGGAGTGGAGTTGTTTCGTCTCGACCGCTGCGCAGCGCATCAAACCGACTGAAGCCACCAAACCCGATCAACATCGCTCGTCTGTTCCCAGACGCTCAAGATCCTGGGGATGGTTCTTCATCTCCCTTGCTGTTTCTTTCAGGCCGGACGGCAAGCACAGTGTTTGATTCTCTTTTGCGTCGTCCTCTTATCCGAGACGGCCTTGAGGACAATTACGGTCTGAACACGCCCTTGATTCAAGAGCTGCTCAACTCACCAATGACCTTGTCGTTGTTGTCCAGCAAGAGTGGTTCCTTTCAGGCCAGTGTTCAGTTGGATTTGCAGGTCGACGGGATGACAACCTCGCTGACCAAGGCACTCGAGAACATCAGCGAACGCCTTCAACAGTCCGATCTCCAGTGGCGAGATCAGGATCTGATCAATCCGGGTGGACGATCCACCACACCTGCTCGCGTTTGGTTTCTGCAGGACGAGGACGGCCAGCAGCGGGTGCTGGGCGGTTGGAGTGTGTTGCCTGCTGATCCTGCACTCCGCAACAAGCCTCTACTCCGCTTCAGCATCGCCGCGGCGCCAACAAACAATCGCTCCAGTGGAAGACCGGTGCCCGACACAGGGATGCTTCAGGCCACCCTGCGGCCTTCCGCAATGAACGAACTGGGTCTGTTGCACAGCGGATGGCCATCACCGGTGCGCTCCTCCCGCAAGCTTGATCTGGTTGTGCGCTCTTTGAAAGGTGCTGCGATCAGCCTCGAGGACTGGCGCTGGATGGATGGTCAGCTGCTGCTTCCCTGAGCCATTTCCTCCTGGCGTCGTTCCCGCTTGCGTCGCTCACTGGCCAGTGTTTCCTCCATCAGTTCAACGGCCTGGTTCATCCGTTCACGGCTGGAGAGAAACAGGCTGATGTCCTTCTCCACCCGCGTCGACGTGAAGTTCAACGCCTCCGCCATTTCTGTTGCGCGGGCCCGGGCATCGATCTCCTTGTCGGCACCCTGACTCTTCGAAGCGACCTCTTCGATCACGGCAAGAAGGCCGATGGCCATCAAGCGTGAGTAATGGTCCCCCTCGGACAACCGGAATTCAGGAAGCCACTGGGCAAGGCCATCCAGATCCTGGCTCTTGGCTTGTTCAAGCGTTGCGTTCGATTGATGTCTGAGATCTTCTGCGTTGAACCCATTGCTGCTGCAGAGAGCGCTGAACATCAGCTCCGGATGCTCCTCCGGGCGGTAACCACTCGTGAATGCTGAGAAGACGGTTCGAAGCCCTATTGCAAACAGTGGTGTCGACCGAAACTGTTGCTGATGACTGAGCAGGTGCAGCTCAACCAGCAACTCGTCAGCGATTCTGCGGTACAGAGGGGCGATGACATAAGGGAACTGCTGATGAAATGCACGTTTGCTGTCAGCAATGGTCTGCTGGTCGCCCAAGTCTGATCACTCAATCAATGTGGGAGACCTTAGCGCCAGAGACGCCGCCGTTAGGATGGATGTAGTGGTGAATTGAGTCCGATGATCCCAATTGTGATCGAAGAGTCCGGACGAGGTGAAAGAGCGTTTGACATCTATTCACGACTGCTGCGTGAACGGATCATTTTTCTTGGAGAAGCAGTCACCAGCGACTCAGCAAATCGAATCGTTGCTCAGATGTTGTTTCTTGAGGCGGAAGATCCAGAAAAAGATATTTATCTGTATGTCAACTCACCCGGAGGTTCCGTTTACGATGGTCTTGGGATTTTCGACACAATGCAGCACATCAAGCCAGATGTGCACACAGTTTGTGTTGGCTTAGCAGCCAGTATGGGTGCTTTTCTTCTTTGTGCAGGAACAAAAGGCAAGCGAAGCAGCCTTCAGCATTCGCGCATCATGATTCACCAACCTCTTGGGGGTGCTCGGGGTCAAGCCAGCGACATCAGAATCCAGGCGGATGAAATTCTTTTCCTCAAGGATCGGTTGAATCAGGAGCTTGCTGAACGAACAGGCCAGCCCCTGGATCGCATTCAACAGGACACGGATCGTGACTTCTTCATGTCGCCTACAGAGGCCGTGAATTATGGCTTGATCGATCTCGTTATCGATAAGAGGCCTGTTCACTCAGTCTCTTGAAATCTGGATTGCCCACGAAAGAATGTCCCGTTTGTGGGCGAAATTTCCAATGGAGAAAGGCGTGGCGGAATTGTTGGGATGAAGTTGTTTACTGTTCAGAACGTTGTCGACGTCGAAAATATCAAAAAATCAGCTCGTCGAATTAATCAAGTAAGTCGTTTTTGCTTAGCTTGAGAGTTTTCCAGAGAGTTTTAATTTGATCAAAAGCTTCTTCCTGCGTCACCTTACCGTTGGATTGAAGCCCTACAAGTAAACCAACTCGATCTGCAAATTCTTCTAAGTTCTGGTGGAAGGCTACTCTCTGTGGACTCCAATCAGGACCATGAAAACGGCTGTGGCCCTGCATGGGTGATCGAGGCCCATCGGCTGTCATCGTCCAAAAAAAACCACCTCAACCAACTTACGTAGGCTGAGGTGGTTTGTCTGTAAAGAGGATTCAGTTCAGGACGGGTGTTGTTCGATCCTTATCTGGAATGTTTGCAAACTCAGAGAGCACCAATCTGAATTCGTCACCGTCCATCGTTTCCTTCTCAATCAGTGTTTCCACAAGCTGATCCATCGCATCTCGATGTTCAGCAACGATGGCAACCGTCTCCTTGTAGCAGTGCTTCACCATTGTTCTGACCTGTTCGTCAATCTGACGCGCAATCGAATCGGAAACATCGCTTCTCGTCATCAGATCCCGACCCAAGAAGACCTCTTGATTACCGCCCTCTAAAGACACAGGTCCCAGATCGCTCATCCCGAAACGCGTCACCATTTGGCGCGCCATGGACGCCACCTGTTGAATGTCTCCCCCGGCACCAGTCGTCACCTCTTGGTGGCCGAACACAACGTCTTCGGCAGCGCGACCTCCCAGAGCTCCCATGATTCGAGCCTTGAGTTGGGAGCGGGTGATCAGGGATTGCTCTTCATCAGGAGAGAACCAAGTCAGGCCCTGGGCTTGCCCCCTTGGAATGAGGGTGACCTTTTGCACTGGATCGTGATCCTTGACCAGTGAACCAATCAGAGCGTGACCGACTTCGTGATAAGCGATCAATCGCTTGCTTCGACCATCGGTGAGGGGGCGGCCTTCCATGCCGGCGATGATCCGATCGACGGCATCGTCGATTTCACTGAGACCGATCGCATCCTTGCGGCGGCGTGCCGTGAGGATGGCAGCCTCATTCATCAGGTTGGCTAGATCTGCTCCGGTGAATCCCGGTGTGCGACGGGCAATGCTCTCCAATGACAGATCACCTTCAAGCTTTTTATTTCTGCAATGGACTTCCAGAATCGACAGGCGACCTTTGATATCCGGGGCATCGACGGTGACTTGACGATCGAAACGACCAGGACGCATCAAGGCTGAATCAAGAACATCCGGACGATTGGTTGCAGCAATAATGATGATTCCACTATTGCCTTCAAAACCGTCCATCTCAGTGAGCAGCTGATTCAGAGTCTGCTCCCGTTCATCATTACCCCCGCCGATTCCAGCCCCACGTTGGCGACCAACAGCATCGATCTCATCAATAAAGATCAAACAAGGACTGTTTTCTTTGGCTTTTTTGAAGAGGTCGCGAACTCGGCTTGCACCGACTCCGACGAACATTTCTACGAATTCTGAACCAGACAGAGAAAAGAAGGGAACGCCTGCTTCTCCAGCAATGGCTTTGGCCAACAACGTTTTTCCTGTGCCGGGAGGGCCAACCAGAAGCAATCCACGGGGAATCTGTGCACCGACAGACGTGAACCGCTCAGGTTGCTTGAGGAAGGTAACCACCTCCTCAAGTTCCTGCTTGGCTTCGGTGACACCAGCGACATCATCGAATTTGACGCCAGTTTCAGCTTCCATCATGAAACGGGCTTTGCTTTTGCCGAATTGCATTGCTTGACCCGGTCCACCTGGCATGCCGCTGTTGCGTCTGGCCAGGAAAATCAGTGAACCGATCAGCAGCAGCGGGAAGAGCAGATTGCCCAGCAAACCAAGCGCTGGTGGTGCTGAACGGGGCGGATGAATGTCGAAACTGATGCCCTCATTCTTGAGCGTATTGATTAATTCAGGAGCCAGACCTGGCAGGTCGACACGCAGACGTTGGACACGGTTGTCGAGATCGGGATCAACCGCTTCAACAACAGCGTTGCGGCCGCCGTCATAGATATCAACAGCGGTGACACGACCGGCTTCCACGTAGTCCAGGAATCTGCCGTAACTCATGCGGGCGACGGCTGAGTTGTTCGGCGCAACCGTTGGACCGTTTGCGCCGATGCGATTTAGTCCCCCACTGCTCAGGACTTGCCAGGCGATCAGCAGCACCACCCCGATCGGCAGGAGCCAGAGGGCTATGAGGCGCCAGCGCTGATTCATGAATCTGAGAAATGATTAATGACTGTAAAGCAGTTGTTGCGTGAGTTGGGTCAGCTTCACAGGCTTCTCAACGCCACGATCGGGTCGAGCTTGGCGGCGCGTCGGGCCGGCACCACGCCGAAGAACAAGCCGATCGAGCCCGACAGTCCGACGGTGACCAAAACCGTTGATGTACCAATGCTGGCCGGCAACGGTGTGACGGCGGCCACCAGTGCCACAGTTCCAAGCCCAACCCCGGTGCCGATCGCACCACCAAGAGTGGCCAACACCAGTGATTCCACAAGGAATTGCAGGAGGACATCGTTGCTGCGTGCACCCAGAGCCTTTCTCAGGCCGATTTCCTCGGTCCGCTCGCTCACGGACACCAACATGATGTTCATGATCCCAATCCCCCCAACCAGCAGGGAGATTCCTCCGATCGCGGCCAGCATCAACGTGAGTCCACCAGTAATCGTGCCAACGATGCTGAGGGCATCCTTTTGAGATCGAACAGCAAAATCGTCATCCCGAAGAATGTTGTGGCGTTGCCGCAGCAAGTTGGTGATCTGGAATTTCGCTGCTCCCGTGCTGCGTTCGTCCTTTGCTTCCACACTGATGAAGCTCAGGCTGATCCCATAGGTGGGGTCGCGACCGGTGAGTCTGGTCACCATGGTCGAGAGGGGGATGTAGGTGTTTTCGTCCTGATTGCTGCCGAACACAGCTCCCTTCGGAGCCATGACACCGATCACTGAAAACGACTGATTGCCAACCCTCAGTGGTTGCCCGACAGCGGATCCAGTCGGGAAGAGTTTGGCTTCGAGGTCAGGACCGATCACCGCCACATTGCGTGCGGCTTTCAGATCCTCAGCATTGATGAATCGCCCCTGAGCGACATCGAAGCTGCGAACCGAGAGGAATTCAGGTGTGATGCCGGAGATGGAACTCGTGGCACTCCGCGCTCCGCTTTGAACCACCTGGCTGCTTGTGATCTGCGGGGCGACCTGCTTGACACTCGGGACCTGTTCAGCAATGGCTTCAGCGTCCTCAAGCACCAATGTTTTGGGAAAGGCAACACCGCGGCGACGCGTATCGTTGCTGCCCGGAACCACGAAAAGAACGTTGGCCCCGAGGTTGCTGAGCTGATCCTCTGCCAGTCCCTGGGCGCCGCGACCGACGCCGACCAGGGTGATCACAGAGGCATTGCCGATCACGATCCCCACCATCGTGAGCAGGCTGCGCAGACGATTGCTCCGCAGAGTGGCGAGGGCCATCCTCACCGTTTCCATCGGATGCATGCGTTGCGGCATTGAACTCAGAGCATCGTGTCGAGTCGTGCTGCTGTATTGACGCCCGTCCCACGGTGAACCAGACCATCTCTGATCTGCAGCGTCACCACCTCCCCATGGCGGAGATCACGGGTGGCGTTCGGCACTCCTGAGATGATCGGAATCCCTAGACGTTGCGCGATCACAGCCGCGTGGGAACGTTCGGCCGGAGACTCTGTCACGACACCCGCAGCATGGCGGATGGCATCGAGATCCTCTGCGGTCGTGTCCTGGATCACAAGAATTTCTCCCTGTTCAATTTTGCTGGAATCACCGGGGGAAAGGGCCAGACGCACCCTCCCGCTCACGGTGCCGCTGCCAATTCCTGTGCCCCTCGCCAGCACAGCACTGACGATTCCAACCTTGACGAAGTCTGTTGAGCCTGAAACCCCAGCCAAGGTGCCGGCGGTTTGAATCACCAGATTTCCCTCCTTGAGCAGCCCCATGTCCTGGGCTGTTCCCATCGCGACGGTGAAGGTCCCCGACGTGCTCTTCTGCTGGGGAATCAGCAATGGCGTGACACCCCAAACCAACTGGAGTTTGCGGGCCACTTCGATTTCACTGGTGATCGCCAGGATCGGTGCTGCCGGGCGGAACTTGCTGACGTTATGAGCTGTGGCACCACTTTTCGTCAGCGGCAGGATCGCAGAGGCATTCAGCTGGCTTGCGATGGTGCTCACAGCGCTGCTGATCGCATTCGGAATCGTGCTGGGCAGATGACTGTCGATGGATCGCCGTGGGTAATCCTTCTCGATCCGTTGCGCGATGGTGGCCATGGTCTGAACCGCTTCAACGGGGAAATCACCGACGGCTGTCTCATTGGACAGCATCACAGCATCAGTCCCGTCGAGAATCGCATTGGCCACATCACTGACTTCAGCCCGGGTTGGCCTGGGGCTTGAGGCCATGGAATCCAACATCTGGGTGGCCGTGATGATCGGAATCCCGAGGCTGTTGGCCCTGCGGATCAGTTCTTTCTGCAGCAGTGGAACCTCCTCTGCTGGCATTTCAACGCCCAAGTCACCCCGGGCCACCATCACGCCATCGCAGAGGGGCATGATCGTGTCGATCTGATCGATGGCTTCGAATTTCTCGATCTTGGCGACCACGGGAGTGCTAAATCCGTGGCTCCGGATCAGCTCACGGATCTCCTGCATGTCCGACGGATTGCGCACAAAGCTCAGGGCAACCCAGTCCACCCCTTGCTGAAGCCCGAAGGCCAGATCGTCGCGATCCTTGTCCGTGAGTGCCCGAACGGAGAGTTGAACATCGGGGAAATTCACCCCTTTGTTGTTGGACAGAACCCCGCCGACCGTGACACTGCAGTGCAGGGTCTGTTCGCTCTGATCAATCTCCTCCACCTTCATTTCGACACGACCGTCGTCGAGAAGGATTCGACTCCCAGCTGTCACCTCCTCAGCAAGCTTGTCGTAGGTCACAGTTGCGATCGTCTGATTGCAGCTCACCTGGCGTGAGGTGAGGGCAAAGCGATCACCCTTGCCGAGCGTGATCGGACCTTCCGCGAATCGTCCAAGCCTGATCTTGGGGCCCTGCAGGTCCTGAAGGATTCCGATGTGCTGTCCAAGTTCAGAGGACACCTTTCGGATGGTGGCGATGCGTGCTGCGTGCTCGCTGTGATCTCCGTGCGAGAAATTCAGACGGAAGGTGGTGGCACCTGCCTGAACCAGCTCGCGGATGCGCTCAGCACTCTCAGTCGCCGGGCCGATGGTGGCCACGATCTTGGTCCGTCGGTTCTGTTCGAACTGGGCCATATCGGGGCCGGAAGACCGTGCGGAAACTACCATCCAGTCATTTTGCAGCCGGGCCCTCCGGAGGTTGTAAACGTCATGGAACTCAAGGCCTACCAGGAGGCAGCCCGAAGCACGGCCTCCTATCCCGATCTTGGAGCGAATCCGATCTATCCCACGTTGGGTCTGACCGGAGAGGCAGGGGAGGTTGCGGACAAGGTGAAGAAGGTGCTCCGCGATCGTGGCGGAGTGTTTGATCCTGAAGCCCGTGAAGCGATCAAGCTGGAACTCGGAGATGTTCTCTGGTATGTCGCGCTGTTGTCACAGGAGCTCGGTTATGACCTCGAGGAGGTCGCTGCGTCGAATCTCGACAAACTCGCCAGCCGGGCGGCCAGGGGCCGCATCTCCGGCAGCGGAGACCAACGCTGATTCCTTCCCCGAGTTATGACCTTTCGGATCCTTCCTGCACTGCTGGCTGCACTGCTGTTTCTTGGAGCTTGTCTTCCGGCCTGGGCTGCAGATCTGAAGCTGTCGCAAGTGAGTTTGGATCCATGCGGTGCTGAGGATCCCGGAAATCAACCGGATTTCGTCAGACCGATGGGAGCCAGCTGTTTTGTTCTGAGTGGAACGGTGGACAATCCCGGGAAACGCTCGATCGTGGACACCGATGTGTTCGCTCGCATCCTGGATGCCAGTGGCGAGCCCGTGCTGCAGAACAGAACGCGCGTGGGTTCGATTGGGGATGTTGCCCCTGGCTCTCATCCCTTTTCACTGCGACTTGCCGTTCCGGCGGGAACACCTGGGCCATTTGACGTTCGCAATGCCAAAGCCCGTGGTTTCACAGCACCGGTTCGAAGTCGCGCTGGTCTCGACGATGAATTGCTGCCACTTGAACAGACCATTCAGTGAATGGATCAGTACGCCGCTGCTGCGCTGTAGAAATACATGCTTGCATTCAGAAGCAGCTGTTGCATCAGGTTCAGCGCCACAAAGGCAAGGATTGCTGAGAGATCAATGCCGCCAAGAGGTGGGATCAGTCCTCGGAAGGCGTTGAGATAGGGGTCGGTGATTGAACTCACCGTGGATAAAACCGGATTGCTCCAGTCGAGGTTGGGGAACCAGCTCAGCAGAACCCGCACAATCAGGACCAGTGAATAGATCTGCAGGGTCTGGGACAGCACCTGAAACAGAGTCACCAGAGGATCCATGAAACGTGTTTGTGTTGCTACGACTCTATGCAGAGTCAGCGATGTCTGAACCACTCAGATCCGGAAGAACAGAGAAGGTTCGGTGAAATTTTTCCGAGAGTGTCAGCCAGTAGGAGCGTCCATCACTCTGCCGTCGACGTTCGATGAAATCCTGAGACAGAAGTTCCTTGATGTGGTCATAGGCACCTGAGCCCCTCAAATCCACCAGCTCCGATTGCAGGATCCGTTTTTTCAGCGCGATGGTCGCGAGGGTTCGCAAGGTCGCCGTGGACAAGTTCACAGGCAGGAGGTTCTGCACCAGATCGCTCAGTCCCGGTCTGAGCTGCAGGCAGAACCGTCCCTTGAGTTCAACGATTTCGAGAGCTGTGTCCCGTTGGGCATAGCCGGTGGTGAGAACAAGCAGGGCGTTTTCGACAGAAGCTTTGTCCGCCTGGGCCAGCTCCACAAGCTCATGCACCGACGTCGGCCGACCCTTCAAATAGAGGATGGCCTCGATCCTGGCTGCCAGGGATGGGTCATCCTGCATCTCCATCCCTTGGAACACATTTCACGCTACCCCTGCAGACCCCTTAGAGGAACAGGGTGTAAGCGAGATTTGATGTTTCGTCCCAGCAGGGATAACCGAGCTCTTGAAGAAAGGCATGCCACTCGGAGATCTCTTCATCCGGGACCAGAACACCCACGACGATCCGACCGGTGTCGGATCCGTGGTTGCGGTAGTGAAAGATGCTGATGCTCCAGTTCGGGTGCAGTGCGCTGACAAATCGCATCAGTGCTCCCGGACGCTCCGGAAATTCAAAGCGGTACAGCAGCTCCCTGCCATGGACGGAGCTGTTGTTCCGTGCAGTCGCCGGCAACCGACCCCCCACCATGTGGCGCAGGTGGAGAACCGCCAATTCGTTTTCGCTTAGGTCCTGACAGGGAAATCCACGGCTGATCAGGCTTTGGACCAGTGTCTGTCGGTCCTCGCGGCCGTGGATCTGCACCCCGATGAAGATCTGCGCCCGATCCCCCTCACTCATGCGATAGCTGAATTCGGTGAGGCTTCGGTCCTGCAGCACGGTGCAGAGATTTCGGAGGCTGCCTGACTGCTCAGGGATTTCCACCGCGAGCATCGCCTCACGCTCCTCGCCCAGATCAGCGCGCTCCGAGATGAAGCGCAACCGATCGAAATTCATGTTGGCGCCGCAGGCCACCGCCACCAGGTCCTGCTCCCGCAGTTGACGCTCCCCGACATCTTTTTTCAACCCCGCCAGAGCAAGAGCGCCCGCCGGCTCAAGGATCGATCGGGTGTCCTCGAAAACATCCTTGATGGCGGCACAGATGGCGTCGGTGTCCACGGTGATCATCCGGTCCACATGGCGCTGGGCCAGCTCAAACGTCAGCGCGCCGACCTTGCGGACGGCAACACCGTCTGCAAACAGCCCGACATGACTGAGCTCCACTCGTTCGCCGGCCTCGAGCGAAAGGGTCATCGCCGCGGCATCGATCGGTTCGACTCCGATCACCTCCACGTTCGGCCAGAGGCTCTTGATGTAAGACGCGACACCGGCGATCAGTCCCCCACCCCCGACCGCCAGATAAACCGCCCGCGGCGGCGACTCCACCTGTCGCATCAGCTCCAGGCCGATGGTGCCCTGGCCAGCGATGACCTCGGGATCATCGAAGGGATGAATGAAGGTCAGCCCCTCGTCATCGCAGCGTCGATAGGCCTCAGCTGAACATTCGTCGTAGGTCTCACCATGCAGCACCACATCGCCGCCGAGTGCCTTCACCGCTCGGACTTTCACCTCCGGTGTGGTTTTCGGCATCACGATCACCGCTCGGCATCCAAGCTTCGAGGCGCTGAGGGCAACGCCCTGGGCATGGTTGCCCGCACTGGCGGCGATGACACCACGATCCAGGTCTGCCTGGCTCAACTGCGCCATGCGGTTGTACGCACCACGCAACTTGAACGAGAACACCGGTTGCAGGTCCTCCCGCTTCAACCAGATCCGGTTGTTCAGTCGGCGACTCAGATTCGGAGCGAAATCCAGTGGGGTTTCCTGAGCGACGTCATAGACGCGGGCCCGCAGGATCCTCTGGAGGTAATCGGTCATCCGTCCATTCTCATCAACGCCGGTGGGCAACTTGCCTGTGATGGACACCGTAGATTGCATGGATTGGAGCGGGTCATGCATGCATCTCGGAGACCTAACGCATCCGAACCAACTGCATGGTCTCAGCACCGCTGAGCTGGAGGAGATTGGCCGTCAGATCCGGGAACGCCACCTTGAGGTTGTGTCCACCAGTGGCGGTCATCTCGGACCCGGACTCGGCGTTGTCGAATTAACACTTGCTCTTTATCAGACCCTGGATCTGGACCGCGACCGTGTGGTCTGGGATGTTGGTCATCAGGCCTATCCGCACAAACTGATCACGGGCCGTTTTCAGTCTTTCGACACACTCAGGCAACAAAACGGTGTTGCTGGATATCTGAAACGCAGCGAAAGCCGGTTCGATCATTTCGGAGCCGGTCATGCCAGCACATCCATTTCTGCAGCTCTCGGGATGGCCATGGCCCGGGACCGTCGAGGGGAGGATTTCCGTTGCGTTGCCGTGATCGGTGATGGCGCTCTCACCGGTGGCATGGCGCTGGAGGCGATCAACCACGCCGGCCATCTGCCGGAGACCCCCTTCGTGGTGGTGTTGAACGACAACGACATGTCGATTTCACCTCCTGTCGGAGCCTTGTCGACGTATCTGAATCGAATGCGGCTGAGTCCGCCGATGCAGTTTCTCTCCGGGAGCGTGGAGGAAAGCGTTCGGCATCTGCCGTTCATGGGCGGTGAACTTCCTGCGGAGCTGAACCGTCTGAAGGGAAGCATGCGCCGACTCGCGGTCCCCAAGGTCGGAGCGGTGTTCGAAGAACTCGGCTTCACCTACATGGGCCCGATTGATGGTCATGACATCGCCGAGATGAAACGCACCTTTGAGGCGGCTCATCGGGAAGGTGGCCCCGTGCTGGTGCATGTGGTGACCACGAAAGGCAAGGGATATCCCTACGCCGAGGCCGATCAGGTCGGATATCACGCCCAGTCGGCGTTCGACCTCAGCACCGGCAAGGCGATTCCCTCCAAAACGCCGAAACCTCCCAGCTACAGCAAGGTTTTTGGTCAGACGCTCGTGAAGCTCTGCGAGCAGAACAGCCGCGTCGTCGGGATCACAGCCGCCATGGCCACGGGCACGGGCCTTGATCTGCTTCAGAAGGCCATACCCGATCAATATGTGGATGTGGGCATTGCTGAGCAGCACGCCGTGACCCTGGCAGCAGGCATGGCCTGTGAAGGACTTCGCCCCGTGGTGGCGATCTACAGCACCTTCCTTCAACGGGCCTTCGACCAGCTCATTCACGATGTCGGTATCCAGAAGCTGCCGGTCACCTTCGTGCTTGACCGAGCTGGCATCGTTGGCGCTGATGGACCCACCCATCAGGGTCAGTACGACATCAGTTACATGCGTGCCATCCCGAATTTCACGGTGATGGCTCCTAAGGATGAAGCTGAACTGCAGCAGATGCTTGTGACCTGTCTCTCCCATGACGGGCCGACAGCACTGCGGATTCCACGCGGTTCGGGAATTGGAGCCGCCCTGATGGAAGAGGGTTGGGAGCCTTTGCCGATCGGTCGCGGTGAGCTGCTGCGTGAAGGCGATGACCTTCTGATCGTTGCCTACGGCGCCATGGTTCACCCAGCCCTTGCCACCGCAACCCTGCTCGAAGAGGTTGGACTTTCGGCAACGGTGATCAATGCTCGATTCCTGCGACCACTCGATCAGGCATTGATTCATCCGCTCGCTCGACGCATTGGTCGTGTTGTGACCATGGAGGAGGGTGCCCTGCCCGGTGGTTTCGGCTCTGCGGTGCTGGAGTCCCTTTCCGATGAATCAATCAGCGTTGACATGCTGAGGATTGGTGTGCCGGATCAACTCGTTGATCACGCCACCCCCCAACAGAGCAAGGAGGCACTGGGGCTCACCCCAGTTCAGATGATGACTCGCATCCGCGATCGATTCGCCGCTGTGTCTGCTGTTGGACTTCAGGACAACCGAAAAGTCGGAATGCCCACCTGACGATGACTGGGCATCAGGGTGAATGTCCTCGTCGCCGGAGCTGGTCCTGCCGGTGCGCGACTGGCATCCGCGCTGGCATCCGCCGGTTGGGAGGTCACCCTGGTGGATCCTCTCCAGGATCCTCACCACAACGCTTATTCCAGCGCTGCTTTACCGCTTGACGACGCGGTTCGTCTCGGCTTGCCCAGCTCCTGTCATGCGGCTGCATGGCAGGGGTGGCAACTGATCGATCCCAATGCGATCGAGCATCAGTGGTGGTCCAACCGGGATCTCGGAATTGTGCTGGATTTCGGCCAGCTGCGATCCCATCTCTGGGATCGAGCCCGACAGGCCGGAGTTGAACTGCTCACCGGATGGCGTGTGCAGTTGGATGAACTGCATCAGAACCACGCTGAACTGACCCTGGTCAACAGGGACGGAAGAAGGGAGCGGCGATCAGTGAGGTGTCTGATTGATGCCACGGGTGCCAGGCGTTGTCTTCTTCGCCAGGCGAAGATTCCTGTTGACACCCCACAAGATCCGCTTCTCTGCGGCCAGGGCGTGGAATGGTTGATCCAAGCCGATGATCGAGGATCGGCTCACTGGCGCGATCGTCTTAGTTTTTTTCTCGGCACGTGTTGGGTGCTCCATGGCTATGGCTGGGTGTTCCCCATGGCGGACAACCGCTTGAAGGTCGGGGTGTGTCGGCTCCGCCCTCCTCATCCATCGCGGGGCCAGCAGGGGCTTGGTTCAGCCCTTGTGAATCTGCTGCACTGTTGCGGCCTGGCTGATTGCCCAGTGCTCGATCGCCATGGTGGTTTGGTCTCCAGCAGTGTGCAGAGGCTCGAACCGATGGGGTGGGGTGCGCTTCTTGCCATTGGAGATGCCGCGAGCACGGCCAACCTCCTCGGAGGTGAGGGCATTCGTCATGCCCTGGCCAGTGCGGACCATCTGGCAGAAGCCTTGTTCAATCACTCCGGTGACCTGCGCAGAGGCATGGATCCAGCTCGGCTTGCCTACGCAAGAGATCTCAAACGATCCTTGGGGGCGAACTGGACGATCTCTGGACGACTGGCGCGTCGCACGTGGTGGGGGCTTCAAACGGAACAAGCGGACAAGCGCTTGGAACGGTTGATCGCTGGCCTCTCAGCTCACGCCGAAGCCGATGAACTCGTTGATCTGCTGTTTCGCTATCGATTCCAGCGTTATGGCTGGCGTCTCGTCCGCTATTTGTTCTGAACTTGAATCGTGAAGAGGCTTCTCAGATAGGGAGCCAATCCGTTGAATTGATTCCCTATCAGCAGCAACCTTTTGGCTCAGAGCATGCCGCGGGCAGCCAGACCCTGAATAGCACCGATGCCGATGATGTGACCAAGGCTGGTTGTGCCGAGAAGAGCAGCGTGTCCCATGCCACCGAAGAAGGCTGGATTGGGGAGTTGAGCTCCTTCGCTGGGGTGCTTGATGGTGGCCTTGCCGATACCGATGGCAATCACGTTGCACACGATCATCACCAGGGCAACTTTGGGGGACCAGGTGAGCGTGGCGGGAGCGATGGCAAAAATGGGGGTCAGCATGCAGGCCATGGAGCGACGCCTCATCATCTGAGGTCATCGCGAATGTGCCCTGTTCTCTTAAGAGTTGTTCACTTCAGCCCTGCTGCCGTGCAGCAACCCCCAGACAAGGACAGCGTTGGACAGTGTGAGAAAGACCTCAGCGCCTCCGTGAAGCGCATCAATGTCGACAAGCTCCGCATCACAGCAGCGCAAAGCAATCAGAGCAGCGCCAATCGTCACCAGAACGAACAGCAGGGTGAGGCGAAACCCCCACAGAGCCGCCTGCGGGAGGCGATTCGATTGCCGGGTCCATCGCAGAAACAGCAGATAGGGCAGAAGCGACAGGGCAAACAGAGGGCTTGGATCGATCGATGTCAGCGTCATTCCGCGATGACCTTCTGTTTGAGTTGGAAAGCCGCCACGGCGAGAGTGGTGTTTCCGAGAAGTGTGAATCCCGCCTGCAGCAGCACGAGGCCGCGCAACTCAGCACTGTTATCAAACACATGCCAGGTGCAGGCGGCCATGGCGCTCACAAGTGCTGGAAGCATCGCGAAGGCCATGCCCTGCAACCCCCGCTGTCGCATCAACACGATCGCCACACACCACTCGAGGACCGATGCCACGTGGATCCACCATGTCCCCAACGACAGAGCGTGCATCCATGTCCTTTCAGTTGATCGGAGCCTAGAAGTTGTGGACCTGATCATGAATCCATCCACAGGTTGGTGATGGCTGTGGCAAGGTCCGACGCGCCTGTTGTTCTTCTCTGTGGTTATTACGGGGAGGACAATCTCGGGGACGACGCTCTGTTGCAGGTGCTGCTGCAACAGTTGCCAAGTGGGTTTCGCCCACTGATCACAGCCCATGATCGTGATGCAGTGATGCGGCTCGCACCCGAGGCTGCCGTGGTGAATCGACGCTCGTTGCGAGCGGTTCTCGCCTCCGTTGGACAGGTCAATGCTGTCGTTCTTGGAGGCGGAAGCCTGCTCCAGGACAGCACCAGTTTCCGCAGCTTGGTTTATTACCTGATCCTGATCGTGGTCTCCCGTCTGCGGGGTCGCCCAGTGATCCTCTGGGGGCAAGGGCTGGGTCCCCTGCGACGTCGTTTCAGTCGCTTTCTGGTGCGCCTTGTTTTGCCGCTGTGCACAGCGGCTTCGTGGCGTGATCAACGTTCATGGCACCTGGCACAACGGCTCGCCCCGGCTCTGCCGATGCAGACGGCTCCCGATCCCGTCTGGCAAATGCCACGCCGATCCTGGAGCGGAGGGGGTGGGATCGTGCTCAGCTGGCGCCCAACGCCGCTTCTTGACAAGCAGGGCTGGCGGGGACTTCTGGACGTTCTGGAGCAACTCGCCGTTGAACAGGATCTTCAAATCCGCTGGCTTGCGTTTCACCAGCATCAGGATGCGACCTTGCTTGCTGATCTCCACAGCCAAGGGCTTGTTTCGGATCAGCTGCTACAGCGCAGCAGCACGGTTGTTCCGAGAGGTGTGGAGGCTGTTGTGGATGCGGTGCGCGATGCAAGGCTCGTTCTGCCGATGCGCTTGCACGCTCTGATCCTGGCGCGGTTGGTTTGTTGTCCGATGGCGGCACTCAGCTATGACCCCAAGGTTGAGGCGGCAGCAGAGGCTTCAGGGGTGGTTTGGTCCTCGTTGCAGAAACCGCCGAATCCACAGGCCCTGCTCAGCCAATGGCGCTCAGCGCTCGATCGTCCCGCTGACCCCGTGCTGATTGACAGCATCTGTGAACAGGCCGCATTGCATCGGAAGGTTTTTCAAAACATCCTCTAATCACGGTGATGGAGATGCCTTATTGATTGCCTTTGGTTTTGTGTTGGTCGGTTTTGTGTTGATCGAAGCTGCGATCAATGGCCTGTCCGATGGTCATTCCCACGGGGAGATTCCCTGCGTAGCTTGTGCCAAGAATGTGACGGTAGAGCTTTGAATCCACCAATCTGTAGGTGGAGTCTGGTAAAGCGATGTAGTTGTTTTGTCGAACCAGTTTGCTGATGTTTCTGAGGTAATAGCTGATGAATTGTCTGAATTGTTTTTTTGATCTTAGTTGCTTGTCGTTAATATAGAGAAAAAGAGGTCTTGACAGGGGTTGATAGTCTTCAGATTGGACGGATTCAACCGAAGGTGCAACTGCATTGCCTTCTGCGTTGACGATTTTCACGGCCTTCAATCGATTGGCGTTGTTCTTATAGTAAGAATAACCAAAATAGGCCAAGGCTGATTTATCTTCTGCGACGCAATTGACCAACTTGTTGTCATCCTCGCTGGCAAAGTAGTCTGTTCTTGAATTGCGTTTCGATCCGTTCACTGTTTTGTTGAACACGTCGTATGTTCCTGAATTCTTGCCTGGACCGCATAGGCTTATTTTTGTCGAGGGGTAGTCGAGATTGACTTGATTCCATGTTATCACTTTGCCCTGAGATTTTTTGCTCCACAACCGCGATAATTCGCTGATTGTCATTGTGCTCACTGCGCTATTCGCAGGGTTCACGACTACAGTGATTGCATCAAAGGCGATGGGTAACTCGATGAAGTTGATCCCATTTTTTGCGCACCGCTTCAATTCTTTTGCAGAGATCGGTCTTGATGCATTCGCCAAGGGAATATTGCCATTACAAAATTGGCGAAGGCCAGCTGACGACCCCGTTTCTTGCAGCGAAAACTGAACGCCACGGCCTTCAGAGGTCTTCTGGAAACCTTCTATTGCTGCATCTGTAATCGGATAAACCGTGCTGGAACCACTGATGTTGATCGTGCCTGCGCCATGACCTGTTGAAGTCGTCAGCCCGAAAGCTGCCGCAAGACCTGCGGTGATGGCAAGGAATGGACGAAGCGCAAGGTTGGTACGCATCGATCTGGAAGGGGATAGACCAATGATGAAGAAGCCAACAACGAGCTGGGTTAATAGCCGGTTATCGCTCCGATGACACTGGACGTCGGCTTGTTTTTTCTTAACGCCTCGACAATCTCGGCATCGAGATCCAGCCACGATGCCAGAGCAGCAACACCATTGAAATTGCGAGTGCAGCCATGCTCAAGAGAGACAGTTGGTAGCCATTGCGATGTTCAAGTTCGGGCATGTGAGCAAAATTCATTCCATAAACACCTGCAATGAAGGTCAGTGGAGTAAATATTGTGCTAACAATCGCAAGGATCTTCATGATCTGATTCATTTGGTGAGAGGCGCTGGCCATGTATGTTTCATTGACTGTTGAAATCTGTTGACGAGCTGATGACTCAAATTCGAGTAATCGAACCACCAGCTTTTCGACATCGCGAAAGCCTCTCGATGCAACTGGTGTGATTAGATCGTGACTTGCATGAAATAGTGGAATTAAATCTGTTTGAAGGGCGATCAGTTGTTGGCGGCATTTTCTTAAATTGGAGCGTATGATCGATAATTGACTGAGGATTTTTGGGGATTGTGAACGCAGAGCATGCTCCTCCAATTCGTCAAGATAATCTGAAAGCTGTTGAAATATCGGCGGGTAACTGTCCAGTATTTCGTCAACGATGTAATACATGATGTTGTCAAGTTGTGCAAAGTCTTTTTGACTTGCATTTTTTCTGATCAAGTCGAGGATGGACTGGCAGATCGCTTCCTCTGATCCTTCTTCGACGCTCACGAGGATGCCTTCATTCAGCAGAAGAACAATCTGACTGCTTTCAAGCCTCGTGCGGTTTTGTGTGGTAACAGATAGTTGATGCAAAACGATCAACACACTGCTGCCATACAGCTTGATCTGACTTGGTTGCGGTGTTGAAGTGAGAAACGGAATCAGTTCGTTGTTGATCCCAAGTTTTGTAAGAGCAACATCGATTTTTTTCAGATCAGCAAGCCCCTGAATCTGAACCCAGAGCCCCGTTTTGTGATTGGTTCGCCAAGTTTCTAAGTTGTTGAGTTCCGGCTCGTGATATTCCAACAATTCACAGTGTTGAGTTTTGGATGTCGACTCCTTCGCTGTGCCCTGAATCCTGACCACCTTGATCTTGGTTGCTGCAACACCCCCCTGAAGGCAGAGGCCTGGGGTGAGCTGGCCCGGTCGATCCTTCAACACGTCCGGGACAAGCCTTGCTGCCTCAGTGCCATCGTTGATGCTGTCTTGGATGGTCAACGCTGATCCAGAGCGAAATCCTTCCGAGGGTTAGCCATGGTTTGGTGGTTTTCAAAGGTCTGCAACGACATGCCGATCGCAAGAATCAGGCATTGGATCAAGAGGCAGATGAGCACATCGCTTCGGTGTCTCCAGAGCAACGACGCCATGACCAAGCCACAGTTGCCGCTATTTCAGCGAGGGTTGGGCTCCCCTGGTGTGTTGAGGCGCACCAGCAACATCCGCCCGTTTCACCCTCGGGTTCCGTTGTTGATGGTCTGAGAAATCAGTCGTTTCGATATGTCTGATGGAATCAAGGACAGCCGATCAACAGCGTTGGCCACTGGTTTTTGAGAACCTGTGCTCCCGATCGTCCGTCCAGGAGACCCTGATGTGGTCTGACAACTCCGTGCGGCCATCACAAATCATGCGCAGATGTCCTCGGTCGCTATCGAGCAGAAGAAGTTGGCTGGCACCATTCCACTCGCGGTCCAGCACCCGGCAAGGAAGCCCGTCGTCGGCAAGCTGCAGATGCTCTGGACGAATTCCAACGAGCGTGCCGTTGTCTGCGTCCAGCAGATTCATTGGAGGGCGTCCGATGAACTGGGCCACATAGGTGGAGCTGGGCCTCGCGTAGAGATCCTGTGGTGTTCCGATCTGTTCAATGCGCCCATCTCGCATGACCGCGATCCGATCGGCGAGAGCCATCGCTTCCTGTTGATCGTGGGTGACGTAGAGCACCGGTTGTGGACCACGAAGGATCAGCCGCCTCAGCTCCGGTCTGAGCTCATCGCGCAATTTCGCATCCAGATTGCTCATCGGTTCATCCAGGAGATAGACCAACGGATCTCTCAGCAGCGCTCTGGCCAGAGCCACCCTCTGCCGTTGCCCGCCGGACAACTGAGACGGAAGCTGTTCGGCACGATCAGTCAATTGCACCACTTCAAGAATGGTGGCGATCCGTTGGCGTCGGTCCTGAACAGCGGCTCCCCTAGTCCGCAACCCCAATTCGAGATTCTCTCGAACACTGAGATGGGGAAACAGGGCATAACTCTGAAACACCATCCCGATGCGACGCTCGCGAGCGGGGACGTTGTTCACCTTTCTGCCATGGATCAGGATCGAGCCCCTGTTGGGTTGATCCAATCCAGCAATCAGTCTCAACGCCGTGCTTTTGCCGCATCCGCTGGCACCAAGCAGGGCCACACACTCGCCTTGTCCCACCTGCAGATCGAGATCTTGCAGGATCCAGCGGTCACCGAAGCGTCGACTGATGGCCTGCAGTTCAATCGTCATCCCTTCACAGCCCCGTTGGTGAGTCCTGAAACGATCTGACGCTGGAAGATCAGCACAAGAACCAGCAGAGGTAGCGATCCGAGCACTGTGGCAGCGGCATAGGTTCCATAGGGAATGGAATACACGGACGTTCCGGCGATCCTGGCCATCGCCACAGGCAGTGTGAGCAGCGAGGCGTCACTCAGCCAGGTGAGCGCCACGGGATATTCATTCCACGCGAACAGAAACACCAGAATTGCGGTGCTTGCCGTGGCCGGAGCAATCAGAGGAATCAGCACCCACTGAAGCCGCTGCAGGAGTGTCATTCCCTCCAGTCGAGCCGCGTCCTCGAGATCCCGTGGCAGACCCTCAAAAGCTGCGGTGAGCAGAAGCAACGCCAGAGGCAGCGATAGCGCTGTGTAAGGAATGGACAAAGCGAACAGATTGTTCCCCAGGGAGAAGGTTCTTGCCAGTTCCAGCAGCGCCAGAAACAGCAACACATAGGGGAACAAGGCAGCCGCTGTGATGAAGAGACGGCTGCTGCGTCTGAGGATTGCAGACGAGCGAGCCAAGGCATAAGCCGCAGGCAAGGCCAGTCCAAGGGTGAGCAGTGTGGTCAGCGAGGCAACGATGCTGCTGTTGAGCAGGTAAATCCAGAAGGGCGGCTGACTCTGAAGCAGGGCCATGTAGTTGGCCAGCGTCCATCTCTGCACAACCGCCGATGCAGGAGCAATCAGGGCTTCACTGGTGCTGAAGGAGCTGATCAATTGCCACAACATGGGGGCTAACGACCAGCACAGCAGCAGAGTGATCCAGAACGGTCGCAGCTTCATGGTTGCTCTGCTCTGATCACTCCAGTTGCCTGAAGAAGGAAGGCAGCCGCCACGATCAGCAGCGACAGCATCACGAATCCACCCAGCATGACGGTGGCGCTGTACCCGAAATCGAGAAATCGCATCGCATTCATGTAGGCATAGACGGCGATGCTTTCGGTGCTTCCTGCCGGCCCACCTCCCGTGAGCACTTGAATCAGATCGAAGACTCCAAACGCCTGAGCCAGTCGAAACAGCAGGCTCAGCAGAATGTAAGGAACAAGCAGTGGAAGGGTGATGGAAAAGAGGCTCTGATGGGGCCTCCCGCCCTCCAACCTGAATGCCTCAAACAGATCTGCTGGGATCGTTTGCAGTCCCGCCAACAGGATCAGGGTGATGAAAGGGGTCGTTTTCCAGATGTCTGCTGCGATGGTGACCACCCAAGCCAGTGATGGGTCGGCCAGAAAGTTGAACGCTGGCAACCCCAACGCACCTGCCAGCTGCTCGATCGGGCCGTAGGGAGTGTTGAAAATCCAGCGCCATCCCAGCGCCATCATCGTGGTTGGCAGAGCCCAGGGCAGAAGCGTGATCGCTCGCACGGCACCACGTCCTCGCCAGCGTTGATCAAGAAGCAACGCGATTGCGAGCGCCAGAAGCAGCTCAACGCTGACGGACACCAGCGCGAAGCGGCCTGTCTGAATGACGTCCTGCCAGAAGCGTGAGTCGGAGATCAAGCGCTGCCAGTTTGCGGCTCCGTTGGGAACCGGCTCAAGGCCGGTGAGCACCGAGGACGCATGGAAACTCAGCCAGCCATAGCGGAGCATTGGCCATCCGAAGACCAGGGCGATCAACAACAGCGCCGGAAGAGCCAGCAACGTCACCAGCATTCAGGCACCTCCAGCAGAAAGAAGAATCACTTCACTGGCGGACTGCGCTTCTGCCATGCCGTCGTCCACACTTTGCTGGCCCGTGAAAATGGAACTGAGACGACGTTGCAGAACATCGCTCAGCTGGGCATACAGCGGGGTGGGTGGACGAACAGTCGCCACGGCAAGGGCACGGTCAATGTCCGGTAAAACAGGTGAAATCCTGACCATCTCCTGATCGTGAAACAGGGAGGACAGAGTGGGGGTGTAGCCCTGATGTTTGAAGCGCTCGCGCTGGGCTTCCTCGGAGGTGAGGTATCGAATCGCTTCCACGGCACTCTCCTTGTGAGCTGAACCCTTCATCAGCGAAAGCCCCCAGCTGCCGAGTGTTGCCCGGGGTGTCAGCCCAGGTTCAGAAACCATCGTTGTGACAGCAACGTTGCCGCGAACGGAACTGTCGTCCTTTTGCAGTTCTGCATAGGCGTAGGGCCAGTTGCGCATGAAGGCGGCATCGCCGGCTTTGAAGCTCTGCAGACTTTCCGACTCGGCGTAGTTGGTCACGGCCTTTGGACTGATTCCTGTTTCGATCAGGGACTCAAGCCAGCTGGCTGCCGCCTTTGCTGCAGGACTGGTGAGGTCAGGTCGACCTGTGGCCGGATCCAGCCAGGTTCCACCAAAGCCGTTGATCACTTCGAGGAAATCACAGCTCAAGCCTTCGTATTGGCGTCCCTGCCAGACGAAACCTTCGTTCACAACCCCGCTTTCCTGAAGTTGACGACTGATCTGAATGAGGTCGTCCGGAGTTTTCGGAGGCTCGGTCATGAGGTCGGTTCGCCAATAGAGCAAACCAACATCCGCCACAAGTGGCCATCGGTAGAGATGTCCGTCGTAACTGTTGCCGAGTCGGGCACCCTCTTGCAACACCTCCTGCTGCGCCTCGTCAAACCAGCCTTCGAGAGGCTCCAGCCAGCCTGCTTCGGCGTACTTCGGCAACCAGGTGACGTCCATCAGCAAGACGTCGTAGGGGGAGTTCCCCAGGAGAAGACTGCTGATGGCAAGGTCTGAAATGGATTCCGTCTGCAACGGACCCTTGGTGATCTCCAGCCGGATCCGTCCCTGATGAGAGCTATTGAAACGATCGACCAGCGGAGCAGAAGCATCCGCGAAGGAGGCCGGCATCAGGATGTTTACCGACTGTTCACGGGCCGGTGTTGACAAGGCCAGCCCGCAGCCGAGAACCAGCAGAAGCAGAAGCCCAAGCAGCAGGCGCCGGCCCTGTTTCATGAGACGACTGGTTCTGGAAATCCAGACAGCTGTTCTTCAGCCCAGTCCTTCACGGTGTAGTTCTCAACGGCAGTGCTCATGCGACCCATGCGATCCCGTTGCTCGTCTTCCGGCATGGCGAGCGCCGTTTCGATGGCTTCGTCCATGCGTCGGTTGGAATAGGGATTGGTGAGCACGGCTCCATCAAGCACAACGGACGCACCGGTGAATTCAGACAGGACCAGGACGCCTCCGCGGTTGCGGCGAGCGGCGGCATACTCTTTTGCGACCAGATTCAGACCGTCGCGCAGTGGAGTGATCCAGCAGACGTCGGCGTGACTGAACCAAGCGATCATTTCGTCGTAGGGAATGCGACGGGTTGAGAACCGCACCGGTACCCAATCGATCTGACTGAACCGTCCGTTGATGCGACCCGCCATCTCCTCGATGGAGCGCTGCGTGTCCTCATAGATCTTCATTCCACTGGCTGCCGCTACGCAGGCCAACATCAGAACAACTTCTCCATGTAGATCAGTGCGACGTTCAAGCAATCGTTCAAAGGCAAGAAGAAGTTCTTCGTTCCCTTTTGTGTAGTCAACACGGCTGGCAGAAAGAATGAGTTTGCGACCTTTTTTTGTGTCCTGGACGATCAACTCTCCATGGTTTTCGACGGAAGCACTCCATGTGAGCTCCTGAATCACATCAGGAGATGTACCAACGGGAGAGCTCAGCAATTGAATCCTGCGGTTGTTGTATTGAAGCCAGTCCGTCACTGTGGATTCGGATAATGCTGTCCCGACAGGGATAAACTTTTGATCGACTGGTTTTTTCGGACCGCGCTCAGCACCGACAAGGGTGCTTGCCGCTCGAGCGAAATTTTCGGTGTATCGCGGAATATGGAAACCGACCACGTCACAGCAGAGCAGGCTTTCCAGGATTTGTTCTCGCCAGGGAAGAATGGCGAAAACATCATTGCTTGGGAAAGGTGTGTGATGAAAAAATGCGATTTTCAGATCGGGGCGCTGCTGTCTGAGATATCCAGGTGCGAGCCACAAGTTGTAATCGTGAACCCAAACCGTGGCTCCCTCAGCCGCTTCGCGACATGCCGCTTCGGCGAAACGTCGGTTGACATCCTCAAAGATCCCCCAGTCAGCGTTGTTGACATTGAAGTGGGTAGGAAAGGTGTGGAGAATCGGCCAGAAGGATTCCTTTGAGGTGACGTGATAAAAGCTGGATATTTCGGTGTCATGTAGCGGAATTCTTCTCAAGGTGAATTGAGAAGGGTCTTGCATTTCAATTCGCTCATCATCCACACGCGCTGGATTATCAACCCTTCTCCATGCAATCCAAGTGCCATCACTCTGGCTCCGAAAAAGATTTCTCAGAGTGGGAATAATTCCGTTGGGGCTTTTCTGATCTTTCCAGATTCTTTGGCCGTGGGAGTCCTTCCCTTCGTCAAAGGGCGTCCGATGATAAAGAATAATAAATGAACTTCGCCCTTCGTCGCTTGCCATTTCGATCACACTCACTCTGCACCACCATTCTCGAATGGTGGGAATTTGTCAAACAGGGGTGTTGTTCTGCAGATTCCTCAGCGCATCAAGCACCTCAGCAGCGTGTCCGCTGGGCCGGACAGCAACCCAGCGCTGGCGCAGTATGCCTTGTGGATCAATCAAAAACGTGTGGCGAAGTGAATAAGGTGCCATCCAAGAACCATATGCCTTGCTGACAACGCCATCGGGATCGGAGAGCAGCGGGAAGTTCAGCTCTTCACTGGCACAAAACGATTCATGGTCGTCGACGCTGTCTGCACTCACCCCGATCACTTCGGCATCTGCATCAAGAAACGTTTGATGCAACGTTTGAAATCCACGTGCTTCTATCGTGCAACCTCCAGTGAAATCTCGTGGATAAAAATAGATTGCGAGCCATTTTCCTTTGAAATCGCTCAGCCCCCAATTCTGACGTTCGGGCTGGAGCCGGCTGGAACCCGGCAGATCAAAGGTTGGAACGGGTTCACCTTCGACGAGAGCAACACCACCAAGTGCTTTGACTGAACGTGGATTGAAGCCAAGTGTTCCTATGAGTAGGGCTGCGCCCGTTAGAAGTTCGCGACGACGCACATCAAAAAGTCAATGCTCAAATTTTAGCCAGATTGATCCCCAGAGATTTGGCGTAGGCACCAAGACCTTTCTTCTGAATGGTTTTCAGAGCACGCGTTGTGATTCGTAGATTCACCCACCGCTTCCCCTCAGCCCACCACAGCCTGCGTTGCTGCAGATTGGCCTGCTGAAGCTTCTTGGTTCGGATGTGGGAATGGCTCACAGCCATGCCGTTGTTGGCGCGAGCGCCCGTGAGCTGACACACCCGAGACATAATCCAGTCGTCCTGTTGACTTGACGTTGTTTGGCTCTGAAACCAGAACCAAACAACCACCATATCAAAGAGCAGCCCTAGAGAGACCGTTGCATCAGGGCACCCATCAGCTCTGCGCTTCGGGTTTGATAGCCCGCCAGTTCATTGGGTTCCAAGCCGCCGACACCAAGACGCGCCATGTCATAGAGGTGTCGGCCGAGATCCTTGGCCAGTTGCTCGGTTGGAGATGTTTCTCCACTTCCGATCAGCACCGATCCTGATTTCAATTTGAGCAACCCTTCCACCAAGGGATGGCGACGGTTCACCATCAGAACGTGATGGTCTGGCAGTCCTGGCAGCCTTTGTTCCATCAGGGCGCCCATGTCGTTGAGTCGTCGCATCTGCTCCGGCAACAGAATCATTGCCGGCGGAGCATTGTCGGCCTTGAGGGCCTGCACCTGGATGGTGATCTTGTCGTTGTTGAGCGCTTCCTTCAGCAAGCTGCGCAATGTCTCGGTCTGTGTGGCACCGTCCTGATCCGAGAGTTCCGGTTGTTCATCCTGAAAACTGTCGTCCAATTCAGCATCCACACGTTGAAATTTCAGTTCTTCGTGGCGATGTTCCAACCAGGGGATGAACTGGGTGTCGATGACGGTTTCCAGCTTGAGGACTTCAGCTCCCTGTGATGTCCAGAGATTTAAAGCGCCGGCCTGAGCCACGTCGTCGGTGCTGTACAGAATTCTGTTGTCAGCCTCACTGGACAACCTCGAGCGATAACCCTCCAGGGTGGTGAATGATCGTCCAGCGGCACCGATCGGATCCGGAGCGTCACCCGAACCCGGCTCTGCTGTGGTTCCGAACAGAATCAGTTCTGCCACCTGATCTGCGAATTTCTCGTCTTCCATCGCACCGATTTTCACGAACGGTGCGAGTGCTTCCCATGCCTCTGCATAAGCAGCGGGATCATCCTGCTTGAGGCTGCGCAGTCGATCAGCGACCTTTTTGGCGACAAAATTTCCGATTGATCGCACACGTCGATCTGTTTGCAGGGCACTGCGACTCACATTCAATGGGATGTCCGGTGAATCGATCACCCCTCGCAAAGGCAGCAAATAACGGGGAACAACTTCTTTAATTGAATCGCTGACGAAGACCTGATTGCAATACAGCTTGATTTCCCCTTTTTCCCAGTCAGCACGACCGCTTTGCTTGGGGAAGAACAGGATCCCCTGAAGGTTGTAGGGATAGTCCGTGTTCAAGTGAACCCATAGAAGCGGATCACCTTGGAATGGGTACAAGTATTGATAAAGATCGATGTAATCCTGGTCTGAAAGGTCGCGAGCACTCTTCCGCCAAGGTGCTTCCCGTTTGTTGACCGTTTCTCCCTCCAACATCACAGGGACGGTCATGAAGTCGCAATATGTGTTGATCAGCGTGCGAATCCGTGCCGGTTCCAGATATTCAAGTTCCTCTTCCATCAGATGCAAAATGACATCCGTTCCCGCCTCGTCGCGTTCGGCGGCGTTCAGGCTGAAATTTGGAGAGCCGTCACAACTCCAGCAGACAGATTCACTGTCCGGACGAGCGGATCGCGTTACCAGTTCGACACGATCCGCCACCATGAAACTGGAATAGAAGCCAAGGCCAAAATGGCCGATGATGGCATCACTCTCTTGCTTGTATTTCTCGAGAAAGTCTTCAGCACTCGAGAAAGCAACCTGATTGATGTATCGCTTCACCTCATCGGCTGTCATGCCGATGCCGTTGTCAGTGATCTTGAGTGTCTTTGCCTCCCGGTCAACGCTGATTCGAATCGCTCCTTCATCAGCTTCACTGCAGTCTCCTGCCATGGCGGCCATCCGGCGCTTGTTAATGGCGTCGACACCGTTACTCACCAGTTCCCTGAGGAACACTTCATGGCCTGAATAGACGGCCTTCTTGATGATCGGGAAGATGTTTTCGGTGTGGATCTGAATCTGACCCTGCTCCTCCATCACCGACATGCTTTCAATCCGAAAATTCGACACTAGGGATCCGAGCCACTAGGGCTCAAGCCATGCTTCGGGCGGGGTCTCCGTACCTTTTCGGATCAGCCGGCTTTCTGGAGCTCCGGTCGTTCCTCGGCCAGGATGGCGCCCTCAACCGGACAGACCTGAAGACAGATGCCGCAATCGATGCACGTGTCGAAATTGATCCAGTAGAAGTCCGTGCCTTTGCTGTTCTTGCCCTTCCCCTGGTCGATGCAGGCAACCGGGCAGGCATCAACGCAGTCAGCGACTCCCTCGCACACGTCCGAAACAATGGTGTGAGGCATGAAACGGAAGAAACCGTCGGGATCTTAGGGATCAATCCAATCGAGCTGGAGCCCACCACGGTTCTGCGCCAATTGTTCGGCACTGCCGCGATCGGCAACGGGTGTGAGCTCCACCAGCGCCCGTATGCCGCGCTGGTGCCAACTGAGCTGTCGTTCAAATGCGGTTTCGAGCGTGGTTCCTGAGGCAAAGGCCACAAGAACGGACGTCGGTTTCGCTTCAGCCGCTGACAGCTCGCTCAACAATTCCCGGATCGGGTCGATCGCGAAGCCGAACCCGACACCGGCTGCACCATCGCCTGTGCCTCCGCATCGACGCACAAGCTCGTCGTATCTCCCCCCGCGGGCGACCACCACAGGCGCTGCCTTCCCCTGACAAACCAGCTGAAACACCAGACCCGTGTAGAGCTCGAACACCGGTTGAAAGGTTGCATCCAGCTGAATCGACATGCCCTGCCGTTGTGCCGCAGGTTCCAGAAGATCCATCATGCGCCGGAGTTGGGTGAACACCGGACGGGCCCCAAACCTCTGTTCAAGCATGGAGAGCTGCGAGGAAGGTTTGCCCCGGCTGTCAAGCATCGCCAGAAGCGATTGCTTGTCCTGTGTCGGGAGATCCATTGATTCGATCGACAGGCGGTCGAAACGGATCAATGCTGATCGAATGGCGGCCTGAACCCTGCCGCTGTAAGGCTGGAGCACGAGATCCATCAGAGCCGTGTGACCGATGAGCAGCTGTGGTCTGTGTTCATCGGCCAGCTCGAGCGTTTCAACAGCAGCGATCAGCAGGGAGAGCAGCTCCATCTCCGCTTCGATGCCTTTCACGCCAACCAGTTCAACTCCGCTTTGCAGGGTTTCCTCAATGCACAAGCCGCCCTCATCGGCGGATCGGCCCTGAAACACCGTCCCCGATGCCCACAATCTGAGCGGCCTGGGCCTTGATGCGAGACGGGTGCAGGCGGCCCGCGCGATCGAGGCGGTCATTTCCGGTCTCAGACCAAGCGGCTCATCGGCGACCAGACGCACAATGTCACCACTGTTGATGGCGCCACCGGCCATCAGTGTGTCGAGTCGCTCCACACGAGGCGGCGAGACTTCGTCGTAGCCCCACAGGCGGTACACCGCAGCAAGCCGTTCACTGAGCAATCGATTGTTCTCAACCTGGCGTGGATTGAGATCCCTTGCTCCAGCGGCCGGTTGCAGCGCCATGGATGGAACGTTCAGCGTGAACTCAGGATCCCACGGCCGTGAGATGGGGAGCCCCGAAACTGGCTCCGCTGAGGGGCTGGACGCTTGCCAGCTGTTCCACCATCAAGGGATGCAGTGCTGGACCACTGGCCAGAATCCGACCACTGCTGATATCAAACGCCTCGCCTCGGTACCCGGTGACGGTTCCACCAGCCAGTTCCACCAGCGCAACACCAGCAGCGAGATCCCAGGGCGCTAAGCCCCGTTCCCAGTAACCGTCCTGGCGACCGCAGGCGACGAAGGCCAGATCAACCGCTGCCGCGCCACCGCGGCGAACACCATGGGTTCGATGGGTGAACCAGCAGAACTCGGCGTAATTGTTGTCCAATCGGTTCTGGCGGTCGTAAGCAAAACCCGTGACCAGAAGTGCGTCCTGCAGAGCACTGCAGGGACTCACCTTGATCGGTCGTCCATTGCAGAAGACACCATGGCCTGGTGCACCCCAGAAGGTCTCCTTCAGAAAGGGAACTGCGATGGCACCAAGGATTGGTTGCTGCTTCCAAGTCAGCCCGATCGATGTGGCAAAAAACGGATAACCATGGGCGAAGTTGGTGGTTCCATCCAAAGGATCAACACACCAACGCAGACCATCCTGGGCGCCTTTGGCACCACTCTCCTCAGCCAAAACAGCAATATCCGGTGTGCTTGCCTTCAACGCCTCGAGAACGACAGCTTCTGCGGCGAGATCGGCATTGGTCACCAGATCTCCCATCCGTCCCTTGCTCTCAACGGATGCCAATTGTCCGTAGTGGTTCATCAGCTCCTGACCACCGAGTTCCGCCGTGGTCCGGGCGATCTCCATCAGCGTCTCCAGCTCGCCGTCACTGAGTCCGGCGGCCTGTGCGCTGTCTGTACAGATGGTGGTTCCCATGGTTTAGTCCTTCCAGGTTTCCAGTTCCTCCAGGGGAATCTCCCTGGTGGTGGAGCCTTTGCCGAAGTAACGGCCGAACTGGAGTTCGTAAACTTCATCCTCATCTTGGGTCTCTGCTTCCAGAGGTCCTGTGGCCCGGGCAACACAGAGCAGGCCATACCCCTGCTGGCGCAGATTCTTCGATAAGCCCATCGCCTCCTGTTGATCGATCGAGCCGTCGAGCACCCTCACAGCGCAGGTTGTGCAGCAGCCGTTGCGGCAAGAGAAGGGCAGGGGATCCCCCTGCAATTCAAAACTGCGCAGGATGTACTCCCCTTCCGGGACGTCGTGGCTGATCGTGCGGTTTTCCTGGCGCCAGTGAATCGTGATCCTGTGCCTGGGGCGCATTCGGCCTCGTTGGAAACGTCCTGCTACATTCGCATCTGCCCCACGTCATGCCGGTGGAGAGCTGGCCGAGTGGTCGAAGGCGCAGCACTGGAAATGCTGTATAGGGGCAACTCTATCG
>NHKA01000002.1:0-53526 GCA_002169615.1 Cyanobacteria bacterium TMED229
ATTGTTTGGTGGGTAACGAGTTGCCTGATGTGGGCGAATTGCCGGACAAGGATGGCGACGGCCTGCCGGATGTGATTGATCCGAAGCCGAACAAGCCCTGTAAGGGTGAGGATTGTTTGGTGGGCAACGAGTTGCCGGATGTAGGCGAATTGCCGGACAAGGATGGTGACGGCCTTCCAGATATTCACGATCCAGATGACGATAACGATGGGATTCCTGATGCTCAGGAGCCAGACACTGATGGCGATGGTGTAATTGATGATTTAGATCCCGATGATGACAATGACGGGATTTCTGATGAGAAGGATCCTGATGCGGATGGTGACGGCGAGTTGGATCGTCTGCCGGGTTGTGAGGTCGGCGACAATTTGTGTGACGTGATCAGCGATATCCCTGGCGATGAAGATGATGCCTGGGAAGCAGAAGAAGATGCGGCGGTAGAGATTATTGACGCCCTGTTGGATGGTCTGCAAGAAGAGGAAATTGATTTGCCGCTGAGCTTTGACTACGGCCAGTTGGCCCGCTTGGTGGCTAGCGGTCTTACCCCTCGTAATGTGGACGCAGCTGGACGCGGCTTGGCGCTGCATAACAATCTGTTGGTTGATGCAGTGTTTGAGCGTCAACCGCTGCGTCAGTTCGAGGAGCTTCTGGTGAGCGAGGCAGTTGTGGAAGAAGAAGCCATTGTTGAGGAGGAAGAGGGTGCGATTGCCGCGGCTCCACAGCAACCTCTTTGGCTGAAAGTTGAGGAGCTTGCTGAAGGCGATGCGACGACCTACGTGGAAGGAATGGTTGCGGGCGTAGAGAATGCAGGTGTCGAGGTCGAGCTGGAAGAAGATGCAGTGATGGTTCAGCTCGACAGCGTCAGCCTTGTTGATGTGCAGGACGATGAGCTTGATCTGGCCAAGCGTGGTGGCATTAGCGCCTGGGTGAAGGGATTCGGCGGCAACAGCCGTGCGGATGACTCCTCGATTCTCTACAACGACTACAACTTGAGCGCCTACGGCACCAGCTTTGGTGTGGATGTCGTGCTGGGCGAGAGCTTCCAGATCGGTGCTTACGCCAACTATGGCGATCTGAATGTGTATCAGCACAACGGTGATACAGGTGGCGGCAGCTGGAACCCCGATGGCTGGGGCGGTGGTCTAGCAGCCCAGTACTCCACCCGTCATTTCTACGTACAGGGTCTGTTTGGTGTGAGTGAATTCAGCGGTGAGCAGTCCCGCAACATCCTGCAGATCAACAACGATTTGGGCGGGAACACCGCCAGGGGTGACAAGAGCGTCACCAGCTATCTGGGAGCGCTGCGGATTGGTGCACCGTTCAAAAGCGGTGGTGTGGTTTTGGAGCCCCAAGGCCAGGTGGTTTGGACCCGAAACCACGAGCAGGGCTTCTCCGAAGGCCATGGAACGGAGAGGAACCTGCGGTTGAAATACAAGAGCCGCAAGACGAATTTTGCCGAGACGGAGTTGGGGATGAAGCTTTCGGTGCCGATCCGCACCGGTGAGCGGGCGATGTTTGTGCCGAGTCTGCGTGGCGCATGGCTTGCGGATTGGAACCAGGCGAACGAAGGCCAGGACATTGGCTACAAGTTCACCAACAAAACAGCGTCGTTTGACTCACCGCTTGGAACGGAGAATGGCGCATTGATCGAGGCGGGATTGGACTACACGATTCGGAACATCAATCGAACATCAGTGAAGCTGTATGGCCGCGGTGGTGTGGAGCTCTGGAACAGCGATCGGGGCATGACGTGGCGTGCCAGTGGTGGTGTGACTTTCCAATTCTGACCGCATCTCGAATCCCCCAATCGGGGAGTGCTGAGCATCCATTGATCCCCCATTTGGGGGATTCGGCGCTCACATGATTGGCGCCAAGCAATCTTCGTTGAGTAGCTCCGACAACGTTTGGTTCTGACGTCCAACCGAGAGGAAATCCCTCAGGCCTGTGGGTGTTAATAGCAAGTGAGTTGCCCGTTGGTTGAGTCGGACTGGGGCGCTCCGTTGTCGTCAGGTTGATCGCTTCATCATCAGTCCTTTCATCTTCAAGGCTTCATTCACTAGAAAACACTTGTTTGGATGGACGCTGTGGCCCAGAGCTTTTGAGGCTGAAAGCAGCTCTGGTCCATGTTGTTCTGTGTGTGTTCCTTAAGGATTGGCGTTGAAAAAAACAATCCCCCAAATGGGGGATTTTTGTTGTGCGGATGATTGTCTTAGGTCTTTCTCAGCGGTTTCTTAGATGGCTCAAGTTCCTTTTTTTTAAGGTTCAAAAGCAATTGAAAGTGTGAAAGGTTTGTCTCTTACTGCTTCTGTTTCCGGCAGCCTTTATTGGGGCGGGATGTCTGGTCAACTTGTGCTGGCGAACACCAGCGGCGTGGACTTGTCGGATTGGTCGTTCACATTTGTCACCACGCAAAGCGATGTCCAGGTCTGGTCATCGACATCGGAGGTCGTGGACCTTGGCAATGGACTGTTTGAAGTCACGGTCGCTCCGCCGAGTTGGGGAACCACCATCCCGGCGGGTGGATCCATCTCTTTGAGCTTCAACGCCACAAGTGTCGGTCTCCCGACCAGTGGAGCGCTGACGGATGAGATGTTTTTCGTTGATGAAGCCGACAGCACACCTGTCCCTGAATCTGCTCCCGTACCCACGCCTGAGCCCGAGCTTGTTCCTGAGCCGGAGCCGCAACCCGAGTCCCAACCCGAGTCCCAACCGGAGCCACAACCGGAGGCTGAAGCACCGAGCAGCGATGCGTCAGCGCGCGTCTTCAATGTCGATGTCTATTCGGGGGAGGTCACCGACTTCCGCCCCGGCATCGACCGTCTGGATTTTGGTGGGCAGTCAGTCCACAACCTGATACTCGGCAAGACGGAAGAGGGTTACGTCACCTTCTTGAGCCCCTGGAATGACGCTCAGAAGATGACCCTCGTGGGGGTGACCTACGACCAGCTGGCCCTTGAGGACTACGGCGTGGTCGGCAACGAACACTTACGTCAGGACCTCGGAGGCGTTGTGTCGTGGGAATTGGGCATCGGTGAGAAGGATCCCAACACCACCTACATCCGTTCCCACGAGTACGGCAAGGTCGAGACCATCACCGACTTCGATCCGGCCACCGACAAGATCAGTTTTCTCTATTACGGCACCCGCGAGCGCCTCTCGGTCACGCAGGACGGTGCCGACTTGGTGATTTCGACCGAGCCCACCGGGCAGACCTTCATCTTCCAGAACACCAACCTCAATGCCATTCCTGGGGCCAGCCTGGAATTCCACTTCGATCAGATCGTCGAAGACAACCTGGAGATCCCCTTTGGTCGTTCGGTTGTGTCGTTGACGCTCAAGGACCGCACCGTTCTTCTGACCCCCGAAGCTCCTGTTGGTGAACTGACCGACGGTTTCCAGACCCAGTCCGGTGACGCGGCGGTGAATGAGCAGCCTCCCCACGACAGCCATTCCATGGGCGACCACGGATCGATGGAGATGGATCCCGGCATGGACATGGATGACGACACGGATATGGATGTGGACACGGGAATGGAGTCCGACATGGAGACCGATCCCGAGATGGGCATGGACATGCCCAGCGATTCCGAACCAGCAAGTCCTGAGCCGTCCGTTGACGTTGAACCAAGTCCCTCGGGTCTGGAGGTGTCCGCCACCATCACCGGTGGCTGGTCGGGGACCTTCGCTGGAAACGTCACGGTCACGAACACCAGCGGCGCGTCTGTTGGAACCGATTGGTCGGTGAGCTTTGTCTCCGATGCACCGTTGAAGAGCGTCAGCAACTTCGAGTTCACCAACACGCTCTGTGACGATGGCCGTTACGTCATCACCCTGAGCCCCAAGTCCTGGTCAGCACCCCTGGCCGCGGGCTCGGCCCAGAGCTCCTACTACCAGGGCTCCGGAGACGTCTCTGATCCGAATCAGGTGTTCGACTTCGCTTCCACGAGCGCCGAGGTGCCTCAGCAAGAGTCTGAGGCGCCGGTGATCGAGCAGCCCGATGCTCCCCAACAACCGGACGCCAGTGACGCCGTCGAGATCCCCGATGGTGAGCCCACTGTTGTTGAAGACAGCCCTGTTGTTGAAGACAGCCCTGTTGTTGAAGACAGCCCTGTTGTTGAAGACAGCCCGGTGACGGAGGGCGGCACGGTCACCATCGACTACGAGCGCCCCAATGGCACAACAGACAAGCGGGTGGTGACCTACTTCGAGGAGTGGGGCATCTACAGCCGCGACGTCAACCTCTCTGACGTCGATGGTCAGTCGATGACTCACATGAATTACAGCTTCTTTGATGTGAAGTCGGATGGGTCGATCACCCTGTTCGACGAATTCGCGGCCCTGCAGAAACGCTTCCCTCAGTCCGATCAGGTCAGCCGCACCTTTTCCACCTCCGACTACGCCGCCATGGCCCCGGAGCTGCTGGACATCTACGAAAACTCAGGGCGCTATGCAACCGCCCAGAATGGTGACGCCATCACGGTGACGTCGGTTCCCGTGGGCTGGAACGGCGTTGGCACGAACGATGCCGGCAACTTTGAGCAGTTGCGTCGCTTCAAGGAGCTCAATCCGGAGGTCAACCTCGGTTTCGCCCTGGGCGGTTGGACGCTGTCCGATGAGTTCAGCACCGCTTACGCCACCCAGGAGGGTCGCGACAAATTCGTCAGCGAAACCGTGCGCATTTTCGAGACCTACGACTTCTTCAATGTGGTCGATTTCGACTGGGAATATCCGGGCGGTGGTGGCAAGGCGGGCAATGCGGTCTCCTCCAGTGATGGCGCCAATTTTGCGTTGGTGCTGCGCGACCTGCGCACGGCCCTTGATGATCTGTCGGGCCGTACGGGACGTGACTTTGAGGTGTCGATTGCCACGGCCGGTGGTGAAGAGAAGCTGGCCAACCTCAATCTCGAAGGCATCGATCCCTTCGTCGACTTCTACAACGTGATGACCTACGACTTCCACGGTGGTTGGGAGAACGTCACGGGTCATCAGGCCGCCATGACCGGTGATGCCAACAACTACGACGTCACTGGGGCTGTCGATGTTTTTGAGATGGCTGGTGTGGATCTGAGCAAGGTTGTGATGGGGGCCCCTGCTTACACCCGCGCCTGGGGCAATGTCTCCGATGGGGGGACCTTCGGCTATCAACAGCCCGGCTCAGGCCGTGATGCCACCGGTTCGTTCGAGGCCGGCGTCTACGACTACAAGGATCTGCTTGATGATGTGGTGACGGGGACCCGCAACCTCTACTGGGATGACGACAACAAGGCCGCATTCCTCTACGACGGGGACGAGTGGAGCTCCATGGAGACCACCGCCACCATCGCCGGCAAAGCCGCCTATGTGGAGGAGAAGGGGCTCGGCGGAATGATGTTCTGGGCCCTCAGCAACGATGCTGAAGGTGAGGCCAGCCTCGTGGAAGCTGCCGATGATCTGCTTCGAAAGGGGGCCAGCTATGGCGAGGTGATCGGGCGTGCCCCTGAGTTCGACGCCATCATTGGTGGCAACGGCGATTTCAGTCTTTCCGATTTCACCGGGCTGGTTTGATCCGAATCTCCCTCAGATGAGGGAGGTGGAGGTCTTCATTCCTCCCTCATTTGAGGGAGGAATTTGCTCTGAATTTTGCTCTGAAAAGTGATGCTCAGATCTGATCAAGCCTTGCGGAATTCGATGAGCCGCGAGAAGTAGAAAGGCGCTTGATTCAAGCTGCGGCGCACCAGCTTGAAGCCGCAGGATTCAGCGGCTTTCACGATGCCGTCTTCCTTCAAGGTGTAGGCCCGGGTTGTTTTGCTGGGCCCGGGGAACAGCTGGCCGATGCCTTTCAGCAGGGCCAGCAGCGGGGTGTAGGGCGCGAAGCTCACAATCAGCCGCTGTTCGGCCAGGCTGCAGAGGTGTTTCACCATCTCCTCCGCCGGCTGCTGGGGGTAGTGGATGAACACATCCAGGCAGCACACGGTGTGAAACGAGCCGCTCAGGTTGTCCAGATCACTGGCGAAGAAGTTGAGCTTGGCCATGTCAAGACCGCCCTCCCTGGCACGGCGCTCGGCTTCCTGGGCCATGGCTTCGGAGATGTCGCTGGCGCTGATCGAGCCGGCGCCCATCGCCGCCAGGGGCAGGCTGAGGCTGCCCACACCGCAGCCGGCATCGCAGAAACTCACGTCGGCAACGTCGCCGCTGTCTTTGATCCAGGCCAGCACTTCATCCACCGTTTTCTGGTGTCCGATGCGGATGTTGCGCTGAACCTTGTTCACATCGTCGCTGTCGCTGTAGATGCGGTTCCAGCGGTCGAAACCGGTGGTTTCGAAGTAGCCCTTCACCTCCTGCTTCTCGTCCTCTGTCTGCAGGTTGTCGGTGGCCATTGGAGAAGGAAGGATTGGGCGGAGTGGGCGGGATCTTAGGCAGCGCAGTGCCAGCTGAGCTCCCCATCAGGAGCTTGATTCCAGCGAAGCAGGTCTGCCAAGCGTTGACCGATCAGAGCATCCTCGATCGTTTGCGTTGTTCCGATCACCCGGCGTGGGGCCACCGTTGCACTCCAGATCGCGGCGCTCGGGGCTTCACTCCATCGGGCCAGCCGCTTCACACCCTCCAGTTGCGGCAGGGTGACCCCCGCCAGGGTTCCATCGTCCAGCCGGCAGGTGCCGTTCTTCACCAACAGAACCCGCTCATCCCAGCGGTGTTCCCCATCCGCGAGGCCATAGGGGGCCAGCGCATCACTCACCAGCACGGTGTTCTCCGGGGCCAGGCGTTGCAGCAGCACAGCCATGGTGGGGTCCACATGCACACCATCGGCGATCAATCCCAGGGCAATCCCGCCCCGGCGACAGGCCTCTCCCAGTGGACCTGGGGCCCGGTGATGCAGGCCCGGCATGGCGTTGAAGGCATGGGTGAGCATCGCCACACCCTGGTCAAAGGCCGCCGCCGCTTCGGTTGCCTTGGCGGCACTGTGGCCGAGAGCCACTGTGATTCCAAGCTCACGCAGCCGGGTGATCACCGCTTCGGCTCCCTCGAGTTCCGGCGCCAGGGTCATCAGCTCGATGTCCGTTTCAAAGCCGCAGATGCGTTCCTCGAGGGCCGCAAGGCTCGGAGATGCCAGATGCTCCAAGGGGTGGGCGCCGCGACGGGCTTCAGCCAGGAACGGTCCCTCCAGATGGGCCCCCAGCAACCGGCAACATCCAGATGTGTGGGCATCGCGCGCCTGCCGCAGCACGGCCAGGGCCTGTCGTAACGGTGCGATGCCACAGGTCACCAGGGTTGGGGCAATGGCTTCAACCCCATCGGCCCAGAGCTGCCTCAGCAGCAGCTGAAGTTGAGGGAGATCTCCCTCCTGCAGTTCAGGGAAGGCGAGCCCAAGCCCCCCATTGATCTGCAGGTCGATGCCCCGCGGGCTCAGCCAGCTGCCGAACCAGCATTCACCGGCCATGGAGACACCCGGATCCATGACCTCGATCGCGCTGATCCTCCCGGCTTGATCAAGGCCGATCCAGTGTCGTTGCTCCGTATTGCCACCTAATGGTTGTGGCAGGCGCACTTCGGTGATCCGTCGCATTCCTGCAACCCGTGAACGACGATGGCAGTCTTGCCAGTCTTTGCAGTGCCAACAGTGCTCCCTCGCGTCGCCGTGGTGATGGGTAGTGATTCCGATCTACCGACGATGGAGCCGGCGGCAGCAATCCTGCGGCAGCTGGGCGTCGATGTGGAGGTGCGTGTTCTATCCGCCCATCGCACGCCCCTGGAAATGATGACCTTCGCGCGATCAGCCCGCGATCAGGGTTTCGGCGTGATCGTGGCCGGTGCAGGAGGGGCCGCCCATTTGCCGGGGATGGTGGCATCGCTCACGCCACTTCCGGTGATTGGCGTTCCTGTGAAGAGCAGAGCCCTCTCAGGTGTGGATTCGCTGCATTCCATCGTGCAGATGCCTGGAGGCATTCCGGTGGCCACCGTGGCCATCGGCGGCGGACTCAACGCCGGCTTGTTGGCGGCTCAGATTCTTGCGATTGCTGATGATGCGCTCAGTCAGCGCCTGGCGGAGTACCGCAGCAGCCTTCACGATGCGGTGGTGGCCAAGGATGCCCGCCTGCTGGAACTCGGCAGTGCGGCGTATCTCGAGGGCATGTCCCGTTCCGATTCCTAAGCGATGACTCCCTGGCCCACTTGGTTGCGTCTGGGACTTTTGCTTCCACTCGTTGGTGTCAATGCCTTTGTGCTGCGGAGGGTGCTGGTGCAGTTCGCCCCGTTCCCCGGTTTGTTTCTCACGGCGGCTCTCATCGCCTTTTTGCTCGATCTTCCCTGTCGCTGGTTGATGGGGCGTGGCTTCCGCCGCAACTTGGCGATCGCCTCCGTGGTGGTGTTCACGCTCAGCCTGCTCGGATTGGCGGGGGTGGTTCTTGTGCCGCGTCTGGTGGAACAGCTGAGTCAGCTGCTCAGCGCATCGCCGGCCATGCTTGCCGCTGCGGAGCGCCTGATCGATACCGGCCAGTCCTGGGCGGTGGCAAGGGGATTCCCCGCTGAGTTTGCCGATCTCAGCAGTGACCTCATCACCCAGCTGAGCCGTGTGGCCACACAGCTCAGTCAAAGACTGCTCGTGATTCTGGGCGCCACGGTTGGGACCACCATCAATGTGGTGATTGTTCTTGTGCTGGCAGTGTTTCTGCTGCTGGGTGCCGATTCGATCACGGCGGGCCTGGCCCTGTGGCTGCCGGAGCGCTGGCGGGGCTTGGTCACCTCCACGCTGGAGCGCACCTTCCGCGGTTATTTCGCCGGCCAGGTGTTGCTGGCTTTGATCCTCAGTGCGGGCCAGCTGCTGGTGTTCTCAACGCTGCAGATCCCCTATGGCGTTCTCTTTGCCGTTCTGATCGGTTTTACAACTCTCATTCCTTATGCCAGTGCGCTCACGATTGTTTTCGTCAGCGCGATTCTCGGGGTGCAGGATCCGCGGACCGGGGTCGAGCTTCTGGTCAGCGCCATTGTTGTGGGTCAGATCGTTGACCAGGTGATTCAGCCGCGATTGATGGGAAGCATCGTTGGATTGCAACCTGCCTGGTTGCTGATCTCGCTTCCCATTGGTTCACGGCTGGGTGCCCTGTTTGGTTTGGGTGATCTTCTGGGGTTGCTGCTGGCTGTGCCTGTGGCCAGCTGCATCAAAACCTTGGCGGATGAGGTCCGGTCGGATCTCATGCCGCAGGAATCACCCCCCGCTCCTGAAGCGCCTTGATCACCAGCTCCACGGAGTCGGCCAGATCCTGTTTGCCGGTATCGATCTTGAGTTCAGGCGTTTCCGGGGCCTCATAGGGGCTGGAGATGCCGGTGAATTCCTTGATCTGCCCCGCCCTTGCCTTGGCGTAAAGGCCTTTCGGATCGCGGGATTCGCAGACATCGAGATCGGCGGCGCAGAACACCTCGAGGAAGTCACCGTCCTCCACAAGGNCNCGGGCCTTGTCNCGATCNGCACGGAACGGAGAGACGAAGGCCGTCAGCACGATCACGCCTGCGTCGAGAAACAGCTTGGCCACCTCGCCGATGCGGCGGATGTTCTCCTCACGATCGGCATCGGAGAAACCCAGGTCCTTGCAGAGGCCATGGCGGATGTTGTCTCCATCCAGCACATAGGTGGCGAGTCCCCGCTCAAACAGGGCTGCGTTCACAGCATTGGCCAGGGTGCTCTTGCCGGAACCGGAAAGTCCGGTGAACCAGAGGATGGCGCTGCGGTGACCCCTCTGCTTCGAGCGCTCGTCGCGGCCCACGGAGGCCTCATGCCAGGCAATGTTGGTGGACGCACCCTTGTTGGTGAGTTCTCCGTAGGTGGGGCTGGCGGTCATGGCCAAGGCATGAAGTGGCGGCCATTCTCACCTAACCCCCAGCTCGTTTCGGCCGGTAGCCGTCCTTGCTGAGCAGCTCGAGAGCCAGGTCCACCTGATCCCCTTGAAGTTCGATCACGCCGTCCTTGCAGGTTCCACCGCTGCCGATCCGTGTTTTGAGCTTTTTCAGCAGAGCCTTGAAGCCTGCCGCATCAAGCTCCAATCCACGGATCACGGTGACCGTCTTGCCGCCCTTGCCGCCGCGGGTGGGTTGCACCCGNACCATTTGCTGAGACTTTGCTGCCGGCTCCGTCGTCGCCCCGCTCGGTCGCTGCAGACTCTCGGCGCTGCTGAATTCCTGCCAGCCGCCCTTCGGCATCACCGAATCGTGTTTCTGGTAGCAGTCTTGCCCATGGATCTCACGGAGTTCAGGTGTCGCCGGAACTTCCGAGGTTGCTGAACAGGTCGTCCATCAGCTTGTCCACCCTGTTGCCGAGCCGTGGGATCTCCTGCACGTAGGCGATTGGTCCCGGGTCGTCATAGACGGGGTATGACTTGCGGTCAGCGAAGGCTGGATCGGTGTAGCGGAAGCCGAGATTGCTGATGAAGCTGATGATGTAACTCGGACTGTCCTCAGTCCGCCCGTCCCGGAGGATGCCCGCATCGGAACCGAAGTTGTACGTCAAACCGGTTTTATGCAGAAAATCCTTGTCAGCAATTGTGTTGTTGTATGGCCTGACATCTTCGCCGTAATTGATGGGGAAGCCTTCGTAGTTAAACGCCACTTCACCAGTGATCTCGTCGATGAACTTTTCCGGTACGCGTGATGGAATGCCGGGCTCGACATTGGGAGGAGATTTCATCGTTTTGTTGCTGCTACCGCCGACACCGAAATTGGCTGTTGACAGTGTTTCGCTGAACGCTTGATTGCCGAGATGCTTCAACAGGATTCGCTGTCCTTTCTTGTTCAGCTTTGAACGGACATGTTTGCCGTCCGGTTGTGTCCATAGCGGGGCTGCTTGCGGATCGGACTGAATCAGCCAAAGCAGTTTGGCCGTGTCCAGCGATGTCATGGTGATTTCACCGACGTTCCAGTCCTGACCTGTTGCAGGATCGGTCCCCTTGATCTGGATCGTGTCCAGGCCCATCCGCTCGAAGCGGCGGTTCATCGCGCCGATCCGCTTGTTGTCGTGCAGCGTTTTCAGGAGCTCGTTGGTGGCCTGATTGCTGGACACGGTCAGCATCTTTCGCAGTTTCTTGCGGATGTCCGAGAGTGCGATTCGCTCCTCCGCCGTTTCTTCCAGCAGGAAGAAAGCCAGCGGCAACTTGAATAGCGATGCCGGGTAGGGGGACATGAACACGGTTTCGGATGTGCCAATCCGGCTGACACCGAGCCGTTCCTTGGCGGGCAGCTCACCAGCGGTGTTGATCCATCGCCGGGATCCATCCCACCGTTTCTGATTCCACCGCTGCCAGGTGATGTTGGTGGTGTTGAAGTCTCCATCCAGATCGCTGATCAGGCCACGGGGCTGATCACGCGAGAGGATCACATTGGCGGCCTCCAGGAGGTTGCCCTCGCCATCGAGAGCGATGACGGCCAGATCAAGATTGGGGCGCTCGTTCAGGACCGCTGCCCGTCCCGCTGGGAAGACGTTTTCCTCAGGACCGAAATCATGAATGCGTTTCCAGCGCATGTCCCGAAGAGCCGAGCGGAGCTGCTTGGCGAGATTCACGGCCACCACTGGGAATCAACGCCATCATCATCTTTGGCATTGTTTTTTCGCACGACTGGGTGCAGCTGCGATCGATGGATCCGCAGCCTGCGCCGTGCAGACTCGCCACCACCAACCCGTTCGCTGCTGCTGCGATGACCCAAGCTGCCGCCACACCTGGCTGGGCTGACTCCAGTCGCGGGCTTGGTCGTCTGATTGAACGCTTGATCAGCATCGGCTTGTTGCGTCGGCCGTTGTTCTTTCAGGCGCGTCAGCTGATCATCCGCACGGCGGAGCGCAATGGCATCCCCTGGCGTCAGCGCCGGGCCGAGCTTCGTGAAGCAGCAGAGCCGTTGCTTGCGGCCAGCAGAAACCCTGACCTCCTGCCGCCTGACTATTACGTTGCTCGTTTCCATGCCTATGAGCAGGGCAACCTCTGCTGGCAGGCAGCGGCGGAGGCGGAGCAAGCCACCGATGCCATGGCGCTGCGGGTCTGGCCGGACGATGCACTCACGCCGGATCAGGCTCAGCAACGACTGCGGGACGCAATCCATGCATCAGTCGAGCCGCTGCTGCAGGGGCCGATGTGCCGTGTTCTGGACCTTGGCTGCTCTGTCGGTGTCAGCACCCAAGCCCTGGCCTGCTGGCTGAATGATCGGGCCGATCGGGCCGGAGTTGACCGGCCGGAGCTGATCGGTCTGGATCTGTCACCGGACATGCTGGCCGTAGCGCAGGTGCGGGATCGCGAAGGGCTGGTGCGGGAATGGCGCCATGCAGCGGCTGAGGCGACAGGGTTGGAAGCGGCCTCGTTTGATCTGATCAGCCTTCAGTTCGTCTGCCATGAGCTGCCTCAGCAGGCGACCCATGCCGTGCTGGCAGAAGCCGCCCGGTTGCTGCGTCCTGGCGGAGCGTTGGTGATGGTGGATCAAGACCCGGAATCGTCGGTGCTGCAACGGCTGCCGGCCGCCATCGCAACGTTGCTCAAGAGCACGGAGCCCTACATCGAGGAGTATTTCCAACTCGACATGCCAGCCGCCCTGAAATCCGCTGGGTTTGGGGATCTGAGCATCAGCGCCTGTGACCCGCGGCACCGCGTGATTGCCTGCTTACGCTGACGCCACGACAGTTCTTGGCTCCGTGACCAGCACCCTGCCGACAAGCGCTAGCCCGGACCCCGCCGGACTGGATCCATCCGCCCGCCCCGGTGCGCACGGCCGGTTCGGTCGCTTTGGCGGGCAGTATGTGCCGGAAACCCTGATGCCGGCCCTGGCAGAGCTGGAGCAGGCTGCAGCGCAGGCGTGGAAAGACCCGTCATTCACCGGGGAACTGAACCGGCTGCTGAAGAACTACGTCGGCCGTGCCACGCCGTTGTACGAGGCCGAGCGGCTCACGGCCCACTACCGACGTGCCGACGGAGGTCCGCGCATCTGGCTCAAGCGTGAGGACCTCAATCACACAGGCGCTCACAAGATCAACAATGCCCTGGGGCAGGCGCTGCTGGCGCTGCGCATGGGCAAACAGCGAATCATTGCTGAAACCGGAGCCGGCCAACATGGTGTGGCGACGGCCACGGTCTGCGCTCGCTTCGGTTTGCAGTGCGTGATCTACATGGGCGCGGAAGACATGCGCCGCCAGGCCCTCAATGTGTTCCGGATGCGTCTGCTCGGGGCCACGGTGCAGCCCGTCACGGCCGGCACAGCCACCTTGAAAGATGCCACCAGTGAAGCGATCCGCGACTGGGTCACCAATGTGGAATCGACGCATTACATCCTTGGCTCCGTCGCTGGACCGCACCCATACCCGATGCTGGTGCGGGACTTCCATGCCGTGATCGGTGAAGAGTCCAAGCAGCAGTGTCAGGAGGCCTTCGGTCGATTGCCCGATGTCCTGATGGCGTGCGTGGGTGGTGGCTCCAACGCGATGGGTTTGTTCCATCCCTTTGTGGAGAACACCGACGTACGACTGATCGGCGTGGAAGCCGCCGGAGATGGTGTCGCCACCGGACGACATGCCGCCACGATCACTGAAGGTCGGGCAGGGGTGCTGCATGGCGCCATGAGCCTGCTGCTGCAGGACAGCGATGGACAGGTGCAGGAAGCTCACTCGATCAGCGCAGGTCTGGACTATCCAGGCGTTGGTCCGGAACACAGCTATCTGCGGGAGATCGGTCGGGCTGAATACGCCGCTGTCACTGATCAGCAGGCCTTGGATGCCCTGCGCCTGGTCAGTGAGCTGGAAGGAATCATTCCGGCACTGGAGACCGCCCATGCCTTCGCCTGGTTGGAGCAGCTCTGCCCGACGCTTCCTGAGGGAAGTGAAATTGTGATCAATTGTTCAGGCCGCGGCGACAAAGATGTCAACACAGTGGCTGAAAAGTTGGGTGATCAACTCTGAACATGGGTCAACCTCAGCGGTTGGTCTCAAGGACGGTCCGTTCATTTCGAAAACGATTCTGGACTGTTCTTCTGATTCTGATCGTGATGGCAACTGGAGTTGTCCTGCATCAGTTTTTGGGCGACGAAGATCAGAATTTGATTCATTCACGGGAGATGTTGCGGCTGACCAGTACTCCCCACATCCCCAATGAATTCAAGGATGTTCTGCCAAGGGGGAAGCCGCTGCAGGGAGCTGAAATCCTCAGGGATGCAGAATTGCTTGAAAAGGCTCTATACAAAATCCACACAGGCTTGTATGTCATTAATAACTTCAGCCTTGATCTGGAGAAGCCAAGCTTTTCCAGCAAAGGTTATATTTGGATGCGCTGGCAGCAGCCGTTTCAGGATTATTTGGAAGAAAGTGATCTTGAACTCGTTAATGTCGTCAACCTTGAAAATGATATCAATCCTGAAACGTCGCAGATTACCGCCCTCCGTGATGTTCAGGTCTATGACGATGGGAGTTACGGCCAGGGTTTTCTGTACACCGGCGAATTTTATATCGATAACCTTGATCTGAGGCGATTTCCGTTTAACTCCGTCAGCCTTCCCGTTGTTTTGGAAGTTGAAGATCCGATCGGAGATTTAACTTACGAGAATCTGCGGCTGATTCCAGACCTGCGCGACAGCGGCATCGGCTTGTATTCCAATTTGTTCGGTTGGCTGACGAAGGGTTGGTCGTTCGGAGAGTTCCGTCATCACTTTGCGTCAGGCTTTGGTGTCAGCCTGCAAGACGAGGAATACAGTCAACTGATTTTTGATGTTTCTTATCAGAGGTCCGCGTCATCCGCATTTTGGACGTTGATTCAACCTCTTTTGGTGGTGATGTCTTCGATTGTCTTGATCACGCGAGTGCTTACGGAATTCCGCCTCGAAATTCCAATCGCCGTACTGTTGACCTTGATTTTTCTGCAGGATGGTTACAGGTCCGATCTGCCTAATCTTCCTTATCTGTCCTTTCTGGACTCCATTTATGTGATCGCTTACATCGTCTCGATTGTCAGCTTTGGTTTGGTTCTCTATCTCGAGGATCTCAAGTTGCAACGGGATGGTTTGTCCGCTTCCGATGAGATCCAGCGGATGTCGAGGCGAATCACTCGCTTCGAGCGGATCTGGCCGCCGGTCTGCCTGCTCGTGATGGTTGGTCTTTCAACCCTGAATTGGCTGCTGCTTTGAGGGTTGGGTGCGTCTCCCCAGGCGTTCCAGCTTGTTCACAAGAGACGCCATGGGCTTGTTCAGCGAGATCACAGCCAGCGCATCAGGCTTTACGGAAGCGAGCGGTTGGGCTGCCGCCAGGGGGCGATTGCCACAAGCGGACGGTTCAGCGACCAGGACAATGGAATCGGTCTGGGTCAGCTCAGAAGAAGTTCAAGGTGGCGCGCCACACGCTGGACCGCTGCCTTGGCTGTGGCGTAGGCCATTCGCATCGGTCCCACCAGGGCCACATGGCCGATGCCATCGCTGCCGCAGCGGTAAGGAGCCTGCACAACCGAACAGGTTTGCAGAGCCCTCTGAGGATGTTCATCACCAATCCACACCCCCGCTTCGGGCCCCTCGCTGACGAGAGCACCGGGACGTTCATCGATCAACTCGAGCAGAGGGCGAAGGTCGCTGCTGCTTTGGAATTCCGGCTCGGCCACCAGCCGGGACAGACCATGAACCACCGCAGGGGAGTCAACGGTCTTGGCTGGTTGGTCGAGCGCTGACCGCAGCACATCACCGCTGCGCTGGAGATGGAGCGGAAGGGCGTCCCAGTTGAGGCCGCCCTCCTCGAGCTGGGAATCGGTCCATCGCTCCATGGCGGTCAGGTCCTGCTCGATTCCATGGGGCAGGCGCAGGTTGAGGTGGCTTGCCCGGCCGCTGTCCTCCACCAGCATCACCAGCAGTCTCTCGCCGCTTTTCACCAGTCGGATCGCTTCCAATTGGGGGGCGGGTCCGGTGGGGCGGGTGATCAGGCTCATCAGCCCGGTGAAGTCGGTTAATCGGCGTGCCAGCTGCAGCAGAAGGTCATCCAGGGCTGCCCAGCGCAGGCTCAGACCCGTCAGTTCCCGCTCGAGATGCTGGACCGCCACGCCGGGTTTCGGCAGCAGGAGATCCACGTAATGGCGATAGCCGAGGGGACTGGGGATCCGACCGGCGGAGGTGTGGGGCTGGGTGAGAAGACCGCGCCGCTCCAGGGCTCCCATGGCGGAACGAACCGTCGCCGAGCTGGCCTGGATTCCGAAACGTTGCACCAGGGTTCGGCTGCCGACCGGTTCAATCGTGTCCACGTAGTGGTGAACGGTCGCCCGAAGCACCTGCTCTTGTCGGGAGGACAAGGGTTTCATCAGTACCGGGCGACGGTGGGATCCACCTCAACACTCCAAGCGTCGATTCCGCCCTCAAGGTTCCATACATCCCTGTTGGGGTTCTGTTCCAGCAGCCACAGACCGAAATGGAGACTTCGGATCCCGGCATGACACAGCACCACAACCGGGCGTTGGTCACTGAGCCGGACCGGAACGCTCTCCAACCACTCCTGGGAACGGCTTAGGGGCAAGTGGATCACCTCGCCTGGGAAGCGAGCCAGCGCGAGCTCCCGATCCTCGCGAACATCCACAACCAGGGGCTGTTGCGCATCTCCAGCGAGCCAGCGCTGCAGCTGAGGAGCGGAGATCGAGCGGGGCTGAACCTGTTCCATGGCGCCATTCTGCGGCGATGGACAAGGATGAAAGGGATTGCATGATGCAGGCCCATGAAGGCCCGCCCCTTCCTCACCACTCTCATCGCTGTGCTGACGGCTCTCCTGCTGCTCACGGCCGGTCTGTTGTGGGGGATGGATCGTCGCAGTCCGTTGCGGTTGGCAGAGCAGCCGTTGCAGCTGCCGCGGGCCGCTCGGTTCATGCCGCTGGATGCCGATCTCACCCTGCATTGGTTGGTCGATCCAGCCCGTGTGCCCGCGTATGTGCAAGCGGTGGCGCCCCCCTCGGAACGGCGTGCGGCACGCGATGGAGCTCGTCTGTGGCGGGATGGGCTGTTTGCCTTGGCGGGGTTGGATTTCGATAACGAACTCGCCAGCTGGATTGGCCCCGAACTCAGCCTGACGCTGATCGACGCGGGTCAGAATCGAGATCTTCCCGGCTGGGTGTTGGCCCTGTCCAGCAGGGATCGCGACGGCGCCCGACGGTTTTTGCAACGGTTCTGGCAGACCCGCAGCTTCGCCGGTACCGATCTGCGGGTGAGCAGTTATCGCGGTGTCGGTGTGATCAGCGGTCGAGGCGCGTTGCTCGGTCGTGATCCGCAGCCTCTGGCAACAGCTCTGATCGATGATGAGTTGTTGTTGCTGGGATCTGGTCGTGGTGTGCTGGAGACCGCCCTGGATGTCTCTCAGTTTCAGGATCAACATCAGCTCGGAAACCAGCAGCTGCAACTGCAGCTCGGACAGCTCGGTGAGGGCGCCGCGGTTCTGACAGCCTCGCCTCGCGCCTTGAAACGCTGGCTGCAGCTGCCTGCAGCGGTCGCAGATCGGCAGGACCTGAATGGATTGGTGGCGTCACTGCAGCCGCAGGGTGCTGATCTGAATGTCGAAGCGTTGCTTCAGTTCGAGGCAGGTCTCGACGGGACTCCCTGGCGGGAACCGGTGGATCTGATCAGCGATGCAGGTGGGCGGACCGTTTGGCTGTCTCTGCTTCAGGATCCAGCACGACTGCTTGATCCTGAGGATCCCCATCCGTTCAGTCAGTGGTTCGGGCCTCTGCTCGATCAGCAGGTGCAACAACGACCGGCAACAGAGGCGATCGCCGCTGCTGACGATGGGCCGCTCCTCTGGCTGGAGCAGGCCGGAGGTTGGCTGTTGGCGAGCGGTTCCGGTCATCCAGAGATGACCCTTGTCGATCAACAGCTCGCTCGCGATGGCCTGAGCCGTTCGGAGCTCAACGATGAAGGCGAGCCATTGCAGGTCTGGACCCGGCTTGAGCGCCGACGCGGCCGCGCCGATGGACTGGAGGCGAAGCTCGCTCTGGCAAGCGTGGAGGAATCGGCTCAGACCTGGTGGGGGGCCTCACTGGAGCTGCTGCATCAACGGCTTGATCGACGGGCCCTCAAACCGCGCCTGATCCAGTGGCAACGTCTCAAGGCCGATCATCAACCGAGCCAAGCGCTGCTGCTCGCGGCTGATCCGGCCAAGCAGGTGATGGCGCGCTGGCGCCCTTGGACTCTGTTGCAGGCCTTGTCCGGGCAGCCACTGCAGCCCCGGGTGCATGGTCTCGTTCTGGGGGTGGAGGCCGATCGTCAGGATGGGGATCAAACGGTGATCCCCCTGCATGCCCGTCTCGAATTCGGGTGACCTCTACCTGCTCCGACATGGCATCGCTCAGGAACGAATCGGTGGCCTTGATCATGCGGAGCGAGCTCTGACGGAGAAGGGGCGTCTCCGCACAACGGCCATGGCCCATCTGCTTGTGCAGCGGGGCGTCAGCGCCGACGTCATCGTGACCAGTCCCTTCCGGCGTGCTCTGGAGACCGCCCAGATCGCTTTGCAGGCTGGTCTGGCCCCCGTTCTTGACGTGGATGATGCCTTGCAGCCCGGAGGCGACGCTGCTTCCGTGCTGCGGCGAGCGGAGCGAGCGATCTGCCTGGTGGGCCATGAGCCCGATCTCAGTGGGCTGGCCTCGCGCCTGCTGGGATTACGGCCAGGGGCCATCGCGTTGCGAAAAGCCGGTTTGATCCACCTGAGCAAGGTGGGTGGCCAATGGGATCTGCAGGCGCTCCTGCGTCCTGGTCTGCTTCTGGACCTTGAGCCCTGCTGAACGGCCCCGCTTAAGTTGCCTTCAGTGGCAACGGGGCTGTGGCACAGCAGCAGTCAGGGCAGCTGCGCCATGCGCGCACGGGCATCGAGCTGAGACCAGGTCTTGATGGCGTCCCTGCCACCCAGTCCGCCATCTGCGATATCGACGGCGAGCAAGGTCTGCTCACGTATCGCGGCTATCCCATGGCCGATCTGGCGCAGAACAGCAGTTTTCTTGAAACAGCCTTCCTGCTGATCTGGGGTGAATTGCCAACCCTGGATGAGCTCTCAGCCTTTGAGCACGAAGTGCAGATGCACCGGCGGGTGAGCTTCCGCGTCCGGGACATGATGAAGTGTTTTCCGGCGACAGGGCATCCGATGGATGCCCTTCAGAGCAGTGCCGCATCCCTGGGCCTTTTTTATTCAAGGCGTGCCATCGATGATCCGCGTTACGTCTATGACGCGGTCGTACGCCTGATTGCCAAGATCCCCACGATGGTGGCGGCGTTTCAGCTGATTCGAAAAGGCCAGGATCCGATCCAGCCCCGCGATGACCTGGCCTACTCGGCCAACTTTCTGTACATGCTCACGGAACGGGAACCGGACCCGCTGGCCGCCAGGATTTTCGATCGCTGCCTGATCCTGCATGCGGAGCACAGTCTCAACGCCAGCACCTTCAGCGCCCGCGTCACAGCAAGCACCCTCACCGATCCTTATGCCGTGGTGGCCTCAGCGGTGGGAACGTTGGCCGGCCCCCTCCACGGCGGCGCCAATGAAGATGTTCTCGCCATGCTCGAGACGATCGGTGAAGCCAAGAACGCCGCGTCCTTTCTGGATGAAGCCATCAGCGCCAAGCGGAAAGTGATGGGCTTCGGCCACCGTGAGTACAAGGTGAAGGATCCACGGGCGGTGATCCTTCAGGCCCTTGCCGAGGAGATGTTTGCTCGTTTCGGGCATGACCATCTCTATGACGTTGCCCGCGGTCTCGAGGAGGCGGCTGAGGGGCGGCTCGGGGCCAAGGGGATTTTCCCGAACGTCGATTTTTACTCCGGACTCGTTTACCGAAAGCTCGGCATTCCCAGAGACCTGTTCACTCCGGTGTTTGCCATTGCCCGGGTGGCCGGCTGGCTGGCCCACTGGCGTGAACAGCTCGGAGCCAACCGCATTTTCAGGCCCTCTCAGATCTACTCCGGGTCCGAGCCCCGTGCGTGGACACCAATCGATGAGCGGGCTTCGGCTCCGGCCGCTTAAGTTGCAAGAACTTCTGGCAACACCATGGTGAGCCCGGGACTCGACCTGGAACTGAGCTTTAGCCAGGCCCTGCAGGGACTGGGCCTTTCACCACAGGCCGCACGTCTGCTGTGGCTGCCCCTCCCGATGCTGCTGGTGCTCGTCGCTGCCGTCGTCGGCGTGCTGGTGTCGGTTTGGCTTGAGCGCAAGATCTCAGCTGCGGTCCAGCAGCGAATCGGGCCTGAATACGCCGGTGCCCTTGGCATTCTTCAGCCGCTCGCTGATGGACTCAAGCTGCTGGTGAAGGAAGACATCATTCCGGCCCGCGCTGACAGCCTGCTGTTCACCCTTGGCCCGGTCCTCGTGGTCGTGCCGGTGATCGTCTCCTGGCTGATCATCCCGTTTGGTCAGAACATGCTGATCAGCAACGTCGGCGTCGGGATCTTTCTCTGGATCGCTTTCAGCAGCATCCAGCCCATTGGTTTGCTGATGAGCGGTTACGCGTCCAACAACAAATATTCCTTGCTCGGAGGTTTACGCGCTGCAGCTCAATCGATCAGCTACGAGATCCCCCTTGCGTTAGCCGTCCTGGCGATCGTGATGATGAGCAATTCGCTCAGCACGGTCGACATCGTCTCGCAGCAGACCGGTGCCGGCATTCTCAGCTGGAACATCTGGAGACAGCCCGTTGGCTTTTTGATCTTCTGGATCTGCGCCCTGGCTGAATGCGAACGTCTCCCCTTCGACCTTCCGGAGGCGGAGGAGGAATTGGTTGCCGGCTATCAGACCGAGTACGCCGGCATGAAGTTTGCGCTTTTCTATCTCGCCGGCTACATCAATCTGGTTCTATCGGCGATCCTCGTCTCCGTTCTGTATCTCGGGGGGTGGGGCTTTCCGATTCCAGTCGAATGGCTAGCTGGTTGGTTGGGTCAGCCGATCGATGCACCGCTGGTCCAGGTGATCACCGGCTCGGTCGGCATCGTGATGACTGTCCTGAAGGCCTATTTATTGGTCTTCGTTGCCATCCTTCTGCGTTGGTCCACCCCACGGGTGCGAATCGACCAGCTGCTCGATCTGGGCTGGAAGTTTCTGCTTCCGTTGTCCCTGGTCAACCTTCTGATCACAGCTGCCCTGAAGCTGGCCTTCCCAGCTGCTTTCGGCGGCTGATTCGCTCTGAACAGCTTCGTCCGGTCATCATGGAACCGGTGATCTGACTCCCCCCTCCCCCAGGCTTGACGCCATGTTCGGATTCCTCAAACAGGTCGGCGATTACACGCGTGATGCCGTTGATGCTGCACGCAATCTGGCCCAGGGCTTCTCGGTCACGTTTGATCACATGAAGCGCCGTCCTGTGACGGTGCAGTATCCCTACGAGAAGCTGATTCCCTCGGAGCGCTACCGGGGGCGCATCCACTACGAGTTCGACAAGTGCATTGCCTGTGAGGTGTGCGTGCGCGTGTGTCCCATCAATCTTCCAGTGGTCGACTGGGTGATGAACAAGGCGACCAAGAAAAAGGAGTTGCGGAACTACTCAATTGATTTCGGCGTCTGCATCTTCTGCGGTAACTGCGTGGAGTACTGCCCCACCAATTGCTTGTCGATGACTGAGGAATATGAGCTAGCGGCCTTCGATCGACACAGCCTCAACTACGACAACGTCGCGCTGGGGCGTCTCCCCACCAGCGTCACCACGGACCCATCGGTTCAGCCGCTGCGAGAGCTGGCTTACTTACCAGCTGGAGAGGTGTCTCCCCACGGTGTAGCAGCTGATCGCCCCCGGGCGGGCAAACTGCCGGCTCAGGTCCTCGAAACGCTTCCCCCACCAGCGAAGGACGAGCCGGTGGATCAGGGACAATCAGCTGCGCAGGCCAAGGAGAGCGACGCATGACCATTGCTGGAACCACGGAACTGATCTGCTTCCTTGTTCTGTCGGCCGTTGTCGTCACAGGTGCCCTCGGTGTTGTGCTGCTGAGCAACATTGTGTATTCGGCCTTTCTGCTCGGTGGTGTGTTCATGGCCGTGGCGGGGTTGTATTTACTGCTCAACGCCAGCTTTGTCGCGGCCGCTCAGGTTCTCGTCTACGTCGGCGCGATCAACGTGTTGATCCTTTTCGCCATCATGTTGGTGAACAAACGCGAGGATCTCAAGGCGATCGAACGCTTGAACCTGCGTCGCATTGTGTCTGCTGGAGTTTGTTTTGGCCTCTTGGCCCTTCTGGTGCGCGTTGTGGTTACAACCCCCTGGGCGCTTCCTGGTCCCGCAGCTGTCGGTGAAGAAGCCACAGCTCGCATCGGTGAGCATTTGTTCACCGACTATCTGCTTCCCTTCGAGGTGGCTTCCGTCCTTTTGCTGATGGCGATGATCGGCGCGATCGTGCTGGCCCGCCGAGATGTGCTGGCAACCGATGTGGTGACTGGTGAAGTCGCGGATCAGGGATTGATTGAGAAAGCCCGCACACCACTGCTGATCGAGCGCAAACCGTCCTGAATCAAGCCGAATGATGAACTCTCTTTCCGAACTCCCTTCCCTGCAGGCCTACTTGCTGCTTGCAGCCTTTCTTTTTTGCATCGGCGTGTGGGGCCTGATCAACAGTCGCAATGCCGTTCGCGTGTTGATGAGCATCGAGTTGATGCTGAACGGCGTCAACATCAATCTGATGGCGTTCTCCTCTTATGTGGACGGTGATCTGATTCGTGGCCAGGTCTTCGCTGTGTTTGTGATCACCGTCGCAGCAGCTGAAGCTGCTGTTGGTTTGGCCATTCTTCTGTCGCTTTATCGCAACAGAGTTACGGTTGATATGGAACAGTTCAATCTGCTCCGCTGGTAATTCTTCTCCACCGGGTCGATGCGTCTCGAGCAGGTCTGGGTGATCTATCGGGCTGAAAGCCAACCGGCCCAACGCGAGGCTCGTCAGTGTGCCAAGGAACTTCGCGCGATCGGCGTGGAGGTTGTCACGGCCATGTCTGGCGCTCGCATCAATCCGTTCCCCGGCTTGCTGGCGAACCAGCAAGGGATGCCCGATCTCGCCGTTGTTCTCGGGGGAGATGGCACGGTTCTTGGCGCTGCACGACATCTGGCTGTGCACGACATCCCGATCCTGAGCATCAATGTCGGGGGACATCTGGGCTTTCTGACCCATGACAGACGGGTTCTGCGCGGTGATCAGATCTGGCAGAGGCTGCTTGATGACCACTACGCGATGGAGCAGCGCATGATGCTGCAGGCGATGGTGGATCGTCGCTCAGCTCAGGAGCGAGCTGTTGAACCGGCGGCAGCGCTGCAGCAGCCCGATGTGGAGGACGACGACAACCATCACTGGGCACTCAATGATTTTTATCTGCGGGCTTACCGGGATGAGATCTCTCCCACCTGCACCTTGGAGCTTGAAATTGACGGCGAGGTGGTGGACCAGATGCGCGGCGACGGGTTGATCCTCTCCACGCCCACGGGATCAACCGGTTATGCGCTTGCGGCAGGGGGCCCGATTCTGCATCCGGGCATTGATGCCATCGTTGTGGCGCCGATCTGCCCGATGAGCCTGTCCAGTCGAACCGTGGTGATCCCTCCGCGGGCTCGGCTGGTGATCTGGCCGCTGGGGGATGCAGATCACCGCATCAAACTCTGGAAGGACGGTGTGGGCTGCACGGTTCTGGAACCCGGCGAATGTTGTGTGGTGCAGCAAGCCCGTCACCATGCCCGCATGGTGTTGCTCGATCAGAGCCCGTCTTATTACAGAACGCTGGCTCACAAGTTGCACTGGGCCAGCAGCCTCACAGCGGCGCAACCGTCTCAGAACTGAACATGGCCCTTGAGATCGAGCGCCGCTTTCTCGTCATTGACGATGGCTGGAGAGCCCTTGCCGGCGCTCCCCAATCGCTTCGACAGGGGTATTTGGCATCCAGTGCCGATGGCGTCACCGTGCGCATTCGACTTCAGGACGATGGGCAGGCTTGGTTGACCCTCAAGGCTTCGGCTGAGCCGACGGGGATCTCACGCCATGAGTTTGAGTACGTCATTCCAACGGCGGATGCCGAAGCGCTGTGGCAATTGGCGCCCCATCGCTTGGAGAAAACCCGTTATTGCCTTGATCTGGACGGTGGGGACTGGGTGGTGGATTGTTTTTCAGGGCGCAATGCCCCACTGGTGCTGGCTGAAGTGGAGCTTGCAACAGCGGATGCAGAGCTGACCTGTCCGGATTGGTGTGGGCTTGAGGTGACCGGAGAATCGCGCTGGGCCAATGCGGTTCTGGCCTATCAACCGGTGCAGGCCTGGTCAGAACAGGACAAGCACCGTTTCGGACTGACCTGATTGACCAGATTTCTTTTGATTTCCTTTAGATTTGACGCATTGATGCTTCGGGCTTCCGGCGATGGTTGGCTTGTACGACGGCGAAGGTGTTCTCCGTTTCGTCGGATCCAGCTCGCAGGCCTGCGTGGACTACGCCGTTCTGTTTGAACTCCCTCTCGTGCGCTGTTTTCTTGAAGCGCTGCCGGAACCCACAACCATCAGGATCCGGGAGCATCGGCGTCGGGCAGGGTGCAGCAATTGAAGCCATCACGGCAGATCCTGCCGTTGTCCATCGCCCAGTTGAGCAGTGCAACCCTGTTCTTGGAGCCAGTCTTGGTGAACACGTTGCTGACGTGATTGTCCACGGTGCGCTTGCTGATCGTGAGCCGATCGGCAATCTCCTGATTGGTCAACCCTTCAGCAACCAACTCGATGATTTCGATTTCCCGTGACGACAGAGAAATGTCGAGAGGGTCGGACGAGTCCGTCGATGACATGGTTCACGTTCCCTCTGCAGTCATGGTAGATCCCATCAACCGGGTTGATCCTGCATAGTGGTGCGCTGAAGCAGAAGGAGTGTGGTGTCTGCGCTGCAGCGCGTCCTGGAAGCTGGTGCGGCCGCAATCACCGCTGAAGTGATGCCTCCCAGAGGAGGTGATGCCAGTCATACCCTTGCGATGGCAACGGCTCTCAAGGGCCGTGTGCATGCGATCAATGTCACCGATGGCAGCCGCGCGGTGATGCGCATGAGCAGTCTTGCCGTGTGTCGTCTGCTGCTTGATGCACACCTGGAACCTGTGCTGCAACTGGCCTGTCGCGATCGCAACCGGATCTCTTTGCAGGCGGATCTGCTGGGAGCCCATGCGTTGGGCATTCGCAACATGCTTTGTCTGACAGGTGATCCCGTGCGTGCGGGCGACCAGAAGGATGCCCGACCGGTGAACGAGTACGAGTCGGTGAAGTTGCTGCAACAGGTCCGTGCTCTCAATCGCGGTGAGGATCCTGTGAAGGGCCAGCTGCCGGATGGACCCACCCAGTTGTTTGCCGGTTGTGCTGCAGACCCTCAGTCGCAGAGCTGGAGTGGATTGACGAGGCGGCTGCGCCGCAAGTGTGAGGCAGGAGCTCGCTTCATCCAGACGCAGATGGTGATGGATCCGGCTGCTCTGGAACGGTTTCAGAACGAGCTGGCTGGTCCGATGCAGCTTCCGGTTCTTGCCGGGGTTTTTCTGTTGAAATCAGCGAAAAATGCCCAGTTCATTAATCGTGTTGTCCCCGGCGCCTGCATTCCGGACGACTTGATCCAACGTCTGGAGGACGCGAAGGACCCGGCGATGGAGGGGGTCGCGATCGCTGCCGAGCAGGTCAGGCGTTACCTCGGCGTTGTCCAAGGTGTCCACCTGATGGCGATCAAGGCAGAAGAACGCGTTCCTCTGGTGCTCGATCAGGCTGGAATCAGCTCGCTGCCGATGTGAGGTCCGTGCCGAGCAACTCGGCCATCGCTTTCTGCTGCGGAGAAGGTTCCACCAGATCCTGGCGGCGGGCGTCGGTGATCAGCCAGTCGAGGGACGCTTCCTGAACGTCGAAATGGTCGCCGTTCTTTCCAACGCAGTAACGACCGAAGACCAGTTTCTCAACGAGTTGCACCCCAGCGCCGATGCGGGAGTAATCAAAAATGATCGAGTTGTCGATCGTGGCGCCCTCACAGATGTGACAGCTTGGGCCGATCATGGCGGGTCCAACAATCGTCGTGCCGTCTTCGATCTTCGTCATTCCCCCCACGTAGATGGGGCCAGAGACATTGATCTTGTCCCAGTTGGCAGCCACATTCAGACCGGTGAACACACCCGGACGAATCTCCTTGCCTGGAATGCCAACCTGACGCACTTCACCCAACAGAACACTGCGAATCGCCTGCCAGTAATCGGGAACTTTGCCGATATCAACCCACTCGAAGTCCATTGGGATGGCATAGAACGGTGCTCCGAGATCCGCCAGCTTGGGGAACAGATCCGATCCGATGTCGAAGGACAGGCCAGACGGAATGTGATCGAAGATTTCAGGCTCGAAGATGTAAATGCCGGTGTTGATGGTGTCGCTCAGAGCGTCTTCAATTCTTGGTTTCTCCTGGAAATGGGAGATGCGGTCCTGATCATCTGTCACCACAACGCCGTAGCTGCTGACCTGGTCCATCGGAACCTTCTTGGTCACCAAACTGGCAAGGGCCCCTTTCTCACGATGACGCCGGACCGCTTCGGTGAGATCAAGATCGATCAGGGCATCGCCGCAGAGCACCACAAAGGTGTCATCAAAGAATCGTTGAAAGTCTTGGATTTTCTTGAGGCCACCAGCTGAACCCATGGCATTGCCAATCAGTTCGCCATCCTCGATTCGTCCTTCGAAGCTGTACGCAATCTCAACACCAAAACGCTGTCCATCACGGAAGTAATTCTCGATCTCCTCGGCGAGGTGAGACACATTCACCATCACTTCCTTGAAGCCGTGCTCCTTGAGCAGCTCAAGCAGAAATTCCATCACCGGCTTCTGCAGGATCGGAATCATGGGTTTGGGGATCACATGGGTGATCGGCTGAACCCTCGTCCCTCTACCGGCCGCCAGAATCATCGCCTTCATTGGCGTTCCAGGCATCGAAGATGTGGAACATTAAACCGCGGCTTAAGCCGCCAGTGTGGTGCTGGTCGGCATCGAAGCTGGCACGTCAACGCTGCTGAGCGGCAGCTGCGTGACGGAACCGACGGCAGGGATCCGCCGCATGCGCAACGGGGCATGGAGCCAGCCGTTCTGTTCCAACTCCACCCGGCCCTGGGACGAAAGAAACAGCAGGGCCCAGAACACCCCAACCCGATCGGTGTCCAGATCAGCCTTGGCCACCTCCCGCCAGCGCTGCACAAGAGCGTCGAAGTCAATCCAGCCAAGGGCTTCTTCCCAGCCATTGAGATAAGTGCCAAGGGCGGCTGTGGTTTCCGGCAGTTTTTCGCGGTGTGCCAGGCCGGCGACCTGGGCGATCGCCTCTCGGTTGCTGAAGCGCTTCTGCCGCTGCCGTCGACGCTGCTGCAGTTCATCGGATTCGAGCTGCTCAGCGATCGTCTCCAGCTGTTCGATCAGCTCGCCGAGCGTGACTGGCCGACGCAGCGGTGGTGGGGCGATGGGACGGCGTTGCAGATGGCGCTCCGGTCGACGGGGCAGATCAAAGGCTGGATCAAGCCAGCCCTGTTCATCGAATGGGGCTTCGTAGCTCTCTTCAACCTCAGGTGGCGGGGGAAGAATGCTCGCCTCCAACACCTCAGCCTTCAGACCCACGAGCACGGACGCTGCCAGAAAGGCTTCGCTGCTGTCCGCAAGATCCCGCTCATAGCTACCGCCGCGCCCTGCGATCGCAGCCGCAACCTGCTTGGGCACCGCGATGCGCTGGCTCAGCTGATCGAGGAAGCCGTCGATTACAGCAATGACATCCACATCCCAGGGGTCTAGATCGCCCCGCTCGGCGGCGTCCTGCAAAAGACGGATGGCCAGTCGCGCCCCGACATCAGCTCCTGGACTTGCTCCGACCGGCTGCAACGGCATGACCTGACTGACCGAAACGTATCGATGCCAGCCAGGAGGTGCCAGTCGCGATGGGGAATTGGATCTGAGTGGTTGGCTTCAGCTGCCCGTGTTGCTGTCGGTATCTGTCCCATCACCACTGCTGGCGGCTGTGGCGGGAAGGAGGCCGAGCTGGGTTTCAACGGTGGAGCGGTACCGGTTCAGATCGGTTTCCAGCTCCTGAATGCGCACCTGCTGCGCTTCGAATTCGCTCGCCTTGCTGAATTGCTCCACGTTGTTGAGCATTCCGGTCCACGCTGCGAAAAACCAGGCAGCGATGGCGCCAAAGCCGGCGACCAGGAGCAAGAGGCCGGCCAGGGGAAGGGTGGTTTCGAAGCCCGGCACAAAGTGAACGGTGGTTGGCGAGGTGTTCTCCAGGGTGAAGAACACCATCACAAGGCCGAAGGCGAAGATCAGGCCGAAATTGATCTGGCGCATGGCGTCGGGTTGTCGCGTTCAGAACTTACGGAGTCCTTGCAGTGGTTTCACGCGACCAGCAGCAACCCATGCACTTGTTCATGACACGGGAATCTGGGGAGCGCGGATCAGGGCCTGAACACCGGGTTGACTGCGGATGATCGGGGCGGTCGGTTTGGTGATCCGTTCCATCGCGGTCACATCTCGGCTCACCAGAGCTTCGATGGAGGTTCGGTAGCTGTCGGTCATCAGCCTTGGGTAGAGGCCGATNCCGATGATCGGCACCAGGAGGCAGCCAATGATGTAAACCTCGCGCGGCTCAGCGTCCACGAGGTTGGTGTGGGAGACCAGCTCCTGCTTCTCCTTGCCGAAGAAGATCTCTCTCAGCATCGAGAGCAGATAGATCGGGGTGAGAATCACACCGATCGCAGCCAGNCCACAGATCACCACCCTGAAGGGAAGGGTGTAGGCCTCATCGGTCGCGATGCCAACGAACACCATCAATTCGCTCACGAAGCCGCTCATGCCAGGTANGGCGAGGGACGCCAGGGCGCAGACCGTCCAGAGCGCGAACATGATCCGCATCTTCTGGCCAANGCCACCCATCTCGTCGAGCAGAAGCGTNTGGGTGCGGTCGTAGGTCGCCCCCACCAGAAAGAACAAACTGGCTCCGATCAATCCATGACTGATCATCTGCAACATGGCACCGCTGGTGCCNAGAGCGCTGAAGCTGCCGATGCCGATCAGCACGAAACCCATGTGGCTNATCGAGCTGTAGGCAATCTTTCGCTTCAGATTGCGTTGCGCGAATGAGGTCAGAGCGGCGTAAATGATGTTCACCACGCCCAGAACAATCAGCAGTGGGGCGAACTGGGAATGGGCCGCTGGCAGCAGCTCGCAGTTGAAGCGCAGCAAGGCATAGCCGCCCATTTTCAGCAGGATGCCNGCCAGAAGCATGTGCACTGGGGCCGTGGCCTCGCCATGGGCATCAGGCAGCCAGGTGTGAAGCGGCACGATCGGNAGTTTCACGCCAAAAGCGATCAGCAGGCCGGCGTAACAGAGCAATTGGAAACCGGTTCCGAAGTCTTTTGCGGCCAGAGCGGTGTACTCGAAGCTGGGAGGTCCACCACCGAAGAAGCCCATGGCAAGAGCTGCCAGGAGAATGAACAACGAACTTCCGGCGGTGTACAGGATGAATTTCGTCGCCGCGTACTGACGCTTTTTGCCTCCCCAGATCGCCAGCAGCAGATAGACCGGAATCAGCTCCAGCTCCCAGGCCAAGAAGAACAGGAGCATGTCCTGCACCGCGAACACGGCGATCTGGCCGCCATCCATGGCCAGAAGCAGAAAGAAGAACAACCGTGGCTTGAAGGTCACCGGCCATGCCGCCAAGCAGGCCAGAGAGGTNATGAAGCTTGTGAGCAGAATCAGCGGCATNGAGAGGCCATCNGCCCCGACCGCCCAGGTGAGTCCGAGATCCGGCAGCCAGCTGACCCGCTCACTCAGCTGCAACCCACTGTTCGAGGGGTCATAGCCATTGAGGTAGCCGCCGACGGTGATCAGGAAGGTCACCAGGGTGATCCCCAGCGAATACCAACGGATCCTGCGACCGTCCCCCTCATCCGGAATGAAGGGGATCAGCAACGCTCCCACGATCGGGAAAAGGATCGCCAGGCTGAGCCATGGAACCGTTGCATGGACAGGTTCCGTCAACCCTGCGACGGCAAACTCAATCACTGTCGTCCTTGTTCCACACGTCTCTGAATCGTAGAAATCCAAACCGAAGTGTCATCACCTCGGTAGGCGATGACACACACACGGTGCGGATTCACTCAGCTGATCGGAGTCCCGATCACTCCAAANAGAACCACGAGCGCGATCACGCCAGCGAACACGATCAGGGCNTAGAACTGAGCCCGGCCATTCTCGAGATATTTCAGTCCCTCACCACTGCCCAAGGTGAGAAGGCCGGTNAGGTTCACCACNCCGTCCACAACCTTGGCGTCCACTTCCAGCACTTCTCGGGCCAACTTGCGACTGCCGCGCACGAACAACCGTTCATTGATGGCATCGAGATACCACTTGTTGGACAGAAAGGCATTGATGGTGGGAACGCGAGCGGCAATCAGCTGTCCGAGATCGATGCGGTGCAGGGCGTAGGCCAGAACAGCCACCACGATTCCGGTCAGTGAGATCGCGACTGAGGCCCCTGCAAGGGGAAGGAAGTCAGCCCAGGAGAAATGTTCCGCCATCTCAGCGGCTTCCTCTGGGTTGAGAAGGCCTGCGAATCGACTGTTCCAGGGTGTTCCCAGCAGACCGATCAACACGGAGGGCACAGCCAGAACAGCGAGGGGAGCTGTCATCGGCCAGGGGGATTCGTGCACATGCTCAGCGTGGTGGTCGTGCTCCTCATCGAGGCTCCGCCCAGCTGCNGCCATCAGTTGTTTCTGAAGCGCTTTGTCATTTCCGCGGAAGCTGCCTTCAAAGGTGAGGAANTAAAGCCGGAACATGTAGAAGGCGGTCATCCCAGCGGTGAGGAAACCCACCAACCAGAGCAGTGGAAAGCTGTTGAAGGCTTGTCCAAGGATTTCGTCCTTGCTCCAGAAACCGGCNAGTGGTGGGATGCCGCTGATCGCAATGCACCCGATGAAAAAGGTGATGGCAGTGATCGGCATTTTCTGGCGCAGCCCACCCATCAGACGCATGTCCTGGGCCAGCACCGGTTCATGACCGACGACATCTTCCATGGCGTGGATGACGGAGCCTGAACCGAGGAANAGCATGGCCTTGAAGAAGGCATGGGTCACGAGATGGAAGATTCCTGCAACTGGAGCTCCACAGCCCATGGCCAGCATCATGTAACCCAACTGTGANACCGTGCTGTAAGCCAGCCCCTTTTTCAGATCCATCTGGGTCAGGGCGATGGAGGCTCCGAGGAAACAGGTGATCGTGCCGACAACNGCGATCACGGTTTGAACAACAGGGAACTGGCTGAACAACGGATCGAGCCTGGCAACGAGGAACACCCCTGCCGCCACCATCGTTGCGGCATGAATCAGCGCGGAGATCGGTGTCGGTCCCTCCATGGCATCGGGCAGCCACACATGCAGGGGGAACTGGGCGGACTTCGCCATTGGACCCAGGAACACCAGCAGGCAGAGCAGCAGAGCNGCCCAGGGGGCGACGCTGCCATTGGCCAGGCCCTGCTGAAGACCATCGGCGATGCCCTGGAAGTCGAAACTGCCGGTGGCCCAGAACAATCCGAGAATTCCAAGCAGCAGGCCGAAATCACCAACGCGGTTGACCACAAAGGCCTTCTGGGCGGCGTGGGCGGCGCCATCGCGGTCGTACCAGAAGCCAACCAGCAGGTAGGAGCACATGCCGACCAGCTCCCAGAACACGTAGATCTCGAGCAGGTTGGGACTGATGATCAGCCCCAGCATCGAGCTGCTGAACAGCGCGAGGTAGGTGAAGAAACGCACGTAGCCCTTGTCATGGGCCATGTAGCCATGGGAGTACACCATCACCAGCAGGGCGATGGTGGTGACGAGGGAGAGCATCACCGCTGCGAGCGGATCCACCACGTAGCCCATGGGCAGGATGAACGTTCCTGCGCTCGCCCACACGAACAGATGTTCCACCGCGGGTTCACCTGCGAGCTGGCCCGCAAGGATGGCGTAGCTGAGAACAGCTGCTGCTCCAACGCAGGTCATCAGGAGAACAGCCACCGGTTTGCGTAACCGGTTGACCGTTCGGTTGAAGCTGATCAGCCCCAGACCGGTGATCACCGCGCCGATGAGGGGCAGCACAGGAATCAACCAGGCGAGTTCGGCGGCCGAGGACATCCGCTCCAGGCAGTTTTTTGGAGTGTAGGCAGCTCAGCCCAGCAGACCTTCAAGGCGTGTGTGACGCAGCATCTCGGAGGCGCTTGCGATGAAGCGATGGGACCACCAGAACACGGCCACGGCGATGGCGATTCCCAGTTGCGCTGGGCGCAGAAACTCACTCCAGACAAGGGTCTGGCGGCCATCGAGGACTGCGGCGAAGGGCACCACGGAGGTGCTCGCTTTCAACGCGTCAAAGGCGCTGCCGAATCTGGCTTTCAGCCGCCGGTCTCCATGCCAGACGGCAAACAAGTGATGGCTGATCAGACCGAGACAGGTCACCAGCATGAAGCTGCTGCCGATCCACAGCGCATGGGTGATGCACCAAAGGATCTGCCCAACGGCCTGGGGATGTCGTGAGATGCGAATGATTCCTGTGGCGTAAAGACGCACTTCTGGTTTCAGGACCGCGGGGATTTCCAGGAGGTTGTAGGTCGCTGGGTAGAGAAACAAAAAGCTCACCGCCGTGCCGAACCAGATCAGNGGCACCATNCCCGGCACGCCCTGGAGGTTCCACAGCCGAATGCCGTCGTAGCGATGGGCGAGGAACCAGCTGATCAGCACCACAGCGGAAGGAATGCTTGCCGCAGCGAAGATCAGCCGCCAGGCACGGGCCCCGATCCGCTCCTCCGCGCGGGATCTGAGCGCAGCTCCACCACTGTGAATGAGGGCGAAGAGCAGCAGAAGAATCAGCATCACCACGCTGCTCCGCTGATCCGACATTGAGGTCGCCGCTGTTATCTCCGATTCTCCTCTGTGGATCTGCCAGATCTAAAATCGGGAACCTCTTCAAGGCGAGCTGGCCCCATGGCCGATCTGCCGTTCACCCTCGATCAGCTGCGCATCNTGCGCGCGATCGTCAGTGAAGGCAGCTTCAAGAAAGCCGCCGACAGCCTTTACGTCACTCAACCAGCCGTCAGCCTTCAGATCCAGAATCTGGAGAAGCAGCTTGAGGTCTCTCTGTTCGACAGGGGTGGACGCAAGGCTCAGCTCACCGAAGCAGGGCACCTGCTGCTCAGCTACTGCGATCGAATCCTCAACCAATGCCACGAGGCCTGCAGGGCTTTGGAGGATCTCCACAACCTCAAGGGTGGTTCGCTGATCGTTGGTGCGAGCCAGACCACCGGCACCTACCTGATGCCAAGGATGATCGGTCTGTTTCGCCAGAAATATCCGGATGTCGCCGTGCAGCTGCAGGTGCACAGCACCCGTCGCACCGGCTGGAGCGTCGCCAATGGCCAGATCGACCTGGCGATCATCGGCGGTGAGCTCCCACCGGAACTGAACGAATTGCTGCAGGTGGTGCCCTACGCCAGCGATGAGTTGGCGCTGGTGCTCCCCGTTAAGCACCCATTGGCCAGGCTCGTCGAGCTCACCAAGGAGGATCTGTACCGGCTCGGTTTTGTCTGCCTCGATGCTCAGTCCACCACCCGGAAGATGGTGGATCAGCTGTTGGCGCGTTCCGGTCTGGACGTGCAGAGGCTGCGCATTGAGATGGAGTTGAACTCCCTTGAGGCGATCAAGAATGCCGTTCAGGCTGGTCTTGGTGCAGCGTTTGTGCCGGTGGTGTCGATCGAGCGTGAACTTGCAGCAGGCACCATCCACCGCCCGCAGGTGGCGGATCTTCAGGTGCGTCGTCAGCTCAAGTTGATCACCCATCCAGCGCGCTACTGCTCGAGGGCGTCATCCGCATTTCGACAGGATGTGNTGCCGGTTTTCGCCAGTCCGGACAGCCCATTGCGACAGTCCGTGCCGCAGACCCGTCAAGCTCAGAACTGATCCGCTTCCGGCGTCAGGCCCACCGAGTCGTCAGCGATGCCCTTGGTCAGGAATTTGTTCTGGCTGATGTCGGTCTGGTAAACGCAGCGGACCACAGGCTTGTCGCGGACGGAACCGATGTAGGCGAAGGTGTTCATCCGCTGTTTGCATTCCCGTTCCTGCTGAGCCGTGATGGCCCCCTCTTTGCGCAGGACGGACCAGTTCTCGCGACGGATCACGCAGCCCGGCTGCAGGGTCGGCTGGGTGACGAAACTGCTGGANGGATTGAGCGTTGTGTACATCTCGATGTCCATCACGAAGGCGCTGGCACCCCACTGGCGGCAGAACTCGGGATCCGGGACGGCCATGTCGAGTTGCTGGCTGCTGGCGATGTTGCCCTGATCGCCCTGGGTGGTGCTCGTCACGGCGCTACCGATGCCGATGCCCACGATCAGAACTCCGGCCAGAACGGCGGCCGTGAGGGTGTTGAAACTGAATCCAGCACCACCCGGACCACCNCCNGGACCACCNCCTGGACCACCTCCTTGACCAGGGCCAGCCGGTTCCCGCCCATAGGCACTGCGTTCCCGCTCATGCCGCTCGTAGCGCCTTTCACGCCCACTTNGCTCGTATCGGTCGTACCGGGATCGGCTCACAGCAGTTCAGGTGTACGCGGGAGACCCATGGAATAGTTCGTCACCCGACCATCAGGGTTGTAGCTGAGTTCCCCGGCCTGCAGCAGCTGACGAATGGCTCCTTCGAGTTCGGTTCCGATNCGTCGCAGGCAGTAGTCACTCAGCTCAGTGCCGGCAGCAGCGTCAATCAGCTGTTTGAACCGCTGCTGAATGGTGGAGACGGCTGCGTCACTCCAGATGAATTCGTTGTCTGGATCCAGATCCAGGGTCAGCTGATCGGGATCGGGGATCAGATCATCGTTCTCCACACGGGCGGTGAACAGACGAACGTGGCGTGTGGTGCACTTCAGCAGGGTGTCAGCCATGGAGCGCGCACGAAGATTTCACGGACTTTAAGAAGCAGACGGGGATCAGCTCCTTTTAAGGTTGGTTTCATCTTTTGGACAGCCGCATGCGCGTCGCTATTGCCGGAGCTGGTCTCGCGGGACTGTCCTGCGCCAAATACCTGGCAGATGCCGGTCATACCCCGATCGTGGTGGAAGCACGTGATGTGCTCGGCGGCAAGGTGGCGGCTTGGAAGGACGAAGACGGCGACTGGTACGAGACCGGACTTCACATTTTCTTCGGGGCTTACCCGAACATGCTGCAGCTGTTCAAGGAGCTGAACATCGAGGACAGGCTGCAATGGAAGAGCCATTCGATGATCTTCAACCAGCCCGAGGAGCCCGGCACCTACAGCCGGTTTGATTTCCCCGATCTGCCGGCACCGGTGAATGGTGTGGCGGCGATTCTGGGCAACAACGACATGCTCACCTGGCCGGAGAAGATCAGCTTCGGACTTGGACTGGTCCCCGCCATGCTCCGCGGCCAGGGCTATGTCGAAGAGTGCGACAAGTACTCCTGGACGGAGTGGCTGCGGATCCACAACATCCCTGAGCGTGTCAACGATGAGGTGTTCATCGCCATGAGCAAGGCGCTGAATTTCATCGATCCCGATGAGATCTCCGCCACTGTGGTGCTCACGGCCCTGAACCGGTTCCTGCAGGAAAAAAATGGCTCCCAGATGGCCTTCCTGGATGGAGCGCCGCCGGAGCGTCTCTGCCAGCCGGTGGTTGAGCACATCGAATCACTCGGCGGTGAAGTGCATCTCGACAGCCCCTTGCGGGAGATCAAGCTCAACGACGATGGTTCTGTTGCNGCATTCCAGATCGGTGGTGTGAAGGGCAAGGAGAGCTTCGATCTCACCGCTGATGCCTANGTCAGTGCGTTGCCTGTCGACCCNTTCAAGCTCTTGCTACCCGAGCCCTGGAAGCAGATGGAGGTTTTCCAGAANTTGNATGGGCTCCGGGGCGTTCCTGTGATCAACCTGCACCTCTGGTTNGATCGCAAGCTCACCGANATCGACCATCTGTTGTTCAGCCGCTCCCCCCTGCTCAGCGTGTATGCCGACATGAGCATCACCTGCAGGGAGTACGAAGACCCCGACAATTCGATGCTTGAGCTGGTCTTTGCTCCTGCCAAAGACTGGATCGGTCGTCCTGATGAGGAGATTATCGAGGCCACCATGGGCGAGCTTCAAAAGCTCTTCCCGATGCATTTCGGTGGCGACAACCCGGCCACGCTACGCAAGTTCAAAGTCGTGAAAACGCCTTTGTCGGTCTACAAAACAACCCCTGGTTGCCAGCAGCTGCGGCCGGATCAGACCACACCGATCAAGAATTTCTTCCTGGCCGGTGATTACACGATGCAGCGTTACCTGGCCTCGATGGAGGGTGCCGTCCTGAGCGGCAAGCTCTGCGCCGCTGCTGTGGACCGAAAGCGTGNGCAACTGGCATCATCAACCCCTGTCAGCGAGCCGGTTGCGGCCTGAGTGATGCCCCTCGCCGAAACGGATCTCGACACAGCTTTCGAGGCCTGTCGTCGGGAAACAGCTGAGTGGGCCAAGACCTTTTATCTGGGCACCCTGCTCCTGCCCCCCGCCAAGCGACGGGCGATCTGGGCGATTTACGTCTGGTGCCGTCGCACCGATGAACTGATGGACAGCGAGGAGGCTCAGGCGCGGCCTGTNGCTGAACTCGCTGATCGCCTCGATCGTTGGGAGGACAAAACCCGGGCCATGTTCAACGGCCATGTCGATGACGATCTCGACGCCGTCATGGTCGACACGCTTGAGCGTTTCCCCCAGGGCATCCAGCCGTACCTCGACATGATCGAAGGGCAACGGATGGATCTCACCTGGACCCGCTATCCGCGATTCGAGGACCTGAGGCTTTATTGCTATCGCGTTGCTGGCACGGTCGGTTTGATGACCCAAGGCGTCATGGGCGTTGATGGGGCCTACACATCAGCGCCTTGGAGCGATTGCCCTGATCCATCAGATGCTGCTGTTGCTCTGGGTATTGCCAATCAACTCACCAACATCCTGCGGGACGTGGGGGAAGATCGCGGACGAGGCCGAATTTATCTTCCGCAGGAGGATCTGGAACGCTTCGGTTATTCCGAGGACGATTTGATGGCGGGCCGGCTCAACACAGCCTGGCGTGAGTTGATGATCTTCCAGCTGCAGCGTGCCCGTGAATGGTTCTCACGCTCTGAGGCCGGNGTTCGCTGGTTGTCACGGGANGCACGCTGGCCCGTGTGGACATCGTTGCGGCTGTACCGCCGCATTCTCGATGCCATCGAACGGATGGATTACGACGTCTTCAACAGACGCGCCTATGTGAGTCGTTTCTCCAAATTTGCAGACCTTCCAAGGTCTTTCGTGTTGGCNCAGGCTCGTTGAATGCCATGAACAATCCCGCTGCTGAGCTGAACTCTGCAGCGGGATNCAACGCATCANCTGANGTTCTCAGACAGGTGTTGTCTGGTTGGCAAGCAGATCTTTCAATTTCGACAGCTCACCCGCCCAGCGTGGATCGGGAGCCTCTTCAGCCGGTGCATCGCTGTGCACAACTTTGTTGCTGGTCTTGCGGGCGCTTTGCGACTGTCCGCCAGGNCCTGCATTGGAGGCACCCCGACGGTTGCCGGNGTTGTTCTCACGTCGTTCNGAGCGNTCGACACGCAGTGCGTTGCCACCGAAATCTTTGCCGTTGAGCTGCTCGATCACGGCATCAGCCAGCTTCGGATCATCGACGTTGGCAAAGCCGAATCCCCGGCAGCTGCCGGTGTCCCGATCAAGGACTGCTTTGAATCGGACGCCTTCTCCCACACTCTTAAGCAGAGCATCCAGCTCCTGCTCGTTAAAGGTTTGGGGCAGGTTGCCGATGTAAAGGCGGATGCTCATGAAAGGGAAATGAAGGCGATCTGTCGGTGTCTGACCGTCATCGTTGACACCTAGAGAGTTAATCACAGNAAGTTGCTGTTCCGGGCACACCAACGTTGCGCTTCTGCGAGTGCTGATGTATGCCCCGCCACACGCTGAAAGGCTCTCTCCCGCCGCAGATGGTCCAGCAGGCGACCGATGACGGGCCCTGGGGCTAAACCGAGTTCCCTCTGCAGTTCTGAGCCGTCCAGGGGGGGAGAGGGGTGGAACAAGGGATCATCGGCATCCCGCCACCGCTGCAACCAGTCCTGTTGAAGGTGTTCTGGTAGATGAACGATCAGCGCTGGCAGATCGTCTTCCAGTTCAAGGTGGAGTTCGTAACGATCAGCCTCCTTGAGGGCCCCTGGATCTTCGGGAAGTCGATTCAACCAGCGACGCAGCCGACGACAGCGCTGGCGTAGTTGNCGACTGGCGCGAAGCCGTTTCAGACCGTCATCCGTGATCAGTTGGGTGATGCGACTCAGGGGGAGCCAGCGCTGGCGCTCTTCCTGGTTCATNGCCAGAGCCTCCTGCTNGCCGGGAGGAACGCTCACAACCATGGCCGCGTCCTGCCACGGAGCCAGAAGCTGCAGCTGCATCAGGGCCGACAGAGCCAGGTCGGCACGTGGGGCTGCNACGAGCCGCTGAAGCTCAGCCAGGATGCGCTCGGGGGCTGCGTCCTGGAGCCGTTCCCNGTGGCATTGAATCCAGGTGANGGTTTGTGGGTCCAATTCAAGGGGGAGTTCCGCCATCAGCCGCACGCCGCGCAGCAATCGCAGTGGGTCGTTGGTGAGGTTGCTTTCACACACCGCCCTCAGGCGTCTGTTCTGCAGGTCGTTGACCCCTCCAGTGGGATCGACCAAGGCCCCATGAGGTCCCAGGGGCAGCGCAATGGCGTTGATGGTGTAGTCCCGACGCCGCAGGTCCTCGTCGAGGGATTGCCCCTCTCGGCGTGCGAAGTCGATGGTCCAGCCATTCAGAACAAGCCGGGCCATGTCCCGCTCGGNATCGAGGACCACGCTCGAACCACCGCATGACGCGGCCAGAGTTCGACAGAGGTNGAGNGCATCGCTCGGCACCACCAGGTCCAGATCAGGGCGTTCGTTGAGCCGATGCAACAGAGCGTCCCGGACAGCTCCTCCCACCAGGGCCGTTCCAGCGGGGAGGGCCTCGATCGGCAGGGGCCAGCGTTCTGGTGCGAGCCGCCGCAGGAGCGTTTCCGCAGGGCTGGCGCCGGGTTCCAGAATGTCGNGNAGCGCGGCGTCTGGAGCCATGTGCATCTGCGTGGACTGCCGCTGGGTCGACCGATGTCAGGCCTATCACGCTGTTGAACGACAGCACGGCGTCAGCCATCTCAACGCGATGCCGGATTTCCAGCCCAATTCACCTCGGATCCACGTCACCGTGCTGGATCTACCGGAGGGCGGGGCCGGCGTGGAATGGGATGTGCGAGCTTGCTCAAGCTTTCTGTCCGAGCCGGGCCGCTGGCGGCGACTCCGGCCCGGGGAGCCGCTACCGGGATGAGTCAGGATCCTCTGCTTCTGGCATTGCACAGTTCCACGGAGCGTTTCGGCGTGGCACTGCTGGACCCGCAGCGGGACTCAGGCGATCCCTCATGCGCGGTGTTTGACGACGGCCGCGGCCTCTCCAACAGCCTGTTCACCCGCGTTGAGGCGCTGCTTCCTGCGGAGCGGTGGCCGGCGCTGCAGGGCCTTGCGGTGGCCACTGGACCTGGGGGTTTCACGGGCACACGCCTGTCCGTGGTGTTGGCACGCACCCTGGCGCAACAGCTCGGCTGTCCATTGCTGGGGGTGAGCAGTTATTCCCTGATGGCAGCCCGGCTCGCGCAGCAGCTGCCGGATCCCAGTGAACCCTTCTGGATTCAGCGGCAGCTGCCGCGGCGGGGTCTGGTCGCGGGGTGTTACCGCGTCCTTGAGGGCCGGGTCAATGAGTTGGAGCCTCCGCATCTGATTGAGCCGGGTCGCGTCCTTGCTGGACCTGCTCTTGATGCCCAGGAAGAGGTGGAAGCGGATGTGGTTGGCCTGCTGGAACTGTTGAGGGTTGCTGTGGAGCGTGGAGCGTCCTGTCCTTGGCAGACCGTCCTGCCGATTTATCCCACGTCACCGGTGGGGACTGTCTGATGGCAGGACTTCGGGTGGGTGTGCTGCTCGGCGGTGGCCTGATGCTGTGGCTGGTGAGCAGTGGCCCCTTGGCCCCTTACCGGGAGGCTCTGCTGGATCAGAGCGCCCCACAGCTCGTGCTGGTGCTGGGTGGGGATGTCGATCGGGAGCGCATGGGAGCGAAACTGGCCAGGGAGCTAGACCTTCCCCTGCTGGTGAGTGGCGGCAGCAACCGCGAATACGCCACCTGGATCATCGAGACGGAGGGGCTGCCCGCTGAGCGTGTGCAACTGGACTACAGAGCGCGGGACACCCTCGGTAACTTCACATCCCTCGTGGACGAGATCCGCAGCCGTGGTGTCCGGCATGTGCTGCTGGTGACCAGTGAGGACCATCTGGCGCGATCGATGGCGGTCGGGCAAGTGGTGGCAGGCAGTCGCGGGATCCATCTCACCGGGGTGCCGGTCGCCTGTGCCCCCGATTGCCGTGAGGAGGGGATGGTGAAGCGCTGGGGGGATTGGCTCAGGGCGGTGACCTGGGTGATCACCGGCCGGGACATCAGGGATGCTGCAGGCCCTGATCCAGCATGGCGTTGATGCGCCTCTGCAGTTCGGCAGTGGTGGCGTCGAGATCGGCGCGGCGTCGGCCGCTCGGTGGTGGCACGAGCTCACCGATGCACAACTCAATCGGAATCAGTCGTGGGTGCCGGCTCCCACTGCCGAGGGCGCGGTGGCTGTTGCGGATGGCGACTGGCAGCAGAGGGGAACCACTGCGGGCTGCCAGGAGCGCTGCCCCGGGCAGGGGGGCGTTGACGCGTCCATCAGCTTGTCGCGTGCCGTCGAGAAACACACCGGTGGCCCAGCCTTGCTCGAGTCGGGCCGTCGCGGTGCGAATCGCTTCTCGGTCACTGGCTCCGCGTCGCACGGGGTAAGCACCGCAGGCGCGGATGACCGCACCGAGCACGGGAACTTCGAACAACTCCGCTTTGGCCATGAAGGCCACAGGCCGCCCCAGGGCATGCCCCAGCAGGGGGGGGTCCAGGTGGGAGCCATGGTTCGCCACCACCACGAGAGGTCCCTGGAGCGGGACGTGCTCAAGCCCCCGGGTGGAACCGCGGAAGAGGCCACGAAAGATGGGGAACACCAGCAGGTTGCTGACCAGCCGGTAGGTCAGGCTCGGCCTCGGGGCCCTCAGTAGAACCGGTGGGGTCACAGGGTCGCTCACAGGCCCAGATCACCCGCTCCGGCGATCTGGGAGATGGTGATCCCCCTCAGTGCCCGCTTGGCCAGGCCGCTGAGAACGTTCCCTGGACCGATCTCCACCAGGGTGTCGATGCCGCCCTGCTCGAGCGCAGCCATCGTTTCTCTCCAGCGGACTCCATGGGTCATCTGTTGCTTGAGGCGCTGCTTGAGCACCTCTCCGCTGCTGCTTGGCGTGGGATCACTGTTGCTCAGGACGGGAATCGTTGCGTCCTGGAAGGTCACACGATCCAGCTCGGTGGCGAACTGCTCCGCAGCGTTCGCCATGAATGGCGAGTGGAAGGCACCGGACACAGCCAGGGGGATGGCGCGTTTGCAGGTGAGCGCGTCGCAGATCGACGCGAGGGCGTCGGGTCGGCCCGAAAGCACCACCTGGCCATCGCTGTTGTCATTGGCGATGAACACACCGTCCGCTGCGTTCACCAGCTCATCGAGCTGGCTGCGGTCAAAGCCGATGACGGCTGTCATGCCCCCACCACCAGCGGCTGCCATCAGTTCGGAGCGGGTTTTCATCAAGCGCAGCCCCGTCTCAAGGTCGAACACCCCTGCGGCATACAGCGCCACCAGCTCACCCAGGCTGTGACCCGCCAGCAGCGTTGCTTCACGACCCTGTTGGCGGAGGTTGTCGACGAGCAGCGACTCCAGGACAAAAAGGGCCGGCTGGGTGTTGCGCGTGTCGTTCAGATCGCTGGGTTGCGTGGTTCCGCTGTCCCCACGACAGATCGCCAGCAGATCACGACCGATCAGCGATGACGCCATCGCGAAGCGATCCTCAGCGCAGGGAAGGGTCATCAGCTGGTCGGTCATCCCCACCTTCTGAGAGCCTTGTCCGGGGAACACCCAGGCGATCGCCATCAGTTCACGTCTTGATTGCCGTGCGGGAGGTTAGGCCGGCCCGCTCCAGCGCAGCAGAGCAGCGCCCCAGCTCAACCCGGCTCCGAAGCCACTGCTGGCGATCCGATGCCCCGGATGAACAAGACCCCCCCGGACCGCCTCATCCAGCATCAGAGGGATCGTGGCGGCGGAGGTGTTGCCGTAGTTCGACAGATTGCTCAGCACCTTCGCAGCAGGGAGGGCGAACCGTTCGGCCACGGCATCGAGGATGCGCTGATTCGCCTGGTGCAACAGCAACCAATCCAGTTGATCCGCGGAGACCCCAGTCTGTTGAAGCAGTCCATCGAGGATCGCTGGCACCTCCCGTACGGCGAACTTGTACACCTCCTGGCCGTTCATCTGAATTGTTCTGAAGCCGCCCTTCTGGTGACTCACATCGCCCACCAGTGGAGCGCGTTCATCGAGCTGGGGCAGTTGCAGCACCTCGCCTCGGCTGCCATCGGAGCGCAGCAGAAATCCCTCGAGGTCATCGCGACCGTCCGCGGAAGCCTCCATCAGAAGGGCACCTGCCCCATCACCGAACAGCACGCAGGAGCGGCGGTCGTCCCAGTCCACCCATCGGCTGAGCTGGTCGGCACCCACCACAAGAATGCGCCGCATCGCGCCGGTGCGCAGATACTGAGCCGCCGTGACGAGAGCGAACAGAAAGCCGCTGCAGGCCGCTGTGAGATCAAAAGCCACCGCATTAGTGGCGCCGAGTCGACCCTGCAGATGGGGAGCGGAGCCGAACAGATCATCCGGCGTGGACGTGGCCAGGATGATCAGATCAAGGCTGTCAGCAGACCAGCCCGCCATTTCCAGGGCCGCTGCTGACGCTGCCGTGGTCAGGTCGGCGAGGGATTCGTCGGCTCCGATCACCCGCCTGGCAGCGATGCCTGTGCGGCTGCGGATCCAGGTGTCGCTGGTCTCGACGCGCTGTCCGAGTTGCTCGTTGCTGATCGAGCATGCCGGCGTCGCGCTGCCGCAGCCTCTCAGCAGGACGCCACCAGACCGGACAGGCAGTGCGACCAATGAGGGTCAATCACAAGTGGCGTCAGTCAACCACAGCAGCTTTGCAGTTCCGCGAGATCGTCCATCACACCGTGGCTGGCGGCGGAATGGGCCAGCCGAAGAGCACTCACCACAGAGAGGGCTTTGCTGCTGCCGTGGCCGATCACGCAGATGCCGTTGACACCCAGCAGCAGCGCTCCGCCGTGTTCGGCGTGATCAAGGCGCTTCTTGATCCGTTTGAGGTTGCTGCGCAGGAAGGCTGAGCCCACTTTTCCGCGGCGTCCGCGGGGGAGCTCAGCTCTGAGCACACCCAGCAGCACACTGCCGACGGATTCAAGAAACTTCAGCAGCACATTGCCGGTGAAGCCATCGCAGACCACCACGTCGAATTCACCGGACAGCACATCGCGTCCCTCGCAGTTGCCGGCAAAACGGAGACGCTTCTCGTCCCGCAGCAACTCAAAGCTGCGCAGCGACAACTCGTTGCCTTTGCACTCCTCTTCACCGATGTTGAGAAGCCCGATGCGGGGACGGCTCACCTGCAACACATCACGGCTGTAGATGTTTCCGAGCAGGGCGAACTGATGCAGGTAGGCGGGTTTGCAGTCCATGTTGGCTCCCACATCCAGCACCAGCACGGGCTGGCCTGGATCCTTGGTGGGAAACAGCGCACCGATCGCCGGGCGATCGATGCCCTTGAGGCGACCAAGCCGGAAAATGGCTGAGGCCATCACGGCGCCGGAGTTGCCGGCGGAGTACACAGCCAGGGCCTCCTTTTTCTTCACAAGATCCATCGCCACGTTGATGCTGGCGTCGCGTTTGCGGCGCACCGCCGTGGCTTCGTCGTCCATGCCGATCGATGGGCCGCTGGCCACGATCTCCAGATGGCGATTGTCAACCGCGGCCTGGAGTTTATCACCGATCTGCAGGGCGTCTGCAGCGGCCATGATTCGGTCCCGTTCACCGATGAACTTGATCCGCAAAGGCAGGCGCTCAATCGCCTGGAGGCAACCTTCAAGGATGGGGCCTGGAGCGTGATCACCACCCATCCCATCGACGGCGACCCAGAGCCGATCTCGATCGTCGATGCCTTCGTCTTCACTGCCCCCCTGCAGACGGCGGAGCGGATCAAACACCAAGGGTTGAAGCACGCTGCTGGCAACGGTGCCGGCGCCAGACACGACGGATTCCGCCACGGTGCCGGCCATCGATCCAGCCACGTTGGCTGAACTGGTGGCGCTGTCCACGATCGTGGTGACGGCGGCATTGCGCCGATACCAGATCACGAGCCGGCGGATGGCCCGCGGACGGCTGTTCTTGCTCCGGGGCCCGTCGGCCGGGGAGGAATCAGGACCCTTCGGAGGCAACGGAGTCGACGATGCGCTGGAACAGATACCCGGTTCCCCGAGCTGTGAGGATCAGCTCGGGGTTGGCCGGATCGTCCTCCAGTTTGGAGCGAAGTCGGGAAATATGAACATCAACCACCCGCGTATCCACGTGGCGTTCCGGTGTGTACCCCCAAACCTCCTTGAGGATCTCACCGCGATTGAAGGGTTCTCCTGACCGGCTCACCAGCAGTTCGAGCAGGCTGAACTCCATGCCCGTCAGGCGGATCCGCTCATCACCACGGAACACCTGGCGCTTGTTGGTGTCGATCCTTAGATCGGAAACGGCAATCACACCGGAGTTGGGAATGCCAGCCACCGGCTCTTTCTCGACGCGACGCAGCACGCAGCGGATCCGGGCCTCGAGTTCCTTCGGGCTGAACGGCTTCACCACGTAGTCGTCAGCACCCAGCTCCAGGCCGGTGATCCGGTCGGCCACATCGCCAAGGGCTGTGAGCATCACGATCGGCACGTCGGATTCCTTGCGGAGCTCCTGGCAGACGCCATAACCATCAAGTTTGGGCATCATCACGTCCAGTACCACAAGGTCCGGAATGCAGTTGTGAAACAACTCGAGTGCTTCGGTGCCGTCACAAGCGGTGACGACGTTGTACCCGATCATCGAAAGACGGGTCTCAAGGATTCGCCGGATCGAAGCCTCGTCGTCGACCACGAGGATTGTTTCCTTGGAGGGAGCCGTGGTCGTCATAACGGCTAATGGATTGCCTGGTTCTCGCAACAGATAAAAGCGCCTAGACCCCTCCCGTTCACTCAACAGCAACTTTCTTCATAGTTCTCAGTGCCACGCTCCAGCACCCTTTTTGTTTGCCAGGCCTGTGGTGCCAAGGCTCGTCAGTTCTTTGGGCGCTGTCCGGAGTGCGGCAGCTGGAACACGTTGGTGGAGCAGTCGCAACCAGCGACGGATCGCAGAAGGCGTCGTGATGCCCCTGATCCGTCGCAGAAACCTGCTCCGCGTCGCTCCCAGGCGATAGCAGATCTCGAGGACAAGCCGCTGCAGCGGCAGGGCACTGGATCGGTGGAATTCGACCGGGTGCTGGGTGGAGGATTGGTGCCCGGTTCGCTGGTGTTGGTCGGGGGAAACCCCGGCATCGGCAAGAGCACCCTGCTGCTTCAGAGCGCTTCGGCGATGGCGCGGCAGGGTTCTGTGCTTTATGTCAGTGCAGAGGAGTCCGCCCAGCAGGTCAAATTGCGCTGGCAGCGCCTGGCCGGCGGTGCATCCGAGCTGCAATTGCTGGCGGAGACGGACCTGGATCTGGTGCTACAGGAACTGGAGGCCCTGCGACCTGCCGTGGCGATCATTGACAGCATTCAGGCCCTGCATGATGCCGATCTGGCGAGTGCGCCCGGTTCGGTCGGTCAGGTGCGGGAGTGCGCAGCAGCACTCCAGCGGCTGGCCAAACGGCAAAACACAGCGCTGTTGTTGGTGGGGCACGTCACCAAGGAGGGCATGCTGGCTGGCCCCAAGGTGCTGGAGCACCTCGTTGATGCGGTGCTCACGTTTGAGGGTGACCGGTTCGCCAGCCATCGCCTGCTGCGTGCCGTGAAAAACCGCTTCGGTGCCACCCACGAGCTGGGGCTATTCGACATGCAGGCCCAGGGTCTGGTGGAGGTGGGCAATCCAAGCGAGCTGTTCCTCAGCGAGGCACGTGCATCGGGAGTCGCCACGATCGTGGCGTGTGAAGGCACCCGATCGCTTGTGGTGGATCTGCAGGCGCTTGTCAATGTCACGAGTTATGCCAGCCCGCGGCGCACGGCCACTGGGATCAGCACCAACAGGTTGCATCAGATCCTGGCGGTTCTCGAGAAGCACATGGGTCTGCCGCTGTCCCGTTTTGACTGCTACCTGGCGGTCGCCGGCGGCCTGGATGTGGAGGAACCCGCGGCGGATCTGGGCGTGGCGGCAGCGGTGGTGGCGAGTTTCCGCGACCTCACCCTGCCCGCGGGAACGGTCTTGATCGGGGAGCTTGGTCTCGGCGGCCAGTTGCGCCCGGTCGGTCAGTTGGAGCTTCGTTTGCAGGAGGCGGCCAGGCTCGGTTTCCGCCGAGCGGTGGTGCCCCATGGCAGTGGTCTCGGCTCCCTGGCAGCCGGTTTGGACCTCGAGCTGCTAGAGGCGGAGGCTGTCACCGAAGCTCTCGTGCAGGCCCTTGGTGATGGGGTTCGCTCCGATCCGGCCTGAGGCGGATTCGATCATTCGTCCCGCAGAGCCCTCAGAAATAAACATCGACGTTGCTGCGTCCTGTTGACTTCAGCCAGTTCTCGATGTCGAGATACCCGCCTGGATTGAGACGAACGGCCTGGGTCCACACCTCTGCCGCTTGGTCAAACCATTGATCTGCCTCATCCCGTCGTCCCTCCTCCTCAGCGATTCGGCCACGCTTCTCGAAGATCAGTCCCATGTTCTTGAGACAGGACGGTTGCTTCGGATTTTCTTCAAGCGCTTTTTGGTAGGTCTCGATCGCCCTGTCCTCCTCACCATTGGACATGTAGATGATCGCCATGTTCTTGAGCGTCTCCCCCCGATCTGTGGCGTTCTCCTCGAGCTTCAGGCTCTCCTCGTAGTTTTCCAGTGCTTCGGCGTAGTCGCCATCGTTCTGTGCTGAGAGGCCATCGCGGTAGTACACGTAAGCCTCTTTGGAGCGGGCATTGATCGGAAGAAGTTTCACGATCAGATCCGCCATCACCGTGAAGCTCTTGTCGATGAAGTTGTCGTTGCGGTTGCTGCGGGGCACGGTGCACCAGCGGATGAAGTCCATCCTGACGTTGTCGCCGCCGGACCTAGCGTTGAGTTAACGATCAAGGTGATGTGGCAACTGCGCTTCAGACCGTCGTGCTCGATGTGGAGGGCATGAAGTGTGGCGGTTGTGTCCGATCGGTGGAACAGACCCTGCTGGAGCAGCCTGGAGTGCGTCGGGCTGATGTGAATCTGGTCAGCCGAGCCGCATGGCTCGACTTGTCGAGCTCAGAGGGCAGTCTTGACGCTGTTCTGAAAGCCTTGGCTGATCGTGGCTTCCCGGCGAGGGAACGGTCGCTGCAGCCAGACTTGGGGGCTGGATCGAGAAAGGAGTCCACGGAACCGGGCTGGTGGCGCCAGTGGCGGCAGTTGATGGTGGCCCTGCTGTTGCTGCTCCTCTCCGTCCTCGGCCACCTTTCGGAGGCCGGACGTCTGGCGTTGCCGGTGATCGGAAGCCTTCCCTTCCACGCCGGTTTGGCCACGGTGGCCCTGATCGGACCCGGCCGCCCGATCCTGCTCAGTGGGTTCAAGGCCGCGGCGATTCGCACGCCGAGCATGGACACGCTGGTGGGTCTTGGGGTGGGCAGTGCCTATCTGGCCAGCATCGTTGCGTTGATCTGGCCCGGGGTCGGCTGGCCCTGCTTCTTCAACGAGCCCGTGATGTTGCTCGGTTTTGTGCTCCTGGGGCGTTTCCTGGAGGAGCGGGCTCGCTTCCGCACCGGTCAGGCACTCCAACAGCTTGCGCAACTGCAGCCGGATACAGCACGGTTGCTGCTGGCCGATGGCGAGATTCGCGAGGTGCGCGTCGGAGCCTTGCGCCCTGGAGAGACGGTGCAGTTGCTGGCGGGTGATCGTGTCCCCGTCGACGGGGTTGTGCTCAAGGGATGTTCCGCTGTGGATGTGTCGAGCCTGACCGGGGAGCCTCTTCCTCTGGAGGCTGAGCCCGGAACCGAGCTGGCCTCCGGGAGCCTCAACCTCGAAGCCACGCTTGAGATGCAGGTCAGCCGTGTCGGTGCTGAGACCGCCTTGGCTCGCATCATTCGGCTGGTGGAACAGGCTCAGGCGCGTCGCGCCCCGATCCAGGGCTTGGCGGATCAGGTGGCAGGTCGGTTCTGCTACGGCGTGATTGCTCTGGCCGTTGCGGCGTTTCTGTTCTGGTGGCTGGTGGGCGCTGAGCTCTGGCCTCAGGTGTTGCAGGCCTCCTCACCGGCCATGGTGCATGCCCAGCACGGCCATCACGCTGGGCTTGGCAGTGGTGCGGAGACACCGATCAGCCTGGCGCTGCAGCTCTCGATCGCCGTTCTTGTCGTGGCCTGTCCCTGTGCGCTTGGGCTGGCGACTCCCACGGTGATCACCGTCGCTACAGGACTGGCCGCACGCCGCGGTTGGCTGTTCCGGGGAGGGGATGTGATCGAGACCGCCGCCTCGCTCCAGCAGGTGGTTTTCGATAAGACCGGCACCCTGACCCTGGGTCGCCCCCTGGTGACCAGGGTGCTGAGCGACGCGCCTGAGCGGTTGCTACAACTCGCCGCAAGTGTTGAGCAGAACAGTCGCCATCCGATTGCCCATGCCCTGCTTCAGGAGGCTCAGAGCCGAGGAATCGCATTGCTCAAGGCCGACTCCGTGCGCACGGTGACGGGGGAAGGGCTGGTTGGTCGGCTGGAGAATCAGGACGTGGATGTCGTTGTCGGAAAGCCCGAATGGCTTCTCGCGCAAGGGCTGACCTGGAGCGATGGCCAGCACCAGTGGCATCGGGATGCGGACGGCACGGTGGTGGCGGTTGCCCAGGGCGATCAGATCCTCGGTCTGGTTCAGATCGAGGATCAGCTGCGACCGGATGTGGCCAACTCCCTTCAGCGTCTTCGTGGCCAGGGATTGCGCCTGGCGTTGTTCAGCGGTGATCGCCGTGAGACGGTCCAGCGGCTTGGGGAGCAGCTCGGGTTCAGCGTCGACGAGTTGGGCTGGCAAATGCGCCCTGACCAGAAACTGGCCCGTCTGGAGGGTCTTCGAGCTGATCGCTCGGTGGCCATGGTTGGGGATGGCATCAACGATGCACCGGCATTGGCAGCCGCGGATCTGGGAATTGCCATCGGCACCGGAACCCAGATCGCGCAGGACACGGCCGACATGGTGCTGCTGGGTGATCGTCTGGATAATCTTCCGGATGCTCTGCTTCTGGCCCGCCGCACCTTGGCCAAGATTCGTCAGAACCTGTTCTGGGCTTTCGGCTACAACCTCATTGCGCTGCCCGTTGCTGCTGGTGTGCTGCTGCCCAGCCATGGTGTGCTGCTCTCACCTCCTCTGGCAGCCCTGCTCATGGCCTTGAGTTCGATCACGGTGGTGGTCAATGCCCTGGCGCTGCGTCCGATATGAGAGGGCGGCTCATCGTCCTGGATGGCATCGATGGGTGCGGGAAATCAACCCAGCTTCAGCATCTCGCCGCTTGGCTGCCCACAAGTGGGTTGATGCCCGCTGATGCGGCATTGATTCAGACCAGAGAGCCAGGGGGAACATCTTTGGGTCAGGCCGTTCGTCAGTTGTTGCTCCATACGGCACCTGATCAGGCCCCCTGCCCCACGGCTGAACTCTTGCTCTATGCGGCGGATCGTGCTCAGCATGTCGACGCGCTGATCCAACCCGCCCTCAGACGAGGCGACTGGGTGATCAGTGATCGGTTCAGTGGCTCGACCCTCGCTTACCAGGGATATGGACGCGGCCTGGATCACCAGCTGATTCACCAGCTCGAGCAGATTGCGACGGGTGGACTTCAACCGGATCTCACCCTCTGGCTGACGCTTCCTTTGGAGGAAAGCATCCGACGCCGCAAGGGGGAGAGTGATGATCGGATCGAGGCCGAGGGCAGGTTGTTTCTCAAGCGGGTGTTGGAGGGGTTTGAGTCGGTGGCATCGCAGCGGAGCTGGTGCTGCATTCCTGCAGATCGGCACCCCAACGCAGTTTCAGCGGCGCTGGAGCGATGCTTGCTGGAGCAGCTCCGGTGAGCGGTCTGTTCGAGGATCTGATCGGACAGCCCTTGGCGGTCAGCCTGCTCGAGGCGTCTCTGCAGCAAAGACGGTTTGCTCCGGCGTACCTCTTCGCCGGCCCTGACGGGGTCGGTCGACGGCTGGCTGCCCTGCGGTTCCTGGAGGGACTTCTCTGCGATGGAGGTCCTTCGATGCGCGAGCGTCGCCGCTTGGAGGCCCGTAACCATCCCGATCTGCTCTGGGTCGAACCGACCTTCCAGCATCAGGGGCGGCTGTTCACCCGGGTGGAGGCGGACGAGGCGGGGATCAGCCGGAAGACATCACCCCAGCTGCGGCTTGAGCAAATTCGGAACATCAGTCGCTTTCTGGCCCGGCAGCCGGTGGAGGCACGCCACGGCATGGTCGTTATTGAGGCTGTGGAGGCAATGGGTGAGGCATCCGCGAATGCCCTGCTCAAAACCCTGGAAGAGCCTGGGCACGGCATTTTGATTTTGTTGTCGTCTGCACCGGAGCGCTTGCTCAGCACCATCCGGTCCCGATGTCAGCTGATTCGCTTTTTACGGCTCGAGCCCCAAGCGCTTGATCAGGTTCTCAAGCGCTGCAACGCGATCGCTGAGGACCCTCCGGAGCTGCTGGCGCTCGCCGCAGGATCGCCTGGCGCTTTGCTCAGTCATCGCGAGCGCTGGAATGCCCTCCCTGACGGGTTCAAGTCCCGCCTTCAGGTCGTGCCGTCGGAGCCGATGGATGCTCTGGCTCTGGCGAGGGATCTCTGTGAAAGCCTTGATGTGGAACAGCAGCTTTGGCTGATCGACTGGTGGCAGCAGCAGATCTGGAGGCAAAGCCTGAGCGACTCACCTCTGAAGAGACTTGAGACCCTGAGGAGGCATCTGCTCTCCTTCGTTCAGCCTCGGTTGGCCTGGGAGGTCACCCTGTTGGATCTGATCACACCACGGGAGTGACAGGTTTGCAAGGTGTCAGGCGCTGGCGCGGTCTCCCTGTTGTTTGCGGTCTTCCCGGGCCATGGCAATGACATCCTGCATGCCTTCCAGTTGACCGCCCGTTGGCAGTTCAAGGCAGTACCCGGCTCCGTAGACCGTTTTGATGAAGCGAGGCTTGCGTGGATCCGGTTCGAGCTTGGTGCGGAGATGACGCACGTGCACGCGGATGGTTTCGATGTCGTCGTCGGGCTCGTAGCCCCAAACCTCCTTGAGAATCAAGGAGGGGGCCACGGTTTGGCCATGACGCTGCAACAGGCAGTGCAGCAATTCGAATTCGAGGTGAGTCAAACGAACGGGGCTGTCGAACCAGATCGCTTCAAACCGCTCGGGAACAAGCGTGAGAGGTCCGTAGCTGAGAATCTCGTGGTGGTTGCTGGTGCCAACCGGAGCACGATCACTGCGGCGCAGCAATGCTTTCACCCTGGCCTGGAGTTCCTCAAGGTCGAACGGTTTGGTGAGGTAATCATCTGCACCTGAATTGAATCCGCTCACCTTGTCCTTGGTGCCACCCAGGGCTGTGAGCATCAGGATCGGAATGCTTGCTGTGCGCTCATCTCGGCGCAGGCGTTGGCAGAGGGTAAGCCCGTCGACTTTCGGAAGCATCAGATCCAGCAGGATCAGATCCGGTGTGTATTGCAGGGCCAGAGCCTGCCCCTTGATGCCGTCATCAGCCCGCTGCACATCAAAACCACTGTGCTCAAGATGACCGCTGACGAGATCGCGCATGTCCCGGTCGTCTTCGATCAGCAAAATGCAGGGCTTCATCGATGGTGCGGCGGACGTCTGGGATCTTCAGCGAGTGATGATGCATCAACGCTCCGCAGATTCTCCCAAGGTTTTCGTCTCTTTGCAGAATTTCAGCTTTGCTCCATAGTTTTGGGCTTTGGCTGAAATGCGCTGCGGCGCAATCGATTCCAGGATTTGTGTCGGCTCGCGCCGCCGGGGTCTGTTCAGGAAGTCTTTCGGTTCTGGCAACTCCAGGACACAAAATTCTTTCACGGTCAATAAAAAAGCCACAGCACTTGCTGTGGCTTTCAAGCTCCCCGGGCGGGATTCGAACCTGCGACCAATCGATTAACAGTCGACCGCTCTACCGCTGAGCTACCGAGGAATGGCTCTCGAGGAACTTAACTGCCAGACCTCCCGCACTGCAAGTGATCGCGAAGCTTGCTGCCGGTCATCCAGGGGTCGATGCGCCCATCGCGCATGCAGGCGGCTCCATCGGCCAGGTCCAGCTCCTCCAGGCGATGGGTGATCCACAGGGCCGTCAGCGGTTGCTCAGTGCTTCGGCAGAGCTTCTGCACGGATTCCAGAACATTGCGCTGGCTGGATGGATCCAGGAGTGCCGTCGGTTCATCCAACAGAAGCAATCCCGCTTCGCTGGCCAGAGCCCCGGCGATGGCGAGGCGCTGCTTCTGGCCGCCACTCAGGGTGTGAATCGGTCTTGATGCCATTCCGCTGAGCCCAAGATCACCCAGCAGCTTCTCGATCCGATGGCCAGGGGCGTGTGGATCAGCCTGAGGGGTCATGCCAAGCAACAGATCGCTGCCGCAACTCGGCAGCAGCAACTGATGGTCCGGGTTCTGGAACACCAGGGCAACGCGATGGTTGGTGCGGATGGAGCCGCTCTGGGGTTCAAGCAATCCTGTGATCAGGCGGAACAAGGTGCTCTTGCCACTGCCGTTGCTGCCCACGAGCATCCACAAGCCCGGATGGGGGATCTGGAGGCAGCATTGGTCCAACGCCAGGGTGCCGTTCGGCCAGCGGTAGCTGACCGACTCGACGTTGAGCTCAGCTGCGCTTCCGTCAGGACTCAAAGGAAAATCCCGGTCGCTTGCTGCCACCTGTCGCCGAAGCTTTTTCATAAAGCTGAACGGCGAGAACTTCACTGATCATCACCGTCACTTTCTTACCTTCCACCTTCTCGCAGGTGAGTTCCATCAGCCGGGGTTGATGGTGCTCCATGGCTTGCCGGATCTGTTGATAAAGCGCTTCGGCGTCGCCGTGCTCCTTGCGCTGCACCGAAGCTGGGACGGGACTCATGCGCAGGGCCAGCTCGATGACGTACACGAGACATCTCAATGAAGTCCGTCCATCTTCGCGAATCCCTTCATTCCATGCCCAATTTCCTCTGAGTATTTCTGCTCATCGTTACGAACCTGGTCGGGAGAACCGCCCCAAGCCTCGATTCACTCCTTACGATGCCGATGTAACGCTTCATGAAGCGCTTTTCTCATGACGATCGCTGTAGGACGCGCGCCTCAGCGGGGATGGTTTGACATCCTCGATGACTGGCTCAAGCGCGACCGCTTCGTTTTTGTCGGCTGGTCCG
>NHKA01000003.1:0-9696 GCA_002169615.1 Cyanobacteria bacterium TMED229
ACCGCTGCCATCGAGGATCACCGAGAGGCCGGCACTGCGCAGCTTTCGCGTGAGCACGAGCGCCGCTGCTTCCGCCACCGGACCGCGATTCACCACATAAGCGTGCGGAACAGGTGCCTGGACCAGACGAGCTGCCTTTCCCCCGGGATCAGCCTCAGCGGCGGCTGCCAGCACTAACAGCAGCCGTTCCATGCCCAGCGCCCAGCCAACGGCAGGCGTGTCGGGCCCACCCAACTGGCCCACCAAGCCGTTGTATCGACCACCACCGCAGACGGTGGCCTGGGCCCCCAGCTGATCACTGGTGATCTCGAAGGCGGTGTGGCCGTAATAATCCAGACCCCGCACCAGACGGGGATTGCAGCGGAAGGGAATGCCGAGATCACGCAGGCCCTGCTGCACCGCTTCGAACCGCAGGCGACTTACCGGGCTGAGGGCGTCAGCCAGGGTTGGGGCCTGCTCCAACAGCGCCTGGGTGTCGCTGTTCTTGGAATCGAGAATCCGCAGCGGATTGCTGCTCAAACGTCCACGGGAGTCGTCGTCCAGCTGATCCACCCGCTGCTCCAACCAGGCCACCAACGCGGTGCGATAGGCCTGCCGGTCCTCAGGGGAGCCAAGACTGTTCAACTCCAGTTCCAGACCGCCCACACCGAGGTCCGCCAGCAGATCCCACGCCAGGGCGATCACCTCCACATCACTGCGGGCTTTGTCTGCGCCCAGCCACTCCACACCGATCTGATGAAATTGGCGCTGCCGCCCCGCCTGAGGGCGCTCATAGCGGAACATCGGTCCGGCNTACCAGAGCTTCTGCTCGCCCTGGCTGAGCAGGCCATGCTGAATCGCCGCACGAACCACTGAGGCCGTTCCTTCCGGCCGCAGGGTGCAGGAGCGATCACCGCGATCCTGAAAGCTGTACATCTCCTTGCCNACCACATCGGTGGCTTCACCGATCCCGCGNCTGAACAGGTCCGTGCTCTCCAGCAAGGGCGTGCGGATCTCACCGAACCCCGAGCGCAGGAAATGAGCNCGCGCAACAGCTTCCACNGCCTGCCAGNGCTGCAGANCNNNNGGCANCAGATCCACCATTCCCCTGAGGCTCTGCAGCTGCNTCACAACGAGGGGGTTGGCAACAGCGNTTCAGTTTGCCGGTTCAGGTGTTGATGTTGATGCTTCCACTGGCCACCAGATCAATCAGGGCCAGCTGGCGGTTCACGCACACGTCGAGGTCATAGGTGCGCTCAACGGTCCGTCTGGCCTGCACACCAAAGGCACGAGCCCGTTCCCGGTCATCCATCAGCTCCTTCACGGCAGCGGCCAGATCGCTGGGGGAGAAGAAATCCACCAACAAACCGTTGTGACCATCGCGGATCACCTCCCGAACGGGGGCCGTGTCGGANCCCACCACCGCACAACCGCAGGCCATCGCCTCGAGCAGGCTCCAACTCATCACGAAGGGATAGGTGAGATACACNTGGCAGGAACTCATCTGCAGCAGATGAATGAAGCTGCCGTAGGGCAATGTGCCGGCGTAATGGACCNTGGCGGGGTCGTAGCGACCCTGNATNTCCGCCAGNAACTGATCCCGCCACTCNCCGTCAGGGCATTCGGCGCCGTANCTNACNCCTTTGGTGTCACCAACGATCACGATCCNNGCCTCNGGGCACGCCTCCTGCAGAAGGGGAATCGCCCGCAGGAANGTGTGGCAGCCGCGATAGGGCTCCAANCGTCGGTTCACGAANGTGATTAANGGTTGCCCNGGTTCAAGGACNTGACCATCGGGNAGNGTGAACGGTGCAGGGCTCGGATCCGGGGTGGCACGGGTTGTGTCAATGCCGTCGTGAATCACNCTGATGCGACGCCGGAAATGCTCNGGAAAACTGCTGGCCTGGAAATGGGTGGGTGAAAGATTCCAGGTTGCTTGCTCCAGGGTGAGGTGGAGATAGGCGTTNTTGGCAATCAATTTGGCCTTGGAAAACCAGGAGCGATCGTCTTGAAACTCCGGGTCAAAGTTTGAGTCGAAGCCGTGTTCGTTGTAAAAGAATTCCTGATAACACAGCATCGGCACATCCGGCCAGACCGCCTTCAGAAACAACGCCTCNCCCCAGCCAGGATGGGCCAGAATCACATCGGGCACGAAACCTTTCTTGTGCAATTGCTCCGAAGCACGCGCACATCCTTCGGCACGAATCATCTTGGTTTCGGTTTCCATCACNAGNGGATGAATACCGGGCGTGTTGCCGCGATCGAGGCGATAACGGAAATATTGCAATTGATCCGGCAAGGGACGGTTGCGATCAGGCTCATTAATGCCCAGCGCCACCAGTTGATGATGACCGCTACGGGCCAATCGCTGGAGTATGTGAATGTATTGACCTGGAAAATTCTGATGAACGAACAGAATCCGCATCGGCTTAGAGCTGCTGCAGAGACTCGGCCTTGTTCTGGAATTCTCCCAGCAACAGCTGCAGGTAAGACACTTTGCGCAACTTGATGTTGGCCGTCAGGCTCATGCCAACCCCGAGGCGCAGATCACTGCCATTTTTCANCTTCAATTGCTGATCAGCCAGTTCAATCGTTACAGGGAAGGCCAGCACTTCCCGTTGCTCCTGCGGGTCGGGGGGGAGTGCATCTGATCCCACCTTCACCACTTCACCCTCAAGAACACCGAAGTCGGTGGACGGGAACGAATCAATGCTGATGTCCGATTGCATCCCCGTACGCACGAAGCCGATCTTGTTGCTGGGAACTTCCACGCGGGCCTCCAGGGCGCCATAGTCGTCATTGCCCCCCGGACCATCCTGGCGGTAAGGAACAATCTTCATCACAGTTTCAGTGCTTTGGGCCGTGAAGCCTGGGCTGGTGGGCTGCATGTCGAACACCAGTCCGCGCACAGGGGATCTCAATTCCTGATAACGAAGCGTCACGTTGGTTTCAGTGAGCTTGGCCTTCAAGTCCGCCTGCTGAACATTCAGCTGCTGAACAGATTGCTGCAACTGCTGAATGCCCTGGTTGAGAATCGCCGTTTGACGCAAGCGATCAACCTGGTTCTGCATCAGACGACCACGCGTTTCCTCAACCGCATTTTTCTGTGACAGGTACTGCAGTTCAGCCGTGGCACCTTCAAGGGCGAGCTGTTCATAACGGCTGAGAATTTCGCTCTCCAGTTGCAACTTGTTGTTCAACATGGATTCCTCTTCGCTGTTCATCTCCAGATAACGCTTCAGCTCAACCTTTTTGAGATCAAGCTCTTTGGCCTTGATTTTCAAGCTTTCCTCCGTCGCCTTGATCTGACTTTCAAAGGACTGCTTCTGCTCCTTGCTGGTTTCGGTGTCGAGCTTGATCAGAACCTGCCCCGCTTCAACCTCCTGGCCTTCCTTCACCAGGATGTTCTGAACAACACCGCCGACGGGCACCTGAATGTTCTGAACCGATCCAACCGGCTCGAGTTTGCCAGGGGCAACAACGATCTCTTCAGTTCGGGCCAGGGCCAACCAGGCCACACCGAACACGGTGGTTCCAACCAAGGTCCAGGTGACGGTGCGCATCCAGAAACGACCCTGCTGGAGCACGGATTCGTCGTATTTGGCCAGCGACACGGTCTGGCCGCTGATGTCTTCGACATCAGGGCGATCAGCCACAGCTCCGGAGGAGCGCTTGAACGGATTCAGTCTCATGATCAGGCATCCCCCTGTTGGCGGTAGAGGGCGTAGTAACGACCCCGGTGTTTCATCAATTCGTCGTGGGTGCCCACTTCAACAATGGCCCCCTTGTCCAACATCACGATCATGTCCGCGTTGCGAATGGTCGACAGCCGGTGGGTGATGAAGAACACCGTCTGGTCGTTGAGATTTTCAAGCAGGTTGTCGCAGACCTTGCGCTCCGTCTCGTAATCAAGGGCGCTGGTGGCCTCATCCATCACCAGCAACTTCGGGTTGCTCAGCAACGTCCTGGCGATGGCCACCCGCTGGCGTTGTCCACCACTGAGGGAGGCGCCGCGCTCTCCCACCGGCGTGCTGTAACCACTGGCCAATTCCATGATGAAGTCATGGGCGTTGGCGAGGCGGGCGGCGCGAACGATCTCCTCACTGGAGGCTTCGGGATTGGTGAGGGCGATGTTTTCGCTCACCGTGCCGCTGAACAGCAGCGGATCCTGNGGCACGATTCCNATCTGTCGGCGCAGGGAATACAGCTCGACCTTGGCGATGTCATAGCCGTCGATCAGGATGCGCCCCTCTCCTGGCTCGTAGAGNCGCGGCAGCAGCTTCATCAACGTGCTCTTGCCACTGCCGCTCTGGCCGACGATGCCAACGAACGTTCCTTGAGGNATTTCGAGGTTGATGTCCTTGAGCACCTCAGGCTGTCCTGGACGGAAGCGGAAGGACAGATCTTCAAAGCGCACCAGGCCGCTGAGCGGTGGCAGCATCACNTTGGATTTATCCACCTCATCGGATTCCTCCGGGGTGTCGATCACATCNGCCAGACGCTCAAAGCTGACCCTCAACTCCTGAATGTTCTGCCAGATCGTGGAGAGNCGCAGCAGCGGCTGGGTCACATAACCGGAAATGATGCGGAAGGCGATCAACTGACCAAGGGTGAGATCACCGCTGAGNACCATCGAGGCACCGATCCACAACACCATCAGCTGCGAGATCTTCTGCAGCACCTGGCTGGTCTGGTTCAGGGCCGTGCCGGTGATCGTCTTCTCGAAGGTGCGGGCGATGTACTGGGAATAGAACTCCTGCCAACGCCAACGGCTGACCATTTCAACGTTCTGGGCTTTCACGGTCTGGATGCCGGTGAGCACCTCCACGAGATGGCTCTGGGTTTTGGCGTTTTCTTCCGCCGCGGCCCGGAATTGACGGCGGAACAAGGGTGCACCCAAAAGGGTGAGACCAATCTGAACCGGTAGAACCGAGAGGGCGATCAGGGTGAGCAACCAGCTGTAGATCACCATCACGGCGATGTAGATCACCGAGAAGGCGGCATCNAGGATGGTGGTGAGGGCCTGACCCGTGAGGAAGTTGCGGATCTTCTCCAGCTCGGCAACCCGGGTTCCGAGCTCACCNACCGGCCGNCGATCGAAGTAACCCAGNGGAAGCCGCAGCAGATGGTCGATCACCTCGGCACCGAGCCTCTGGTCGATGCGGTTGGTGGTTTCCGCGAAGAGGAAGGTCTTGAGGCTGCCGAGCACCCCCTCAAGGATGGTGACCACCACAAGGGCAATGCCCAGCACCTGCAACGTGTCCAGGCTGCGCTGGCTGATCACCTTGTCGATGATCACCTGAATCAGCAGTGGATTCGCCAGGGTGAACAGCTGCACCACAAAGCTGGCGGCCAGCACCTGGATCAGCACACCCCGATAGCGCTTCAGGGCTGGCCAGAACCAACTCGGACCGAACTTCTGATCCGGTGTGGCATTGGAACGCTCCATCAGGAGCAATTCGATCCCCTCCGGGAAGCTCTCCTCGAGATCATCGGGATTGAGCGTCACCATGCCGTGTTTTGGCGACGCAAGCTTCAGACCGCGCTCATGGCTGGCGACCACCAGGGCAAATCCCCCCTGCCAAGGCACCATNGACGGCACCTGGAGTCGGGTGCCNGCNGCNGCTGGNACNCGAGCGGCCATCACNTGCAANCCGAGGCTCGCCGCCAGTTGGCCGCAGAGCTGCAGGTTGGGCGTCAAGCCCCGGCGAAGGTTGTCCTGCAGAACCTTTTCGATCGAGTCCCGACGGAACGGCAGCTTCATCAGCTGCGCCAGCATCTGGAAGCAGGCGAGCGTCTCCTGAAGTGGTCCACTGGCCCGGATCAGCCGCAGGCTGTCCACCACATTGCGTTCCGGGCTGTAGCGGCTGACCGGAGGAAGAACTTCCGCGTCCTCCGAAGAGGCTTCGAAAGGCACCAACTGTCCAGCGGCCTCCTCGGATCCGGTGCCGCTCTCGATCTCGGTTTCAGAGGCGGGCGCCTGGTCCAGCCGGTTCTGAATGTCGGCAGGCAACNCCACCAGACGCGGNGCAAAGCGATTGCTGAAATCCAGGTCCCTGGGCGCGTCCACCGCCTGTCCGATGACGCTGGTCCCCCAGTTCGAGGACAGGTAGAGAATCANGCCTTCAGCACGGGCGGCCTCAATCGCCGCGGCCTCCGGCGCGCAGCGTTGACAGGCCTTCAGGGATGGCTCCAGCAACTCGAGCGCCGTGCCCTCGGCGCTGGGGGAGCGCTCCGCCAGAACCTCCAGCAGCTGGAGCAATTCCTGGGGCCAGAGCTGACGGTCGCACCAACTGCGGAANGACTCTTCTGATGAATACAAATCAGACCAGAGCTCGTCGGCGATGGCGCAGGCGACGATTTCCTGGGACGCAACAACGTTTTCGCAGGGCTTGCCCACCATCAGGCTGGCGGCGCCGATCACGCTGCCAGGACCGAATTTGCCNACGGTGGTNAGNCGTCCGTTNTGGCGTCCGACGAGACGTGCCTGACCCTTCAACAGGATCAGAATGCGAGCTGGAATCTCGTCCGGCTCCACGAGCTGCTGGCCGAGCTCAAAGCGNAGCACCCGAGCACCCTGCTCAAGCCTTGAGGCAGCAGCAGNACTGAGTTCCTTGAAGGCGGGATGCTTCAGGAGAGGAAACGGCGGAGACTTGGTCATCGCTGAGCGCTGGCTTCGACATGGCCGTTGAGTCGGCTCAAACTAGTGGCGGTCTGTTCATTGATCCACGCATCGAACATCTCCTTGCACATTCGGTCGGAGATTTCATCGGTGAACGTTGCAGGTGAGTACCGCTCCAGCCGGACCACCAACCACCAATCCGAGATCCTGAAGGGCTCAAGCAGCACACCGGGCTGGGACACCCTGAGCTTCTCCACCAGAACCGGGTGGGCCTGGGTGAGGGGCACGGGACCGACGATGCCATTGGTGTTGCGCTCCGGCCCCTCCGCGTAGCGCTTGGCCAGGTCGGCGAAATTGGATTCCCCCGACTCGATCTGGAGGTAGAGCTCGCGGGCCAGGAAGCGGTTCTCCAGGCGCAGCAGGCTGTACACCACCTGGTCCAATTCGTTCTTGCGCTCCAGGAAACGGGCTTCGGCTTTGGCTGCGAACTGGTCGCGAGCTGTTTGGCGCTGTTGGATCCCACGCTTCAGCTGATCCAGCACCAACTCTTCCGACCTGCCGAGCTCCTCCAAGAGCTCCGGCCATTGCTCCATGGATTCATAGCCACGCCGCTCGAGCAATCCCTGCTTGGCGCCTTGCAGGGTTTCATCATCAACCGGTGTTTGGGCGATCGCTTCGGTGGTGACCATTTGCTCCACCAGCGGCTGAAGCAGGTTGTATCTCTGAAGCAGGGCGCGGCCATCGGCGCCGATCACCTGCTTCAACTCCCTAACCGCCGACCCACTCTCCACTGAAAATCCTTCAACCAGCGAATTTTAGGAGCGGCGTCAGATCGCGCAGAACCTCGCAACAGCTGCTCCAGAATCNGCCNATTCANAGGACATCACCATGGCGTGCCGCCTGCTCATCACTGGAGGAGCTGGTTTCATCGGAAGCCACACCTGCCTTGTGCTGCTGCAACAGGGACACGAACTGGTGGTTCTCGACAATTTCAGCAACAGCAGTCCGGAAGCGCTGAAGCGGGTCCAGGAGCTGGCGGGCCAGACCGCTGTGCATCTGATCGAAGGGGATGTGCGCGATCCAAAGGCGGTTGACCAGGCCTTCCGGATCGCTGGGGATCTGGATGGCGTGATCCATTTCGCCGGCCTCAAGGCCGTCGGTGAATCCGTGGCNGACCCCTTGCGGTACTGGGATGTGAATGTCAACGGCAGCCGGGTGCTNGCCGCCGCGATGGAGCNACACAGCTGCCGGACGCTGGTGTTCAGCAGCACATCGACGGTCTACGGCGAACCGGAGCAATTCCCGCTTCGGGAGGACACCCCAACCAATCCCATCCATCCCTATTCCCAGACCAAGCTGGCCGTGGAGCAGATGCTTCAGGCCCTCAGCCGAACCGGGGCCTGGCGCGTTGCCAACCTGCGCTACTTCAACCCGGTGGGCGCCCATCCGAGCGGGCGCATTGGCGAGGATCCCCTGGGGATCCCCAACAATCTGTTCCCCTTCATCACGCAGGTTGCCGCAGGCCGCCGCGATCAACTGCGCGTCTTCGGTCAGGACTACCCGACCCCCGATGGCACGGGGATCCGCGACTACTTGCATGTGATGGATCTGGCCGATGCGCACGCCGTGACGATCAGCCATTTGCTGGGCCAGGACGCTCCCACCCAACTGACCTTGAACATCGGCACAGGACGAGGGTTGTCAGTGCTGGAGGTGGTGCAGGCGTTTGAACAGGCCACGGGACTGACGATTCCTTATGAAATCGTCGATCGGCGGCCTGGGGATGTCCCCAAGCTGGAAGCCTGTCCGAAACAAGCTGAAGCCGTGCTCGGCTGGACGGCACAGCGGACCCTGGCGGACATGTGTCGCGACGGCTGGGCCTGGCAACAGGCCAATCCGAAGGGTTACCGCGAGGCTGGATGAGCGACGACGGGCCGCTGCTTCTGGCCGGTGGCGGACACAGCCATGCCCTGCTGTTGAAACGCTGGGCAATGCAGCCCCAACGTCGGCCCAGCCGTGCCGTCCTGCTCGTCAACCGGCGCAGCACAGCGCTCTACTCCGGCATGGTGCCGGGGCTGATCGCTGGCACTTACCGCCCGGAGGAGCTCGTGATCGACCTGCGCTCCCTGTGCGAGAGAGCCGGGGTGTCGTTCATCGCAGCCGAGATTGAGGGCGTGGATCTGAACCAGCGCACCGTGCTGTTGCAGGGTCGACCAGCACTCGGCTTCAGCCTGCTGAGCCTGAATGTGGGCGCCGTGTCCAGACGCACCGCTGAAGGCACACCGATCAAACCGCTGGAACCAGCCCTGGCCTTTCTTCAGGCGCAGGATGCCAACCCAACCTTGCCGTTTCGTGTGATCGGTGCAGGAGCGGCTGGCCTGGAGGTGGTGCTGGCCCTGCGGCGGCGCTGGCCCCACCGACCGCTCCAGCTCCAGATCCGTGCCGGTCAAGCGCTGCCAGGCAACCAGCGCCGNGTCTTGCAGCGGGCCACGATTGAACTGGTCACCGTCCATGAGCCGGCCAGCGGACCGGTGCTGCTCTGCACGGGCAGTTGCGCCCCCTCCTGGCTCGCNGACAGCGGGCTGCCGGTGCAGGGCGATGGGCGCATCCGCACCGATGCCTCGCTCACGGTGCGCGNTGAAGTCGGCGTCTTTGCCTGTGGCGACTGCGCCTGNATCGATGGCGATCCCCGCCCGCCCTCTGGCGTCTGGGCCGTGCGTGCTGCNCCCGTTCTGGCNAGGAATCTGGAAGCCNCCTGCTCCGGCCNGGNCTTGCGCCCCTGGCNGCCGCAACCGCGTGCCCTNCANTTGATCGGCGATCCAAGCGGTGANGGTCCACCGCGCGCCATGGCCCAATGGAGCATCTGGCAGACCAGGACATCCGAGCTGCTCTGGCGCTGGAAAGAGAAGATCGACCGACGTTTCATGGATGGCTTCAGGTCATCCATGCCGATGCAACAGGGGGCGTCGATGGCCTGCCGCGGCTGCGCCGCCAAGCTCCCCGCAGAACCCCTGGCCATGGCCCTGGAGCAGGCCGGCCTCAGCACCCTGGCCCGTTCCCCCCAGGACGCGGCCGTGCTGGGGGGAACGCCACTG
>NHKA01000004.1:0-39647 GCA_002169615.1 Cyanobacteria bacterium TMED229
ATCGATCCCAGCAACTGGGCGCAACAGCCCGCAAACGCAGCGCTGGGATCTTCCGCTTTGGTGATCGGACGGCCGATCACCAGCTGGCTGGCACCGGCAGCAATCGCCTCCGCTGGCCCCATCACCCGGGCCTGATCACCCACTGCAGAACCTTTGGGGCGGATCCCCGGCGTGACCAAGGCAAACGGCTCGGGGTGTTGCGCCCGCAATACCGCGGCCTCCAGCGGTGAACACACACAACCGCCGATGCCCGCTGTTGCCGATAGCTGTGCGAACGCCGGCACACGCTCGCCGATGCCCTGCGCAATGGCGAGTTCCCGTTGCAGTCGTTGCTCCTGCCAGCTGGTGAGCACCGTCACCGCCAGCAGAGTTGGAGTGGCCATCCCTGCACTCTGGGCCCCCTCCACCGCCGCGGCCTGGGCAGCGCTCAACGCCTCACTACCGGCGCAGGCATGCACCGTGATCAGCTCTGCCCCCAACGCCGAAGCCCGCCGGCAGGCGCCCGCCATCGTGGCTGGGATGTCGTGGAACTTGAGGTCGAGGAACACCCGCAACCCCTGCTCGCGCAGCTGGGCCACCACCTCAGGCCCCGCCTGCACGAACAGCTCCAGGCCCACCTTCACCCAGCGCAACCCCTCCACCTGAGCCGAAAACCTCAGCGCTTGGTCTGGATCCATGCCATCAAGGGCCACGATAATCCGATCGGCAGGGTGCATTGTCATCAGGCCACCAAGCGCCGGAAGGTCTTCTTGCCCAGCTGCAGCACCTTGCCCTCCAGCTCCTCCGCTGAGGCGAACTCCTGATTGGGATCGCTGATCTTCTCCCCTTCGAGCCGCACCGCACCACCCTTGATCTGACGCCGCGCCTCGCTGCTGCTGGCGCAGATGCCCACAGCACTGAGCAAATAGAAGGCCTTGGCGGGGAAATTCACCGCCGCCAACGACGCCTCCGGCACCTCCGCATCGGCATCACCGGCTCCACCCACCAACGACGCCGCATCCAGCTGCGCCTTCTGCGCCGCCTCCATCCCATGGCGGCTGGCGGTCACCGCTAGGGCCATCGCCTTCTGTTTCTCACGCGGATTATCCGGCAACGTCTCCAGATCCAGATCAGTCAGCAACGTCATGTAGTCGTTGATCGCAGCATCGCCGACCTTCTCGAGCTTGGAGTACATCGACAGCGGGTCCTCTTCGAGGCCCACCACATTGCCGAGGCTCTTGCTCATCTTCTGAACACCATCCAGCCCCACCAGGATCGGCAGCAACAGGCCGAATTGGGTGCGTTTGTCGAAATGGCGCTGCAGGTCGCGCCCCATCGCCACGTTGAACTTCTGGTCGGTGCCCCCCAGCTCCACATCGGCATTCACCGCCACCGAGTCGTAGCCCTGCAGCAGCGGGTAGAGGAATTCATGCAATGCGATCGGTGTACCGCTGCCGTAGCGCTTGGAGAAGTCGTCCTTGGCCAGCATCTGCCCCACCGTTCCCGTGCCCAGCAGGCCGATTACCGCGGGAAGATCCATCCCCTCGAGCCATTCGCTGTTGTATCGCACCTCCAACCGGCCGGGGGTTTCAAAGTCCAGCAGCGCCGTCTCCTTCGGTTGGTCCTGTCCCAGCTGGCGCAGGTAGGTGGAGGCGTTAGCGGCCACATCGTCCTTGCTCAGCTGCACCCGGGTGGCGCTCTTTCCGGTGGGATCGCCGATGCGGGCCGTGAAGTCGCCGATGATCAGCACCGCCGTGTGGCCGGCGTCCTGAAACGCCCGCAGCTTGCGAAACAGAATGCTGTGACCCAGATGGATATTGCTGCCGGTGGGGTCAATGCCCAGCTTCACCCGCAGCGGCCGACCCTCCTGTTCCGCCTGCACCAGTCGTGCTGCCAGGGCCTGATTGGCATCGTTTGGATCACCGTCCGGAAACAGATCGGCCATGCCGCGCGCCAGCCACAACGGCAGGGACGGGGTGGACTCCGACATGGGGCGCAGGGGGCGTGCGCTGGCGATCGTACGGGTGAGCTCCCTGCTGCTTCAGCCGATGGCAGGGGGTTCGATCTGGGCCTTCATCCGTTCCAGGGTGGTCTGCATCTGCTCGAACATCTGCTCTGGCGTAATACCGAACTGGCTCAGCTGCGTGCGCAATTGCTCAACGGTGAGCTTGGCCTGGAAGTCTTCCGACAGCTCAAAGCGTTTCATGAAAACGCGATAGCGGCCCATCAAGCCCTCCATCGTCTCGATGAATTTCTTCTTGCCCTCCCGGTCGAACTTGCCGTACTCGCTGCCCAGCTGCATCAATTGCTGGTAGTCGCTGAACAGGCGCTTGGCTTCGTCCTGAACAATGTCCGATTCGAAGAAGGCCATCAACAAGAATTTCGTTTCTTAAACGAGAATTCTGCAGACTTATGGCGGTTCGTGGCAGTGCGGTTTCACCCCATGCCAACTAAATCAATAGAGACGTCCACAACCGGGTGTGAACCTCACCACACGACTGCCGGCCATGCATGAGCTCCGTCAGACCGGCCAATCCCTTTTACAACGCCGCAGAACCGTCATCGCCAGTGCGGATCCGGTCCTGATCACCGGCCTGGTGAGCATGTTCGATGACATCGGTCCCCTCGTGGGCGCCGTCACCAGCGAACCCGAAGCGCTCAATTGCATTTCAACGAGCACCACCGATCTGCTGATCTGCTCTGATCTGCTCGAAACCGGCAATGGGCCCTCGCTGGTCGCCGCCGCCAAACAACGCAAGCCGGATCTGGCTTGTTTGATGCTGATTCAACGTCCCCTGCGCAGCACCCTGGAAGCAGCCATCGCCGCTGGGTGCAATGGCCTCTGCAGCCGTGATCGCGTTGGCAACGGCTATCTCCTGCAAGCGGTGCAGGCGATCGAAAGCGATTCCACCTTCATCGATCCAATGATCAGCGGCGTGCTGAGGCACTGCCGACTCGGGCGAGGTGGCGCCAGTCGCCTGAAGGTTGACCTCAGCCTGCGGGAAGAGGATGTGCTGCGCGGCATCTGCCGCGGCCTCACCAATCAGGAGATTGCCGATCAGCTGCATCTCTCGATCGACACCGTGAAACACATCAGCAGCGCACTGCTGCGGAAGCTGGATGCACGCGATCGATCCCAGGCGATGCTGACAGCATTTCGGCACGACCTCGTTGATCCACCACAACAACTCCCCCGCTGGTCGCCCTGAACCGTTGGCTCGGGCCGTTGCCGTCTCAGCGATCGGCTGCCTGACGATGTCCATGGCAAGCCAGATTCCCGCACTGGGGCAACAACAACCGGACCGCTCCACGGTCTTGGTGGTGGTGGCTCGGGCCAATGCCCGGTGTCTGAGCGAAACCGGAATGATGCCCGCAAAGGCAGCGCAGGGCATCGCCGATCAATTCCTTGAATCCCAGCAGATCAGTTCGAAGGAAAGCAATGCCATCACCAACAAAGCAGGTTTCACTGAGCTGATGGAGGCCTACATCGCCGATCAAGGTGGCTGCACTGGTCTGGTGAAGAGATTGGAGCCATGACGCCAACAGCAGCTATCGGTAATCTCTGCGCACGCCGTCTTTCATTCACCTGATGCCCCGCAGCCATTGGTTGGATCCACTGGCCAGGCGGGTGTTGCAGGCCACCGGGCAGCTGCCGCCGAAACCGAAACAGGTCCATGGACAGTCGATCCACGGGCAGACGATGCGCGAACCGCAACCACCTGCCTGGACCCTTGATGTGAACCGCGCCACGCCGGAACAATGGCGCCAGCTCCCGGGTTGCACCAACGAAATGGCCGACCTGCTGGTGCGACTTCAGCGGGGAGGCGTTCAGTTCACTGCCGCCGAGGAGCTGTTTCGCCTGCTCGAGCTGCCCGCTGATCTGGCAGCGCTGTGGCACCCACATCTGATCTTTCACTGGTACGGGGATGCTCCACCCCAACCGCAGGCACCAGCGCTGGATCTCAACACCGCGGCACCGATTGAACTGCAGGTGTTGCAGTGGCCTGAAGAGCGGCTCCAACGCCTGCTGCATGCCCGTCGGCGTGAAGGCTTCCGCGATCTCGCCGATCTGCAGGAACGGCTCAGCCTGCCGGCAACCACGGTGGAAGCCTTGATCGGCCGGGTCTGTTTCGGGGATCGACGACCCGGCCCCTCGCTGCCCCCCCGCAGCTGAAACCCATGCAGAGCAGCCGTGGTCAGGGCGAACTGTTCCAGGGCCCGCACCCCAGCGCACCATTTCTTGAGAGCGACCTGCCGATGCAGAGGCGCCAACTGCTCGCCTGGCAGGAGCGCCTTCATGCCCATCAAGCGCCGCTGTTCCGAGGTGAAGGCAGCAGCAATGCTCAGACGTCACTCTTCGCCGAAACCGCCCCAGATCCGGCCGCCTGCCTGGATCCACTGGCTCTCACACCACTGCCTCTCACCTTCTGGCGATGGCCTGAGAGCCCCCACCAGGGAGCAGCGGTTTACCTCGTTCTCGATCGACCCGCCGCATTGGAGCAACCACTGCTGCTCTATGTGGGGGAAACGATGGCTGCCGATCGCCGCTGGAAGGGTGCCCACGACTGCAAGGCCTATTTGGCGGCCTACAGCGAAGCCCTGCAGCGCACGGGATTGCAGCAACAGTTGAGTATCCGCTTCTGCACGGACGTGCCCCAGAGCACACGACCGCGCCGCGCTCTTGAACAACGGCTGATCGAGCTATGGCTCCCGCCCTTCAACAAAGAGACGCAACAGCGTTGGATCACCCCCTTCACCACAGAGGGATGAAGCGAGCGTTGCTGCGCATCGCCATTGGCCTAATCGGCTGCACTGGTCTGGCACTGGTCGAGGCCTCGTCCGCAGCAGCCACAGCCGATGTTCGCGACCTGCTCCAGGCCTTGAAACGGTATGGATTCCAGGTGGTGCAACGGCCTCCCACCAGCACAAACGCCTATGGCCAGTTCATCCCGGGTCAGAAGCTGCTGCTGATCGCACCGATCAGTCATGACCTTGGGATTGCCCGTCACGTGCTGCTCCATGAAGCCGTTCACGCAGCCCAGAGCTGTCCGGACGGTCGGCTGCGCTTGCTGAACCTGAATCTCCAAACCGCCCCTGCGGTGAACAACCGGATCCGGTATCTGCTCAACAACCACTACAACCAGGGCAGCCGGGTGCTGGAGCAGGAAGCCTTTTTGATTCAGAGCCAGCCAAACGCCGAGGCCTTGATCATCAAAGCCCTGCAACAACGATGTCAGGAGCCTGGTGGATAAAGAATCACCCAGACAAGAGGCGTCACCCCGATCAGGGCCGCCAGGGCGAGCAGCGTCACGTTGGTGATCAAGGGGTTGGAACCGCTGTTCTGACGCTAGTGGCCTCGAAACAAGCCTCGCTACGCTCTTGGTTCGCGATCGCCACCCTCAATGCGGCTCTCCCTTTCGTCGGCCGATCTGAAGGACTGGAGCGGCGATGCCCTGATCGTGGGGCTGCTGAAAGGTGAGCAGGGCGAGGCCACCAACAGCCTGCTTGAGCAGCGTTTCCCTGGCCTCAGCTCCACGCTGGAACAGGACAACTTCAAAGCCAAGAGCGGCGATCTGGTGGTGATCAATCCGCTTGGCGGATCAACCCCACGCCGTTTGATCGTGATCGGGCTCGGGGATGCTGAGGCCTTCAATCTCGACAGCCTGCGCATGGCGGCGGCCAAGGGGGCCCGCGCCGCCAAGGGCTGCACCGGAAGCCTGGGCCTGCAACTGGCCTGGGATGGTTTGGAACCGGTTGCCGCCGCCCGGGCTGCAGCGGAGAGCATCCGCCTTGCGCTCTACAGCGATCAGCGCTTTCGCAAGGAGCCTGAGCCGCAACGCAACCCGGACGCTGTTGAGCTGATCGGACTGCCGGCAGCGGCCAGCGATGGCCTCACCCACGTGAATGCAACCTGCGCCGGCGTGGAACTGGCGCGGCAACTGGTGGCAGCTCCACCGAACCACGTCACCCCGGCAGGGCTGGCGGAGACAGCGGCACAACTCGCCAACGATCACAAGCTCGAGTTGACCGTGCTTGAGCGGGAGGACTGCGAAGCCCGGGGGATGGGTGCTTTTCTGTGTGTAAGCCAGGGATCCGATCTGGATCCAAAGTTCATTCACCTGATCTACCGCCCGGACGGGGAGGTGAAGCGCCGAGTGGCCTTGGTGGGCAAGGGTCTGACCTTCGACTCCGGCGGATACAACCTCAAGGTGGGCGCCGCTCAGATCGACATGATGAAATTCGACATGGGGGGCAGCGCAGCAGTGCTCGGCGCCATGCGCAGCATCGGCGAGCAGCGACCAGCAGGAGTGGAAGTGCACGCGGTGGTGGCCTCCTGCGAAAACATGATCAACGGGTCAGCTGTCCATCCGGGGGACATCGTCAAAGCGGCCAACGGCACCACCATCGAAATCAACAACACGGATGCCGAAGGGCGTCTCACCCTCGCGGATGCCTTGCTCTACGCCTGTGAACTGCAGCCCGACGCCGTGGTTGATCTCGCCACCCTGACGGGTGCTTGTGTGATTGCCCTGGGGGATGAGATGGCGGGTTTGTGGAGCAATGATGATGCTCTTGCAGAGGCCCTCAGCGGTTCAGCGGATGCAGCCGGTGAAGGCCTCTGGCGAATGCCACTGCGAAAGTCCTACAAGGACGGCCTGAAATCCCTGCTGGCGGACATGAAAAACACAGGCCCTCGTGCCGGTGGCTCAATCACTGCAGCCCTCTTCCTGCAGGATTTCATCGCTGAGAACACCGCCTGGGCCCATATCGACATCGCCGGCACCGTCTGGTCGGACAAGGGACGGGGGCTGAACCCGGCGGGGGCGACAGGCTATGGCGTGCGGACTCTGGTGAACTGGGTCCATCACCAGGCCAGCTGACGCATGTCCACCTCACCTGTGCGCTGGTATCTGAAAGCTCAGATCGGAGTGCTCCTGCTGCCCATCGGTCTCTGCCTGTTTGGCGAGGCGGTGAGCCGCAGGGTGGTCCAGTTGATGGGAGGTCAGGCAGGCGAATGGTTCTGGACAGGAACACTCAGCCTGATCTGTATCAACGCCGGCGTCGGCTTGATGATTGACAGTGGAATGACAAAAGGATTTCCGAATCGCAAAGGACAATCCTGAAGTCAGACAGGGAAATTCGAGCAACCCGAAGCGCTCCTAACCGGAGCTGGACTCACGAAGCCATCACCTGAAGCTTGGGCAAACCACGACAGCGGTCGGGGGTTTCCAGAGCATGGATCTGCCAACGGGCTCGCTCTGAACAACTTTCGAGCACCCGATCCAAATCGTCCGAAGCATGCTTCGGGGATGGGTAAGGGCCGACGTGACGGGTTCCGAGACCATCCTTAATGGTCAGCACATACATACATCCACTCCTTCAAGCTCGGTGCAATGGTAAGCATTCTGTTTTTAATAGTCGATCGCTTAAAACCCAGTTGTTCACTGAGAACTCTCTGAACCAAACGCGACAGAGGCTTTTATATTTTCCACAGGTTGATAATCATTTCATTAAGAAATCAGTCCCGAGGGGCCTTCGTCGTCCATTGCGTTGACTGGCGTGATTTCGCCCCCCACACGCTGTCCAGGCGACGGTCTCGACCGCAGCTGAATCGATAGAACTTGTACTTGACGGCATTGAGTTCGGCGTAGTTCTGGTGGTATTCCTCCGCGGGCCAGAACCGAGCCGCATCACGTAATTCCACCTTGATGTCGGATCGTGCGATCCCAAGCTCACGCGCTGCCGCCTGGGCACTGGATTCGGCCTCCCTCGCCTGGGCCCCATCCGCTGTGAAGATCACGGGGCGGTAGGAGTCGCCGCGATCACAGAACTGACCGCCACCATCCAAGGGATCGATGTTGCGCCAGTAGCTCCTCAGCAGGGTCCCGTAACTGATCACCGCAGGATCGAAACGCACCTGCACCACCTCCTGATGGCCGGTGGTCTCAGAACTCACCTGGCGGTACGTGGGGCGATCCACCTGGCCGCCGCTGTAGCCACTGACGGCGTCCTGTACACCAGGAAGCGACTCGAGATCGTGCTCCAAACACCAGAAACAACCCCCTGCGAGGACCGCGGTTTCCATCTCAGCCGCGGTTGCTGGCAGCGCGCTCCCGAGCAGCATCACCAGAGCCAATGCCAGAACGCGACGCACCACTTGAACCTTCATGCCGTTACCTGATCGAGGATTGCCACAGCGGCACGTTCCGTCACGCCGGGGTCCCCCAGGGTGGCGCGCAGTCGCCGGTAACCGTCGAGCATCGCCTCACGGGCCGCTGGATTGTTCAACAGCGGCAGTGCCTGTTCCACCAGGGATTCGGCGGTGAGCTGATCCTGCAGCAGCTCCGGCACCAGTCGCTCCTTCAACAAAAGATTCACCGGAGAAATGTGCTCCACCTGGAAACGCAGGAGATGTTTCGCCACAAAAGCCGTGACTCGACTGACGCGATAGCCCACCACCTGGGGAACCCCCTGCAGCGCCAACTCGAGATTGACCGTGCCGGATTTGCCCAGAGCCAGATCCGCCGCTGCACAGAGGTGCTTTTTCAAACCATCCGCTTCCGCGGCCGAGATCACCCGTCCACCCCGCACCCCGGCGGCGATCAGGGCAGCGTTGAGCGGTTGGTCGAACTGCTCAAGCCCCGCCGGCACAAGAACCTGCAGCGATGGATCCCGCTGCTGGAGGAGGGCGGCGGCCTCGGCGAGATGGGGCATCAGGTAGCGCAGTTCCTGTGGTCGGGAGGCCGGCAACAGCAGCAGCACAGGAGCCTCCGCATCCAGCCCAAGCAGCCGCCGGGATTCAAGGCGATCCGGCAGGTCAGTGAAACTGTCCAACAGCGGGTGGCCAACCCAGGTCACATCGGCACCACGCTGGGAGTAGAACGCTGCCTCTGCCGGAAAAATGGCAAGGATCCGATCGGTGAAGCCCAGCAGCTCAGTGGTACTGCCATCACCAAACCGCCATGCCCACTCTTGAGGAGCGATGTAATAGGTGATCGGAAGCTTCGGCTGCTGCGATCGCAACTTGCGCCCCAACCGCACATTGGCCCCGACGTAATCGATCAACACCACGCCATCGAGGGGACGGTCCTGCAGCAGTCGATCCACTCGAGCCTGCAACTGCAGTGTGGGCACGATCAAGGGAACGGCTTCCCAGAGCCCGATCGCACCCATGGGCGCCGTGTCGGCCAGCAGCTCCGCCCCGGCGGCCTGCATCCGCTCTCCCCCGAGCGCTAAAAGCTCCAGCTCGAGGTTGCGTCGAGCAGCCTCCCGTCGCAGTGCCTCGATCAACAGGCTGCCCTGCAGATCACCGGACACTTCTCCGGTGCTGATCAGCAGGCGCACCATCAGCGACCGCCCAGGGCCGGCATCGGTCCGCGGCGACCGACGCCGATGGAAGCCTCCAGAAAGCGACAGAGATGTTCAGCAGCCGGCAGCAGCTCCTGGCCACGGGCCTGCTTCAGGCCTTCGGCGATGACGTGATCGGAGCGATAAATCAGATTCCAGACCTCCTGCAGCTGCTTCATCTCCTGCCCCCCGTGATTGGAGGCAAGGCCGCTGCGGCGAAGGCCGACCTTGTTCAAGCCACGCACCCGACCGGGATGACCCTCCACCAGGCAATACGGAGGAACGTCGCGATCAACGCGCGTCATGCCCCCCACCATCGCCATTCCGCCGATGTGCACAAACTGATGAATCCCGAGGCATCCACCGATCACGGCCCGGTCCTCGATGATCACGTGACCGGCCACCTGGATGGCATTGGACATCACAATGCCGTTCCCCAGTGCGCAGTTGTGGCCGAGATGGCAGTACGCCATCAGCAGATTGCCATCCCCGATGCTGGTGCTCTCCCCCTCATCGGTGGCGCGATTGATGGTGACGCACTCGCGGATGGTGTTGCCATCACCGATCACCACCTCCGTGGAGGCACCGCGATATTTCAAATCCTGTGGCTCCTGGCCGAGACATGCCCCGGGGAAGACCCTGTTCTCCCGTCCGAGGGTGAGACGTCCCTCGAGCACGACATTCGGACCAATCCAGCTGTTTTCGCCGATCACCACCTCAGGACCGACCACGGCGCCAGGCCCGATCACGACACCGGGTGCCAGCTCTGCCTTCCGGTCCACCACCGCCTGAGGATGAATCTGCACCAATGGGTTGACGCTCATCGTTCTCAATCCACCAGAGAGAACAGCAGCTCACCGGAACAAACCAATTCACTGTTCACGGTTGCCTCAGCCCGAACCTTGCCGAAGCGCTTGCGCTTGAGGCTCAGCAGCTCGCAGTGGATCACCAACTGATCACCTGGAACCACAGGGCGGCGGAAGCGTACTCCGTCGATGCCAGCGAAGACGAACAAGCCCTTGGGCAGATCCGGCATCTGCGTGACGATCAATCCGCCCACTTGCGCCATCGCCTCGACGATCAGCACCCCTGGCATCAGCGGCCGTTCTGGGAAATGCCCCTGAAACTGCGGCTCGTTGATGGTGACATTTTTGATCGCCGTGGCGGAAACCCCCGCTTCATGGGCGATCACACGGTCCACCAGCGCAAAGGGGTATCGATGGGGAAGAAGACCGGCGATCTGCTCGCTGTTGAGCACGGTTTCGGCGGTGGTGGGATCGGTCACAGAGTCAGGGTGGGGCTGTCGTCCTGAAGGGCGGCGGCCAACTCGGTATGGAGTCCGTGAGAACCCCTGTAAACGAGCACCTGGGCCTGGGGAAAGCCCACAAGGGCCAAATCACCGATCAGGTCCAAGAGCTTATGGCGCACAGGCTCATCGGGGAAACGCAATGGCGGATTCAGCCAGTGATCTCCATCACACACAAGTGCGTTGTCCAACGCGCCACCACGAATCAACCCGGCGGTCCGCAATTGGTCAACCTGCTCCCGAAATCCGAAGGTGCGTGCCGGTGCAATCTCATCCACAAACCGCTGCGGGGTGAGCTGGATCGCGAACTGCTGGCGGCCGATGGCGGGCTGAGGGAAATCGATCACCCCCACCAGGCTGAACTGATCGGCAGGGGTGGCACTGATCACGCTGCTGCCACGGTGCCGCAGGAGAGGTTGCTGCAACCTTGGTGCCGCAGGACGGGGACCGACAGCAGGGGTCAAACCAGCCTCGGCGATGGCCTCAACCCATCCTTGAGCTGAACCGTCCAGCAACGGGACTTCATCACCTTGAAGTCGGATCTCCACATGGCTGACAGCGCATCCGGCCAGTGCCGCCAACAGGTGCTCAACCGTCGCAACACGCCGATCTCCGAGTTCCAACGTGGTGCAGAGCTGGCTGTCACGGACCTGATCCGGACGAAGCCGAATCGGCTCGGATCCATCCTCAAAACGCAGATGAATGCCTGGTCTCTCTGACGGTGCCAAACGAACGTTGGACGTCAGGCCGCTGTGCAACCCAACCCCTGAGCGCTCGACCTCCCGATTCAGGGTCCAAGCGTCCGCGTAATCCTGCGGCCAGCTTGTCACTAGAACTTCCAGCCAACTCCCAGGTTGAAGCGCCAGTCACCGGAGAAGTCCTTGCTGGCCACTTCCAAACGCAGGGGTCCGACCGGGGTGGTGACGATCACACCGGTTCCGACGGACACACCTGAACCGTCCTTGTTGAGCAACAGGCCAGGCTTGCCGGGAACATTGCCTTGGGTGTCGAAGTCNGTACCGGCATCNACGAACAGCTCACCGGAGAAAATACTGATGATTGGGAATCTGTATTCCAGAGTGACCTCACCGAAGCTGCGAGCGACAGCNAGGTCGCAGTTGTACCAACCACGGATCGAATTGGATCCACCCAGACAGAACGCCTCGTAAGGAGGCAACTCGCCGACAATCGTTCCAGCTTTGACTTGCAATCCGATGGCTTGTGGGCAATCAGCAACCTCACCCTGTTTCGGCCTGCAACCCTTGTGCAACTTCAACCAATTGACAGGGAAGAATTGGGTGTAGGTACCGCGCAGGCGGTTGAAGGTTGGGGAATCTTCGTTAACGCCAACGAATTGTTCGGTGGTTGCCGTGAAGAAATTACCGCTGGTTGGGTTGCGCGGATCATTGAAGTTGTTGTATGTCGTGGCAAAACGAACACTGACTAAATTGTTGCTGTCAGCACAGTTGAAGGAAACACAAATAATGTCCTTATTCTTGATCCTTCCATTTTTATAGTCATTCGTGGCAATGCCATAAGGCCTTGAAGCTGCCGCAAAATTAATCGGCCTCACATTCTGGACGGACAATCCGAGCAAAGCCTTCCAAGGAGTGTCCTTAAACGGGTCTCCACCATTAAGGGGACGCACAAAGAAGATGTTGCCACCTGTTTTTCTCAGCGCAATCGAATCGCCTTCAAAGTCAAACCAGCTCTTGTAGGAATATTCATCCTCTGCTTTGCTCACAGAGCTGAACTTGCTATCGGCCGGATTCTTGTCCGAGCGAATGTTGTAGGCATATTTATTTCCATTATCCGCATAGTCTTTCACGGTGCGGATGTTGCCTTCATTTTCACTCTGGAAGGCCTGGGGCACCTGTTGACTCAGGAACAGAGAACCGCTGAAGGAGGTGCGGTGGCTGTCGCCGTTAATCCAGGGATCCCTGAAGTTCAGGTTGGCCAGACCGCCGTATTGACCGTAAGTGACATTGAGACCGATATTCCAGGCACGACCGAACAGATTGCTGTCCTGCAGCTGCACCTGACCAAACACACCCTGGCTTTGGCTGTAACCCAGGCCTCCGGAAAGCTGTCCGGTGGACTGTTCAACGATGCCCAGCACAATGACGACATCACCGGGTTGTTCGGGAACCGGCTTGAGCGTCACCTTCACATCACTGAATAACTGTGTGGCGTAGAGACGCTTGATATCTCTCTCAAGTTTGTTGCGATTGAAGGGATCTCCGGGTTTGATCGAAATTTCACGAGTTACCACCCAATCTTTTGTTTTGCCGCCGATCGGATTGCCATCTTCATCTTCACTCTCACCATCTTTATTGACAAATTTCATCTCAACACCAACAACCGTGCCCTGGGTGAGCTTCAACGTCACCTCACCGTCTGGGCTGACGCGCTCAGGGCCAGTGATGCGAGCCAGGGAATAGCCCTGATCGGCAAACCACTTCTGCAGCTCCTTCATCCGCAACTGCAGATCATTGAGGTTCAGCGTCCGGTCGTAATCGGAGCCGAAGGTGTCGGTGATAACGGATTCCGGCAGCTCCTCCGATGGAGGGTTCAGCACAACACTGGTGAGCGCTGGGAAGGGCTCCACCTGAACAACAACCTGGACGCCTAGCGGTCCATTGACCGGCGTGATCCGGACATCCGAGAACCAACCTGTGGCTTGGATCGCATTGAGATCTCTCTGCAATTCATCGCGCGTCACCCGGCTACCGGGCCGCACCTGCATGGCGTCATAGGCCGCCACCTGAAGGCGCTCCTCCTCGGGATGGCCGCTGATGCCTTCGATCAGAACTTCAGAGATCAGCACACGTGGCTGTTCGATCACCGTCTCGGTTTCGGTGATCGTTTCCTCTTCGGTCACGACAGGAGCCCCATCCGGGCCCGGATCCACCTCAACGGTTTGAGTCTCTGTCTGCTCAACCTCAACGTCGACTGCTGCCGGCTCAGCGGGAGCTTCCTGAGCCAGCAGTGGACTGGCGAGCAGAGGGAGGCCAAGAGCCACACCGAAGACGCCCTGCCGGACAGCAACCGTTAAACCACGGGAGGAACGTCGTGTCATCGGACGGGTTTCGGGCTCTTGCCACAAAAACGTTCGCCGAACTTACATGCAGTGACGTGGATTACAGGTCGACCCTTGGACCCGTTTGAGGACCTCCCCGTAGGCCTGCACCACACCGCCGAGATCCTTCCGAAAACGGTCTTTGTCCAGAATCCGATCCTCGCTGCTTGCGGCTCTGCGGTCCCAAAGCCGGCAGGTATCAGGGCTGATTTCATCAGCCAGCAGGACGGAACCCGCTGCGTTGATGCCGAATTCGAGCTTGAAGTCGACCAATTGCAGGTCGATCTGATCAAAAAACGGCAGCAGAACCGCATTCACCCGACGCGCGAGTTGTTCAATCGCTGACAGTTGTTCTGCATTGACAACCCCCAGCAGCTGAACCCGGGCTTCGGTCAGCAACGGATCCCCCAGCGCATCGTCCTTGTAATAGAGATCGAGCAGGGCGGGATCCAGAGCCGTCCCCTCCGCGATGGGCATCTGCCGGCACAGCGATCCTGCTGCCGTATTGCGCAGAACCACCTCAAGCGGAATGATCTCGACCTGCTGAACCAACATCCAGCAATCGCCAGCCAANCCNATGAAATGGGTCGGAATGCCCTCCGCTTCCAAACNCTCGTACAACCGCGCTGAAATCTGACAGTTCAGACGGCCCTTATCGTCGAGCTGGGCTCGCTTCTGGGCATTGAAGGCCGTGGCGTCGTTCTTGAACTCCACCAGGACACGATCCTGCTGATTGGAGGCATAGACCCTCTTGGCCTTCCCCTCGTAGAGAAGCGGTCCGTGATCGGGTGTCATGGCGACGGTTGTGCGGGGGTATCTTCCACCGCCGCGTGACCACCCGGCTCACGCGGAGACCGCAGCGANGGGTCAGGTTCTCCTGACCCCTGCAGCNACCAGACGCTGTAACCATCNTCAAGTCGCGCTGTCAGTCGTTCGAGCCGCTGGCGAGGCCGTTCACCGTCCCCTCCCGCAGCAAGCTGCAAGCGCAGTTGTAGACGCAGAAGCTCCACCGCCAGTCCCCAGGCCTCATCGCCGACAACCTGCTCCAAAGCTAGTTCCAGCAGCTGATCCGCCCGTTCCGCATCCGTTTCAGCCAGCAACTCTGCGGCGCGGCCCAAACGACGTGCCGCCACAGCGCCCGAGGCCTGACCGGACAGCAGCACNGACGCAGCTGAAACGACATCGCCCGCGTGAGCCTCATGCGTGGCGAGTTGATCCAGACCATTCACACCAACACGCGTCTCCGAGGCAACAAACGCTCCGGCTTTCGGCAGTTGTTCACGATCGAGCGCAGCAATGTTTCCGTTCACAAGGCGACGCAGCGCCAGAGCCGCCCGCGGGTGGTCCAACGCCGCATCAGCGGCCTGCCAGGACATCAACAACCAACGGCGACGTTCGTCGGCATCGCCGGGGATGTATCGGGACAAAACGACCCTGGCGCCATCCCCCGATCGGCACACCAGCAGGGCCTCGGCGTTGGCCAGCACCNGATCGAGCGACTCCGGCCGGGGGTGGATCTCCAAGAGTCGGTCACGCAGCAGTTGCTGACGTTCGNCCAGAGCAAAGCTGGCCGCCTCGATGCACGCCTGACGCAATTCAGGCAGATCAGCAGTGAGCAGCAGCTGCTGAAAGCTCTCCTCACTGACCGGCTGTTGGTCGACGGGCTGCTGGTTGACCGGCTGTTGGTTGACCGGCTCGGCTGCAGACGGTTGGGGAGCAGCCGCCAGCAAGGCGATGACGAATGCGAAGGGGAAAAGCCCCATGACGGCCTGCGTTCTACAAAGGAAAACCTAAGAGCCTCTTTCCGCTGCGCCTGCGCCCATGGCCATCTCGACCACCCGTCCCAGTGCGCTGCCGAACCTGAAGCGGCTGCTTGTCGTNGGCGGTGGCGGCCGAGAACACGCGCTGCACTGGGCCTTGCAGCGCTGTCCAGGCATCGAAGCCGTATGGATCACACCCGGAAATGGCGGCACCACGGATCAGCGCTGCAGCATCGCGGAAACCGACAGCGATGGCCTGATCGCCCTGAGCCAACGGGAAGCGATCGATCTGGTGGTGGTGGGTCCGGAGGCCCCGCTCGCGGCAGGGGTGGCCGATGCGCTGAGAGCAGCCGGAATCGCCGTGTTCGGTCCCAGCGCTGAAGGCGCGCAGCTGGAGGCCAGCAAAGCCTGGGCCAAGCAGTTGATGCTGGAGGCGGGTGTTCCCACAGCACGGCACTGGGCAGTTGCCAGTGAAGCGGAAGCTCTGGCCGTCCTGGCCGACCTGAAGCGTCCCCTGGTCGTGAAGGCCGATGGTCTGGCCGCCGGCAAGGGTGTCACCGTCGCTGACAGCGTCGATCAAGCCAAGACTGCCATCCAGGAGGCGTTTGCTGGACGCTTCGGCAGCGCCGGTGCCCAGCTCGTGCTCGAGGAACGTCTGCAGGGACCGGAGGTGTCGGTGTTCGCGCTCTGTGATGGAGANCGCCTGGTGCTGCTCCCTCCCGCCCAGGACCACAAGCGACTGGAGGAGGGCGATCTCGGTCCAAACACCGGCGGCATGGGCGCCTATGCACCGGCACCGCTGCTGGATGCCGCCGCATTGGCGGAGGTGCGTCGCACTGTTCTTGAACCAACCCTCCAGGCGCTTCAGGCTCGGGGNATCGACTACCGCGGCGTGATCTATGCAGGCCTGATGCTCACCCAGGACGGTCCGCAGGTGATTGAGTTCAACTGCCGTTTCGGCGATCCCGAGTGTCAGACCCTGATGCCGCTGATGGGCCCCGAGCTGGCCGTGGTGCTGCAGGCCTGCGCCCTTGGCCGACTGGACCTGGCACCAACCCTGTCCATCGATCCAGGTTGCAGCGCCTGTGTGGTCGCAGCAGCCGCTGGCTACCCCGAGTCACCGCGAAAAGACGATCCCATTCAGGCGGATCTGAGCAGCCTCGCGAACGTTCAGCTGTTCCATGCCGGCACCTGCCTGGATGACAGTGGCGTGCTGCGAACCTCCGGGGGACGGGTGCTGGCCGTGGTGGCTCAGGACAATGGCTTCGACGCGGCATTCGCTGCGGCTTACCGCGGCATGGCCCAGGTTTGTTTCGATGGGATCACCTACCGTCACGACATCGGACATCAGGTACGAACGGACTGATGACGAGCGGCAGCAGCCACGTCACCGCCGAATGGGCACTCCCTCCTCAGGGCAGTCCCCCTCCCGAGCAGGACTCGGTGTGGCGTCGCATTGTTCTCTGGTGGGAGGAGTTCAGCCTCCAAACCAAGCTGCTGGCGATCGCCACCTTGGTGGTGAGCCTGATGATGACCGGCATCACCTTCCTGGCTCTGAACGGCATCCAGCGCGATGCCGTGATGAACGACACGCGCTACGCACGAGACCTTGGCCTGCTGCTGGCGGGCAATGTGACCGAGCTCGTCGCCCGCGAACAGGACCGGGAGCTGGCCAACGTCGCTGAAAAATTCTGGCGCTCCAGCCGCAGTGTTCGCTACATCTTCTTTGCAGATCCCGACGGGATCATNTACCTGGGGATCCCGATCAGTGCCACACCGGAGAGTGGCGAAGGTGAATTGCGTCTGAACCGGCGCTTGGAGCTTCCGGACGAACTGCGTCGACGTCCCCAGAACCCATTGGTGCGTCAACACCAGACCCCCCAGGGACGGATCACGGATGTGTTTGTGCCGCTGATCCGCAACGGTCAGTACTACGGCGTGTTGGGGCTGGGAGTGAANCCCAATGAAACAGCTCTGGCCAGTGCAGCACTGACCCGTGAAGTCACCGTGGCGGTGTTCATCTCGATCTGGGTGCTGGTGATCCTTGGCGCGGTGTTCAACGCCCTCACCATCACCCGCCCGGTGAAGGAACTGCTGCGAGGTGTCCGCTCGATTGCCTCCGGCAATTTCCAGGCCCGCATCGCGTTACCAGTCGGTGGAGAACTGGGTGAACTGCTCACCGGATTCAATGCCATGGCCTCCCAGCTGGAGGCCTACGACGAAGCCAACATCGAGGAGCTCACCGCTGCGCAGGTGAAGCAGCAATCGCTGATTGCCACCATGGCCGATGGCGCCATCCTGCTCGATGAAGTGGGGCGCATCGTGTTNGCCAACCCCACGGCTCGGCGGCTGTTCCGCTGGGAGGGGCGCAATCTGGAAGGGCAGGAGCTGGTCGACGAACTCCCGGATCTTCTGGCGATCGAGGTGCATGCCCCCCTTGATGCCCTGCTGATGAACGGGTCCGATAGCGAGGACCTTCGCTGCAACGTCGGCGAGCCGGCGCGGACCCTTCGCATCGTGCTGCAGGCCGTGCGGGACGCCAGCGGTGAATCGCTCAAAGGCATCGCCGTCACCGTGCAGGACTTGACGCGTGAGGTGGAACTGAATGCAGCTCAGAGTCGTTTCATCAGCAATGTCTCCCACGAATTGCGGACCCCCCTGTTCAATATCAAGAGCTACGTCGAAACTCTCTACGACCTCGGGGACCAGCTCAGCGAGGATGAACAGCGAGAGTTTCTGGGTGTCGCCAATGCGGAGACCGATCGGCTCACCCGACTCGTCAATGACGTGCTTGATCTCTCCCGTTTGGAGTCCGGACGGGCTGTGCAATTCGAGTCGATGAGCCTGCGTCCGGCGATGGAGCAGACCCTGCGGACGTACCGCCTTAACGCCGATGAGAAGAAAGTGGCCCTCGAACTGGATGCACCGGAGGACCTTCCCGAAATCATGGGCAATTGGGACCTGCTGCTTCAGGTGCTGGACAACCTCATGGGCAACGCTCTGAAGTTCAGTCGTGCTGGGGGCACCCTGGCCCTGCGCGCCTATCCATGGCCGGACACCTGCATGGTGGAACCGGACGCCAAACAGGACCGAGAAGGCCCCACCTGCAAGCTCACTTCACCCATGCCGCGGCTGAGGGTTGAGGTTGCCGATACCGGCTGCGGGATCAGCGCTGCGGATCAAGAGCGCATCTTTGACCGCTTCTTCCGCGTTGAAAATGCTGTCCACACCGAAGTGGGAACAGGCCTGGGGCTTTCNATCGTGAAAGGCATCCTGGAAAAACACAGCGCCCGGGTGCAGATGGCCAGTGAANTGGATGTCGGCACCACCTTCTGGTTCGATCTTCCGCTCGAGCAAGCAGATGCCGATGAACTGCAGTTGCAGGCGGAGCGCCGCTCGCTGTCCGAACAGGAACAGCTGAGCAGCACCTAGTCGTCGCTGGAAACGCCGCGTGCGATCCGTGAGAGTTCGCTGCGCTCGTTGGTCGTCACCCGATGCGGAACTCCGGAGATGATCCGCTCGAAATTGGAGAACGAGTCCTTGATCTGNGGGCCATTGCTGGTGATCACAAATTCCCGGATCCCCTTGTCGTGCCAAGAACCACGCATCTTGAACACATTCAGAGCACGGGCCATCTCACCACGGATCTCCACGTACTGAAGCAGCAGGATCGTGTCTGTGATCGTGGAGATGTGGGAATCGGTGATCGAGTGGCTTCCCATGAACTCCTCAGAGGTGTTCGTGAAGAAACCGGCGATCTCCTCCTGTTTGGCGTAACCGGTCACGCCGATCACAAACTGGCGGAATGCGTTGTGACTGACGCCGCGAGCCAGGGCGGACAGCGAATCAATCGCCATGCGGGATGGCTTGAACTGGCTGATCTCGGTCTTGATGATCTGAAGGTGATCCTCAAGCCCCGTCGATTCGGGGTAGGCGCAGATGATTTTCAGCTGACCGTCCTGCTCCATCTGCTCGAAATCGATGCCCCAGCTGGTGCCGTTGCGCAGCAGTTGGGCCCGTGATTCCTCGTAGGCAAAGAGGATCGCCCGCTCCTTGTTTCGGCAGGCGTCCTCAATGAATTTCGACACCAACAACGTTTTGCCAGTGCCGGTGGCTCCGGTGGCCAGGATGATCGAATCCTTGAAGAACCCACCACCGCACATGTCGTCCAGGCGCGGAACCCCCGAGCTGACGCGCACATTCGAGGAGCGCTGCGTGAGGCGCATCGCCCCCAGCGGGAAGATGCTGATGCCATGGGCNCCCATGGTGAANGGAAATTCACCCTTCATGTGGGTGGTGCCNCGCAACTTGAGGATTTCCACNGTCCGACGGCGGCGTTCCCCCTCCAACACATTGCGCAGGATCACCACGTTGTCGGAGACGAACTCCTCAACGCCATAACGGGCGATTGGCCCGTATTCATCGATCCGCTCAGTGGTCATCACCGTGGTGACGCCGATCTCCTTGAGCCGAGCGATCAAACGGAAGATCTCACGCCGCACCACAAACACGGCGTCGTATTGCTGGAACACCGCCGTGATCGAGTCGATCGCCACCCGCTTGGCCTTGTATTTCCGGATGGCGTAGTTGATGCGTTCGATCAGACCGGAGAGATCGAAGCTGCCGGCCACGTCCTGCCCATCCGGATCCGGTGAAGCATCAAGGATGAACAGCTTGTCCTGCTCCACCATCTCTTGCAGGTTCCAGCCGAAGCTGGCGGCNTTGCGCAAGATATCGAGCGGGGACTCCTCGAAGGTCACGAAGATTCCCGGCTCATCAAAGTGCTTGATGCCGTTGTGGAGAAAGTGCAACGAGAAGACCGTCTTGCCAGTGCCGGACGTCCCGCTGATCAGCGTGCTGCGTCCGATTGGCAAACCGCCCTGGCAGACGTCATCGAAGCCCTCGATTCCCGTGGGGAGCTTCTGAACCTGCATCTGCGCAGGGCCACTAGCGGGGGGGAACTGCATACCTACACACTCACGAACNGAAGCTAGGGAGAACAAGGCGNCTGGAGTCTGTGCACACCATCTCGCTTAAGAATCCTGGCGATCTGTGTCATCAACATCCTCAATGGCGTCAATGAATCCNGAATTGGACGCGTTGTCCGCCAACTCGTCGTAAAGCAGATCCAGTCCAATGAGCACCCGCTCACGGTCTGAGAGGTCTCCAATGATTCGNCGCACCGGCGGTGGAAGAATTTTGGACAGGGTCGGGGTCGCCAAGATCTTGTCCTCTTCCGCCAACTGCGGATTCTTGAGAACGTCGATCACCTTCAAGGCGTAAACGCCGCGGAACTCAGTCTCCAGAATGTTGCGCAGCGTTTTGAGCGCCCGCATCGAGTTGGGCGTGTTGCCGGCGACATAGAGCTTGAGGATGTAGGTCTTTCTGGGGCTCATAACGACATCTCCGGGGCATCGGGGGGCTCGATCTCCCGGCGGGAACGGATGGAGGCCGTGCCGGTCAGGGGGATGTCCGGCGGAATGGAACGCCGGTACATCTCACACAGATGAGCCATTACATCGAGAAGCGCAAGGCGGTAATCCTGAAGAAAGTCCTGCTTGTGCCCCTCAAGGCTCAGCTGCTTCCAGAACTCATCAATCAGATCCACGTGAATCTCCACGGCTCTGGTGATCGGTAGGTCGCTGAAGAAGGCAGTGTTCACAAAGCTTTCAAGGGCCTGATTGGCGGCAGCCGGATCGCGGAAATAGCTGATCAGCAGATCGCGGTAGGTGCGTTGCAACGACTGGAGCAGATCGCGGCGCTCCTCGCTGGGGAGGTTGCCGAGGAAACGGGATGGATCCCGCTTGTAGAACACCCCCAGATAGCCCAGCCGCTCCTGCAGACGATTGGACAGTTTCCAGACCTCCCGAGAATCGCTGCCCTCCTGGCGTCCATCGGCGCGGCCACGACGCAGGAAGCGGGAAATCGCAGCATCGATGTTGTAACCCAGTTGCTCGAGCTGGTCCGCCGGCAGATGCAACTCCTCAGGGTGGTAATCCACGTGACCTTTCACCTCACCCACCACCACGGCAGGGAAGAGAAGGCTGGCAGTGCCGAGCTGTTCGCGGGTGATGGGATCCAGCAGGGTCTGCTCCACCACCACAGCGTCGATGTCCTCGCGACGCTGTTCCAAGTTTTGAACCAGATCGCCGTCGTCGCCCAGCACAACCACGATCGGTTCGTAGCGGTTGCTGGGCAGCCACTGACGGCAGGCTTCAACCAGCTCACCGTTTCTCAGCAGCAGGGCGATGGTGAGGGCCGGCCTGGCCATCGTTCGGTCAGGAACAATCGAATTAAGTGAATCTTGACGAGAGGGCGCTCAAGCACCGAAGATCTTTGTTTGTCTTTCGATTGCGGCTCAGGCTAAATCCGGTGCATTCCGAGCCTGACCGCGTCCCGTCCCCATGGCCGATACCAAGCCCGCTGCCCCCGACAACGCTGCTGAGGAGGCGTCAGAGTCCTCCAAAACCACCGTTGCGACGGACACTGCCAAGAGCAAGACCAAACCCGANGCTTCCGTTTCGGCTGGGAGCGCCTCAACCGATGCCTACGCCATCGTTGAAGCCTCAGGCACCCAGGTTTGGCTGCAGACGAATCGCTACTACGACCTCGACAGGATCCATGCCGAGGTTGATGAAACGATCAAGCTCGACAACGTGCTGCTTGTGAAAAACGGCACAGCCACCACACTCGGCCAGCCCTACGTCAAAGATGCCAGTGTGTCGCTGAAGGTGATGGCCCACCGCCGCGGCCCGAAAATCATCGTGTACAAAATGCGNCCAAAGAAGAAAACCAGGCGNAAGAATGGCCACAGACAAGAGCTCACNCGGGTGATGGTTGAATCCATCACCGTGGGCGGCAAGGCGATCAGCTGAGCGCTCCAACCCAACTCTCAACGCCCCCACTACCCCCTCCTCCTTCCATGGCCCACAAGAAAGGCACAGGTTCAACCCGCAACGGCAGGGACTCCAATGCCAAGCGCCTTGGCGTGAAGGCCTATGGCGGTGAAACCGTCACAGCTGGAGCCATTCTGATTCGCCAACGCGGCACCTCCGTGCTGCCTGGAGTGAACGTCGGCAAGGGGAAGGATGACACCCTCTTTGCGCTCACCGAAGGCGTCGTGAAGTTTGAATCCATCCGCCGTGGTCTTCGCAACCGCAAGCGGATCAACATCACTGCAGCGGGCTGAAGGCTGAACTAACCGCCTCGCGCCTGGATTCGATCCGATCGTCGCAGGCGCCCCAGCAGAACAATTAACCCGATCAGATTGAGCACCAGCACTGCGGCGTTGGTGATCGTTTGTTCATGGATCAACTCGATCACTTCATAGGGGAGTGGNAGTCCCAGCAATGCCACCATCAGCCACTCCCCCCAGCGACGATCTGTCCAGGCAGCCCAGGCCGCGAGATAAACCAACAGTGCATAAGCNCCTGTAATCGCTGCGATTGCACGCAACGCGTTGGGACCCAGCTCCAAGGCACGATTGGCCAAGGCGGCCAGCAAGAGCCGATCCTCATCACCCAATCGATCGGCAGTCTGAGCCAGCGAGGCCNAGTCATTGCTGCTAGCTAAAGCAGACACGCTCAAAATCAACAAGAGCGTGGCAACAATCGATTTTTTGATCACAATCAACTGAATGATCACACGCTCAGCACGCATGGTTCAAGCCGGCTGATAGGTGCGGGTTGTGATCAATAAGGGATGAAAAACCTCGATAAAATGAGCCTGAAGTGTGCGAAAAAAGTCCCTCACGAGCTCTGGATCGTCAAAGTGAAACGGATATTCGCCGTTGTATCCCTTGAAGAAGTACCAGTTCAGAAGAGCCGTGGAATCTGATGTCATCCGTTGGTGGAACGCAACCAGCTGATCGGAAGGGTCTGGCAAATGTTCCAGCACATCCAGGCAAACCACAGTGTCGAAGCCAACAGCCCCTGTATCGCTTAGGTCCCGATGCACCGAGAGTTTGCCAGCCAGGCCAAGCGTTTCGGCCCGCATCTGCACAAACGCCCGATTGTGAGGGTTGAGATCAACAAACCAGACATGGTCCACCTGCGGCAAGGAGGCGGCCGAAAGGGCGTGGGTCCCAATCCCACCGCCGAAATCAAGGACCTGACCCCTAGCGGCCATCGCCTGAAGACGCAGCGTGTCGGCGATGTAATCAGCGCTGGACAGATGCCAGGCCGCCAACTCCAGAAGATGGCCTGTGCCGACCGTGTCCTCGTAAAACGATGTTGCATCGTCCGGCTGAAAGGCTCCGGGGTGAAGCGCTGCCAGATCATCCGTCCCTGTTGGCAGTCGCTCCTCCACCGCGGCCACGGAGAGATTCAGATACCGCCCCAGATGGGCCTTGAGATCAAGGCCATCCCGAAGGAACTCCGACACATCCACATCCTGGCGGCGGAGAAGCTGCGGCATGACGTCTGCAGATCAAGCGCGTCACTGTCGCATCCCACCGGATGCAACAGTCGCAGGACGGACACCCAATGGATGTGAACGGCCCCTTTGGCTTCGTGGTGATCGACAAGCCTGCCGGCCTCACCTCCCATGCCTGCGTCAGCAAGCTTCGGCGTTGTTATGGCCTGCGTCGGGTTGGCCATGGCGGCACTCTCGATCCGGCGGTCACAGGAGTGCTGCCCATTGCCCTTGGCCCCGCCACCCGCTTGCTTCCCTACCTGCCCGGAGACAAGACGTACCGCGGCGTGATTCAGCTGGGAGTGAGCACCAGCACTGATGACCTTCAAGGGGAGGTTCTGCGCCACCAAAACTGGCCTGAGCTTCGCCCTGATGCCATCGATGCAGCCCTGAATCCGTTCCGCGGCAGCATTCTTCAGAGCCCCCCCCAAGTGTCAGCCGTTCACGTCGCTGGGGAACGGGCCTATGCCAGAGCTCGAAGGGGGGAGGTGATGGACATCCCCGCCCGTGAGATCACCATCCATCGGCTCACACCCTTGCACTGGGACCAGGCCAGCGGACAGCTGGAACTGGAGGTGCACTGCTCTTCAGGGACGTATATCCGCTCGATCGCAAGAGATCTCGGAGACATGTTGGGATGTGGCGGGAGCCTCGCCTCCCTGCGTCGCACCCAAGCTCTCGGCTTCCGTGAGGATCAGGCCAAGCCTTTACCGGAACCCGAGCAGCCCGAAAGACTCCCTGAACCCTTATCACCCCTTCTGGCGTTAAGCCACTTACCGCAACGCCTGCTGAGCGTGGCTGAGCAGATGGATTGGCGATGCGGACGACGCATCGCCGTGCAGCCCGGGCCGGGTGATGCCGTCATTGTGTGCAATCCAGACGGAACAATCGCAGGGATTGGTCATCGGGANGATGGACAATTGAAGCCCAAAGTGGTGTTCAACGCANTGGGTTAAGGCGTACAAACCAAGCTNAAAAAAATCAAAAAATNGGCAGAAACNCCTCATGCAGACCCTCANAATTTGTTTAGAGCTTTTCAGACATTTCCGTGACGAGTTCNGATCTCGATGTCTCCTCCTGGGACGAGATTGGCTATGTCTATGAAACCTGGATGAGTCCATGGCAGGAGCCTGGAGAAGAAGAGGAAGCCCCTCCAATCACGCCCGAAACCTTCCTGTCCACTGAACCATCGCGTTCACGCTCGTAACGCGACGAACGAGGTTACGCAAGACTGAGCTTTCTCAATGATCTAAGCAAGGCTTTTGTGGAAGTGAAGGTCACGGATCTGGACCTGGATTCGATCAATATGNTTCATATTCACGCGGGCAAGCCAGACCAACTCGGCCCGATTCTGATCGACTTCGCCNATNCGACTGACATCATTGAAAACTTCAAGGATGACGGCATCTTTCAGCTGGAACTCACGGCTGCCGACATTCAGGCCACACTGGATGGCATCGAAAGCCTTCCCGATGCATTCCTGCAGGGTGTGCTGATCGATCCGGAGTTTCCTGCCTATGGGAAGGTGAAGACAATTTCAGGGATGGAAACGATTGCCAATAAAGGTGAACTTTATTTGAATCTTCATACAACCGGGCAGACATTTTTTGGTGATATCCGCGGCAAACTCAAAGAAGCTGACGAGGAAACAATTGAACAGGCAAGGAGCTCACTCAAGGATGGAATCCCAACTCCCCCAGCCCCTNATCAGCAAGGTCATCACGGTGATACCTCCACCAGTGTCAACACCATCACAGGGACCTCTGGTGATGACACGTTGAAAGGATCCAAGACGGATGACCAGATCAAAGGCAGGCAAGGCGACGATCTGATCAGAGGCCGTGCCGGAGCGGATCACTTAAAAGGTGAACAAGGTGATGACACGCTTCGTTCGGGCCAAGGAAACGACACCTTGATCGGCGGCAAAGGCAATGACGAACTGATTGCACGTGATGGCAACAAAAGCATGAAAGGTGGCAAGGGAGCCGACGTGTTCAGGCTGGATGTGGATCAACAATCAGCAGCCACAATCTTGATCAGAGACCTTTCCGATCAACAGGGAGATACTGTTCTGCTGCCCTCCTGGGCAGAGAATTACAGCCTCACTGCAGTCGATTCGGGGACACAACTCTTGGCCGGTGGCATCGATCTCGAAATTTCTGGAATGAGCCCCGAAGAGATTGAAACCAACCAGATCATTCAAGTCAGCTAAGACAGCGATGGTTTGCTGTCCATGCTGAACAGCAAACCATCTGACAGGGCCTATCAAGGGTTGGGTGGGAACCCATCGTCCATCCGCATGACCTGAACTCCATGAAACAGTCCGGTCGGCGNCGGCCCCGCGGGTGGCTGCAGCGCGCATTTGTGACCTGGCTGGTGGCAGTGGTCTGCATTCTTTGGAGCAGCGGGTTAGCGACGGCGGCGCCACGCATGTTGGAACTCTCCCTGAAGCAGGCGATCCCGATTCAGGAACAGCCGTTCTACGAGGATCTGCTGATCAAAGCGGAGCAATGGTCCTATGCACCGCTCGGCCAGATCAGGGGAAACAGCCCGAAGCAGACGCTTCTGAATTTCTACGCAGCGATGGCCAATGTGGGAGAAACCACCCACAGCATTGCCGAACAGAGCCAAACCGATCCAGGCCTGATCTGGTCGGCCCCCGTACGACAGACCATCGATAACACGGAAGCGTTGTTTGAAAATTGCATTGAGGCACTGGATACATCTGGCTTTCCACCGAGTGTGCGCACTGTGATGGCGGAAGAGGCAGCCATTGAGCTGAAACACGTCCTGGATTACGTGTTCAACAATGCAAGGTCTCAAATTGTCATTCCAGACAGTGAAGAGATGAAGAACATCATTGAGACCCGTCCAAGCAAAAACGAAAGCTGGCGTTTACCAGGAACAACCATCACTCTGACAACAAAACAAAGCGAAGAGGATGTCGAGAGCGGCGTTGAATATTATTTCGCCGAATCNACAGTTAAAAATATTCGCAATAAATTCATGAAGATCTACGATAGGTCGATCAAAGAAAGCAAGAATGAATTCACAACNCCATTCTTTTATTCAGACTACATTTACAANCCNGGCTATCTGGTGCCGCCAAAATGGTACTTAAATTTACCAGAACCAATTCTCAACTTTAAAAACATTCGAATCGGCGAGCAAACGATCTTTCAATCCGTTCTGGCAATTGGCGCCTTGATCGTCTATGCCCTCATCGTTTTCACACTGATCAGGAAGGTCCTCAACTCATACAATCGGCAAAACGATAATCAAACGCTCCAAGTCAAAAGCGACTGGGCCGATGGCGTCAAAGCATGGAAACGATTTTTATTGCTACTTCCGATCCTGCCGCTCACTGATCTACTCGAGATTTTTGTGGATGAATATGTGAATCTCACCGGCCAGCTTTTGTTCTTCAANATCTACGTCAATTACGTTCTGTGGTTCACCATTGCAGGTGTCATNGCCTTCTATTTTTTTGAAGCCATTGGTCGCACACTCACTGTCGTCATCTCCCACTTTGGAGACAGGAAGTCTGAGGTGTCGGTCAAACGCATTGGCAATCTGCTCATGCCCAGTTGCCGCGCTCTCGGCGTNCTTTCTGCCATTGCACTGATCTATCGATCGCTGATCATGCTGGGGCTTCCAGCCTCCACCGTGATTGCATTCTCAGCCGTCCCTGGTTTGGCCATTGGTCTTGGCGCCTCAAAATTACTCGGCAATATTTTTGCTGGATTTTCCATTCAAACCGATCGACCTGTACGTGTGGGTGAATTCTGCAAAGTTGGCAACACGCTTGGCTACGTTTCAAAAATCGGCTTGCGGTCNATGGAATTGCAGACACCTGAAAGCAAGGTGTCGATTCCCAATGCGATCGCGGAAGAAACCACGGTCATCAATTACAGCCGCCGTCACTCCAATCAAGACCATGAGGGGCAGACCATCAGTCTCGAGATGGACATTGCAACGCTCACATCATCCTGGCAGGTGGATCAGATCGCCAAACTGACAAAAAAGCATCTCTCTGCTTATCCAGATCTTGATGATGTTTTGGTCAGCCTCGAACGCCAACCATCAACCATTTATCTTCTATTTTTTGCAAGCACCAAAGCAAAAACCTGGGATGATTTTCTTGAAATCAGACGAACCGTGATTGTTCGTATTCAACAATTAATCGCTCAGGTCAAACACTCTAGGCGCGTGATCAGCGTCGCCTTTTCAACGCCGCCCGAGAAACTTGATGCCATTCACCATGACGTTGAACATCTGATCAGCTCCGATCCACAATTCAGCTTTGATGCCTGCGAACTGCTCAAAATTTCTGATTTCAGTTACGACTTTGTGCTCACGTTCATTGGAGAGCACACCGCCCATGGCGCCTTCCTCGAAAGCGTTGATCGATTCAACAAAGCACTGATCAACCGTCTGCGGGAGATGGAGATCGTGATCCCTTACCCGACCCAGACCGAAGTTCAGGTTCAAGGCCGCAGCTCACTCGCCTGACTACGTTCAGAACCGACATCGACACCTGCCCCACCAGCCATGGCCGGCCACAGCAAATGGGCTCAGATCAAACGCACCAAGGCTGTTGTGGATGCCAAGCGCGGTGCCGTCTTCACCCGTCTTGGTNGGGAGATCATGGTGGCAGCACGGGCGGGAGCTGATCCTGCCGGCAACTTCCAGCTGCGCACGGCCATCAGCAAAGCCAAGGCGGCAGGAGTGCCCGCCTCGAACATCGACCGAGCCATCGCCAAGGGCTCCGGACAGGCAGGTGATGGCACCCAACTGGAAGAGGTCAACTACGAGGGATACGGTCCGGAAGGCGTTGCCATCCTGGTGGAAGCTCTCACGGACAACCGCAACCGCACCGCCGCTGATTTAAGGCTGGCCTTCAGCAAAAACGGCGGCAACCTCGGTGAAAGTGGTTGCGTTGCCTATCTCTTCGAACACCGCAGCGAAGTCACCATCAGCGCAACCAGCGACAGCGAGGAGCGTTTGATTGAAGGCCTGCTTGAGCTTGAGGCCGATGGTTATGAATTAATCGAAGATGCTGCCTTGGTTCATGGACCGTTCCAAGCGCTCGAAACCCTGCAGAACGGCCTGCAGCAACAGGGATGGGACGTGAGGGAGTGGGGCCACCATTGGCATCCACTCACCAACGTGGACATCTCAGATATCGATCATGCACGTCAGTGCATGAAGTTGCTCGATGCACTGGAAGCACTTGATGATGTGCGCAGCGTCAACGCCAATCTGAGCATCAGCGAAGATCTTGCATTGGATTAAGAACACGCTCCAATTTGAAGAACCAACAACAGCTCAACTCAACAGCCGTTCAACACAACAGCCACATCCACTGATGATCAGCATGAATGGCGAATCCACTTCAACTCAGCAGTCATATTCCACTTCAGAACGTTGTTGACGTCTCACAACATCATCATCTCGCATCTGCGACTCGTCATAGTCAAATGGGTTGAGGGGACAAGCCACCGCCCTGAAAGGCTGATGCCGTCCATCGTTAATCACAGTGCCGACGGATTGTGATGAGGAGGTGCTGATCTTCATCAGATCAATGCTGCAACCTCTGCGTTCTAGGCAGGCCTTGCGGTTGATGCCAGAGAACAAAACAGTTGAAACCATGACAGTTTGATAAGGACCCACACCCGAGCCGGACCCTGCTCAGGCTCAGACATTGGGCAATCCACAGCTGCAACGGCATGATGTTCACAGCTCTCAAGGATCCATGCGTGCTGCTGTTCTGACCGCATTCGCCGTGATGATCCCGGCAATGATCAGCTGCAAGCCAGCAACCTCCACAAAAGTCGCTTCCGAAACACAATCAGCACAATCAACATCGATTCAAATCCAGTTGGATGTGAAGCAGCCAGAGAAAAGTATGGGCATTCTCAGTGGTGGCTCCGACAATCTCGCCTTTACCGTTGGATACGGGAAATATGGCATTGCTTGTGAAGACTCTGCCTTCAGCGAAGGGCTGACACCTGTGGGTACGTTTCGCGTCAATGCCATCCTTGGTGTTGACCGATTTGACATGGATCCAGCCTTGATCAAAAAGTCCGGCAAATCAAAGGACTACCTCAAAGCCAATTTGTTCAGCAACATGAATTCCATCGATTTCAAAGGCGATGGCGAAGTCGGAGAATATGGTGATGGCTATATCAGTCTGGAACCAGTTTCAACAACGCCGCAACCCTTTAGTTTCAACGATTACGCCGGCACATTCCGCTGGTATAGCTTTGCGATTCATGGAACGAATAATGATCAACGCGTCGGCCAAAAAGTGACCGGCGGCTGCCTGAATGTTGCCCAAAAAGACCTTGAAACGCTGATGAAAACAATCAAGCTCGGTGATGAAGTCACCATCACAGCCAATGGTCCCTGCCAGAAGAGCTGATTCAGCAGAACTCTTGCCAGACAGCAAGCAAATCGTCAGGTTCGAGGGTCAGCAGATGGATTTTGGCTTCTGCCATGGCCGCTTTCAGGCGTCGCTCCTGGCGGCAGGGAAACAGGTCCTCAAAGCGGTCGAGAATTTCCAGATACAACGTGAGAGTGGACACATTCATGGCAAAGATGGACAGATGCCTGAACTCTCGTGAACATTTCTTGGCTTGCCATCGCTCAAATGGGGGATCATCACTCCTCCTGTGGGGGGCGCTTGATCAGCTCAGCCAGCATCTTCAGCCTTGAGTTCTCAGATTCAGACGCACGACTCGCCATCCAGGCACTGGCCGCCTTCTGCTGCATGAGCTGTTGGACAAGAAACAGTGCGGTCTGACGCAACTCCTCCATGTCATTGCAATCGCGAATGAAGCGGCTGAATTTTTCCGCCTCGAAGCTCTGCTCAAGGCGCTGTTCCACTGGATCGATGCTCAAGGGTCAACCCCAGATGCAGGGACGTTAGGAATGGTTCAACGCATCTGCGTCCGCCCACAGCCAGACCTGGCCATGGCGTCCCAGCCAGCTGGCTGGCAGATGAACATCCGGTTCCGGAGCCTTCATTAACGCACCAAGAATTTGCGCCTTGGCAGCACCGGTCACCACCAGGTGAATCTCATCTGCCGCCAGAATCTCCCGCAAGCCAAGTGTGATCGCCCGGGCCGGAACCGCAGCGGCATCACCACCAAACATCGCCGCATTTTGATCACGGGTGGCGTCGGACAGTGTCACCACACGACAGGACAAGTCCTCTGAGCAGGGCGGCTCGTTGAAGCCGATATGGCCGTTGCTTCCAAGCCCCAGCAGCTGAAGACCGATACCACCCTGCTGCTGCAGCTCTTGTGCATAGGAGCAGGCAGAAGCAGTCCCATCGTCCCTGGTCCCATCGGGCAGCCGCAGCGCAGAGGTGGACAGCCCCAGCGGATGGCCCAGGTGGTGGTCCATGAACCAGCGGTAACTGCGCGGATCCTGGCTCTGAAGACCCAGATATTCATCGAGGTTGAAACTCAACCAGCCGCGCCGCAGTGCCGCAAGGTCTGATTCTGGCCAACGGTTGAGGCGTCGCACAAGAGCCGCGTACAACGGCTCCATGGTGCGGCCAGTCGCCAATCCAAGGGGCTTGGTGAAGTCCGCAGCCTGAAGCCGCTGGCGCAAACAGCGTTCCAGATGCTCGCTGAGGGCCTCGATCAGGGCTGTTTGCGTGGAGCGCTGCTCGAGCCGGTAAGGGAAACCCTGCACGTGCGGGGACGATTCATCCTCTCCACAGTGGCGCCACTGGAGGCTTCATCGCCAGTGCCGGATCATGGACGGCACGGAACGGAACCACATCAGCCCCGCGGTAGTAATGACGAAGAATCGTGCGGAAATCCGCTCCCTGCTCCGCCAAGCCATGGGCACCCCACTGGCTCATGCCGACCCCATGGCCATAGCCCTGGCCACGCACCAGCAGCTGCCAGCCCTCGGCCGGAAGCTTGGCAACAGATGCTGGCAACAGGGAGGGCGCGGGGGCGCGCAGAACGGAGCGGAGCTTGGCCGCCCTCTTTGTGGTCGCGGTGTTCTTGGATCCCGTGATCTCCGCCACCGAGGAGGTGATTTGATCAATGCGTGATGGTTTGCTGGCGGCAACGGGTGCTGACACGGGAAGCGCCGGCAAAGGCTGGAGCGGAGGCTTCTGCAGCGCCGTGACCCTCTCGAAATCCACCAAGGTGCTTTTCAACGAAAGCCGCTGACGCAGCTCCCGACCGGTGAGCATCAGCTGCCCCCTTGGGCCGACAACACGGATCTGCTGAACCCTGCCGCTGCCGCTGCGGCTGAGCACATCCACCCGATCAAGGCCACCGGTCTCCGGCAACAGCGTTCTGAGGGTGGCGGGATCGAACCGCTCCTGCCAGCGATGCACGGGGCTGTGCTGATCGTGGTCCGGGACGCTGACGAGATAGGGCAACTGTTGCCGCCAGACCATGCCGCTGGCCTCCGTGACACCACCGGAACTGCTGTGGAAAACAGCGTCGATCAGCCGACCGTTGTGCACGAGCACAAGATCCTGGGTGGTGGACACCGCCTCGCGGGTGCTGTCGGTTTCCGATTCCACACCCCGATACACCTGACTGGCCACGGTGGCCTTCACATCCCATCCACCTCCACGGCCACGCTGCTTGAAGGCATAGGTGCGGGCTGCCACCGCCTGGGCCTGCAGTGCCGCCAGGGGCCACGCATGGGGCATCTCACTGCCCACCACGCTGGCCAGATAAGTCTCGATTCCGAGCTGATTCACCACCCGCAATGTGCCGCCGCGGGCGCTGATCTTCAGCAGTCCGCGGTAGCGACGCTGGCCCAGCCAGATGCCACGCGGGTCGTCGTTCTCGACCTCCAGCATCACCCCTTGAGGAAGGCGCTGGCGCACCCCATTCAAAGCAACGCTCAGAACACCTCCCTGAAATTGAAGCGCCAACCTCTGAAGGTGTTCCACTCCACCGGAGAGGCCCCGAACGCGCATCGGCTGGGCTCCATCCGCCCGGAGCCGCAGGCTGCTGCCCTGGAACAGCAGCACCCGCATCTGCGGCTCCCGTTCCCTGGGCACCACCGGAGCAGCACAGAGCAGCAAACTTGCACTAAGACCCACCAGGACGGCAGATCCAAGAAGAGGGGCAGGGCGCACGGGACCTGAAAGCACAGCCCAGTGTGCCGAGCCTGCAAGGGGTCAGCCAGATGGCAGCATGTCAACTGAGGATCAGCGGCCTTGCAGGTCACCTTTCTCGGAACCAGTTCAGGCGTTCCCACACGGGCGCGCAATGTCTCCGCTGTGGCACTGCGTTTGCCCCAGCGCGCTGAGATGTGGCTGTTCGACTGCGGCGAGGGCACGCAGCATCAGTTTCTGCGCAGTGACCTGCGGCTCTCGCAACTTCGACGCATCTTCATCACCCACATGCATGGAGACCATGTCTTCGGTCTGCCGGGGCTGCTGGCGAGCCTCGGCCTTGCCAGCAGCAGCAGCCAGGGCATTGACCTCTATGGCCCAGACCCCCTTGAAAGCTTCCTGCAAGGGGCTTTACGCACAAGTTCCACTCGCATTGGATACAGCCTGAACGTGCACCGCTCAAGGCCAGCGGCTGAACAGGGAACAGTTCTGTTTGAGGACTCCCAACTCACAGTTCGCTGCACACCCCTCATTCACCGTGTGCCGGCCTACGCCTACCGGGTGGAGCAGAAACCCCTGGCTGGCCGGTTTGATGTGGAGAAGGCGCAAGGGCTGGGCATTCCACCTGGTCCGATCTATGCCGAATTGAAACGCGGCGGCACGGTGACCCTGGAGGACGGCCGTGTGATCGATGGCAGCAGCCTGTGCGGCCCGGTTCGCCCCGGGGTCAGTGTTGTGTACTGCACGGACACGGTGTTCAGCGAGGCGGCCGTTGCGCTGGCCCAAGACGCTGATCTGTTGATCCATGAATCCACCTTTTCCCATGAAGAGGCGGAGATGGCATTTCATAAACAGCATTCCACCAGCACCATGGCGGCTCAGACCGCGGCTGAAGCCAAGGTTGGACAACTGGTGCTCACCCATCTGAGCCCCCGCTATGCACCCGGCAATCCGGTGACCGCAGATGACCTGCTGACTGAAGCTCAGGCGATCTTCCCGAACACAGTGTTGGCCAAGGACTTCATGACCCTGGATGTGAAACCCCGCTGCAACAGTTCGTGATTCCGACGCGGAGGGCCTTCGCCCCGTGATACAAGAGCGTGGTGCGGCCCATCCGTCAGATCCCGGCAACCTTCATGGACACTTTTCTTCCCTCTCTGCGACGGTCCCTGAAGGGGCTCCTGATTCTGGTGCCGGTACTGATCGGCCTCGTGGTCAGTTCCCCTGCAGATGCTGCACGGTGGGACGCCGAAACCCTCACCGTTCCTGTCAATCCGGACGGTGGACTTGTGACCTTCTCAGAGCAGGAGATCAACACAGGCCGCAAGGTGTTCAACACAAGCTGCGGCACCTGCCATGCCGGTGGCATCACCAAGACCAACCACAACGTGGGACTCGACCCTGAAACCCTCGCGCTGGCGACCCCACCAAGGGACAACGTCGATGCCTTGGTCGATTACATGAAGGATCCGACGTCCTACGACGGCGAGTACAGCATTTCAGAGCTGCACCCGAGCATGCGGGACGCTGAGCTGTACCCAGCCATGCGTGATCTGACCGATGAGGATCTGCGGCTGATGGCCGGATTCATCCTGGTGGCACCGAAAGTTCAGGGCAACCAGTGGGGCGGCGGCAAGATCTACTTCTGATCTCAACCAAGCGATTAACCCTTGCCGCCCTCTGATGGTGGTTCATCCATCAGAGGGTTCACAGTCGTCTCAGGCTCGCAATTGTCTGGCTCCATCGAGCGTGGATGGCGGCTGTACCACCACTCCTGCAGCTCACGGCTGAAGGTATGTGAGAAGAGGGTCAACACCGTTGCGGTCGGACGCGAGCCCGGTTGCAGCAATTCAACGGCGTAGGAGGGACTGCGACGGGCGGCCAGATCCGGCACGAAGCGTTTGCCGACCCGCCGCCAGCTCGGCTCCTTGCTGTGCCAGGCCAGCCGACAGCAGGGCCAGGGAAGTTCCTCGCGATCAAACAAGCGGCAGCAGGGGCCGAGCACCCGGAAGCTGTACTGCCCTCCAGGACTGGCATGAATCGTTCCAGACGTCAGCAGGAGGTTGGCAACAGGACGACGCACAGTCGGCATACGCGTGGATGTCCTTGGCAACGGAATCCATAGAACAGCGTCGCTCAATAAAAAACCACCCCCGCAGGGGTGGTTCGCTTGATGGTGCGTTCCGCACCGGATGGCTCAGTAGAGCTCTTCCTCAGCGTGGGTCTTGATGGTGCAGTCGGAGGTGGGGTATGCGACGCAGGTCAGCACGAAGCCAGCTTCGATCTGGTCATCATCGAGGAAGCTCTGATCGGACTGGTCGACAGTGCCAGCGGTGATTTTTCCAGCGCAGGTGGAGCAAGCGCCGGCGCGGCAGGAATAGGGCAGATCGATGCCCTGCTCTTCAGCAGCGTCGAGGATGTACTGGTCGTCGGGCACTTCGATGGTCTTGTTCAGACCTTCGCTGTCGTTGACCAGGGTGACCTTGTAGGAAGCCATTGATGGTTGGTTGCGTACAGGTTCCCGGGAAGCCGAGCCTGCAGGACCGGTCTTATCTACTGCAACCGGACACGTTTACGTCGGTTCCCCCAGCGCGGAGGGGGAAGGACCAATCGGAGGGGGTGCATGGATAAGCCAAACTTATGGTTATTTTCTCAATAACGACAAATTTCCAGCAACCCCCAGCGCCCCTGCTCCCTCTCCGCCGTGACCCGCCATCCCAATGCCTCCAGAACCTGTTTCAGCCGAGGGGCCTGATCCACAAGCAAGCCGCTGAGCAGGGCACGACCCTGAGGCGCGACAACGGCTTCGAACTGTGGGGCCAGGGCTTCGATCACCGGCGCCAGGATGTTGCACAGGAGCAGATCGGCGCATCGACCCTCCAGTAGGGACCCAAGGCTCTCGATCGAGCCATGGGCAACCCGCAACTGCTGCTCATTGCGCTGATTCAGTCCACGGTTCAAATCGGTGGCCCGTACGGCCAGGGAATCGGTGTCGGCCGCGGCCACACCAACAGCCCCGAGGCCCAGAGCCGCCAGCCCAAGAACCCCGCTTCCGCACCCCAGATCAGCCACCAGCAATCCAACAGGGGGTTCAGCTTCCAAGGCTTCGAGGCACAGACGGGTGGTGGGGTGGCTTCCGGTCCCGAAGGCACTGCCGGGGTCCATGCGGATCACGAGGCGGTCGCTGTGCTCCAAGGGCACATCCAGCCAGGCGGGAAGGATGAGCAGGCCACGCCCCACCGGATCCGGCTGCCAATGCTGTTTCCAGCTCAGGCTCCAGTCCTCGTCTGCAACGGCCTCCCAGCTGCCCTCGGGAAGAACCNGTCCGAANGGCTCCGCCAGCGGGGCCAGCGTCACCATCAGTTGGTTGAGATCCTGCTCAGGCCATTCCGGTTGCGGCAGCCAGANCAGCAGCGTCTTCTGGTCCGGTGCTTCCGGTGCATGCTGAAGCGCATGGCGCTGCAGCCCCAGATCATTCAGTTTCCAGATCAGCGACTCCTCCAGCTCAGCCGGACAAGGCAGCGAGAGACGCCACCACATCAGAGGGTGACCGGATGGGCTTCCTGGATGCCGTTCACCGCCTTGATCGTGTCGAGCACAGCGGTGGGAACGGGATCATCAATGCTGAGCACCATCACCGCATCGCCCCGCACGATGCGACGCCCCACCTGCATCGAGGCGATGTTGACGTTCTGNTCACCCAGCAGAGAGCCGAGGTGACCAATAATCCCGGGCATGTCCCGGTGCCTGGTGAACAGCATGTGACGGCTCGGNGACACNTTCACAGGGAATTCATCGATGCTGGTGATGCGNAGGTCACCATCGGAGAAGACCGCTCCAGTGACACTGTGACCGCCCTGACCGCCACGGGTAGTGAGCTGCAGTGAACCGCCCGCGAAGTCCCGGCTCGCCTCATCCTTCACCTCCAGCACATGGATGCCACGGGCCTTCGCCTCCAGTGAGGCATTCACGTAGTTGATGCTGTCGCCGAGAGCCGAACTGAGCAGACCCTTGAGCGCGGCTATCCGCAGGGGCTGAGAGGGATGGCTGGCGAACTCTCCCTGCAGACGCAACTCCAGCTCCTGCACCTGGCCACCGGAGAGCTGGCTGACCAGCAGGCCGAGGGTTTCCGAGAGCTGAAGGTGGGGCTTGAGACGCTCCATGATCTCGGCGCTCAGGCCCGGGATGTTGACAGCGCTTCGAGCCGGAAGACCCAGCAGAACATCACGGATCTGCTCGGCCACATCAATGGCGACATTCTCCTGAGCTTCTTCGGTGGAAGCTCCCAGATGGGGCGTCAGCACCAGCCCACGCTCCACAGATCGCAGGGGAGAATCCTCAGCCAGAGGCTCACTGGCGTAGACATCGAGCCCAGCTCCTGCGATCACACCCGTTTCGATCGCCTCGGCGATCGCCGCTTCATCAACGATGCCGCCACGGGCGCAATTCACGATGCGAGCGGTGGATTTCATGCTCCGCAGCAACTCTGCGTTCACCAGGTTTTCCGTATCCGGTGTTCGCGGGATGTGAAGCGTGATGTAGTCAGCCGTGCGAAACAGATCGTCCAGTTGCGCCAGACGCACCTGCATCTGCTGAGCACGATCAGCGGCGATGAACGGGTCATAGGCGATCACATCCATCCCCATCGCCCGGGCCACACGCGCCACGTGTGAACCGATCTTTCCGAGCCCCACAACACCAAGGGTTTTCTTGTAGAGCTCGTTGCCGACGTATTTCTTGCGATCCCACTTGCCGTTGCGCATGCCTCCATGCGCCTGGGGAACATGACGGGACAGCGACAACATCATCGCCAGGGCATGCTCCGCAGCGGCAATGGTGTTTCCCTCAGGGGAATTCACCACAAGAACCCCTCGCTGCGTCGCGGCAGGCACATCGACGTTGTCGACGCCGACACCAGCGCGGCCGATGATTTTCAACCGGCTGGCAGCGGCGATCACCTCGGCGGTGACCTGGGTGCCGGAGCGGATCATCAGAGCGTCATAGTCACCGATCATGCCGACCAGCTCCTCTGGCGAGAGACCGATGCGCTGATCCACTTGCGCCACCTGACTGAGTATGTCGATCCCCGCCTGGTCAATGGGATCGGAAACCAGAACTCTCGTCATGAAAAGGCGCAGAACTGCCGCGCTGAACTGTAGTTAGAGACCTTGGACCCCCCCTCGACTTCTAAGGACAGGGTTCAGAATTCGATCATTCTGGATGTGAGCGGATGACAATCTGCGTGGTGGTCTTGGCCAGTGAACAGAGCGCGGAAACCCTCAAAACCCAGTTTGAGGGAATCGACCAGCCGATCCTGCAATGTCTGGTGATTCCTCCTCAGGGAGATTTGATCGACAGCGTCGAACTGCTGAATCCCAACCTCACCAGACGACGGCGGCAGAAGGCGATGGCGCGCTGGTTGATGCCCTTTGGTTTCATGGCAGGACTCACCTTCACCAAGATCACCAACCTCACCACCTTCGCGGGCTTTGGCCCATGGGGCGAACCGGTCATCGGCGCACTCCTCGGCATGGGATCGGGTTTGATGGGCAGCTATGCCGCTGCAGCGAGCGTCACCTCTGAGAATGAGGATGGTGTTCGGATCTTGCGCAACCGCCGCGATGAAGGGCGTTGGTTGGTCCTTCTCGAAACACCGCCAGGGGTCGAGTTGCCCTGGCAGATGGTTCAACGGCAGAAGCCTCTTCAGGTGGTGCGCCTGAGCGAGCAGTGAGCCTGCCCAAGGAGGACTTGCTGGAGGGCAGTCACGATCGAGACGGCCTTGAACGGCTGATCGATCTCGCTGAAGAGGTTCTGCGCACCTGGCAGCCCCGGTGGAGCGGTTTCCTCGATGCACCCCTGCAGGAGGAGGCCCTGCATCGGCTCGGCAGCCTCAGTGAATTGCATTGGGAGCGTCAGGGTGGTCACCCCGGTGCTGAACGCTGCCGTCTGCTCTGTCAACGGGCGGAGGATGAACCGCTGCAGGAGGCCCCCATTCAGGGGCTGCTGATCGAAGGCAACTTCCTGTTTGACCCACTGAGCCCTGAAGACCTGCGCCAGGCCCTGCATGCCATGGGATCGGCACCGGAGGAACTCGGCGACCTTTGGGTGCGGGGTGACCGCGGCGGTCAGGGCCTCTGCAGTCCCACCTGCGCTCAAAGGCTGGATCGACAGCGCGGCCGCATCAGAGATGTGGAGATCCAATGCGAGGCGATGGAGATCAGCCAACTGCAGCTGCCAGCCCAGCGCGCTCCACGGCGCTTCAGCAGCGTGGAAGCCTCCTGCCGGCTCGATGCAATCGCTTCGGCAGGCTTTGGACTGTCCCGAGCCAAAATCGTCAATCAGATCAAAGCCGGACGGTTGCGACTCAACTGGCAAGCAGTACGCCAGCCCAGTCGCGACTTGAATCCAGGCGATCGCCTACAGCTGCAGGGACGCGGCATGCTCGAAGTGCTCTCACTCACGCGGACCAAACGCGACCGCTGGCGCGTCGAGATACAACGGACCTGAGATCTGCACGTGAACTGCTACTCTCCTGTCTTGATCAATCAAAGATCCGCAGTGATCGATGTTGATCAGTGAGGGCGATTAGCTCAGGGGTAGAGCACTACATTGACATTGTAGGAGTCACTGGTTCAAATCCAGTATCGCCCATTTCATTAA
>NHKA01000005.1:0-41578 GCA_002169615.1 Cyanobacteria bacterium TMED229
CTGGCCACGCAGCTGGAGTACCAGGCCAACGTGCTGATCGAGCTGNTGGCGGTGGCGATGAGCCTCAGCGGCAGNCTGTTTCTGCTCTCNNTGTTCTATGGCCCCGATCAGACGTTGGGGGGCTGGAGCTGGGCTCAGGCCCTGATGGTGCAGGGGCTTTACACGGTGTTCGACGGCATGGCCACCACCTGGTTGCGCCCGAACCTTGGGGCGATCGTCACCCATGTGCGNGAGGGCACCCTGGATTTCGTGCTGCTCAAGCCGATCGACAGCCAGTTCTGGCTGTCGTTGCGAACGCTCTCTCCTGCTGGGTTGCCGGAAATTGGTCTGGGGTTTGCGCTTCTGATCTGGGGCAGCCATCAGGCCGGCGTGGTGCTCAGCTTGTTCTCCTTCTTCACCGTGTTGGTGATGCTGTTGGCCGGTGGCTTGATCCTCTATTCCCTGTGGTTTCTGATCGCCGCCACCAGCATCTGGTTTGTCAAAACCTGGAATGCCACGGAGGTGTTGCGAGCCCTACTGGCCTCCGGCCGTTATCCCCTCAACGCCTATCCGCCGGCGCTCCGCCTGCTGTTCACCCTGGTGCTGCCGGTGGCGTTTCTCACCACGGTTCCCGCCCAGGTGCTTCTGGGTGAAGCCGCAGCACCGATGCTGCTGGCGGGCCTGGTTCTGGCGGTGCTGTTCTTTGCGGCGGCGCGGGCCTTCTGGCTCTTCGCCCTGCGCTTTTACACCTCAGCGTCCAGTTGAGTGCAATGCTCCGCTGCATGCATGGTGAGTTCGCTTGATCTCCTTGGTTCAGCACTGGCTCCCGGATGTGTTGGAGCTCCTGCGCTCCCCCGCTGGGGCGCTGTTGTTCATGCCGCTCTATGCCGTCTGGGTGACGCTGCTGCTACCTGGGGTGTGGGCCTCGATGCTGGCCGGGGTGCTTTATGGCACCTGGCTCGGCAGTGGACTTGTGTTCGTTGGGGCCTGCCTGGGTGCGGTGGTGGTGTTTTTGCTGGGGCGTTCGGTCTTGCGCGACTGGGCACAGCGCCGCTTGCAGCAGTTTCCCAAGCTGCAGGCCGTGGAGCGCGCCGTCAGCAAGGAGGGGCTGAAGTTGGTGTTGCTCACACGCCTCTCGCCCGCCTTTCCGTTTTCCCTGCTCAACCTGGCCTATGGCCTCAGTGAGGTGAGCCTGCGGGACTACAGCATCGGGTTGATCGGGATCCTTCCCGGCACGGTGCTGTTTTGCGGGTTGGGGGCGCTGGCCGGAGATGTGGCCCGTTTCGGTGAGGTGCTGGGGGGTGAGGCGGATCCGATCACCTGGTTCTTGCGCGTTGCTGGGGTGTTGGCAACCGTGGGCGTCGTGGTCCTGGTCAGCCGGGCGGCACGACGCGCTCTTCAGGATGCGGAGTCTGCACTTTGATCAGAGCCTGGAAGGTTCCAATCACGGAGTGCTGCGATGGCGACAAACCACCACAGGCGAGGTTTGGACCAAAAACCGTTGCGGCTGGAGAGTTCGTGGAACTTGGCTCTGCCGCAATCGGTTTTGATGAAACGATGGATGAAAGGAGACATAAAAAGTTCGTTTTAATGTGATCTGGAATACATCAATACTGGCATAAGTTGATGTTATCGAGAACTTAACCAGGACTTACCTTTAGTTTTCTGTTTTTTTGCCATATGTAGCCTGCATTGGCTTTTTTTCATGTCAGTCATCAGGGACTCCAATGGCGACAACGTCATTTCGAGCAAGGTCATTGAGGCAGCAACAGTCATCAATCCTGGTGGTGCTGAAAAAATCAGTTATGACCCTGTTAATAAGCATGCTTGGCTTATTACTGGTGAATACAATGAGGCAGGTGGTCAAGTCCTCGTTCTTGATTATTCCAGAGGATTCAAAAAAAGGCCTCGACTCATCGGTGAGGCTTTCCTAAGAGGCGATGCAACGGACATCGCGATCAGCAGCAAAGGTTTGGCAGCTGCGACCGTCGTTGATCCCTTGACGAATGAATCCAGGGTGTCCTTTTTCCGTCTTCAAGGCGGACGTAATCCTGTTAAAGAAGTCGGAACGACTGACGTCGTTGGCAATCTTTCTGACCAGCTTGTCTTCACAGATGATGGTAAGACACTGATCGTTGCAAATGAAGGTGAGCCTCTCAACTTCTACGGTATTGAAGATCGTCAAGACGGCTTCCCTACCAATCCTCGAGGTTCCGTAACCATTATCGATGTTAAGAACAAGAAGCCCAAGAAATCCAGAATCTCAGAGCTATTTTTTAATTTTTCAAACAAAAAACTAGAAGGAGCTGGAGTCCGGTTGTCTGGACCTGACAAAAGAGATTACCAGCAGTTTGGTCTTGTTGATCTTGAGCCTGAATATGTAGCGACCGCCAGCAACGATGAGGCCATTGTTGCTCTGCAGGAAAACAATGGCATTGCTGTTATTGATATTCCCAACAAAAAGATCAAGCGGGTCTTTGGCCTTGAGCCCAAGAGCTTCGATGGTATCCCTATTGATACCAACAACGATGACATTTTTAATCCGACTGAAAAGCAGAACCTCTACGGGTTGACCCAACCTGACGGCATCAGCTCCTATGTCAATACGGATGGAAAGCTCTGCTATGTCGCACCAGGTGAGGGCGATGGTCGTATCCGTCCAGATGATGCGAACTTTGAAGTTGAAGATTTGATTGAGGAAGGCCTTCTTGAATCATTCGAGGGCGAACAGACCTTCTCCTATGGATCCAATGATGCCGGAAATGCAATCTTTAGTGATGTTGATCCTTTCCAGGAAGATCAGGTTCTCTATATTTATGATCAGCCTGGTGTCGGTAACAGAGGTGATTTTGAGGCCGAGAATGATGATGAGTTATTCGTCACGTTGAGGCATGGTCCGAACAGTGATGATGGCTTCTATTACGACGAAGTCCGCTCGGGTGACCTTGAGGATGAATATGGCGATATTTCCAACTTTGATAGCCAGATCATCGCGGAAGGTCGTCTCAAGACACTCAAGGATATGAATGATCCTGAGACGGGTGACCTTTACATGATGGGAACGCGTGACTTCTCTATTTTTGATTCCAAGGGTCGAACCCTGTACCACTCAGGCAACATGCTCGAGGAGATTGCTGCNAGCTTGAATCATTACGATGACAACCGCAGTGATGACAAAGGTACCGAGCCTGAGCANACGGTGTCCTTCAGTATGACCAACAAGAAAGGTAGAAAAGAGCGTCATCTTGTCGCCGTTGGCCTTGAGCGTGCATACGATCAAGGTGTTGAAGATCTTCCTCAGGGATCCATCGTCCCTGTTTTTGATGTGACAGATCTTGCGGATGTGAAGCATCTGGCGACATTCTGGTCGCCAACAGCTTGGTCTCCGGAAGGCATTTATTANGTGCCTGATTCCGACAAAGATCATAAAGGTGCTCTGCTTCTGGCCAGTGAAATGTCTGGTTCTGTTTCCGCCTTCCCCTTCAAGTATGGCGATCTCTTTTGATCGACNCTAAACGCGATTTTTAATCAAACGAATTTAGACCGATGCCCTTTGCGGGGCATCGGGTTTTTTTTGAAAAGTCTTGAAAAATCCTTGATCTGGCTTTAATTAGGTTAAAGAATTGTCCTGCATTTCATGCTGCTCTTATCCCACTCTTTGCATAGCATTAACTATAGAAAGAGCATCTAAGCTTATGTTGTTTGAGCGATTAAAGAGACAATCATGGGAACCAAGCTCGAGCTGTTCCACCTGAATGATCAGCAGGCGGCAAGCAATTCTGTTCTGCAAAATATGGTGAATACGTCTGCAATTCTTCAGGCGTTACGTAATCAGGAGGTGGGTGAGGATATATCTTTNTTTATTGCGGCTGGCGATACCTATCAGCCTGGTTTTCTGCAGGATGCTTCCAGATCGTTGTACGGCGCACGCAGCGTCGGTGAAATGCAGGTTCAGAACGAACTAGGGGTTGATGCGATCGCGGTTGGAAATCACGAATTTGATTCGCCCGTTGGTTCAGAGGGCTTTGCCGAATTAATCAGCGGCGTGGACAGTGATGGCGAGAGCATAGCGACCATNTTTGGCGTTGATTATTCAGGAACTCAGTTCCCTTATTTATCGACAAACCTGAATTTCTCAGAAGATATCTACCTTAATCCGCTGGTTGTAGAAGGTGGACAGATCGCTCAGCCAAGGACGATCTCATCCTCGGTTGTGATTGAAAAAAATGGCGTCAAAGTTGGTGTTGTTGGTGTCACCACGCCAGGACTTCAGTCCATCACGGGAGGGTATGGAGGTGTCACAGCGTCTCCCTTCGCCGAAGCTCAATTGTTAACCGATGAACAGTTGGTCGCTACCGCTGCCATTGTTCAACAAGAAGTGGATGCTTTGCTGGAAGCGAATCCTGATGTGAAGGAGGTGATTCTCACCTCGCACCTGCAGATCTTTAATTACGAGACAAGGCTCGCTGAGCTTTTGAGGGATGTCGACATTATCATCGCTGGCGGATCTGAAATTGTCACGGCAGATTCAAATGATATTCTCCGGGAAGGAGATGTCCAGTCTGATGTTTATCCAAGATTTATCAACAATGCAGGTGGGTCTCAGACTGCTGTTGTGACAGAGGTGGGTGATTACAATTANCTCGGCCGTTTGGTTATTGAATTCGACGACGATGGAAACATTCTTCCAGCNTCTTACGATGCTGAGGTTTCGGGAACATACGCGACTGATGCGGCTGGCGTGTCAAGNCTTGATGCTGAAGGCCTTTCGGATCCGCAAATCGTTGAAATAACAAATGGACTTACGCAAGAGATTGCGAGTGTTCAGTATAGCGTTTACGGTTATTCTGACGTATTCCTCAATCGTCAACCGGGCCTTGATAATTTAACTCGTGCTGACGTTGACGGTATTCGCACCCAGGAAACAAACCTCGGTAATTTAACTGCCGACGCTAATTTGGTTTATGCGCAATCCTATGATCCCACCGTACAGGTATCGATTAAAAATGGCGGTGGTATACGTGCAAGTATCGGAGACTTTGCCACGCGTTCACCCAATAATGCCGTTGCAGATGAATCATTAGGACTGTCGAAAGGCAGCGGTGCCATTTCTCAGGGTGATATCCAGGCGACGTTGACGTTCAACAATGGTCTTCGTCTGATCAATCTCACCAAGCAGCAGCTTGTNGCCGCTCTCGAGCATGGTGTTGAAGCGCTACCTCTCGTNGACGGGCGCTACCCACAAATTTCTGGAGTGCAATTCCACTACGACTCAAACGCTGATGCCGGATCACGGGTTCAGCATGTGGACATCGTGGATCATGACGGCGCNGTTGTTCAAAANATCCTTACGGATGGAGAACTCGTTGGTGATGCTGATGAGTTGATCCGAATTGTCACCCTCGACTTTCTGACAATGCCGCGGTTCGATGAAAGTGGTGCCTACATCGGAGGTGGCGATAGCTATCCCTGGCCAAACATCAATTTCGTCGACGGTGTTTATTACAGTGGGGATGGAGAGTCGATTGATCAGGCTGAATATCANCGCCTTGACGTTGTTGATCTCGAAGATGTGATGAATGAGCCTGGTGATGCCACTTTTGCTGCNNCAGGCAGCGAGCAGGATGCCTTGGCTGAATATTTACTGGATCGCCACGCAACATCAGAGACCGCTTATCGGCAACGCGATGTGGGTCGTGCGTTTGATACCCGAAGTATGGATCTTGCCTTCCAACCTGCTCCCATTGTTTCCGAGGTTGAGATTATCGGTGATCCCAAGGGAGGGCAGGTGTTGAAAGGTGGAAAGACGAATGATGTGATCACAGCTTTTCAGGGCAGGGACCTGCTGAAAGGCAGAAAAGGCCACGATATCCTCAGTGGTGGGAATGGCAGGGACANCGTCCGAGGCGGAAAGGGAAATGATGTTCTTGATGGAGGTACTAAAGCTGATGTTTTGACCGGCGGAGCTGGGCATGATCGCTTTGTTCTCTCCAAAGGCAGCGACACGATCACCGATTTCAACCTTGCTGAAGATCACATTGCCATTCCCGCACAGGCAGACGTCAGGATTCGGGATCTCGGTGATGACGTGAAAATTGCTGGTGATGGATTCAAGACGACCATTTTGAATGTTTCTCACAGTGAATTTGTGGCTGAGATGCCCATGGCCCATCTNTGAGCTAATCGTCTGGATTGATCAAAACTTGTGTTGGCTCCATCCAGCGAGGGTGGAGCTTTTTTATGCCTTTGCTGAAAGAAGACGACGAAGTTCCTCTTCATCGAGAATCGCAATTCCGAGTGTTTCTGCTTTGGTGAGCTTGCTCCCGGCTGCTTCCCCAGCAACCAGATAATCGGTCTTCTTGCTGACACTCCCGCTCACTTTCCCACCGGCTGCTTCGATCATGGCCTTGGCCTCCGTTCGCGTCAGTTGGGGAAGAGTGCCAGTGAGAACCACTGTTTTCCCGGATAACGCCCCGTCTGGATTGGTCGGTGAAGTGGTCACCGCCTCCCGCTCTTTTGGTGTGGCTTTCAGGGACACGCCAACAGCTTGCAGTTNCTTCAACAGCTCCTGGTTCGCTGCTGTGTTTAGCCACTGGTTGAGGCTGGCGCTGATTTCCGGGCCAATCCCGTGCAGATCGGCGATCAGCTCAGGCGTCTGCTCTGTTGCTGTGATCAGATCCTCAATGCTGAGGAAGTTCGCTGCCAGGATCTTGGCGTTCACCTCCCCGATGTGGCGAATTCCTAAACCGAACAACTGGCGATGCCAGTTCTGCTGCTTGGACAGGGCCAGCGTTTTCACCAGGTTGGTCGCCGATTTTTCACCCATTCGATCCAGGCTGGCGAGCAGGGCCTGATCGAGGCGATAAAGATCGGCGATNGAGCCCACCAAGCCACGGTCCACAAGTTGCTCGATCAATTTGCTGCCGAGGCCATCCACATCCATGGCTGCTTTGCTGACCCAGTGCCGTAAGCCACCACGCAGGATGGCGGGACAACTGCTGTTCACGCAGCGGGTTGCGGCTTCCTCTCTCTCTCTGATCAGTGTTGAGCCGCATTCCGGGCATGTACCCGGCAATGTGACGGGAGATGCATCAGTCACGCGCAGTTCGGTGAGCACCCGAACGACTTCGGGAATGATCTCCCCTGCTTTTCGCACCACCACGGTGTCGCCTAGGTNGAGGTCCAGTTCGGCAATTCGATCGGCATTGTGGAGCGTGGCGCGGCTGACGCTGGTCCCTGCTAGCGCCACCGGTTCGAATTCCGCCACGGGTGTCACCACCCCTGTACGCCCCACCTGAACGGAAACCCGAAGCAATCGGCTCGGTGCTTCCTCCGCAGGAAACTTCAAGGCAACAGCCCAGCGGGGTGCTTTTTGCGTGAAACCCGCTTCATCTTGAAGCGCCAGATTGTTNAGCTTCACGACCACGCCATCGGTGGCGTAGGGAAGTTGATGGCGGGCCTCTTCCCAGCTGTCGCAGAAGCGATGAATCCCACTCAAATCCTTGCAGAGCTCACGGTTGGGATTGACGCGGAAGCCCGCTTGTTCAAGCCAGCTGAGCACCTCCCATTGGCTCTGGGGTTGTCGCTCAGGAGGCAGATGGAGCGTGTATGCAAAGAAATCGAGTCGTCGGGCAGCAACCACCTTCGGGTCGAGTTGGCGCAGGGTTCCTGCGCAGGCATTGCGGGGATTGGCGAACAACGCTTCACCACGCTTGTCCCGTTCGGCATTGATCGCCTCAAAGGTGTCGTTGGGGATGAAGGCTTCACCGCGGACCTCGGCCCACTCGGGTGGATTCTCAAGCGGAAGACGAAGCGGGATCGAGCTGATGGTGCGCACGTTGGCGGTGATGTCTTCACCACGACTGCCATCGCCACGGGTGGCGGCGCGTTCCATCAAGCCGTTGCGGTAACTGATGGCCAAGGCATTGCCGTCGATTTTCAGCTCTCCCACCAGGGCCAGTGGAGTGCTCTCGGCTCGGTCCAGTACTTTCAGCAACCGTTCATGCCAGCTGCTCAGGTCCTCGCGATTGAACGCATTGTCGAGGCTGAGCAGGCCGATGCGATGGTCCACGCTGGTGAACCCTGATGCAGGGGCTCCACCAATGCGCTGGGTGGGGCTGTCCAAGCTCTTGAGCTCGGGATGGGTCTGCTCGAGGTTCTGCAGTTCGCGGTAGAGCTGGTCGTAGACCGCGTCCTCCAGCACGGGAGCATCAAGAACGTAGTAAGCGTGTGCGGCACGATTCAGCAGTTCGCGCAATTCGGTGGCCCGCTCATGCAGGTTGCGAGTCACATCGAGCTCAGCAGATCGTGATGAACGCTAACCGTCGTGTCGATCAGAATCGAGCAACTCGGTTGTGTGATTTGGACAGAAGAACTTCGGTTTTTAAGCAGATACTTTATTGATACGGGCGATCCGCCAATTGTCTTCAATTTTGGTGAAGGTGAAATCAAGAGGCAGTTCTTCATTGTTTTCGGCTTTCAGTTTCACCGTCAAAATCACGCTTCCCTCTTGAATGCGAGGCCGCCCTGATTTCAGNTTGCGGAACTTGTTCAGCTTGAGGTCTGCGAGAAAGCGAATGAACTGCTGACGGTTCACGTGCTGGCGATAGGCCTTCGTGGTCAGCAAATAGGCGGCGTCGATGCGGCCAGCGGCNACTTGCGTGAAGAACTGCTTGATCAGTGGATTGATGCCGCGGGCGCTCAGCACCAGCTTCACGGCCGTGAAGGTCCAGTACAGGAGCAGTGCTCCACCACCCGCCAGCAACGCNTTGCTGCCGATGTCACGCACCAGACCCAGTTCCATCGCCAGCCTTCAAAGCANAGACGAGTCTGACTGACGGAGGCAGGATGACGTTGGTTCGTCTGCAGGTCTGCGCTCTGCCCCTGTTGCCACTGCTTCCGTTGTTCCATCGGCTCAATCGCGAGCATTTCGATGGTGTGCTGGTTCGATCCGGGCAACCGCGTGTCTCCGTGCGCTGGAGTGACGGGCGGATGAGCCGAACCGCCGGTTTTTANCGTCGTGGTCCTGCTGTTCAGGGTGGACGTGGATGTGAAATCGTGCTNTCCCGCCCTGTGCTGGAAGTGCTTCCCCAGGAGGCGATGGAAAGCACGCTCTGCCACGAGATGATTCATGCCTGGGTTGATCTGGAGCTCCGCAGCCGTGAAGTCCATGGCCCCTTGTTTCGTCAACGCATGGCGGTGATCAATGCCTCGCAGAACCGTTTTCAGGTGAGCGTGCGCCATCGATTCCCCGTTCCGACCAAACCGCCGCGTTGGTGGGCTGTCTGTCCGCAGTGCCAACGCCGCTCCCCCTACCGCCGTCGACTCCGCAATGCAGCCTGTCGGATCTGCTGTGATGTCCATCACGGCGGCCGTTGGCACCCCAGTTGCCTGCTTCGATTTGAACCGTTTGAGCAGAGTTCCCTCTGATGGAGGCGTTTCTGCTCACCTTGGAATGTGCTGGCGTGGTCATCGTTGTGATCGGACTGCGACGGGAGCGCTGGCTTCGGCAGCGGCGTCGGTAACGTCGGTGGATGGAGGACAGATCAACACGCGATTGGCGNTCCCGCGACAGCCGGGATAANCGCATGGATCAATGGCTTGAGACCGGTCGTCAGCTNGTGGACGGCGTGTCCGGCCGCCGACCGGGACAACGGCGTGGATCGCTCGATCTCGATTCCGTCGGCCGTTGGGTCGGCGAGAAGGTGGAATGGTTGCTGGAAGAGGACGACGACTGGCGAGAGCCCTGGCAAGAGCAGGATGCACCGCCCCAGACCTCCAGCNNCACAGGCAAACGTCCGCTCGACGCGATTTCAAGGCGCTCGCCGTCACGCATGTCTTCGGGGCAACCTGCGCAGTCCTCTGCGTTGGAGAGCCCCCATCCGAGCGACGCCGAATCCGATCAGGCCTGGCCGGACGACGACAGTTTTCGTGTTGACCACTGGAAACGTGGAGATCGTTCCGCCTCGTCTCGTCGTGCTTTGCCCCGTTCGAGTCGCCGCCGTGACTAACGCTTCCTTTCCCCCGGACTTAGGTTTTTTGGGAAGGTTTTCTTTGAGTGATGAGCAATCTGATCGTGATCGGTTTTCCGAAGCCCGAGGAAGCTGAGGAGGTCAGGCGTGAGTTGGTGGGCATCCAGCAGGAGCATTTGATTTCCCTCGAGGATGCGGTGGTGCTTGAGCATGCCGAGGACGGTCATGTCCACCTTCGTCAGGCGATCAATCTGGCTGCTGCCGGTGCCGTGAGTGGCAGCTTCTGGGGAATGCTGGTCGGCCTGATCTTCCTCAACCCCGTTGTCGGTCTGGCTGTTGGTGCAGGGGCTGGAGCTGCCTCGGGTGCCCTCAGCGACATCGGCATCAACGACGATTTCCTGCGGGAGCTGAGTGAAACTCTGCCCAAGGGCAGTGCCGCTCTTGCGCTTCTGGTCCGGGACAGCACTCCGGACAAGGTGGTGGAGCGGCTGCGCAGCCACGCACCCCATGCCCGGCTTGTGAAGACCAGCCTCAGCAACACCGATGAGGAGAAGCTGCGTGATCTGCTCGAGAAAGCTGCTCAGCAGGCCGAAGCGCTGCGTCTCGCCTGAATCGACTGGTTAGGCACGCGGAAACTGCACCCACGGGAAGCGAGTTGGTGGTTCACNTCATCCACCAGCTCGCCTGGAATCTCCTCCGCCATCTGCTCGACAGTGGCAGCGATCGAGGGAGATCCCTCCGTCATTGCCTCTAGAAATTGAGTCCACTGCTGCACCTGAAGGCCGTGGCTCATCGGTTCATATCCACGGGCCTGCAGTTCTTTGCCGCAGATGTCTCGGTTCCATAGCGTCGCTCGTCCAGGACCATGGGGTCCTGAGGACATGGCAGCCCCTGCCTCGAGAGCTGCTGGCGTCGGTTTTCCACGTCGGTCACGCCAACCGAGGTGTTCCATGGTCCGACCGCAGTGGATGGCGGAAATGCCATAGATCCGACCGAGGTCGGTGAGGCTGAGCCAGGAGGACGAGGCTGCCATGACACGGTGAATCAGTGCAACCTCATGTTCGTGCGTGCATAAGACTTGGCAAGTTGTCAAGTGCAAATCCCAACAATTTCGGCGATTTGTTCATGAATTTCTCTGAATCTCCTCCCGCAACGTGGGACCTAACCACGTTTCCAGCTGGGGGCTGAACACTTCTCGAATCACAGTGAGGGCTTCCCCGCTGCGAAAGAACCTGTAGTGGCGGCTCCAGAACGGACCCCGCAAACCAAAGGACTCTTCCAACCAGTCGGCATTCACCAAGGCCAGACCATCCACCTCGCGAAACAGTTCCGAACGGCCCTGGGTGAGGCTGCGCCAGATCGGCAAATTTCGATCGCGCAGATGGAGATCCGCCTGGGCCTGGTTCCACCAGCTTTCTGCCCAGGCCAGGGTGTTGCCACCGCAGTTCAGCCACACCTGCCGGCGCAGCAATGGTGGTTTGAGTTCCGCCACTTCCGCGGGGGCATCGGGATGCAATTGCAGCTCAGGTTCCATCGCGATCAGGTCCACGGTCAACGGTTGGCCGGTGAGCAGCCTGAGGTGTCGTGTTGGACTGCCGTCCCCCAGCAACATCAACCGCCACGGACCGGGCAACTGGCGTGGTCCCTCACCGCTGAGCACCGCATCGGTGGGGGCCTGCCAAAGCTGCTGCGGCGAATTGAGCAACGAGGGGTTGGTGATCAGAACACCCCCCCGACGGACAAATTGTGCCGTTCACCGTTGCGCTCAATCACGGCTCCTGTGTCGCTCACCGAGTCCAGCACCCACCCACTGCTGCCGATTCCCTCGCCGATCCCCGCGGACAGGGATGCCTTGCCGATCTGAAAAATGGCTGAGCTGTTTCCACCTGGACCCTGCACCACCCCGGTCAGCTGCGGAATCGGGTTGGCTGTTGTTGTTGTCTGGTGTCGCTGGTGTGGCGGGTGCCGGTGGTGCTGCCTCGCTGACAGGCAACTGAGGGATCGTGCGAATCGGAAGTGTCAGTGGTTTCAGGCTGGTCACCTGCTCTGGCACCGGAGCTGCTGCCGTTGGTGTTACTGGGGTGGTGGGTTGGATTGACGTCTGTGGAGCCATGGGACGTTCTCGGAGACGTTCCTTCAGCAGCGTGATGCGTTCCTGTTCCAGCTGGGCACGGGAATGTTGCCAATGGCCGATCAACCATCCACAGCTCACGACGGCTGCTGCTGCCACCCCGGCCAGCAATGGAATCAACCAACTGTTTGACGGCTCACCTGTCGAATTGTTGGTTGGCAGGGCAGCCGGAGCGTTCACAGCTGAGGGCTGCTCCGGCTCGTGCACAGCAACGTGAACCGGGACGAGTTGACGATCGCCGGGATCCGAAGCGCTCTGCTCGAAGACCTTGTCCATCACCTGCTCCGCGCGCAGGTTCCAGTAGGCGCGCGAGGTGGGGACCCGTGCAGACAAGAGCAGATTCTCAGGACACCAACGCTATCGAGCCTGGGCAGTGGGGGCGAGGGGCTGGCGCCGACGCAGTTCCAGCCAGATCAGCAGGGCGGTGATGTCGGCCTGACTGACACCGGGGATGCGGCTGGCCTGACCGAGGGTGCTGGGTTGAATGGCGCTGAGCTTTTCGCGAGCCTCACGGGAGAGGGTGGCGATGCCGGCATAGTCCAGATCGTCAGGCAGTTTGCGTTGGCTCTGGCGCTTCACCTGGTCGATCTGTTGCTGCTGTCGCTGCAGATAGCCGCTGTATTTGATGTCGATTTCTGCGCCTTCACGAACCGCAAGAGGCAGGTTGGCGTCAGCGAGGCCATGGCGCACCAGATCGGCGGCGTGCATGCCGGGGCGTCGCAGCAGATCGGCCAGGGTGATCGACCCTTTGATCACAGCACCGGTTTCCTGCGCGACAGCTGGCGCAGCTGGGTCACTTCCTTTCAACCGAACGGTTTCAAGCCGCTGTTTTTCGTTTTCCATCGCCTGAAGCTTGTTGTTGAACAGGTTCCAGCGACGGTCGTCAATCAGACCGAGTTCACGGCCCAAGGGGGTCAGGCGGCGGTCGGCGTTGTCGCCCCGAAGAATGAGTCGGTACTCGCTTCGACTGGTGAGTACGCGATAGGGCTCACGCAGGTCCTTGCTCACCAGATCGTCAATCATCGTGCCGATGTAGCTGCTTTCCCGGGATAAATGCACCGGCTCTTGGCCGCCGATCAAGCGGGCGGCGTTGACGCCGGCCACCAGGCCCTGGGCGGCGGCTTCCTCATAACCCGTAGTGCCATTGAGCTGGCCTGCGCTGAACAGTCCTCGTATGCGTTTGGTTTCCAGTGAAGGCTTCAGCTGGGTGGCAGGGAGATAGTCGTAATCGACGGAATAGGCAGGACGCAGCATCACGGCTTGCTCCAGGCCCGGCAGAGTGCGCAGCAGTTGCAGCTGAATGGTTTCGGGCAGGCCTGTGGAGAAGCCCTGAACGTAGATCTCCGGGGTATCGCGCCCTTCTGGCTCGAGGAAGATCTGATGGCTGTCCTTGTCGGCGAAGCGAACGATCTTGTCTTCGATCGAGGGGCAGTAACGGGGCCCTTTGCTGTCAATCACGCCGCCGTAGATCGCGGTGAGATGCAGGTTGTCGCGAATCAACTGATGGGTGGCAGCCGTGGTGCGAGTGATGTGGCAGCTCATCTGCTCACCGCTCACCCAGGCGGCTGGGTCAAAGGAGAAGAAACGATCGGCTGCATCGCTGGGTTGCTCCTCCAGCTGATCGAGGGCGATGCTGCGCCGGTCCACTCGGGCGGGGGTGCCCGTCTTGAGCCGGTTGGTCTGGAAGCCGAGGTGCTGTAGCGCTTCGGTGAGGCCTTCAGCGGCCTGTTCGCCGGCCCGGCCCGCGGCCATCGATTGGTGCCCCACCCAGATGCGGCCGCCCAGGAAGGTGCCGGCGGTGAGGATCACCGCTTCAGCGTCATAGACGCTGCCGAAATAGGTGCGGATGCCGCTGATGCGTTGCTGGTCGCCCTCATCGGTGGTTTCCAGGCCGGTCACCATCGCTTCTCTGAGGGCGAGGTTGGGGGTGTGCTGCAGCAGCTGCAGCATTTGGCGGGAATAGAGGCGTTTGTCGGTTTGAGCGCGCAGGGCCCACACCGCCGGGCCGCGGCTGGCGTTGAGGATGCGCTTCTGGATGGCGGTGGCATCCGCCAGGCGTCCGATCACGCCACCGAGGGCATCCACTTCATGGACGAGCTGGCTTTTGGCCGGTCCGCCGACGGCAGGATTGCAAGGCTGCCAGGCGATCCGATCGAGGTTGAGGCTGAACAACGCTGTGCTGAGTCCGAGCCGCGCTGTGGTGATGGCCGCTTCACAACCGGCATGGCCGCCGCCGACGACGATCACGTCGAAGGATTCNGTGGGGGCGGCGGAGAAGCTCATGCCTTCATTATCGGCAGCAGATGCTGTGCAGGGATTTAGTCTTCAAATTGAGGGACGGTGCTGAGACATCAATCGAGGTGGATGTTGAGAGCGCTTGTGCTCCGGTTCAAGGTGTCCTGCGGTTGCTCGCCGTACTGCTCGTGGTAGCGCCTTGCAAAATGGCTGCGGCTTGTAAAACCAAGCTCATTGGCGATGGCGCCAACCCCTTGCAAGCCCAGACTTTGACGTTTTCTTGGATCAAGCAAGAGTTGACGTACACCATCCATCCGGATCGACCGGTGCAGCTCCAAGGGAGTGCGTTCGAAATGTTCCTTGGATCCCTTAAACAGAGATGTTCTTGATTGAAACAGCTCGGCGCTTAGTTTGTCGACTGTGATCGATTGTTTGGCGTTTTTTGAGCACCAATGCAACAGCTCGATTGCAGCTTCATGGCGTGCTTCGCGCTTCGCAATTGGCATGGTTTGGGCGTCTTTGTCTTCAAAGCACTGAATTAAAATATTGATCAATTGATCCGGTGAGCTGGGTGTCCGTGATTGCGTNTCTTGTTCTGCTAAAGACAGCACTTGTTGCTGAAGTAAGTGTCTCAAAGTTGGTTTTATTTCAAGTTGATTTGTTTCTTCCCAGCGCTTCAAGGTCAATGCTCCTCCACCCTGCTGAGCGTGTCGCTCGAGCAAGGCTTGTTTGCTGATGACGACTGTGGCCAACTTGACGCCTGCGGGAATTTTGAGATCAAAATCCGTCAGCCAACGGTTGTAACCCATCAATCCGGGCCAAGGCATCGTGATTCCTTGAGCGCGGTAATGGTCTTCACTCGAAGGGTCATGGTCAACGAGAGGAATCGCCATTGTGCATGGCTTGGGTCGCCGCGTTCCACTCAGAAANAGGCTTTGGTTTGCTTCGAGCAGATTGAAATTGAACCCGCCAAGTGAATAGATACGCAGTCGTCCGACCAGTGGCCCTTGGCTCAGCTGCAGAGCAACAAGGTCAGGAGAAAGCGGCTGAAACAANTCCTGGAGTTCTCCGCAACTCTGGAAGGAGGCATCGAAGCGCTTCATTGCAACACACCTAGACCTTCAGTTTAGGTGTGAACTACATCCGTCATTCGATGATGCCTTGGCCCAGCAGTGGCCATTGCTGACCAACCACAACGATCACGTCGAAGGANTCNGTGNNNGCAGGCNNNGAAGNNNATGNCTTNATNATCNNCAGNNTCGGCTGTCGTTCAATTCTCCAGTTCGGGCTGACTATTGACCAATTCGGCGAGGGAGGTGTTGTGGAGTGTGGTGTGGATGTTGTTGGTGGAGTCGAGGATGAGAAGGTTTTGTTGTTGTTGGATGAGCTGGACGGACGCGGATGAGCGGATATGGAGGGTGTCGCCCTGTTGAATGTTGAAGTCCTTGATTGTGTCTTTGCCAGGTGAGAGGCGGAAGTGATCAGCTCCAGGTCCACCAATCAGGGTGTCCTCGATCCATCCACCGGTGTGACGCAGAAAGATGTCGAGAAAGATTTGTTGTGTAAAGGCAATGCCTTCATTGATGAACCAGAGTGGCCTTTTGACAATATTGCTGTTTTTTCTGTGAGCAAGTCCGCGCGTCGCACNCGTGGGGGATGTCGTGGTTCTCGCCGCTCCGATCGTGTATTTGATACTTCAGCCAAGTCAAATCCCGCTAAGCAGGCCTTTACNCAAATTNTTGATACTGGTTTTTTTCAATCTGTNGANTGGGACGCNGAGATTAGNNTTGCNTCTGATCGCATGGTCCCTTCCTACCATTCGCTTTCATTGNTGTCTGNAGGNACGACATTGCTTTGATCTTTCNTTTAAATAAAATTTTTGATTGACCCACGTTTCTTGTGGTCGATTTTAGAGACATGCATCGTTAAGTGTGATTCGAAAATCTTTTATTGATCTCGTTATTAATACGTGGTGGTTTGTTGTTTGCCCGTTATTGTCAACCTGATTATTGGAAACGGATTCATTTGAAAAGCCCAAGCATCTGATTAAGCCGCCAGGTTGCGGAAACGGGTGAACTGGGGCTCGAACAGCAGTTTCACTGTGCCCACGGGTCCGTTGCGGTGCTTGGTCACGATCACTTCGGTGATGCCCCGGTCGGGGGTTTCNGGGTTGTANTACTCGTCGCGGTAGATCATCAGCACTAAATCAGCGTCTTGCTCGATCGAGCCCGATTCCCGCAGGTCGCTCANCATCGGCCGTTTGTTGGTGCGGGATTCCACGCCACGGCTGAGCTGGGAGAGCGCGATCACCGGCACGTTCAGCTCCCGGGCCATGCCCTTGAGCGCTCGTGTGATTCGCGAAATCTCCTGAACGCGGTTGTCCGGGCTGGAGCCTTCCATCAGCTGCAGGTAGTCGATCACCACCAGGCCCAGCTCCTTGCCTTGTTCGGCCATCAAGCGTCGGCAGAGCGACCGCATCTCNAGAACACCAGCGTTGGGTTTGTCGTCAATGAAGATCGGCAGTTGACCAAGCGTGTTGATGCCCTGGCCCAGCAGGGGCCATTCCTCCTGTTGCAAGCGGCCAGTGCGAAGCCGGCCCGCTTCAATGCCCACCTCCATCGACAGCAGGCGATAAGTGAGCTGCTCTTTGCTCATCTCCAGTGAGAACACACACACCGGCAGGTCGTGCAGTTGGGCCACGTTTTTGGCCAGGTTGAGCACGATCGAGGTTTTGCCCATGGCCGGCCTGCCGGCCACGATGATCAGGTCGCTGCGTTGCAGTCCCTGGGTCATTGCATCCAGGTCGTAGAAGTTCACTGGAATGCCGGCCACTGAGGTGCCCAGGGAGCGGCTTTCGATTTCTTCAAACGTCTGGGTGAGGATTTCGGCCGTGGGTGTCAGCCCTTTGGAGGGCTTCTCCTGACTGATGGCAAAGATCGTTTGCTCGGCTTTGTCCAGCACCTGATCCATCGGCAGGCTCTGGTCAAACCCAAGCTTGATCACTTCATTTCCGGAACGGATCAGCTGGCGACGAAGAAATTTGTCCATCACCAGGCGGGCCACCTGCTCGATCGAAGCGGTGGAGGGAACCCGTTCCACCAGCTCCACGAGTCGACCATTGCCGCCGACTTTCTCGAGCGAGCCGGTGTCCGCCAACCAGGCGCTCATCGCTGTGAGATCCGTCGGTTTGCCCTGGCCATGCAGCATCAGGGCGGTGCGGAAGATCTCCCGGTGGGCATTGAGGTAAAACGCCTCGGGTTGGAGCACATCCGCCACCCGGCCNATGGCATCCGGATCCAGCAGGATGCCTCCCAAGACCGCTTCCTCGGCTTCCAGATTCTGTGGTGGAACCGAATCTGGAAGTGCTTCGAAGCTGGGCTCTTGATCGCGACGCGATCCACTGAAACCCCTGCGTCCCCCCCGAGCGCTGTCGTCGTTCTCGGTTGCCGGGACGCTCACCATGACAAAGAGATGCCGCTAAGGACAGGATTCACTCTGACGGGGTTCAGCGTTGTCGTGCGCAAGGTGGTCAGTAGCTGACCACTTCCAGGTTGATTTCAGCGGTGACCTCGGTGTGCAATTTGATGTGGACGGTGTATTTCCCNGTGCGGTGGATCTCTGGAACCACGATGTCGCGGCGATCAATCTCTTTCTTTGTGGCGTCTTCAATGGCTTCCGCGACGTCGCCATTGGTCACGGTTCCGAACAGCACGTTGTCCTCACCGGTCTGCTTCTTGACTGTGAAGCGACCAATGGTGGCAAGAGCCGTTTTGAAATCCAGAGCTTCTTGCTTGAGAGCAGCCTGACGTTCGACTTCCTTGGCGCGGCGATGCTCAACTTGTTTCATCACCGCGGGGGTGACTGGGACGGCCTTCCCGAANGGAAGGAGGAAGTTGCGGGCATAGCCGGGAGCCACATCCACCAAATCACCATCCTTTCCGAGGCTGAGGATGTCCTCATTCAGGACGACTTGGACACGCTTGGGCATGGGGTTCCGGGGACGATCGACTGCCAAAAGGCCAGTCATTGATCTTACCTATGTGAGGTGATCTTCAACCAGCCGGTAGGCGGACCTGCTTGGCGATACCCATGGCGCGCAGCAGACGGATGTGCTGCCAGGTCAGATCGATCTGGCCTGATTCCAAGCCGTGCTTGGCCGAATGGGGGAAGGCGTGGTGGTTGTTGTGCCAGCCCTCACCGAAGGTCAGGGCGGCGACCCAAGCGTTATTGCGGGACTTGTCACCACTGGGGTGCACAGCGTCACCCCAGCAGTGGGTGGCGGAATTCACCAGCCAGGTGACGTGATAGACGAGCACCAGTCGCAGAGGGATTCCCCACAGCACCAGGGCCCATCCGCCGGCACCCGTCACGGTGCCGATCCAGAAGAGAAGGCCGGCCAGGGGGAGTTGCAGTGACAGGAAATGCTTGTTCAGCCAGCGGTAGTAGGCGTCTTTGGCGAGATCTGCTGTGAAACGCGGCACCGTCGCCATCGCTGGGATCTCCTCAAACATCCACCCCATGTGGCTCCACCAGAAGCCGCGGTTGCTGTTGTGATGATCAGCATCCGTATCAGAAAACTTGTGGTGGTGGCGNTGCAGGCCGACCCAGTCAATGGGGCCCTGCTGGCAGCTCAAGGCGCCGCACGTGGCAAAGAATCGCTCGAGCCATTGGGGCAGGCGGAAGGAGCGGTGGCAGAGCAGTCGGTGGTAACCGATGGTCACGCCCAGACAGGCGGTGACCCAATAGAGGATCAGCAGGGTGGAGGCGGCTTGCCAGCTCCAGAACATCGGCAGAAGCGCCAAGGCAGCAAGGATGTGGATGGCAGCCATAAAGCCGATGGTTCCCCAGCGGCGGCCTGGGCTATCGCTGGGGGCGGTCCCGCCCGGGCGGGACCGGTGCAAGGTTGCTGATCGGGCTGGAGGCGAGATGGATGCCGCTGGAGGGGCGACGGTCATNGGATTGAATCCATATTCATTTGGCAATAGTAACAATACGAATCCGTATGGCCAAGCCATGCGTNTTGGTATCGCTGCGTTTACCCTTTGGCGAGTGAATCGTCCTGGTGTGGGCTACCGCGAACAGCTTGATGCAGGCCATGGAGCCTTCGCGGCCATGCTTAAGGCCTGGCACGAGCGCAATGGCTGGTCCCACCGTGTTCTTCCAGCTTTGGCGGAGCTGCTCGATTTCGGTCGCCTGCACAGTTCTCAGATCTCCAACCTTCGCAATCGCAAGCTTTCTTCCCCTGGCCCTGAGGTGTTTCTCGCACTCGGGAGTTGCAACCAGTGGCTGGCAGAAGCGTCGATGGATGGCTCGCTCACGGCAGCCTCCCAGAAGCGGCTGGATGAACAGGAAGAGCTGCAAACCGCCCTGCAGCAATCAGCCCTGCCCCTGCTCGATGGCAACGGTGCTGCCCTNGCTGCGGGTGAGCTGCTGGAAATTTTTGTTGGCCTGCGTCCCTTGCCACCAGGGTTTGACCTGCGCATTCGTGACGATGAAGCGGCCGCGTTGAGTGGCGCCTTGGCTGANCTGTTGAGTGATGGAAAAACCTGGAGACAGTGCCGCNATGCCGTGTTGGAGGCCTATCCAGTGCAAAAGCGGCAACGGCGGGAGCGTTTCGCTGAAGTCATGGCCGGTGTCCGTGATTACACCGCGGCTGAATTGGATGCTGAGCTGCCTGAACTGATGGGTACGGTCGAAGCACTCGGTATGGGATCTGTTGTGGCAACAGGTCCAGAAGCGTTGTTGGAGCGCTTGCGTCAGGGGCGATAGTGNGCCATCCGCACGCGGCGGGCCAGTCCCAGACGTTTCAACAAGCGAACGTGCTGCCAGGTGAGGTCGAATTCAAACCAGCGCAGTCCATGACGGGCACTCGCAGGATGGGCGTGGTGGTTGTTGTGCCAGCCCTCACCGAACGACAGCAAGGCCACCCACCAGCAATTCCTCGACAGATCCGGGCAATCGAAATTGCGGTAGCCGAACGCATGTGTTGCTGAATTCACCAGCCAGGTGACGTGATAAACGACGACAAGCCTCAGCGGAATGGCCCAGAGCACAAGGCCCAAACCGCCACCATGCACTTGAGCTGCCTCTCCGAACCAGTAGAGACCAAGACCAAGGGGAATCTGAAGCAGCAAAAACCATCGATCCAGCCAGCGGTAAAACGGATTGGCCAGAAGATCACCGGCATAACGGTCGAGTTCCTTCAGGGCAGGAATGTCGTGGAGCATCCATTCGCTGTGACTCCACCACAGCCCCCGACCGGCATCGTGGTGATCCACCGGTTGATCGGAGAAGCGATGGTGATGGCGGTGGAGGCCGACCCATTCGATCGGGCCGCTCTGGCAAGCCAGTGTTCCCATGACCACGAGAACTCTTTCCACCCACACAGGCACTTCCAGGCTGCGATGGGCGACCAGGCGATGCAGGCCGAGGGTGACGCCCAGCACAGTCATCCAGTAGAGAATTGCAAAGGCTGCTATGCCTTGCCAGCTCCAGAAACGCGGCAGCAATGCCACGGTTGCCAGGACATGCATAACCAGCATGAAGCTGGTTGTCCCTGCTTTGAGGCGGCGTTGACGGCTCGGCAGCGGTCCGCGCGGAGCGTTCAGCGCTGCCCGCTGCCGAAGCTCACGGGTCTCAGCTGTTTGAGTGGAAACCAACAGGAAACTCCAGGTGGTGACAAAAAGCCGCTCAAGCAGGAGAACAGGGAGCGGATGGTGTCATGAAGAACTGAAATCTAAAGGAATTGACGCTCTGACCCGTGGCCGGACGGTCATGCTGCTGGATTGGAGCTGTGATTGACCTGTGAACAGGTGTGACGTCAGCGCTGTTGTCCATGCACGGGCAAGGCGTCTGGTGGATCAGGTGCTGATGGACCAACAGGCCGGCGCCGAGCAACGCACCCGGGGCGTCGCTCCACGACTTCAGCGAGTCCTGGATGCCTTTTCGTCTGAGCGGCTTGGCACGCAGCACTTTGCTTCGCTGACCGGCTATGGCCATGGGGACCAGGGGCGCGAGCTGGTGGATCGTGTGTTCGCCAAGGTCCTTGGCGCGGAGACGGCGGCGGTTCGTCTGCAGTTCGTCAGCGGGACCCATGCCATTTCGGCGGCGTTGTTCGGGGTGTTGCGTCCTGGTGATCGCCTGCTCTCCATCACCGGACGCCCTTACGACACCCTGGAAGAGGTCATCGGACTGCGTGGTTCCGGCCAGGGGTCGCTGCAGGAGTTCGGTGTTCAGTACGAGGCGTTGCCGTTAACGCCCGACGGTGGCGTCGATGGGCTGGCGCTGGATCAGGCCCTTGCTCAACCGGTTCGAATGGTCCTGATTCAGCGCAGCTGCGGATACAGCTGGCGGCCTTCGGTGACCGTCCGTGAGATCGGTCGACTGTGCCAGCGCATCCACGACCGTCGGCCTGATTGCGTCTGTTTTGTCGACAACTGCTATGGGGAGTTTGTGGAGGATCAGGAGCCGACACAACTGGGTGCGGATCTGATCGCAGGATCGTTGATCAAGAATTTGGGCGGAACCATCGCTCCCACCGGTGGCTACGTCGCCGGCCGCGCCGATCTCGTGGAGCAGGCCTGCTGTCGACTGACCGCACCGGGGATTGGCCGTGATGGCGGCATTGGCTTTGATCTTCAGAGGCTCGTCTTGCAGGGCCTGTTTCTCGCTCCGCAGATGGTGGCCGAGGCCTTGATCGGAGCTGATCTTGTGGCAGGGGTGTTCGCGCGACTGGGGTTTCCCGTGAATCCAGCACCTGCTGCACACAGGAGTGACCTGATCCAGGCGGTTCGTCTCGGCAGTCCGGAGGCCCTCAAGGTGGTGTGCCGTGCATTCCAGGCCAGTTCACCGGTGGGGGCGTATCTCGATCCGGTTCCAGCGGCCATGCCCGGCTATGCCAGCCAGCTGGTGATGGCGGGAGGAACGTTCATCGACGGCTCCACGAGCGAGTTCTCAGCAGATGCCCCTCTGAGGGAGCCCTTCAACCTGTTTGTGCAGGGGGGGACCCATCGGGTCCACATTCAGTTGGCGTTAACGCATGCGCTCGCCTGCCTGGACACGGCAGGGCTCGTCGATCTCCCGCAAACTGGGGAGAGTGAATAATCAGACCGCCGATGGCGTTCGAGTTTCCAGCGTCGTTCCGTTTTGCCGACAGTCACGAGTACGCCAATGCGGATGGTGAATTGGTGCGGGTCGGAATCAGCGCTTTCGCTGTGGATCAGTTGGGGGACATCGTTTTCGTTGACCTGCCCGACGTTGGCGCTGACTTGAGCAAAGGTGCCAGCTTCGGTTCGGTTGAATCCGTGAAGGCGGTGGAGGACATGTACGCCCCCATCGATGGAGAAGTGGTGGAGCGCAATGAGGCCGTGCTTGCCAGCCCGGAGGAACTGCAGAACGATCCCCATGGCGAGGGCTGGTTGCTGGTGGTTCGTCCAAAGGACGCAACCCAGATCGACGGACTGATGGATGCTGGTGCGTATGGAGCCAAGGTGAACGCTGGCTGACGCTGACATCGGACCGTCGTCAGTCTTCTTTACGATCTCGNCAGTTTTTTGGTGTCGAGTTGGTCTCTCCATTTCTGAAGCGCCATCTCGGCCCAAGTGAAGAGGACCAGCGGCAGATGCTCTCTGCCTTGGGTTACCGCGACATCGACAGTTTTGTTGCGGACGTCGTTCCAGCTGACATCCTCGATGCNGAAAGCCCATGCGACCGGTTGCCNGAGGGCTGTGATGAAGCCACTGCGCTTCAGGANCTTCAGCGGATTGCAGCCGANAACCAAACACGCCGTTCGCTGATCGGACTCGGCTATCACGGCACGGCCGTTCCGGCGTTGATCCAACGCCATGTGTTTGAGAATCCAGCCTGGTACACCGCCTACACCCCTTACCAAGCTGAGATCGCTCAGGGTCGGCTGGAGGCGCTGCTCAATTTCCAGACCTTGATCAGTGAGCTCACGGGTTTGCCGATCGCCAATGCCTCACTGCTTGATGAAGCGACCGCTGCCGCTGAGGCCATGGGGTTGAGCCATGGGGTCTGCAGGCGATCCGAAGCCAAGCGTTTTCTGGTGGATGCAGCTGTGCTTCCGCAGACCTGGGCTGTTTTGAAGACCCGCGCTGAACCGCTCGGCATTCAGCTGGAACAGGTGGAGCCTGACCAGGCAGCCCTCGACAGTTCCGTGTTCGGAATGTTGTTGCAGNTGCCAGGAGCCGATGGCCGCGTCTGGGATCCAACCGAACTGATCCAGCGTTGTCATGAGGTCGGCGCNCTGGTGACCGTGGCGATCGATCCCCTGGCNCAGACCCTGATGGCACCAGTCGCCGCTTTTGGTGCCGACATCGCTGTGGGCAGTGCCCAGCGTTTCGGGGTGCCGATGGGTTTCGGCGGACCTCATGCCGCCTTCTTCGCCACCCGCGATGCCTACAAACGCCAAATCCCAGGGCGTCTGGTGGGCCAGTCCCGGGATGCTGAGGGCAATCCAGCGCTTCGTTTGGCTCTCCAGACCCGGGAGCAGCACATTCGGCGCGATAAGGCCACCAGCAACATCTGCACCGCTCAGGTGCTTCTCGCTGTGATGGCCTCGTTCTATGCAGTGCATCACGGACCGGAGGGCCTGACGGCGATTGCCCGCCGGATCGTGTCGATGCGCCAGCGCTTGGAAGCCGCCTTGCAGGCGCTTGGCTATTCCTTCTCGTCCTTCGAGCGCTTCGACAGCGTCGTTGTGNACACGGAGCAGGCCCCAGTCGTCCACCGGGTCGCAGGGGACGCCGGCTTCAATCTGCAGGTGCTTCCCCACGGTGCTTCTCCTGAGCAGGCCACCGGCTTCGGCATCGCCCTGGATGAGTGCACCACGGACCATGAACTCATCGCTCTGATTGCCGCTCTGGCTGAGGCCGTCGACCAAAGTCCTCCCACTGCAGTGGCGTCGGTCACTGGAGATCTGCAGGGAATCCCCCAACGTTCATCCCCCTGGCTGACCCAGGAGGTGTTCCATCGCCATCGCAGCGAGACCGAGTTGATGCGCTACATCCAGCGCCTGGTCAGTAAGGACCTGTCCCTCGTTCACGGCATGATTCCCCTGGGCAGCTGCACGATGAAGCTGAACGCAGCAGCGGAACTGCAGCCGGTCAGCTGGCCAGCCTTTGGGTCTCTGCATCCCCTCGCTCCTGCTGGCCAGACCCAGGGGTATGCCCACCTCGCCTCTGATCTGGAGAGTTGGTTGGCGGCTCTCACCGGTTTTGAGGCTGTGTCCCTCCAGCCGAATGCCGGTTCTCAAGGTGAGTACGCCGGTCTGCTGGTGATCCGTGCATGGCATCAATCCCGTGGTGAATCGCACCGCGATATCTGCTTGATTCCAACGAGTGCCCATGGCACCAACCCCGCCAGTGCCGTGATGGCAGGGCTTCGGGTGGTTCCCGTTGCCTGTGACGGTGATGGCAACATCGACCTGGAGGACCTGTCCGCCCGTGCTGCAGAGCATGCGGATCGCTTGGCAGCTCTGATGGTCACCTATCCATCAACCCACGGCGTGTTTGAGCCTGCGATTCGCAGCATCTGCAACGTCGTGCATGGTCACGGCGGTCAGGTGTACCTCGATGGGGCCAATCTCAATGCTCAGGTGGGTCTGTGTCGTCCCGGTTCCTATGGAGCTGACGTCTGCCATTTGAATCTGCACAAGACGTTCTGCATNCCCCACGGAGGAGGGGGNCCGGGTGTCGGTCCGATCGGTGTGGCGAAGCATCTCTCGCCCTTCCTGCCGGGACACCCGCTCACGCCAAGCCATCCATCAGCCATCGGACCGGTCTCTGCTGCGGCACTGGGCAGCGCCAGCATCCTGCCGATCAGTTGGATGTATCTGCGCATGATGGGAGGCGAGGCGTTGCGACAGGCCAGTGCAGTGGCACTGTTGGCCGCCAATTACCTGGCCCATCGGCTTGATGCCCACTATCCGGTTCTGTTTCGCGGCTCAACAGGATGCGTTGCCCATGAATGCATCCTTGATCTGCGTCCGCTGAAGCGCAGTGCCGGTATCGATGTCGATGACATCGCCAAGCGCTTGATGGATTTTGGTTTTCATGCACCCACCGTGAGTTGGCCTGTGGCCGGCACGGTGATGGTGGAACCCACGGAAAGTGAATGTCTCGCCGAACTGGATCGGTTCTGTGACGCGATGATCGCGATCCGCGAGGAGGTGCGTGCGATCGAAACCGGCGCCATCGATCGGATGAACAACCCTCTCAAACAGGCGCCCCACACCATGGCCTCGGTCCTTGCGGACAGCTGGGACCGCCCCTACAGCAGATCTCAGGCGGCCTTCCCGATGGCTGGTCAGGAGCATCAGAAGGTCTGGCCCGCGGTGGCTCGCATCGATAACGCTTTCGGTGATCGCAATTTGATCTGCACCTGTCCGTCGGTTGAGGAGTTGGCATCAGCAACAGCCGCTTGANCTGGTGGAAACGCTGCCAACGAGTTAAATTTTTACTGAAAACCGAAAACTTGGTTTTGATCGCTCCGTTCTCTCGTCAACCGCGAGCAAACTGTGCGACAACTGATTCGTTTGTTGGGGGACACCATGGATCGGATACCGTCGAGCTCATCTCCGAGCCTTCCAGAGCTGCCTGAAGGCCTTGCGTCTGCTTTGAAGCGAGGGCACACGATTCAAATGGAGGGCACCAATGTTGTTCGTGTCCCCTTCGGCGTTCGCCGTCCCCAGCGCAACCGTCCAGCCAGGCCTGATCATTGGGCCACCTTGGTGCTTCCGTTCCAGGCAGCCGTTGATCCCACGCCNCCNCCAGCAGCCGCCTGAGCCGTCAAGCGGCTTTGGATTCCAAGATCAGTTCTGATAACCGCCAATCCACATGAGCCTTCACATCCGCTAGCGAGCAAGCGGATNTGCGGAACGGCAGCAAACGCATTGGGCTTCGTTCAGGGCGAACAAGCCAGCTCTTGTTTCGTTGTTGCAGAAGGAGAAAGCCGCGGTATCTCACGGCAATGGAGTGTTCCATCAGAAATCCCATCGCTCTTGGGACTGTTGATTTGTTACTTGGTTATTTCAGGGCACAAGATGTGGTGTTTGACGCTTGAACGGAAAGTTTTTCGATGAGTTTTGGGTTCCTGACGATTGGCGATGAATTGCCCTGTTTTCGTCTGCATTTATTGGTGGATTGGCCNNAAATGTGTTCTATAAACGCCNTGATTGTNGCGACTGATACATCGCAATTTCAAGAGTCNTTCTCCAGATGTGGTGTTTCATTGGAGAGCAAACAACAGGGCGTCTGTGTTCTGTCCCGCAGCTCGAAGATGTTGCAGTCTTGGGTCATCGCGGCGAAGGCCTACACCATCTCCACGACTGAGTTGGCCAGGGTTGTCTCCCGCCTCTGACCAGCTGATCGAGCCGTTGATCATCTGCAGCCAGAGCAGATCGCCACCATTGCCGGGCAGGCTCAGACAATCACCATCCAGNGGTTGGGCTCTCCACAGATGCACATTCCTTGCAATCGCCATGGCGCCATCTGATTGGCCAGGGTCCAACAGGGCGGTCCAATCCCTTCCAATCGCGAAAGGTTTTTGTTCATAAGCAGGGTCCAGGCCACTTGCGTCCGGTTCAATCCAGATCTGNAGGAANCGGCAGGCCTCGCTTCCGAGATTCATTTCGCTGTGCACGATGCCTGTGCCGGCGCTCATGCGCTGCACCTCCCCCGCCTTCAGCACAGATGTATGCCCCATGGAGTCGCGGTGGTTGACCTGGCCTTGCACCATCACCGTGATGATTTCCATGTCCCGGTGTGGATGCATTCCGAAACCTTTCCCCGCGGCAACCGTGTCATCGTTGATCACCAGCAATGGCCCGTAGCCCATCCAGGCGGGATCGTGGTGGCCAGCAAACGAGAAGCTGTGCCACGAATCCAGCCAGTCAAANTGGCTGTGGAAACGTTCGGCTGCGGGACGGTATTTCACAGGACGAGGGGTTGAAGTTGTAANAGTCGGTTCACCAGATCATCGATCGTCTCCTGGCGAGCNGGTTTGGAGGAGTTGCTTTGCAGTTGCCGGCCGACCACCTGAGCGCCCAGATGCGTGAGTTGGATGCGCAGTGACAGCAATAACTCCATTCCACCACTCCCTGAAACGCTAGCGATGGCAACGGGGCGGCCGTTAAACAAGGCACGGAAGTCGTTGCCCTGGACGGACAGCCAGGCGANGGCGTTGCTGAGGACAGGTGGGATGGAACCGTTGTATTCCGGTGCGCAGATCACCCAGCGGGTTGCGTTGGATAACTGCTGTTCCAGATCATCCAACACTTGCGGTGNCGCACTGCCCTTGCTTCGTGGGGTGAAGACAGGCAGGTCAAGTGTCGTCAGATCGAGACAGGTTGCTTTCGCTCCCTTGGCTTCAGCGGTCTCAACGAAACGGTGGGCAAGCTTCAAGTTCTCGCCGCTGCTGGCAGAGATGGCGAGCAGATCCGCAGTCTCGTCGGTCATAAAAAAGTGACGACATTGATCTGATCCTGCGGCGGATCGGTTTTTTATCGCTATCGGTTTGGAACCGCATCTGTGAATTAGGACATTTGGATTTTGCAACCCTGGCCACAACGTTTACTCCGGCACCCCTGACGGTGACCGCTGCCAAGGGAACGGCTCTCGGTGCCTTCGCCTGGGCGTTTTTAGCCACGGTGTCGCTGCTGATTTCCGCTTGGATCGGCTCGATCACGACTCCTGGTAAACGCATCACCGCTGTTCTGCTTGCGTTTAGTTCAGGTCTGTTGATTTCCCTTCTGGCCTATGACCTCTTGGCGGTGGCCTACGAAACAGCAGGTCTTCCTGTTGCTTTGGGGGGATTCTTTCTCGGACTTCTTCTGTTCGTGCTCTGCAACAGGCTTGTGGAGTATGGCGGGGTGATGCGTCGACGCTCCAGTGAACACGGTGGTTTGAAGGATCACGCTCAGCGCGATCCAGCCACATCCACGTCCATGGCACTGGTGATCGGCGCGCTGATCGATGGCATTCCTGAGGCCGCCAGCATCGGCATTTCCCTGCTGGAGAACCGTCTCGTCAGCCTGTCCGTGATCATCAGTGTGGCGATCACCAACATCCCTGAAGGACTCGCCAGTGGTGCTGGCCTCAAGCGGGCTGGATTACCGCTGCCACGCATTCTGCTGATGTGGGGTGGTGTGGTCCTGGTCTGTTCCTTCACGTCTCTCGGTGCCTTTCTCTGCCTTGATGAGTCGGGTCCGGCAGTTCAAGGCACTCTGATCTCCCTCGCTGGAGGAGGTGTGCTGGCGATGACCCTGCAGACGGTGATTCCGGAAGCCTTTGAAGAGACCCATGACATGGTCAGTCTGCTGGGTGGAGCCGGTTTCGCGGCAGCCTTCGCGATGTCACACCTCGCTCCCCACTGATCTCGTGAACCCCTTGCGGTTCAGTAGTTCGCTCCACTGCGCCGTTGATGGACGGCGGTGGAGCCCGTGGCATCAAACACGCCCCCATGGTGCACCTGGGCGTACACCAGCCAATGGTCACCGCATTCCATGCGTTGCTTGACCTCGCCTTCCAACCAGGCCAGGGCATCCGGTAAGAGGGGCTGATCGTTCGGGCTGGTCTGCAAGTCCAGGCCAGCGAAGCGGTCGGCCCCAGGATCAAACGATTGCAGGAACTGTTTCATCAGACCTGTTTCCCGGCCCTCCGCCAGCACATTGAGTGCAAATCGATCGCCCTTGTGCAGCAGGGCCTCCACGGCGCGGTCTTTGGCGACGGCAACAGTGATCCCCGGTGGTGTGAAACTGGCCTGGCTCACCCAGCTGGCCACCATCGCACCACTGAGATCACTTTTGCGGGTGGTGAGCACACAAAGAGAACCGAGCACCCGACCGAGGGCGATGACGGCTGGATCGCTGCGGCTTTCACTGAGACCGCCAGCACTGCGCCGCTGGGCACGTTTCTGAGCTTGCAACAACTGTCGCGCGAAGCGGGTGCCGGTTTCCTCCAGTTGCTTCACCTTGGCGGCGTCCGGACTGAACTTCACCCGTATCGGATCGAAGCCGAACTGAAAGCCGCCATCACGCAGCTTGGTCTCCAGCAAATCCACCGCCTCTCCACTCCAGCCGAAACTGCCGAACACCCCGACGGGTTTGCTGCGGTCACCTTCAGCCAGCAATGTCCCCAGGGCGGACACGATTGGTGTCGGTGCATGGCCCCCGAGGGTGGGAGACCCGATCAGCACAGCATCGGCTTGCTGGATCGCGGCCACTAGTTCATCTGAGGGTGTGAATTCGCAGTTCAGGCTGCTGACGCGAATCCCGGTCCGATTCACACCCTGGGCCAGTGCATCCGCAATCGCTGCCGTGTTTCCGTATGCACTGGCGAACAGCAACACCACATTCAGGCTGGCCTGCTGATGGCTTCGGCCCCAGCGTCTGTAATCGCTCAGCAGACTGCGCCAGCTGGTGTCGATGGCGGGGCCATGGCCTGGAGCGATGGTGCTGATGTCCAGCTCCTCCAGTCGATCCACCAGGGCCTCAACCTGACGGGCCATCGGTGCCATCAGGCTGTCGTAGAAGTGTCGCCGTTCCTCCTCGGTGCTGCTGCGATTGGATTCAGCCCAATCCTCCGTGCAGAGATGGGCACTGAAGAACTTGTCGCTCATCAGCAGGCCCAGGCTTGTTTCGAAGGCCAGGAGCCCCCCTGGCCAACGCGGTGTAGGGGCTGGCAGCAGGTCCAGAGACCGCCCATGACTCAAATCCAGAGTCAACTCCTGGCGAACCACCCGCATCGGAGGAATCTCTGGAAGAGGGGGCCGTTCATCGGCTCCGTCCTGGCCCGGTGGTGCGGGCTTGCGCTGATGCCAAAGCTCGTTCAAGAGCTTGGCACCTGCGTTCGAGGCGATCAGCTCGATTTGGTTGTATGTGGTCGCCAGGCTGTGGAGCATGGCGACACGGTTGGGGTTCACGTGGCCGACAACCACCAGAACCGGTCGGTCCGGATGTGGCAGCACGTCCTTTAGAGCCGGCAGAAACACCTCTCTGTATGCCGCTCCTGGGGGGTGAACCAGCACGGCAGGGTGCTCTTCGTCTGCTTCAAACAGAAAGCTGTTCGCTGTGCTGCCGCGTTCCAGGGCGTACTCGAGCTCGAAACGATGGCGCTGGGAACTCAAGCCACGAAGGCTGATCACACCGTCGTCGATCGGCAGTCGAAGGGTGCGGCGCTCTTCGGCGACAGTGCTGGTCACACGCATCAGTAGTGATTGCCCACTTTGCGGTGGTGCACGGCAGTGAGGGCATCGGCGTCGGCCACATTGCCTTGTTCCACCAGGGCATAAATGATCCAGTGGTCCGGACCTTCCAGCCGTTGCTCCACCCGGCAGCCGAGGTAAGCCAGTGCATCACTGAGGACCGGGCCGCCATCAGCGGCACCATCGAGCACATTCACGCCGGCAAACCGGTCGGCTCCCGGTGGAAAACGCTTCAGGAAATGTCGCAACAGGGATTGGTGATTGTCCTGACGCAAAACATTCAGGACAAAGCGATCACCCACCTGCATCAACGCTTCAATCGCCCTGTCTTTGGCCACGGCCACGGTCAGGCCGGGTGGGCTGAAACTGGCCTGGCTCACCCAACTCGCCACCATGGCGCTGCGGCGGCATGACTCCCCCTCCCCTTGGCTGGCCGTCACGACGTAAAGCCCACCACTGATGCGACCGAGCGCTTTGTCGAGCTCTCCATCGAGGCTTTTCATCGCTGCAATCGTTTTCTCCTTGGTCAGCAGCTGGCCGAGATCGGTGCCGGACTCCTCACAGCGTTGGTAGTCGCTGCCCTGGGGCAGCTGGCGGATCCGCAGTGGTACGAAGGCTTGCTTCTGGCCCTGGCTGCGCAGTTGATCGGAAACAGCATCGATCGGTTCGTCGTTGCCGCCAAAAGCGTCGTAGACACCAACGAGCTGTTTCGGGTGCAGGGCAGCCAGCAGTGTGCCGATGGACGTCTGCAGATCTCCATCAGGTTCCAATGGCCAGGTGGGCACCACAACGGCCTTGGCTTCACCGATCAGGGCGGTCAGTTCCTGGGCATCCGTTGCCCGAAGGTCGACCAGTTGCACTTGAGCATCCGCTTTGCCGATGCCGTGGGCGATCGCCTGGCTGATGCGATCGGAGAAGCCGTATTGGCTCAGATAGCAGATTGCGGCATAGCTTTCGCCTTTGCTGCGTTGGCCGCTCCACTCCCGATAATCATTCAGCCAATGGCTGAGGTGATGGCGCAGCAGGGGGCCGTGGCCAACGGCGATGGTGTTGATGTCTGGTAATCCATCCATGCGCTTGAGGGCCTGCAGCACACTGCGCGCATTGGGCCCCATCAGGCAGTCGTAATAAAAGCGGAAGTCCGGAGCGATCGCTCCGGGATCGCTGTCGAAGACATCGTCGGAGCAGTAATGCAGACCGAAGGCGTCGCAGGTGTAAAGGATGCCTGTGCCGTGATCGAAGGAGAAGATCGTGTCCGGCCAGTGCAGGTTTGGAGCACTGAGGAATTCGAACCGGTGCTGGATGCCGCTGTCAGGGTTGATGCCCAGATCGAGCTCCTCACCGGATTTGACAGCCCGACTGTTGAAGGGACGGTGGACTTGATCCTTGAGGAACTGGAGGGCAACCTTCGATCCGATGATTTCGATGTCGGGGTTGAGGTCGATGAGATCACCGATCAATCCGGAGTGATCGGGTTCGGTGTGACTCACGATCAGAACATCGATCGCTTTGGGATCGATCTGCTCCTGAAGCCGTGGAATCCAAGTGTCCCGGAACTTGGCGTGGCTGGTGTCGATCAGAGCGGTGCGTTCACCCCGCACCAGGAAAGAGTTGTAGGTCGTGCCGTTGCGCAGACCGAACTCAATGTCGAAGCGACTGCGTTCCCAGTCCAGGGAACGCATGGTGATGGTGTCGGCGGCGATCGCTTCGCACTGCAGGCTCAGGCGAGTGGCAGCGGGAGCAACAACCATGGGGCGAATGTCTCGGAAGTTGACTCTACGAAGACTTTCCGGTCCACCGCCCCTGCAGAGTGATCCGGCTGCTGAAGGCTGAATGGCGACCACTTCCACCGCATCGGCGGCAGACGGTTTTCGAAAGAGCATTGGGCCCGGTGTTCTGTTTGCCGCGGCCTGCATTGGGGGCTCTCACCTGATGTCGTCCACCACGGCTGGCGCCCAGTTCGGCTTTGCCCTGCTGGGCCTGATTGTGGTGACCAACATCGCCAAATATCCGTTTCTGCGTGTTGGCACGCGGTTCACAGCCGTCACAGGGATGTCGTTGTTGGAAGGTTTTCAACAGCGCAATCCGATGTACTTGCGCCTGTATCTGCTGGTCACCCTCGCGACCGGGACCGTCACGATCGCTGCCGTCAGCTTCATTGCAGGGGTGCTGCTCCGCAACGTTCCTCTGCTGAGCGGATTCAACCCCTACGGCCTCTCCATGGCTGTGCTCGTGGTGAGTGGCGTGATTCTGATGTTGGGTCGTTACCGCGCACTGGATCGCTTGTCGAAATTGCTGGTGGCCATGCTCACCCTGCTCACGGCACTGGCGGCTGCAACGTTGCTGATCCGGGGCCCCGTCGGTGATGTGGCATCCAGCTGGTTGGCCGCGGATCCCAGCCCTTGGACTCTGGCCAACCTCGGCTTTTTGATCCCCTTGATGGGTTGGATGCCCGGGCCGGTTGAAATGTGCGTCTGGCCATCGCTGTGGATGTTCTCCCATGCCAAGGACACGCAGCACACCGCATCGCTTGCGGAGGCGGAGGGGGATTTCAACATCGGTTACGGCATCTCCCTGCTGACAGCATTCCTGTTCGTCACCCTTGGCGCATACACGATGTATGGCAGTGGTGAGGGCATGCTCAGCGGCTCAACCCTGTCGTTCGCGCAGAAGTTGATTCGCCTCTACACCGAAGCGATGGGGGGATGGGCGGCCTGGGTGATCATTCCAGCTGCCTTCGCTGCCATGTTCAGCACGACCATCACCTGCCTGGATGCCTACCCCCGGAGCATCGCCGCCATCCAGCGACTTTGGATGAGAGGCGATGCCAATCAGGCCCGGGACGGTGTTCAGACCCAGCGATTCACCCAGTGGGTGATCGTGCATCTGCTGGTGGCCGTGGCGGCGTTGATGTGGGCCAGCAGTGGGGGCATCACGGTGAAGGATTTCGTCTTCGGTGCGATGACGGGAAGTTTTCTCACCGCTCCTCTCTTCGCCTGGATGGCCATGGACACGATCAACAGCTCCTTGGTTTCGACGGAGCACCGCTATGGCCCGTTGATGCGCACCCTCTGCTGGCTGGGCCTTGTGTTTCTCAGTGGCTTCAGCCTTTTGTTCATCGCCAACGCCTTTTTCGGACTGGGTGCTTGATGGGACCCATCACCCGAAAACCCCCGCTGTGGCGGGGGTTGGGTGTCCGTTCTTCCACTCGTCCGCGGTTGTTCAGCAGAGGCTCAGTTCTCGACCATCACTTGAACGCTGGTATGGCTGACGGATTTGCCAGCTGAGATCTCAAGGATGCCGTCGCGGTAGGTGGCCTTGAGTTGGTCACGGTCCAGACCGCAGGGGAAGCGGAAGCTGCGGCTCCAGGTGCCGGTGCGGAATTCGCTCAGCAGAGCGGGCGTCTGGTTTTCAGCATCTGTGGCGGACTTGCGCTCGGCACTCACCACAAGGGTGCGGTCTGTGGCTTTGATGTCGATGGAATCCCGCTCGACGCCAGGCAGTTCGAGGCGAACGATGTAGGCACCCTCACCGTCGATGACCTCAGCGTGCGGAACGCGCTCAGCGGTGGCGATTTGCTGCTCGAGACGCTCGAACAGATCGAAAGGAGATTGACGAAGAGTCAGCATGATTGTGTCTTGGTGGAGTGAACATGAAGCGGACTTCTTGAATCGCCCGCCATGACAATCTGCACTTGGAGAATTGAAAGCAGAAGGGGGAGAGCCGAATGCATTGATTCGGTCTGCACGACCAAGTTCGGTTGCTACGAAAGAGATGTCGTTGAAACCGAATCAGCTTCCATTGGTGAACTCCAAGGCGCTTGTTTCTTGGAATGCTGTTAGGTCTGTGTTGAGAAGTTCCGTGTTCAGGCCTGTGGTGGAGTTGATCCTCAGGTCGGCTCCTTGTTGTGTGATCTCAAGATCGCGTCCGAAGATCTTGGAGTTCACCAAGATGGATTCGCCGATTTGATAATCGAGGATTCGATCATTGCCCTGACTGAGGCGAAAGCGATCTTTTCCCTTGCCTCCCTTCATGTCGTCGTCCCCATGTCCCGCATCAATGATGTCGTCACCCTTTTTGCCTTTGATCAGGTCATTGTTTGTGGTGCCGGTCAGTGTGTTTGCTAAGTGACTGCCAATGATTTTGTTGCGCTTCAAGCTTCCTTTGAGTTCAAGCCTCCACAATTGATTCCCGCCGAGCAGGTAAAGGCTTCTTGGGTTGGCGAACGTCAGATTGCTGACCCCGCCTTCAATGGGGATGGTTGATCTGCGGACTCCATGTTCGTTGAAGATTTCCACACCGGCCGCTGTGCCGGTCCAGATGTTGCCTGATTGATCGATTTTGATTCCATCTGGGATCCCCTCTGATGCAATGTTCAGGACGGTGCGATGAGAAAGAAGAGGATTTTTTGCACCACCACTGAGTTTGTATTCATAAATTGTTCGAGGATTTTCGGGGTGGCTGCTTCCGTCTCCAGAGAAATAACCTGTGTCTGTGATGAGAACCCGATTCCGATCTGAATCCAGTGCGATTCCATTGGGTTTGCTGAAGCCGTCGGCAACCATTCGGAGATTTTCTCCGTCCAGGTTGACACTCCAGACCCAGTCCCCTAGTTCCGGTGCGGGGCGAAATTGTTGTTCGTATCCATAGGACGGATCTGTGAAGATTAGGACACCCTTCTCTGTGAGGATAATGTCGTTGGGGCTATTGAATGCATTCCCATTGGCGTCGTCGATCAACGTTCGTGTTTTGTTTGTTTGATGGTTGAAGATGGCGACACCTGCAGGTTTCGATGAAGTTCCCTGCATCGTGAAGGCGATTTCCTTGGAATTAATCGCAATGGCCCCATTCGCCATCGGTATTCGGTCTCTTAGTCCGAGGTCAGTTGTTATTCCTGTGATCGGATCGTATTGTGAAATGACGACGTATTGGGAGCCATTCTTTTTGTTGAGTCGGTTGGAGGTGAAGAATAATTTTTGGGTTTCACTGTTGAAGACTGGGCCCTCATGGGCCAATTGTTGATCGTATTCAGCGACGATTTTTAGTTTCCAATTTTTCATTTCTGACGACTGTGCGATCAATGTTTATCGATCTAATCTATCGATTGAACGCAATAAATTCAGTTAATCCTGTTGGCTTTTTTAAATCCACCACCATTCGCCGATGCTCGCGGCCTGACCGCACAGCGTTTTCTCGTCATCGTGAACACTCCAAATGCGAGCGTTGCAGATCATGAATCGTCGACCGCAACGGCTGATGCGCAGACCGCTGTACGACTTGATCGCTTCCTGCTGGTGGGCCTGAACTAGGGCACGCTGGCGGCCGCGTCGTTCGGATTCCGGTGCCGTGAGTCGGGACGGCAGTCCGATGAGCCCGTGCCAGGTTGTCTGCCAAAGCTGTAGGGCAGCCGCATTGGCGTAGATCAAAGTGGGGTAATGGCTGCTGTCGTGGGCCAGCACGGGAGAGGCGCTGGAAAACAGCTCCTGGCAACGCAGTCGCCCCAGATCCCCAGACCGGTCGCAGACCATCAACGGCCGCCCGAAAGCGCGCTGATGTGAGTTCAGGATCAGCTCAGCCCAGCGACGGCTTTGGGGATGCAACCAGGGAGCCGTTGTCAAGGGCGCTCAGGTGCCGGCGGCCATCGCCTGCAGCATCGCCCGCTGAGCACTGGCCTGGCCATGGGAGCGCAGGTTGTTGAGGAAAATGGAGCGGGCTGAGGGGAAGCGTGGCTCCTCCGCGAGGGGCAGCTCACCGGCTGCATCAAGCCCGGTTTCTCCCTCGAGAGCTGCTGTGATCACCACCAGATCGCCATCGAGATTGCGGTCGTAGCGCCACCACAACGCCGGGTCCTGCACGGCTGGATGCAGCGGTAACGGACTGCTGGCCTCCGTTGTAGGGGCTGCTCCACTGGTCTGGGCTTGTTCGGCCAGCTCGGCCAAAGCTTTGCGTCGGTATTCAGCAAGGTCTTCCAGCAGCTTCGCTCGCGTTCGCCCGCGCAGCTGGAACAGCACGAAGGGGTCTTCGCTGAAGCGATCGCCCATCAGGAAATACACCGCGCTGATGTGCTTGCAGGGATTGGCCTTGTCCGGACAGCTGCACTCACTGCGCACTTCCTGAAGCTTGAACGGGAACAACCGCTTGCCACTGGCAGCGAAGGCTCGCTCGATATCAGAGGGCATGATTCCGGCCAGCAGCTGAGCGGACCAGCGCGCTTTCTGGGTGAGCGCTTCGAGCACAAAACCCCAGTCCTCATCGTTCAGCACATCGAGCCAGAGCTTCACCTTGTAGGGGTCCTCTCCGGTGCCCTGGACGCGGGCATGCACCCGTCGTCCCTCAAAGCGGATGGAGGTGACATTGCCTTCGCGGGCGTAGCTCCAGGCCCGCTCGAGACGCTTTTTAAAGCGATAACCATTGATCAATTCCATCCACTGCTCGACCCACCAGGGCTGTTGTCCCAGCCCCTCATCGCCGATGGCAGTGATTCCGTTGTTGGTGTTGGTGGTCATCGGAAATGCCTCATCTCAACTGTCCTCAAGGGCGACCAGCTCCCGCAGCCGATCTCCAGCCAGACTGCCAAGCCACTCTTCGCCGGAGCCAACGATGTCCTCGGCGAGTCTGGATTTCTCCCGGATCATCCGGTCGATTTTTTCTTCCACTGAACCGCTGGTGATGAATTTGTGCACCATGACGCGATTGGTCTGACCGATCCGGTAAGCCCGGTCTGTGGCTTGATTCTCCACGGCCGGGTTCCACCAGCGGTCGATGTGGAACACATGACTGGCTCGGGTCAGGTTCAGTCCGACGCCACCGGCTTTCAGAGACAACAGGAAGAGCTGGGGGCCGCGGGGGTCTTCCTGGAAGCGATCGACCATGGCCTGCCGCTCACTTTTGCGGGTGCCACCGTGCAGGAACGGCACCTCAGCTTTCCAGCGCTGCTGCATCCAGGCCTGCAGCAGATGGCCCCATTCCGCGAACTGGGTGAACAGCAGGGCTCTGTCGCCCGCTTCGATCACCTCTTCAAGGATCTCCTCCAGCCGTTGCAGCTTGTCGGAACGGCCCAGGAAGCCGTCATCCACCGCCCCTTCACTCAGAGCGAGAGCCGGATGGTTGCAGATCTGCTTCAGCTTGGTGAGCAATCCCAGCACCTGACCGTGGCGTTGGCCACGGGGTGCCCGGGCAATGGCATCGAGGGTGTCTTCGACGGTTTTGCTGTAGAGCGACTTCTGCTCCTTACTGAGCCCGACCCATTCGCTCAGTTCCACCTTCTCCGGAAGGTCAGAAATGATCGCTTTGTCTGTTTTCAGGCGACGCAGGATGAAGGGTCCAACCCGAGCCTTCAAGTCCCGCAGCGATGACATGTCGCCATAGCGCTCGATGGGGAGGCGGTACCGCTGGCGGAAGAAGTTCTCCTCACCGAGCACTTTCGGGTTGAGGAAATCCATCAGGGCCCACAGTTCGCTCACTCTGTTTTCCACGGGGGTACCGGTGAGGGCGATGCGAAACCGGTTGCTCTTGCTGGAGCGCGCCAGATCGCGGGCGGCCTGACTCTGCTTGGCACCGGGATTCTTGATCGCCTGCGCTTCATCGATCACCACCCCCTGCCAGTCGAGTGTTTCGAGCAGTTCGCTGTCCCGCTGCAACAGGCCGTAGCTGGTGAGCACCAGATCCACGGATTTCAGCGTTTTTTTGAGCTGTACCGGGGTGGAGGGACGGCGGGGACCGTAGTGCTCACACACCGACAGCTCCGGTGTGAAGGCTGAGGCTTCCCGTTTCCAGTTGGTCAGCACGGAGGTTGGGGCCACGAGCAGGACTGGGCGTTTGAGCTCCTGCTCCACCTTCAGGTGCTGCAGGAAGGCCAGCAGCTGGATCGTTTTGCCAAGGCCCATGTCATCGGCCAGGCAAGCGCCTTGGTCAAACCGGTTGAGGAAGGCCAGCCATCCGAGTCCCCGCTCCTGATAAGGCCGTAGTTGCCCACAGAAGCCTTCAGGCGCGGGCAGGGGATCGGGAGCCTTCTGCTGGTGGTACTGCTCGAGAACAGCTTGCAACCGCGGGCCTGCATCGAATTGATGCACGGGGAGCCGCATCATCAGCTCTCCATCGGTGGCCGTCAGACGCAGCGCTTCATCCAGGCTGAGGTCGGGTTTGCTGCTGCAGAAGCGCTCGGCGTTGCGCAGGTCATTGGGGCGCAGTTCGATCCAGGCCCCCTTGTGGCGCACCAGGGGGCTTCGCTTGCCGGCCAGTCGCTCCAGTTCCCGCAACGTGAGCGTCACCCCACCGATCATCAGATCCCAGCTCCAGGTGAGCGATTCGCCCAGTGTGAAACCTCTGGAGCTCTCCGGTAGCTCGGCTTTGATGGCCAGACCAAGGCGGCTCGCCAGACCACCCGAGAGGCTGGGGGGTAAGTCCACACCAAGGCCTGCATCCCGTAGCTCCCGGGCTGCCGTTCGCACCAGCACAAAGGCTTCCGCTGGGGTGAGCTGCATCATGTCCGGTGTGGCGCTCTCCAAACCCCGTTCGATCGGAGGGAACACCGTCAAGGCCCGGCCGAGCCCCTCAAGCAGCACCTCACCGGGTTGCTCCACCAGGACATCGCCGAGTTGAAGCGTGCTGGCACCGGAGGCCCAGGCCGCGGCGGCCGGCAGCTTCAGGCTGGGATCGGCCTCCGCCTGGAGCGCGAAGCGAAGCTCCCAAAGCTCCTGGCCATCGGCGGGGGTGAGCAGTTCCAGGCAGGTGCGGGCGGCGGCCACATCCCCGGCGATGCCCTCCCGCCAGTGCAGGCTGGCGCCAGCCAGGCGCTCTGCATCCTCGTCTCCGAGATCGATCACACCGGTGTCGGATCCCAGCGCCTCCTGCCAGACGCTCAGCAAGGGGTCCAATCCATCGCTGGATGGCTGAAAGTCTTTGCGCAGCAGCGCATCCACCAGATCTTCGAGCAGGGTTGCCACCCGCAGCCGGCCGCTGCGCGGTCGGCAACAGGCCACGGGGTTGGCGGCGCGCATCGCTTCCGGGCGCAACCGCGTCATGCGGTTGCTGCGACGCCCCATCGGTTCTCTCCAGGGCAGAGCACAGGTGGCGACCAGGGGAAGGCTGGCGGCCAGATCCTCAAGCCGGCGTCTGTCCTCCTCACGGTTCAGCAAGGGCACCCAATGGGCCCGATGGGGATAGCCCTCGCCTTTGCTGAGCTCCACCTGCGGAATCCAGCGCCCCCGTGCCACCAGGTTCAGGGCCCAGCGCTGCAGATGGCTCCACCAGCGCAGCTCATCGGCGAGATCCAGGTTCCGGTCGGTCAGGGGCAGGCGTGACAACCAATCTGTGGCTGCTTTGGGTTCCAAGGCCAGCCCCTGCACTTGCCAGGGCCACCATTCCGTTTGTTTGGGAATCGGTTCACCCGCCTGAAGCGGCAGTCCCGTCCAGCCGGGGTTGTCGGTGTCAGCTGGTTCGTTCGCAGTGCTGCGGGAGCGCCGTGGTTTCACCGCCCGGCTCGGCAGGGGGAGACAGGCGGTGGCATCGATGCTGACGCTGGGCAGCAGATCCCGTTCGTTCAGCCAAGCCTTCAGATCGTCACTGGCCAGGGTGAAGGGGTGCAAGGCCGGCGTCAGTCCCGCTCCAGCGGGTGCAGCGACCCGCCAGGTGTCAGCCCAGACCAACAGCGCCGGCTGTCCGGTGCTGTTCGAGGTGCGGATGGCGGGAAGCCAGGTGGCGTGCAGCAGGCTCATGGCCGCGACGCAGGCAAGAAGCGGTGGATGCCGTGGAGGAGGAGTGCACTACCGATCAACGGCAGCCAAGCTTTGAAAAGCTCCACTTCTACTGATGCAAGAGCTTCGAGCTGCCAGTTGTCAAGGGATAGGGGCAGGCTGAGGCTGCGGATTCCGCAGACGGCACCCACGAGGCCGGCTTGCAGGTGGTCATCGTCGGGATCCACCCGCTTGAGATGAAAGGCGAGCAGTCCATAAAACAAGCCGCAGCCTGCGGATCGAACCGCTGATTCCAGGCCCCACGGCAAACTGAGTAAGCCCGCCACCGCACCCGCCACCAGAGCCCATCCGATCGACTGAAGCCGGAGTCGGGCTCGCGCTTGGGATTCGCTGGATGAATCAGCCACGGAAGGCGGCGGCTCAGGGGCGATCATGACGGCTGGAATCGCCTTGCTTCCCATGGCAGCCGCCGCTTCGTCGCCTTCTGCAGCGTCCTTGCCCTGCACCGGAGAACAGATTCGATCGGCATTCCTGGATTTCTATGAGCAGCGTGGTCACGTTGTGGTTCCAAGCGCCTCGCTGATTCCTGAAGACCCCACGGTGCTGCTCACCATTGCGGGAATGCTGCCGTTCAAGCCGGTGTTTCTGGGCCAGCAGGAGCGACCGGCGCCGCGGGCCACCAGCAGCCAGAAATGCATTCGAACGAATGACATCGAAAACGTGGGCCGCACCGCGCGGCATCACACGTTTTTTGAAATGCTCGGCAATTTCTCGTTCGGCGATTACTTCAAACAGCAGGCGATTGAGTGGGCCTGGGAGCTCAGCACTGACGTGTATGGCATCAATCCCAAGAATCTGGTGGTGAGCGTCTTCCGAGAGGACGACGAGGCCGAGCAGATCTGGCGCGATGTGGTGGGGGTGAACCCGAAGCGGATCATCCGCATGGATGAAGCCGACAACTTCTGGGCGTCCGGCCCCACCGGCCCCTGTGGTCCCTGCTCGGAGATCTATTACGACTTCAAGCCCGAGCTGGGGGATGAGGGCATCGACCTCGAGGACGACGACCGCTTCATCGAGTTCTACAACCTGGTGTTCATGCAGTACAACCGCGACGCTGAGGGCACCCTCACACCGCTGGCCAACCGCAACATCGACACCGGCATGGGCCTGGAGCGGATGGCTCAGATCCTGCAGAGGGTTCCCAACAACTACGAAACCGACCTGATCTTTCCGTTGATCCAAGCGGCCGCCGATCAGGCGGGGGTCGACTACCACCAGCTCGACGACAAGGGCAAAACGTCGCTGAAGGTGATTGGTGATCACAGCCGTGCCGTCACCCAGCTGAT
>NHKA01000006.1:0-40202 GCA_002169615.1 Cyanobacteria bacterium TMED229
GCACCGTGGGTGACTATCAAACAGTCGCCACCCTGGAGACCTTCGGCTTTCTTCCGCCGATGACCCAGGACGAGATCTACGACCAGATCGCCTACATCATTGCCCAGGGCTGGAGCCCGCTCATCGAGCACGTCCATCCCAGCAATTCCATGGCGTCCTACTGGTCCTATTGGAAGCTCCCCTTCTTCGGTGAGAAGGATCTCAACCTCGTCGTGAGTGAGCTCGAGGCCTGCCACCGCGCTTACCCCGATCACCACGTGCGCATCGTTGGTTACGACGCCTACACCCAAAGCCAGGGTGCTTGCTTCGTGGTCTTCGAAGGGCGCTGATCTCACGATCACATAACAACGAGCCCTGTTCGCACGATCAGGGCTCAAGACATGACCAAAGGGCAGGAGCCCTTTACCTCACGACGACACTCTCGGGCGGACATGGCCAGACTTTCCAGTCGCGAACTCGCACTTGAGCGCCGTAAGGCGCTGACCACCACCGGTAAGAAGTCGCCAGCAGCTGCTGGTGCTGGTGGCAATCGGGTGCGCAGCGCAGCGGATGCCCGCTCCACCCGCACCAATTCCAACCCTGCGGATGATGCCCCTGCAGTCGCGACTTCAGCTCCTGTCGCTGTCGCGCCTCGACGGACCGTCGCTTTCACGCAGACGACTTCTCCTGGCAAATCCCAGGTGAAGCCGCTGCGCCACCCCAGTCGAGACCTCGTCCTGGCCCGCCGCGAGGCACTCTCCCGACGGGGGAAAACCGCAGACACCAGCCGCGATCGCAATCGCGCGGATGTCGCTCGTCAGACGAAGTCAGCAGCTCCTGTTGCAGCCCAGTCCGAGCCGAAGAGCTCCTGTGGCTGTGGTGGTCAGCGCGCGACCGAAAAGGCTTCCTTTAGTGCTCCCACGCTTCAGCTCTCTGCGCGCACAGAGCGCCGCAGCGCTGCTCCCAAGCGTCGCTCCATCGAAAATCCAAGCCGCGCCCTGGTTCTCGCCCGTCGTGAAGCAATGGCGAAGCATGGCAAGGTCGCGGGCAAACAGCCCACCAGTGCAGCGGCGGTTGCCCGCCAGGCGAACCCAGACCTCACAAGCCGTGAGCTGGCTCAGCAGGTGCGCGAGCTTCGTACCAAAGCGGGTGCACGCAACAAGCAGGGCGCTGGCGTGACCCGGCCCACAGGTCCCAATCGCCATGGTGCCAAGCAGGCCGCTGCTGCTGATGCTCACTGGAAGGTCGGTGAAAGCACCACAACTTCAGGCCAGACCGTCACCGGTACGCAGGCCAACCGCTCGGTGAAGACCACGGGCAACGAGGCCAGCACCTGTCGCTCGATCACCGGCACCGAATATCTGGGTGCTGAAGTGTTCCAGACCTTCTGTCAACAGGCTCCTGAGCCCACCACTCCTGCCAAGGTTCGCGTCACCGCCACCAGCCATGGCAACAGGGTGACCGGCAACGAGGTGGGTCGTTCCGACAAGGTGACCGGCGATGAGCCCGGCACCTGCAAAAACGTCACCGGCACGGAGTACATCTCCGCCAATCAGGCTGCCTCCTATTGCGGAGGAACCAATCCATCCCCCCGCAAGGTGGGCCACAGTTTCACCGAGCAGGGTCGCCCCGTCAGTGGTGTGATGGTGGGTCGCTCGGCGAGCGTCACGGGTGATGAAGCCGGTGCCAATCGCAGCCTCACAGGCGATCAGTACCTCGGGTCAGACCCTCTTCCAGAGGGGCGGCCAGCCGCCAAGGTCGGTGTCTCCGGAACCCTGTCCGGGACTGGTGTGACCGGCACCATGGTGGGCCGCTCCTCCCAGGTGACGGGCGATGAATTCGGCTCATGCCACCGGGTCACCGGCGATCAATACATCAGTGCTGAGCAGGTGAATTCTTTTTGTGGCAGCAAACCTGATCCGGAGGCGGCCAAGGTCGGATTCAGCATCACCAACCGCAATCAAGTGGTCAGTGGCACGCGGACGGGACGGTCTGACCGTGTAACGGGCGATGAACCCGGCACCTGCAAGGCTGTCACCGGCACGCCCTATGCCGGCCTGGAAAACGCCGGTCAGTACTGCGGCACCCCGGCTGTGCGGGCCATTCGTGAGCGCACGCCTGTTCGTTCTGGCGCTGCTGCTGCTCCGATGACAGGTCTGCAGCCCGGTATTGGTGGTGTGATGACAGGGGCCGAACGCGGAGCCTGTGAAGACATCACCGGCACCCCTTACGTGGGAGCCGATCAACGCTCCTCGGCATGCGGTGTTGATGCCCCCTCAGACACTGACGCTGCAGTCGAATCTCCTGAAGCAGCTGCCTGGACCCGATTCAGCGTGATCTCTCCTGCGCGGGCTGCCCAGAAAGAACGCGATGGCCGTTCTGGTGTGACCGGCACGTCCTACGAGCAAGGGAGTCGTATTACAGGCCCTTTTGACATGGCTGGCGGCAAGGTGACCGGTACGGAGCAGTTCCGCTTCGACAACCGTGAATTCCAGAACCGCCAGCAGCGTCAGTTCCAGCCCACCGTGGCGATTGTGAGTGAGCCGGCTGAAAAGCCTGCCTCCCGGGTCACCGGGGAGGGATCGTCCACCAAGATCACCGGCGATGACTGGGATCGTGGAGAGCACGTCACCGGAACGGAAGGTGCTTCCGCCCGTCGACGTAACCCCAGCCGCCCCGGGCCGATGAGCGCGATGTCTCCCTATGAGCGCAAGCGCAACGAAGAGAGCGAATGGCCTGTCAGCCGTGTGACCGGTTCCAGCGGCAACACCGACAAGGGTTCCCTGATCACCGTCTCCGGCGGCGCAAGGGGCTGATCCACTCATGGTTCGCTCCAGGATTTCCCGCGGCGGGCGACCTCTGGCCCCCACGGCTCCAACCCGGAGTCAGCTGCAGCAGGCCAACATTCCGTCCCTGGAGGTTTCCACCAGCGACGGAGAGGTCTCAGCCGCTGATTCCTCGCTTCTCAACAGTCGCGATGTCGCGCTTCAGCGTCGACGGGCCCTCACCAGCTCAGGCAAGGCAGCGCTGGAGACCACCTCCGCGATCGATGGACGCAGGACACGAACCCTTCAAGACAAGCGCGGGCCGGAACAAGTACGGCAACCGGCTTGGGTGCGTCGCAGCAAGCCGACGGTTCATCCGGTTCCGTTCAACCTCAGCCGCTCGTCCCTACCGATCACCTCCCGTCCGCACCCCCTCACCGACAACGCAGCTAATGCCCACCTGACCGCCTATGAGCGGGAGGTCAAAGGGCGGTTTGATCGCATTGTTCCTGTGCTGAAACAGATCTCAGCCCTGCAGCATGACCAGGACTTCATTCCCCAGGCCCAACGTCTGGTGCGTGCAGAACTCGGATTCGACCTTCCTCAACACATTCTGGAGCGCGCATGGGTGCGCCCTCTGGACATGCGCGCGCTGTTCGCCTGGTGTGTGTTCGAGTCGCATCGTTTGTTCAGCGACCGCTTCTTCCAGGACGATCCGCTCGACAGTGCAGCGGGCAGCGAAGCGTCCAGGCAGTTCGAACAGTTCCTGCTCGACTGCGGTTTCCACCTGCTCGATCTCACACCCTGTGCGGACGGACGGCTGGCGCACACGGTCGCTTACGCCCTGCGTGTTCCGTTCAGCGCTGTGCGGCGGCGTTCTCACGCCGGAGCGATGTTCGACGTGGAAAACACGGTGAACCGATGGGTGAAAACGGAGCACAGCCGTTACCGCGAAGGACGCCCCAATCCCGCAACAGAGCCGACCCGCTACTTGAAGGTGGTGACGTATCACTTCAGTTCCATCGATCCCTCGCACCAGGGTTGTGCAGCCCATGGCAGTGATGACGCTCTCGCCGCATCATCTGCTCACCAGCGCCTCCTGGATTTCCGCCAGTCGGTTGAGAACAGCTTCTGCTGCGGGGCATCCGTTGATCTGCTGCTGATTGGCCTCGACACGGACACGGATGCAATCCGGGTTCATCCACCATCCCGTGATGGCGAGATGCAGTCCGATGCGTGGCTCTGCGCGCGAGAACTGCATGCCTTGACGGCATCGATGACCTCGGATGAAGCGCTGCTGCAGATCAGCGACGCCGTTGAGGCCGCAGCACCGGGACCGATGGATCCCGGCATGGTGCGATTCATCACCCGCCTGCTGGTGAACAACTGCTCCCAGATCGATTACGTGCAGGAGATGCACGGTGGCCCATACCCCGATGCCGGTCATGCCGAACGCTTCATCGGCGTTGGAATCGGCTTCAAGGAGGTGCATCTGCGCAATCTCACCTATTTCGCCCATCTCGACACCGTTGAGGAGGGTGCTCCGGATCTGGACGTGGGGGTGAAGATTTTCCGGGGGCTGAATGTTTCCCGCGATCTCCCGATTCCGGTTGTGGTGCGCTTCGACTACTCAGGTCGGGTCCCCGGGGCGCGCGAGAGAGCGATCGCAGATTGTCAGAGGGTCAACCAGGCCATCGCCGCAAGGTATGCCGATCTGGTTCAAGACGGCCTGTTGCACACCTGTCTCACCGTTCGAGACCGCAACAAGACAACCCCAGCAGAGGTCGTAGGGTCCACTCTCGATCCTCAGACCCAGGAGGCTCACTGATCATGCTCATTGTCAAGGTCATCAAGCCGCTTGTCTCCACCAACCGGATTCCTGATTTTCAGCACAAGCACCTTCAGGTTGTGCAAGACGGGAGCTCCAAGAAGGTTGCCGTTGACGCCGTTGGGGCCAAACCGGGGGACTGGGTGATCTGCGTCGGCAGTTCGGCAGCCCGTGAGGCGGCAGGAAGCAAGTCCTATCCCAGCGATCTCACCATCGTCGGCATCATTGACCACTGGGAACCTGATCCTCCGAAAACGTCGTCCACCTCCTCGTCAGCTCCTGCCCCAGCTGTTGCACCCGCTCCTGCACCCGTGTCCAAGGCGGGCTCTGGCTCAGCGGCGCAAGGAGGTTCAAGCACCTGATGGAAATCATGCAGGTGATGGGAACGCTGGTCTGCACCTACCGCGTGGCGGGGCTGGATCACATGCACCTGCGCATTCTCTGCAACAACAAAGGCAAAAAACTGGTTGCTGTTGATCCAGTCGGCGCCCGCGAGGGCAACTGGGTGTTCACAGCCAGTGGTTCCGCAGCCCGTTTCGCTTGCCCTGATCCGACGGTTCAGACCGATCTGACCATCGGCGGGATCATCGACCACTGGACGCCGGACGGATAGGGACGTTTCCCCCTCCGCCGCTTCCGTCTCCGCTTCCACCTCTTTTATGGCCACCCCTTCTCCCTCCCCCCGCCGCCGCACCACACGCTCCTCGGCCGCCTCCCGAACGACAGCAGCGTCCGCCAAGACGGTGGACGTAACGCCAGTGGCCAGCGAGGACCCCCCGGCTTCAGCACCCGCTGCGCCCACAGACAGCACTCCATCGACCCCTGCGAAATCAACGCCCACCAGTGGTGGCGGCTCCAGCGCGGGTGGACAGCGTCCAGCAGTGAAATCTGCGTCGACCAGCTCTGGAGGGTCGGTTCAGGGAATCGCCCTCGGCATGATTGAAACCCGAGGTGTCGTTCCGGCGATTGAGGCGGCCGATGCCATGACCAAAGCAGCTGAGGTGTCACTCATCTGCCGCGAATTCGTGGGTGGTGGCTATGTGACCGTGATGGTCCGCGGTGAGACGGGAGCGGTCAATGCAGCAGTCCGTGCCGGTGCCGATGCGTGCGAACGGGTCGGTGACGGTCTCGTGGCAGCGCACATCATTGCTCGTCCGCACACCGAGGTGGAGCCTGCTCTTGCCTCCAGCGGTGCCCTGCGTCGCAGCTGACGCCACAACACAGGTGCCTCAAGTGGTTCATAAAAATCTCCCACGCCCTTAAACGGCGCTTAGATTCGCCCGCCAGATCACGACAAGCCCGATTCCGATCCCGCTCGCCGTTTTGACTCAGGAGCTGTCCCTCCCTCTGCACACCGCCTGGCTAATCCCGTTGTACGGATTTGCCGGAATGGTCGTGTCGCTTCCCTGGGCCTCCGGTTGGTTCCGCCGAGTGGCGCACCGACCTGCCGCCTACCTCAACATTCTGTTGACGCTCCTGGCGTTCGTCCACGGCAGCCTGATTCTTCAGGAGGTGTTCCGTTCAGGGCCTGTAGACCTGGCCTATCCGTGGCTCACGGTTGCCGACCTCGAGCTTGACATCAGTTTCAGTCTCACCCTCAACAACCTGGTCGCTCTTGAGCTGATCACCGGTCTGAGTTTGTTCTCCCAGGTTTATTCGCTGGGGTACATGGACAAGGAGTGGGCCCTGGCTCGTTTTTTCGCCCTGCTTGGTTTCTTCGAGGGAGCCATGAGTGGCGTGGTGCTGAGCGACTCCCTGTTTCAGAGTTATTTCCTGCTGGAGATGCTCACCCTCTCCACCTATTTATTGGTCGGTTTCTGGTACGCCCAGCCGTTGGTGGTCACCGCAGCGCGTGACGCCTTCCTCACGAAGCGCGTCGGTGACGTGCTTCTGCTGATGGGTGTTGTGGCCCTGTGCAGTTTGTCCGGTGCGATGGGATTCGGCGATCTCTACAGCTGGGCTGCCAACAGCAGCCTCACGCCCCTGGCGGCAACGCTGCTGGGGCTCGGACTGATTGCCGGCCCGACCGGTAAGTGTGCTCAGTTCCCCATGCACCTCTGGCTGGATGAGGCCATGGAGGGACCGAACCCGGCATCGATTCTGCGTAATTCAGTGGTCGTGACCTGTGGTGCGATCGTCCTGCTGAAGGTGATGCCGATCCTGCAGACCTCACCCATCACCCTCGCTGTCCTGCTGGTGATCGGAAGCATCAGTGCCATCGGTGGGTCGCTGGTGGCGATCGCGCAGGTGGACATCAAGCGCACCCAGTCCTATTCCACGACCGCCCACCTTGGTCTGGTGTTCATCGCCATTGCCCTGCAGATCCCGGTGTTGGCCCTGCTGTTGCTGTACACCCATGCCGTCTCCAAGGCGTTGCTCTCGATGAGCATTGGTGGTGTGATCGCTTCCACCAACTGCCAGGACATCACGGAACTCGGAGGCCTGGCCAGTCGCATGCCGGCCACCACCACCGCTTACATCGTCGGCGGTGCTGGGCTGGTCGCTTTCCTTCCCCTTGGAGGGTTTCTGGCAATGGCCCAGGGCATTGAGCTGCTCAGTGTCCGTTCGATTCCATTCATGGCGGTGTTCCTGATCACCAATGCCCTCACGGCACTCAATCTGGTCCGCGTGTACCGGCACGTCTTTCTGGGTGATGCCTTGATCAAGTCCCGCCGGGCCGCCGAAGTGAACTGGCAGATGGCGTTACCAATGGTGGCCCTGTCCGTCGTGGTGCTGGTCACCCCGGTGCTTCTGGTGCGGTTGGAATCGCTCGATGGTCTGCTCGCTTTTCCTTTCTGGGCTGCTGCGCTCGTGGTGGGCAGTGGTTTGGTTGGGCTTCTCGCCGGCGCCCTGGTGCCGCTCAGCAAGGCCTGGTCGCGCTCGCTCAACCCTCTGGTGCGCGGCATCCAGGATCTTCTGGCCTACGACTTCTACACGGAGCGGTTCTACAGAATCACCATCGTCAACGTGGTCGCCAGCATTTCTCGCCTGGCCTCCTGGTTTGACCGCAATGTGGTGGATGGACTGCTCCACGGCGTTGCGCGTTTCTCTCTGCAAAGTGCCGACAGCCTCAAGCTCAGCGTCAGTGGACAAAGCCAGTCCTACGTGCTGACCGTGCTTGTGGCGATCGTTCTGTTTCTCACTTCGGTGAGCTGGTTCCTCACCTGACACCGAACCCATGCTGCTTTCCTTTCTGCTGCTGATTCCCTTTGTTGGGGCCCTTGCCCTGCTGGTCTGGCCTGGAGATCAGGGGGACGAGCGTCTGCGCATCGGCAGCATTGCTGTGCTGGCCGTTCAGTGCCTGGTGAGCTTTGCGCTGCTGGTGCCTTTCGATCCTGCGGAGAGTGGTCTTCAGCTGGTTGAACAGGCCCGCTGGGTGCATTCGATCGGACTGGACTATGCCCTCGCTGTGGATGGTCTGTCCCTGCCGCTGGTTCTGATGAATGGTGTTCTCTGCCTGGTGGCGGCGATCGCCTCCCGCACAATCGACAACCGTCCGCGCGTCTACTTCGCCCTGCTGCTGGTGATCAGTGGTGCGGTGAATGGAGCCTTCCTGGCCCAGAACCTGCTGCTGTTCTTCCTCTTCTATGAGCTGGAACTGATCCCGCTGTGGATGTTGATCGCTGTTTGGGGAGGCGCCAACCGTTCCTACGCGGCCACCAAGTTTCTGATTGTCACGGCGGTTTCCGGTGTGCTCATCCTGGCGGCATTCCTGGGACTGGCCCTGGTCAGCGGCACGATGGATTTCAGCCTTCATCCGATCATGGCGGGTGAGCTGGGAATGACGGCTCAGCTGGTGCTGATGGGCGCTCTGCTGATCGGCTTCGGCATCAAGATCCCGCTTTTCCCCTTTCACACCTGGCTACCGGATGCTCACACCGAGGCGTCCACGCCTGTGTCGGTGCTGTTGGCTGGGGTGCTGCTCAAGCTGGGGACCTACGGATTGCTGCGGTTCTGCCTCGGACTGTTTCCTGAGGCCTGGCAGCTGGCGTCTCCGTGGCTTGCGGCATGGGCGGCGATCTCGGTGCTCTACGGCTCCTTGGCTGCGATCGCTCAGACGGATATGAAACGGATGGTGGCCTACAGCTCGGTGGGCCATATGGGATATGTGCTGCTTGCAGCTGCTGCCGCAACCCCGCTCGGGTTGATGGGTGCCCTCTTCCAGATGGTTAGTCACGGCTTGATCTCCGGCGTTCTCTTCCTTCTGGTGGGAGTGGTGTACGCCCGAACTGGGACCCGCGATCTGAATGTGCTGCGGGGATTGCTCAATCCGCAGCGAGGCCTCCCCCTGACCGGCTCTCTGATGATCATCGGCGTGATGGCGAGTGCGGGGATCCCTGGCATGGCTGGATTCATCTCTGAGTTCCTGATCTTCAGGGGAAGCTTGCAGCCATTCCCCATCGCCACCTTGCTGTCGATGGTGGGCTCCGGACTCACAGCGGTTTACTTCCTGTTGCTGGTGAACCGGGCTTTCTTCGGCAGGCTGGCCATTGCCGCCGGTGCCGTGGTGAATCCTCGTATCCTTCAGAGCGTTCCGCTGCAGGAACAGGTGCCTGCCATTGCTCTCACCCTCGGCGTCCTGCTGTTGGGTCTGGCGCCGGAGCTGCTCTCCGGCCTCAGTGAATCCACCACCACCAGCCTCAGCCAGTTGAGCGAGGTCCTGTCATGACGGCGACCCAAACCCCCACTGCTCCCCTACCGCTCCAACCGCCGACGCTGCCGGATCAGGAGGAATTGATCCGCCGTCTGCTCGGCGATACGCCTTTGCTCAAGGACACTCCGGACCATTTGCTCCAGGTGGTGAATGTGCTCGAGAGCTACGGCATCGTGCTCGATGCTTACAGCAAGAATCTGGTTGATCAGGGGGAGAAACAGCTCCTGAATCCATTCCCCGTGTTCCGTTTCTTCCATGAGGGGTTCACGCTGAAACGCCTCTGGGACCACCTGCTCGGCGATCGGATCAACTTCGAATACGCCGAGTACTGCCAGAAAGCGATGTTCTGGCATGGCACCGGCGGTCTTGATGCCTATCTGGACAGTGAGGCTTTCCAGGACGCCTGCCGACGGATCATTCGGCGCAAATCGGGCCGCGATCCTCTCCTGGCGATGACCAATCAGTTGTACCCAGGCTTTGCGCCGGAATCGATCCGCTCGCTCTCCACGATCTATTGCCTTGGTCTCTTCTGGCGCGTGATGAGTGATCTGTTTATCGATCTGGCGCGCCGCTACAGGATTGGAGAGGTGGCCTGCGTCAACGACGTGGTGCATCACATCCGTGATGGTTTGGTGGCTGCGGCGGGTAACCCGATCACTTACAAGGTGACCGTGGCAGGAGAGGAGATCTGGGTGCTTCCGCCGGAGGCGGGACTCACCTTTCTCGTTGATGTGGCTGTCCCCTACGTGGAAGCGGTGTTCTTCCGTGGCATGCCGTTCCTCGGCACCGTGTCGTACAACGCCCAGGCCCGACAGATCTCACCGGACATCAGCGATTTCAAGTACGGCGCTCTTTACGCCGATCCAATCCCCAGCATGGGTGCGGGCATCCCTCCGAGCCTCTGCATGCAGGACATGTTCCGGCACCTGCCCGAGGAGCTGAGCCGCTGGTACGACCACGCCGGCCGCGGACAGGTGGATGTGCATGTGCAGATCTGCGTGAGTTTTCAGAAATCGATGTTCTGCGTCACCAATGGCGCCATCGCCGGCACCATGCCCCATCCGCTCGACAGCGATGATCCGCAGCAACAGGCTGCGAATCGGGCTTACGCCGAGTCCTGGAGCGCACGGTTGATGGGCTGCCGGCGGGAGGCGCTCCTTTAGGTTTCGCTTCAGGGATACGGCATCTGATGGACCAGTGGCAGGAACGCAAGCGGCCGGTCTGCCTGGAACGTCGCTTTGAGTTCGACAGCTACAGCGCCACCCGTGACTTCCTCGACAAGTTGGGTGATTACAGCGAAGCAACGCAATGCTTCCCGGACATCAGTTTCGGGACCACCTATGTGAACATCACCATCCGACCGGACGCCGAGGGCAAGGATGCTGCTGTGAGCGATGGAGATCGTGAGTTCGCCGCTCAGATCGATGCCCTCCTCGGTTGAAACGGTTGATCTGGCTGCGGCCTATGCCGATTCAGGCGTAGCGGACGTGCTGGCCCAGCTTGACCGGGAGCTGGTCGGGCTGGCACCTGTGAAAACCCGCATCCGTGAAATCGCGGCGTTGTTGTTGGTTGAACAGGCGCGACAGCAATTGGATCTGCCCAGCACGACGCCCAGTTTGCATATGTCGTTCACCGGGCGCCCCGGCACGGGAAAGACCACCGTTGCGCAACGCATGTCGCAGATCCTGCATCGGCTCGGCTACCTCCGGAAGGGGCATGTGGTGACGGCGACCCGGGATGATCTGGTGGGCCAGTACGTGGGCCACACCGCTCCCAAAACCAAGGAGATGCTCAAGCGCGCCCAGGGCGGGGTGCTGTTCATCGATGAGGCTTATTACCTCTATAAGCCAGACAACGAAAGGGATTTCGGTGCAGAGGCAATTGAGATTCTCCTGCAGGAGATGGAAACCCGTCGCAGTGACGTGGTGGTGATCTTCGCGGGGTACAAGGATCGAATGGAGATGTTCTACAACTCCAATCCAGGCTTGTCCTCGCGGGTGGCCCATCATCTGGACTTTCCTGATTACAGCGACTCCGAGTTGATGGCGATCGCCGGTCTGCTGCTGAAAGCCCAGCATTATCAGTTCAGCCCTGAGGCGAACGAGGCCTTCACGACGTACATCACGTTGCGGCGTGAGCTGCCGTTCTTTGCCAATGCCCGGTCGATTCGCAATGCGATCGATCGTGCCAGGTTGCGTCAAGCCAACCGACTCTTCGCCCGCATGGATGAGGTGCTCACCCGGGAGGATCTGATCACGATCGAAGCGGCCGATATCAGGGCGAGTCGGGTGTTTGATGGGCAGGTTGAGGGGCATGATCATCACCCTCTGGCCAAGACCGGCTGATCAGTTCGCCGATCACGACACCCACCAGGGCTCCGGTGGCGCCGTGGCCTTGCAGCAGCACCACAGAGAGCACGAGAACACTGATGCGCGCTCTGAGCATCACCATGTAGAAGGCTCCGCTGACCCCTCCGCACCAACTGCCAAGACTTCCGATTGCAGGCATGAGCTCATGCAGAGCGCTGCCGAATGCACAGGCGATCAGAAACACAGGAAAGAAGATGCCGCCGCGCCAGCCGGTCTCAAGACAAAGGCCAAGCATCAGCAGTTTGATCAATGCGGAAAAGATCAGCATCGGGGCGTCGGTGCGGTTGACGCCTTCCAGCAGCGGTCGCAGCTGATCCTCCCCTGCGAATGGAACCAGGGGCAGCCAGTGCATCAGCGCCCCCAACAGCAGGCCTGTGAGAACGGGCCACCAGCGCCAATGCTCGAGCAACTCCCGCTGCTGCAGCGCCCGTCGCCATGAACGAAGCATCAACCCGAGGGCTCCACCCACCAGGCCCGCGAGCAGCGCTGACACCAGGGTGCCGATGTCCTCGCCCAGATTCGAAGGCCACGTGTAGGGCAACGCGCGAAGTGTTCCGCCGGTGACTTCATCAATCCCATGGAACAGGCTGAAACCGGCGAGGCCGCCGATGATTCCGGGAAGCCATCGCTGGATTCGATCCGCCCGTTGGTCATGGACAACAGCGCCCCCGAGGAGGGGAGCGCCGAACATGGCCAGGCTTCCCGCCACGCTCGCCTTTGCGTAGTCCTGATCACGTCCTCGCCAGATTCTCTGACTGCTGAGGGCCGCCAGTCGGCTCATCAACGCTTCCGGACCCGAGACCCCACCACCGATCAGAGCAACCATGGCGCCAAGCAGGGCGCGGGGATTGTCCCGCGGCGGAGCGTCCTCAGGGTGATGCAGTTCATGCATGGTGGCGTGCAGCTCCGGCAGCAGCGTTTTCTTGCCACCGCGATGGATCAGGGCCAGCAGCACCCCGATTGCTCCGCAAACCCCCATCGACCAGCCGAGCGGCACGACGTAATCAAGCCCCTGTTCTGTTGAGTCCCCCCAAAGGCTTCTGGAGACCGTTCCAACAACCCCCATCACCAGCGCGGTGATGGCACCGCTGGCGGCCCCAGTCAAAAAGGCGGCCAGCGCCTTGTTCAGTGCGGTGGGCATCACCGGAACTTTTCGGGCCATCCAGCCTTACCAGTGAGGATCAAGTGCGTAGTCCACCACGAGCTGTCCGCTTTTGGAGGCAGGGACAGTACTGATGCACGCCCGGACCACGGTGCCGTTCACTTCGATCTCACAGGCGCCGCAACTGCCGCCTAAGCATCCAGTTGGAATGTTGATGCCGGCTCTGGCGGCCGTTAACAGCCAGTCACCTCCAACCTCCCCAGTGGTGGTGCTGCCATCGGGCCAGCGGATGGCGATCTGATCAGCAGCCATGCGGGGATCTCAGCCATTGCATGATCACTGAATCATTGCGATCAGAACAGCCCCTTCCCCATGCATGGAACGGCTCGCTGAACCATGCGACCAAGCGAGATTCAGGCATCCAGCAGGGGCGTGAGATTCACATGCTGCTCGAAGGCATCGGCAAGCCGGTTCAGCAGCTGATCGCGGTGGTCGGCATGGTGGGGCCTGTCTATCGGGAGATCCGGCAGACCTTTTCGGGTGCGCAGGTGATTCAGCCACTGTCTGCGCCAGGGGCCATTGTCCAGTAACCCGTGCAGATAACTGCCCGCCACCATCGATCCGCGCGGTCCGTTCTTCCACCAGCCGAGGCTCGGATCCTCCAACAAAGGGGAGAGGGACGCATCGCTTGTGGTGGTGCCCTGGTGCAACTCAAAGCCGCTCACGCTGCAGCGGGTCGGCCAGAGCGCTTCAACACGGCGTTGCCGCAGGGTCTTGCTGTCGTGGAAGCGGGTCTGGAGTGGCAGCAGGCCGAGCCCAGCAGCCGAAGCCTCTCCCCCTTCCATCCGATCGGGATCGAGAAGTCGGTCCCCCAGCATCTGCAGGCCACCGCAGATGCCGAGCAGGTTCCCGCCTGATGCCGCATACCGCTGCAGAGACTCTGCCAAGCCACTGCTGTGCAGCGTTGCCAGATCGGACATGGTCTGCTTGCTGCCCGGAAGAATGACGGCATCCGGTTGGCCGAGGGCCTCACCCGGCAGCAGCCAGCGCAGTTTCACGCTTGATTCCGCCGCGAGCGGATCGAGATCGGAGAAATTGCTCAGGGAGGGCAGTCGCACCACGGCGATGTTCAGGTCAGCGGCAGCGCTGGAGGGGCGACGCTCCAGCAGGTCGAGGGAGTCCTCCGGCGGAAACTGCTCATTCAGCCAGGGCATCACCCCGAGCACGGGGATGCCGGTCTCCTGTTCCAGCCAACGGCATCCTTCATCGAAGAGAGAGCGGCGGCCGCGGAAGCGATTGATCAGGATGCCCTTGATCAGCGGACGCTCCACCGGTCGCAGCAGGGCCAGGGTTCCGACGATCTGTGCAAAAACGCCACCCCGCTCAATATCGGCCACCAGCAGGCAATGGGCTCGCAGGTACTGGGCCAGCCTCAGATTGGTCAGATCCCGGCGTTGGAGATTCACTTCGACCGGGCTGCCGGCTCCCTCCAGCACCAAGCGTCCGTGAGGCCATTGCTGCTGGAGAGACGCGAGGCCGGAACGGATGGCCTGCCAGCCAGGCCGGAACCAATCGCGGTAGTAATGCTCNGCCCGGGCGGTGCCCACACTGCAGCCCATGTGGATCACTTCNCTGGTGCTGTCACCCCNCGGTTTGAGCAACACNGGATTCATCGCGCAGCAGGGGTCCAGTTGCGCAGCCCAGGCCTGCATCGCCTGGGAATACGCCATTTCTCCTCCGTCTGCGTCCACCCAGGCGTTGTTGCTCATGTTCTGCCCCTTGAAGGGCAGCGGTTGCTCNCCCCGTCGTTTCAGCACCCGGCAGAGGGCGGCCGTCATCAACGACTTGCCGGCGCCACTGGAGGTGCCGAGCACCATCAGAGAAGGGGTGTTCATGCCAGAGGCCAGAGCCGACGCAGCTGATGGCGGATGTNTTCGGCGGGAGGCACCGCATCGTCGAGGAGACGGGGATCCTCATCCAGCAGCTGACGGCCCAGTGGTGTGAGGCGGAATCGGCTGGTCAGTCCTTGACCGTCCACCTCGCGGCGGAGAACTCCAACGGTGATCAGCCATCTCAGATCCTCTTCGAGCGCATCGGCATGGCGTGGCCAACGCCAGGTGCGCCCGTAGCGGCGCCGATCAGCCCAGAGGCTCGCGGCATCAAGTCCACTGTTCTGGAGATCCCGGTAGAGCTCAAGACTGAAGGGGAGGCACCGCATCGATCGCTTGGCCCGCTCCCGGCTGCGCTGGCTCAGCAGGTTGCTCGGGTGAGACAGCTCGTTGATGACACACCCTCCAGTCCTGATCGCTGGCAGCCTACGGATCATTCGCCTGGAGCTGTNTACCTTGCTGATGCTCGCCTCGGCCTCTCCGGCTCGCCGCCGCTTGCTGGAGCAAGCCGGGATCGCCCATCGCGTGAGGGTGAGTGGTGTGGATGAATCCACGATTCATCACCCCGATCCCCGTGAGTTGGTGCAGAGGCTGGCCGAGGCCAAGGCCCAGGCTGTTCACGCTGGCCTGGCACCGCAACGGGATCACGACATCACGGCAGTGCTGGGGTGTGATTCTGTTTTGGCGTTCGAGGCTGAGGTGTTCGGTAAGCCTGCGGATGCGGATGAAGCCATCGCCCGCTGGCGACGGATGGCTGGTGGTTCCGCCGTGCTTCACAGCGGGCACGCCTTGTTGCGCGGCCCGGTGGGTTCAGCTGCAGTGGTGGTTCAACGGGACTGTGTGAGCACGCAGATCCACTTCGCCTCCTTGTCGGAGCATCAGATTCGGGCCTATGTGGCNNGTGGGGAGCCGCTGCAGTGCGCCGGTGGATTTGCGNTGGAGGGTCGTGGTGGGTTGTACATCGAAGCTCTGAANGGCTGCTACTCGAACGTGATCGGTCTCAGCCTGCCCTGGTTGCATCGCCATCTGCTCCCGGAGGACGCCGGTTGAATCTGCTGCTGTCCCTGACAGGAGGCTGACGGGGCCTTCGCGAAGCAGCAGAGTGAACGCCAGGACGATGCTGCCGCGTTGGTTGCTCTGAGACGCCGTCTCTTCACGCTTCTGGCCTTGCTGCTCAGCGGTGCGCTGTTGTTCACAGGGCTGAGCNATCGCTCAGCCCAGGTGCGCGCCAACTTGCTCGACCTGGTGCCTCTGAACCGTGCTGAATCGCCGCACTCGCGTNCCGACGGCANCGGATTGGAGGAGGAGTTCACCCTTGAAGGGCGCTACAAGCTTGCCAAGGTNAGGGTGCTTGGCGTGCCGTCGATCATGGTCGCCAGTCCCCAGGACGATGGCGATCAGGGGCTGATTGGCGCCTCGATGCGAGCCAAGGTGATCGAGGGCAATCTTCGCGCGCTCTACGACCCCAACCAGCTCTGCAGTTTCAGTGAGCGGCTGACGGAATGGCTGACCCAGANNTTGTTGGGGCTGGAGAGCACGGTCTGCAGTGCTGGAAGGCGCTACGGGCTGGACCGATCCGGTGAGCCCATCGATCTTGTGGTGCTCAAGGACGGCGATGGCCCCTACGANCTGGCAGCNCGTCTGCCGGGTCGCGAGCAGCCGTTCCCCATCCTCACTGTCACCAGAGCCGATGCGGACATCAACGGCGCCAAACCGCTGGCACTGGCACAGGACTGGCGGCTGCTGCTGGAACAGCGGGTCAACCACGCCCGCAAGGTGTATTCCCCCCAGCGGTTGGCGCGTCGGTTCCGCGTCACCGTTCTGATCGAGCTGCTGGTGTTCGGCTTGATGGTGGGGACGTCAATCCTCTGGAATCGGCTTCGCCAGAGGACCACACGCCTTCAGAGCGAGCTGCTCAAGCAGCGGTCGAGGAATCGACGCTTTGCCATCAGGNTGCANGCNGAGCAGGCCCTCACGATCGGAGTGCTGCTGCTNCTTCTTTATGAAGTGGTGATGATGCTTGGNATCGCCGTGATGGCGATGCCCGGCCTGGTGCCCNTGGGCTTGGAGCTGCTGATGCAGCCGACGTTTGCCTTCGTCAAGTTTTTCCTGGTCACCCTGCTCACNTTTCTGCTGCGCAGCCTCGCCACGTTTCTGCTCAGCCAGTGGGCTGCGGATGTGGATGTGTCTGAGCGGGAGTTGGCGAGACGGCAGCAGCGCTTCATCAGTCTGCTGCGGGTGACCCATCGCCTGATCAACGTGGCTGGATTGGTGTTGGTGGGGATCTGGGTGCTGCTGGATATCCCTGGTGTTCGTTCAGTTTCCAATTCTTTGATCCTGGCCGGTGGCGCTTTGTTGGGCGCTCTGGCTTTTGTGTTCCAGGGGTTCCTGCGGGACTTTGTGACCGGTCTGGTGATGTTGCTGGAGGACCGNTATGCGATTGGTGACTGGATTGAGGTGGATGGCATCCAGGGGGAGGTGGTTGATGTGGGGCTGTTCAGCACACAAATTCGTTGTCTCGACCAGCGCATCAACATCGTTGACAACTCGTCGATCCTGCAGATGCGCAACGCCACCAAGTTGCGCTCCGGCAGCCTGATTACATTTCTGATTTCACATCGGCAAAGCGATCTGGCTGTTGTGTTCAGCACGCTTTCGGATGTGATTGAGACCTTCAAAGATGATCCGATTTGGGGTGATCGTTTGATCGGGGAGCCGATCCTGCGTGGGGTGAAGCGCATCAGCGCTCTNGGCGTCCACATGCAGGTGCTGCTGATCACCCGTGCTGGTGAGCAATGGGCAACGGAGCGGGAGTTCCANCGCCTGGCTTTGAAGGNGTTGCATTCCAGGAATGTCCAGATGGCGAATGGACTGGAACTGGCGGTCACCGAGCCGGATGACCCNCGNCGGATGGAGGGATGAANGGTGTANGGATGCTGACGCTCAATCGTCCAGGAGGTTTCTACGCTCNGCGAAAGAGGTCAATCGCATCCGTGTCCCCCCTCACGCCCAGCTCCTTTGANNAGCTGTTCGCAGATCTGTCTGACGCGTCGATCACCCCTGACCTGCTGTGTCAGCGNGCCGCGGCCGCCGGTGTTGCTCTCTCCGTTGAGGACCTTCAGCTGGCGATGGCGACCCATCACTTGATCACAGAGGAGGTCAGCCTTCAGGGATGGCGTCAATTGCTGTCACTCCAAATCGGTAATGCCCAGGTGAAGGCGCGGGAGGCCTTCCATCTGCTTGATCAGGATGATGACGGATTCGTTGATCTCGGCCTGCTCAAGCGTTTGATTCTGCTGTTCGGCGTGTCTGAGGAAACGGCGGATGTGATCTCGATTGAAATGGCCCGGGATGGTTCTGAAGAGATTGATCTTCAGCGTCTTTTGGATTACTTGCCTGAGCATTTCTCCGCACATCCGCGTGCTTACGCCGGTGGCCATCGCTCCACGGAGCACCCGGACATGGCNGCACGACGGCATTCCAGCGGAAACACCAGTGGATCTTCAATCGATCCAACATCNCAGATCGGCACTTCAGCATTGCANATGCAGATCGGTTGGTTNCGTTTACTGCAAGGGGCGGCCTATCGCAGTTTTCGGGAAAGTTATTCAGCNAATTCGGAAACCCATCTGCGCGCTTACGACCTTCCTTACACGATTCCTGATTTTGTCAGCTTCGTGAATGCTGCTGTGGATTTTTATCTGTCACTCGGCATTGTTGAAGAGGGGGCGGAAGAGCCATTTGAAACGCTGCGGGCGTCGGTGAACCGTGCAGAAGATGATNTGCGTGAACGGATGGCGAATTGGAACNATATTCCCCATACGGAGGCCATGCAGGAGGCGGAGGACGATTTGGAGCAGGAGCTGGTGGAGCTTGATCATCACCACCAAATCGTTGCCGTTGTTCTGGACGTGTTGCTCATCGCTGCGTTGCAGGGTCACCAGCCCGATGCCGTCACCCATGAAGACCTGCAGCATCATGAGCTCAATCGGTTGCGCCAACTCGATGACCACCGGGAGTTGAATGNTTCNCCCGAGCAGGGGAAACGGGTTGCATCGCGGCCGTATATCGAAACCTGGCAACGGGTGATCGTTGATCCGGATGCAGAGCGTTTTGCGGGCTCGATCATGCCCACGGCGTACTGGTATGAAGAGTTCATGCCGCTGCTGCTGCGGGCNAGTTCGGTGCGTTCTAAGGCCGATATTGAAGCTTGGGATAATGCTGAGTTGTCTGAATTGAATGCCTGGTTTGTTGAACATCNGGAAGCCGGTGAATTCAGTCACTACGGACATGCGACGGAGGAGGCCTTCAACACGCTGCCTCTGCTCGTGAAGAAGGAGCTCCGCCAGGCCTGGGAGCTGACGCGTCACTACCTGAACGGGGTGCAGAAACGGCGTGAGCGCGAAGAATTCGGTCGGGAGAGTGGTTTTCTCTGTCAGTACGTTGCCTTCCTGGATCTTTATGTTGGTCGAGGGGATGTTGAAGCCAGCCAGATGAGGGTGAGTTTCCCTTATTTCATTGGCCCCCCCACATGGCGTTTCATGCACACCAGNGCTGAATTGATTGCTGCCCAGCCGGAGGATCGCCAAATTGAATCCATACAGGCATTCAAACAATTTTTTGCGGCACTGGCATCGATGTATCCGTGCCCCTATTGCCGCTTCCATTTGAACAGATATGTCGTTCGCAATCGTGAAGTTTCGATGTATCCAATTGAATATCTAATGCTTGGAGCTGATCAACCCAACAGCACGATGGAGGTGTCTCTGGACAATAAACTCGAGCAGATCGTTGATGCCCAGTCCCTGAGGCTGTTTCTCTGGAAACTGCATAACACTGTGTCGTCGTCCATTGCTCGCAGCGAGGCCTGGTACCACGCTGACGTTGGTGCTTACTACACATCGCGGTACTGGCCAAGTCTTGATTCAGAACTCGAGAGGGCCAACACCCTTGGGCTTGACTTGATTCGGCGCGAACGTGTGCAACGCATTTATGGCGTGGTGAAAAGCGCGGCGCATCTTTCAGTCTTGAGGGATGAGCTGCAGATCTCACTTCACAACAATGATCTGGAACAGCAACAGGAGATCCGAAACAAGGCGAAGGTTGCCATCGATGGGGTTGAACAGGCGGTTCTTCAGTCGAGGTTTCTCCACGATCACTACCGCTACAACCCCGATCTGCAGAATGACCCCCCGCATTTCAGTGATGCAGAAGAAGTGCTGGCCCGCAGTGGCTATTTCACCGAAGACGTTCCTTGAATTCTCTTGATTAAAGTTACTTTGGTTGGATNACACGGGTCTGTTGATGATTGAGACGGATTCAAAAGTCTTGAACGGCTTCATTGTCTTGGCATCGGTGGACTGCAGCTTGTAGAAGCGAACCGTTTGATCAATGGTCGTNCTTCTATTCAGACGATATGACGGGCAATTGTTAATCGAACGTGTCCTTACCATGCTTTGATATCAATCTGATCAAGCAGANCAACCAAGTCTGATGAAACGGAAGCCCAGCAANTGCGGGACTTGCAGGCGGCGTCCACTGCGCAGTGTTGACCCCCGACCGTTCACTTTGGCATTTTTGATCACTTTGGCTTTTTTAATGGTCGTGGCCTTGGTTGCATTGGCTGCTCTTTAAGCTTGCTATCCGAATCAACGAGAGCCCTATCGATGAGTGTCAGGCCATCAAACTTTTGGTTTCGTCTTCTGTTGCTCAAGGTCTGATCATGCCACCAGACGCTCCTTCACCTGAAAGGTTCAACAGTTGTTCAGCTCAATAAGGCGTGCATCAGCTCATCACTCGGGCAGAGAGTCACAGCTGTCTCGAAAGTCACTTTTCAGGGGGGACTACCCGTATTGTTTCACCATAACCAATCGTTTACTTTCTGTGGCTAATTCTTGGATATCTGCTTTTAACGGTTGTGGCATTCCAGCTTCATGGCAAGTTCAAGCGTGTTTCAAGGTCCAAAGGAAAGAACACTTTAAAATGGACCAGTGCCAAGCAGTTGCTTCTCGGTAGAGATGAGGAGGTGATTGACTTTGAAAGAAAANCCANAGGTTTTGTAGAAGTTGACAAGAAATTGAAACGGTCACTCCTTTATTTGGATTCAAATCGCAATGGCTTGCTTGACAGCAGCGATGAACTTCTGTTCGCAGACAACCTCGGCTATAGCAAGAAACTTTATAAAGCCAAAAAAGGCAAGATCAAAGGAACCAATGTTGTAGAAGACTTGAATGAGCTGATGGGCGAGCATCTTGATCTGCGTGAAGAATTGGAGGAGGGTGATCACAGCACGGGTTTAGCGCTTTTCAATATGACAAGCAAGAAAGGTAAACAACTTGGCTATGTTTATATGGGGAGTATTGATCGCGGATATGCCAATATCATGTGTTCGGGAGAACCGAATGATGATTGGTTTTCTGAGCAATGTGCATCTTTGTGATTCAATATATTGAACAGTGTTGAGCTTAATTGTTTTGGCTGAATCAATTGTTGAATTTCTTTTTCGATAGTCTTCTTGTGCGCACACCGCAGGTTTTGCCTTGCAAGGCCTCTCGGTGCGTGATTCAGGATAAATATAAAAAATATTTCAGGGAAATAACCTTGCTTGAATTGTGTTCTTTGCTTTTCAATGCTGTTTAAATTGTCGGGTGATCGGTCATCATTGATCATTGCATTTGGAGTTGGCTCTTTGCTGGAGGCTGCATGAACAGAGGCCGACGATGCGGAAGTGTCTAAACGAGAAAAAGAGCGTCGAACATTGTTTTGTATGGTTGAGTCCGTTAATCACCAGTCCCTGTCATTGTTGATGGAAGGACGTGTGAACTCACTAAACTTGACTCTCCTCGATCATCTGCGAATTCGTTGGGCTCAAGAAGCGAGAGCACTGATCCCGAACCAAAGCATGCAAAGGGCATAGGCTGTATTTGCAAGCTTGCTTCCATATCGATTGGGTTGCTTGGCCTCCTTCAGTTCGAGAAGATGTAATGCGGCTGCCTGAATCATATAAATTCCGACAAGAAGAACCAATGCTCCAAGGGCTTGCGTTCCCCATCCTTGGAGGATCCCCACAATGGCGACGACACCCCAAGCAAGATTTGCAAAACCAACTTCAATTTGAAAATCGTTTCGTGCTCCATAGTCCCACCCCATACGCAACGCATCACTTCTGTGAAAAACCGCATGTCGAACAAACGACAACAGGCCTACGCCGCCGACAGCCCACGCTGAGATCCATTGCGTCGCCGACTCAACATCTCCAGAACCAAAACTGTTAAAAGCATTCCAGAATCCAATGCCTCCAATAACCCAAGTGATTTGCATCAACACCTTGGATATGCGTGGATTGCTCGACAAAGGCATTGAAATTTTGCTCAGACCCTTTCATTGTCACTCATTGACTTTGGGTTTTCACCCTTGCTTGTGACGCTATCCCTTGATTAATAGAAAACCCCGCCATTGCTGACGGGGTTATAGGCCTGTCGGGAGATCGATAGCGACAATCACAAACGCCCCCTGCTTTTCCCCGAAGGGTTTTGTATGGCTTTCAGCTGCTTTCAGCCAGTGCAGCATCAGGCTTCCCGACAATTCGCTTTACTTCATGGCAGCCGTGACAGTTGGCTTTGGANACATCCACTGTTGCTGTTCTCGCATCAGATCACATCACCCATTCGAGGGATTGATGCAGGGCTCNTGATCCCCCAAATGGGCTAGAAGTCNNNTCAGAGGTNCTNGGGATTCAGCTGCTTCAACCCCCGACAAGCTCAANNCAAGGGCGATTTGGGNCCGATTGGNCGTGTGATNCAATNTTGNTGATATCCCCTGCTGCAACTGGATTGTTAGGCTGGATTGGAAGTTAACAACAAGGGAAGGGAATTGCTCGCTTCNCAGCTGTTGTTGAGTGGTTTACTTGCCTTGGCGGCCACATGGGGCTTCGCGGCCGCTGTAGATGCTGCTCGAGACGGATTGNTGATCCTCCTGTTTGGTGGATTCTGGCTCGGGATTCACGCGTTTCTTGGTTTTGTTCGCCTCAGCACGCGCCTCGATCGCGAAGCTCAATTGCCACTTCTGGATGCAGCGGACTACGACAATGCTGTGCAGGAGCAGATCGACCGTGCGCAGCGCGTTGTTGTGAAACACGATGATTAATCTGCTGCGGTCGTTTCGTTTTTCAGAGCGTGGACATCATTGTTGTTCGTTTGACGTCATCCGGATGATGCATGGGAGGGATCCAGGGGCTGCTGGATTCTGGCTTGTGCGATAAAAATCCCCTGATGCTCCNATGAACACCAGGGGATTGTTCTGCTGATTGTTGATGAGTGTGGCGGTTGATTAGACCTTTCTGGAGTAATACTCCACCACCAGCAGTTCGTTGATTTCCAAGGCGACCCATTCGCGTTCACACCGGCCTGTGACCTTGGCACTCATCTTGGGTTTGTCTAGCTCAAGGTGCGTTGGGACGTTGGCCAGACCGGGAAACTCAAGATTGGCTTCGGCCAGTTTCTTGCTGCACTTGCGTTCGCGGATGGCGATCACATCACCGGCTTTGCACTGGTAGCTGGCGATGTCCGTGACACGGCCATTCACGGTCACGTGACCATGGTTCACCAGCTGACGGGCTCCCGGCACTGTTGGGCCGAAACCGAGACGGAAGCAGACATTGTCCAGTCTGTTTTCCAGAAGCTTGAGCAGGTTGGTTCCTGTGGAACCGTCCTGGGCGCGCGCCTTCTTCACNTAGCGCACGAGTTGGCGTTCAGACACCCCGTAGTTGAACCGGAGTTTCTGCTTTTCTTCGAGACGGATTGCGTATTCAGAGCGCTTGCGACGGGCTTGGCCGTGCTGACCGGGTGGATAGGACCGCTTTGCGGCCTTCCGGGTGAGACCGGGAAGGTCTCCCAAGCGCCGCGTGATCCTCAGACGAGGGCCGCGGTATCGAGCCATGGGTGGGTTGGTGTTGTGAGCATTCGTGCGTTTCGGCGGGCATGCTGGGAACCGGAGACGGTCCTGCGCATTCCTCCATGCACGAACCAACCACTGTATCCGTCGGCCCGTTGGATCAGTTACGTCGCGGTTTCAACAGCACCGTGGCGCTCCTGATGCTGACGTTGATCGGGTTCTACAGGCGTTTCATCTCTCCGATGATCGGGCCACGCTGCCGCTTTACGCCCACCTGCAGTGCCTACGGCCTGGAGGCGATTCAGCGCCATGGCCCTTGGCGCGGGGGTTGGCTCACGGTCAAGCGCTTGCTGCGTTGTCACCCCTTCACCCCCTGCGGTTGCGATCCCGTTCCGGATTGACCCATGACCGAATCCTCTGATCGACGGCTCAGGCTCTACAGCCGCACAGGCTGCTGTCTGTGTGAAGGATTGGAGCAACGCCTGCGACAGCTGGATCTTGTTGGGCTTTCGCTCGAGCTTGTGGTGATTGATATCGATGCATCGGATCTTCCGCCTGCTGTTAGGGCCCGTTACGACCTCGAGGTGCCGGTGCTGAGCTGGAATGGCCGCGACCTACCGCGTGTATCGCCTCGTTTGAGCGGAGAAGGCCTGTTCAACTGGTTGCAACGGGCCCTGTCCAACCCCGTCTGAGGGGCTTAGAACAATGCCACCTTGCCGGATGTGGGGACCAAGGGATGAGCCAGACATTGCACGCCCTGCTGCGCGATGTGGGTTGGCCTGTTCCGGATGGTCTGAGTGATCCGGTGTTGACGCAGGTCACCAGCGATTCGCGTGCCGTGAGTTCTGGCAGCCTTTTCCTTGGATTGCCCGGGGAGAGGGTGGATGGAGGCCGTTTCTGGCCTCAGGCTTTGGCGGCTGGAGCCGCAGCGGCGGTGATTGGTCCTGCTGCTGCGGCTGCGCAACCACCGGGGCTGGAGGACCCGGTGGTGGTGGTGGCCGATCCGGTGGCCCCTCTGCTGGGGGAGCTGGCAGCGGCATTCTGGGATCGGCCGAGCACCCGCATGAAACTCGTTGGTGTGACCGGTACGAACGGCAAAACCACCACGACCCACCTGATTGAGCATCTGGCATGGGCGTGCGGCACCACGACGGCTCTGTTCGGCACGTTGGTGAACCGCTGGCCGGGCCACAGCATCACCTCGGTGCACACCACTGCATTTTCGGATCGGTTGCAGGGGCAACTGGCTGAGGCGGTGGCGGCCGGCACACGCCTGGCGGCGATGGAGGTGAGCTCCCACGCCCTGGCTCAACACCGTGTGGCTGGATGCCGTTTTTCCGGGGCTGTGTTCACCAACCTCACCCAGGATCATCTCGACTATCACGCCTCGATGGAGGAGTACTTCGAAGCGAAGGCAAGCCTGTTCAAGGATCCCCTGATGGTGGATGGCGCCTCTAAGGCAGTGGTGAATATCGATGATCCCTGGGGCGCCCGGCTGGCGGAACGGCTTGGATCGTCATGTTGGTCCAGCTCTTTGCTCGATCCTTCCGCTGCGTTGCGGATGGTGGATCTGGTGATGACCGGCAGCGGCGTTGACGGTCGTTTGATCAGTCCCTGTGGGGAGGGGACGTTCCGTTCACCGCTGCTCGGTCGCTTCAACCTGATGAATGTGCTTCAGGCGGTGGGAGTGCTGTTGCAGCAGGACCTCCCTTTGCAGCCGCTGCTCGCCGCGATCGAGCAGTTCCGCGGTGTGCCGGGTCGGATGGAACGGGTGATCATTCAGGGCGCTGATCAGGCTCTGCAGCCCACGGTGCTGGTGGACTACGCCCATACCCCGGACGGCCTGGAGAATGCTTTGAAGGCCTGCCGCCCCTTCAGCCAGGGACGGCTCATCTGTGTGTTCGGCTGCGGCGGAGACCGTGATCGAGGCAAGCGACCTCAGATGGCAGCGATCGCATCACGGTTGGCCGATCACGTGGTGGTGACGTCAGATAACCCTCGCACCGAAGATCCAGCCAGGATTCTTGATGATGTTGTGGCGGGACTTGTCCCTGGATGTGAGCACGTGGTGGATGCTGATCGTGCAGCGGCAATCGCGTCTGCGATTTCCGAGGCGCATGCCGATGATCTCGTGCTGATAGCCGGCAAAGGTCACGAGGATTATCAAATCCTCGGTATGGAAAAGGTGCCTTTTGATGATCGAAAGGAGGCTGAAAAGGCCCTGCGTAGGCATTTGCCTGAGGGATAATCCCTAAGCAGGGTTTTGCCTGAACCGGATGAAGGACTTTTTTCGACTGGATTTAGCCAAAGACGCGCAATTTTTTCAAACCCCTGAGGGGCTCCTGGCAGGGTCCCTTGTGTTGCTGCTTCTGGGGCTTTTTCTGAAGCTTCTGGAGCGCGTCAGCAGGCCCAATGTTGCGGTGCTGATCCGAGCCTTGCGGCGACCATTGATGCTCGGTTTCGGGATCTCACTTTATGCTGGCTGGCTGTTCGGATTGCTGGCCAAAAATATTGCTGTCATCACCGATGCGGAAGTGATCAAAGTCACCACATCGCTGGTGTTTTTTGCGATCGGACGGGCGGTCACCATTGCTGGTTTGAAAATCCTTCATTCAGGAAGTTTCAATCGTTGGCTGCTCAAGGAAGTTGAGGATGATCGTGAAAGAGCGATGTTGGTGGCTCTGATTGATAGGGTTTTTTGTATTGCTGTTCTGCTGATTACTTCCGCTGCGATCATGATCGCGATGGGTGTTTCGGCAACTGCTGTCGGAGCTGTGCTTGGTGGGGCAGGGATCGGCATCGGCTTTGGAACCCAGCAGATCTCCCAGAATTTCTTGTCGGGTTTGATGTTGTTTTTCAACCGCCCCTTTGCCGAGGGAGATTGGATCAAGGTGTCAACGTTTGAGGGCACTGTCGAAAGGATTGGCTGGTATCACACACGCATCCGTACCTTTGATCGTCGTCCCCTGTTCATTCCCAATTCGGTGTTTGCAACCACACCGATTGAAAACCCAGGCAGGATGTACAACAGGCGAATCAAGGTGGAAATCAGCCTCCGCTACGAAGATATCGATCGGATCAATGGAGTTACTGCCAGCGTCAAGGCAATGTTGAAGTCTCATGAAGCCATTGATCAGTCGCAAACCATTCTTGTCAATTTCAATCAATGGGATAGTTCATCGGTCAATATGCTCGTGTATTGCTTTACGAAAACAACGATTTGGGGCGATTGGTTGGATCAACAGCAGGACGTGTTTCTCAAGATTGCAGACATCGTGAAACAGGCTGGTGCTGACTTCGCATTCCCCTCCACAACGCTGTACCCACCATCATCGATGGATCCACAGCAGCCATGGTTTGGACAGTCTCAGGTCGATCAGGCTTCAAAGCGTTGATTGCGTCTCAGAGATCTGAACTGAATCATTCCCATCAGGGGTGACCGGTCGCCATGGGTTTCAGGGCGTTCACCAATTGATTGATTTCAGCAGCGTCTGTCATCACGTGGGTGCAGGCACGCAGGCAGATGGGATCGGCCAGGTCTCGGATCCACACGCCCTGGTGTCCAAGCTGCGCGACGGTCTCGGAGCCGCTGGATGGGGAGTGCTCGAATTGGAAACTCACCAAACCTGCAGCCGGCGCGGCTGCAACGATCGGGCTGACGCCCTTGATCTGCGAAAGCTTCTGCCACAGGTCCTCGCTGCGTTGGCGGATCTGTTCAAGGCGCTGCTCAGCAGTCCCGGCCTGGTTCAGCAGCTCCAGCGACGTGCGTAGACCTGCCAACAGCGGGACGCAGCTGGTGGCCACTTCAAAACGTCGGCTGTCGTGATGAAACGGATCCTCCGAGCTGAGGTTGGCCTTGCTTTCATCCTGCAGACTTCGCCAGCCGATCAGGGTGGGTCTGGCCTGCTCCAGAACACGCTCTGACAGCGCGACACCACCCAGCCCTTCCGGCCCACAGGTCCATTTGTGCCCGGTGAAGCCGTAGATGTCTGCGGCCGAGGCGGCTTCCTGCACAGGGATCTGGCCAAAACTTTGCGCGGCATCCACCAGCAGGAAGGGATGTTGTGGATGCTGCTCGAGCTGACTGGCGACAGCCCCGATCGGCATGATCTGGCCGGTGTTCCACAGCAGATGCGAGAGCACCACCAGGCGGGTACGCCCGGTGAGCTGCTGCTCGAGTGCATCCAGCACACCCTGGTCCGTCGTCTGCTGATCACCGCAGAGGTTTTTGACGGGCAGGATGTCGATCGTCAGGTCGGCGCGATGGGCCAGTTCCACGCAGGCGGCCACGACGCCCGGATGTTCACAGTCACCGATCAGCAGGTGATCACCGGCCTGGAACGGCAGTCCCCAGAGCGGCAACACGCAGCCAGTGGTGACGTTTTCGGTGAGGGCGAGGCGATGGGGTGGGACGCCGCAGTGTTCTGCTAGCAACCGTCTGGTGCGGTTCACCTCTGCACCGATGTAGGGCCAGATGTCGCTGGTGAAAGGGCCGAGTTCCTGGATTGTCCTCCAGCTGGCGGTGATCGCCTCCAGGGAGGCGTTGGGAAGGGGTCCCTGCCCTCCGTAATTGAAATAGGCCTTGTTGGCGAGGGCAGGACAATCCAGCCGTAAAGCCCTGGCTTTGGCCTGGTTCAAGGGTTGGTTCGTCACCTTGGCGCTGCCTCCAAATGTGCGGGAGGCCAGTCGTCTGGGCTCCCCAATCCAGAGTGGTCCACCGACCACCTTTCAGGCTGCTGTTGATCAGCCGCCCAGTGGATGCATCCAGCAGGATCCATCAAATCAGAACCCTTCTGCNGTGCCGTTGGATCGACCTGGTGAATTGCTTTCACATCTCCACCATGGGGGTTGGAAATCTTTGATCAGGGGTGAAGAACCGGCTGAAGATTGACGTTGTTTCGAGCTTGATTGGTTGGCGGTTGCAATCCGATCGCGTCGCTAACTTTCAGCCAGACGCTCCGGTGTTCTGACAACGCTTGACTGGCTTTGGATTCTGCATCCAGCACTGGCCGTCGTCATCGTTTATCCCCTGATCGGTGCCGTGCTGCGATTGGCCTGGCAAACCCGGCAACGCAGGGTTCATCAAGTGAACCATCCGCCAGCTGTTGGACGTGATCACAGTGAGCTGGGTCGTTGGTTGGCGCTGGCGGTTGTGCTGCTCGTGCTGACCGCCTTGGTGGTGGTGATTGCCAGCAAGGCTCCGCTGGCTGCCTTTTCAGGTGGACCATCCCGAGCCTTTCAACTGCTTCTGGTGTTGATGGGGACGGTCTCCAGCCTTCTGGCCCTTTGGTTCAGCAAAGCACCCTGGTTGCGTTTCAGCTTCAGCCTGATCACCTGGGTTGGCGTGCTGGGACTGGGGGCACAGCCAGAGGTGTGGCGGCTTTCCGATGACCCCCTTTCTCCGGCGTTTTGGCAATCGCATTACTGGTCCGGGGTCGCCGTCACNGGTCTGATGCTCTTCTCACTCGCAGCCCGATCGGAGATCCTGCGCGACATCCGTTTCCGACGTCTGCACATCACGGCTTCCGTTCTTGCGGCTGTGCTGTTCGTGGTGCAGGGCATCACTGGCAGTCGTGATCTGCTGGAGATCCCCTTGAGCTGGCAGAAACCGGCTGTCTACTCCTGTGATTTTGAGGAGCGTCGCTGCCCTGCACCTGCCGTGCCCCAAGCCCAGTTGTGACCTGCTCCTGCCGCAACTTTCTCGGCGCTCAGGGCCTTTCGTACACCCACACGGAACGTCCATCCATCAGGGTTCTGCTCCTGCGGCGGTAAATCTTCGGTGCCTCTTCCCAGGCATCGATTGCAGGCCAGAGGCCTGGGGGGACGCGATACACCTCACCGCTCACCTGACCGGATCCGGGCTTGAGCATGGGATAGCCGGACCGTTCGATCAGCTCCACACCATCGATGCGTCCGTCCGGTTCCTGATCGGCCCCACTTAAGAGGTGATGGGCGCAGCCACCCGCTTTGAGCGAGCCGTAAACAAACAGCCGATCCAATGACGGGCCCCGCAGCTCAGAGCACCTGCACCACTTCACTCACCTCAGGGATGGATTCGCGCATCTTGCGCTCGATGCCCATCTTCAGCGTCATGGTGCTGCTGGGGCAGCTGCCACACGCACCCTGGAGGCGGACTTTCACGATCGGGCCGTCGAGTTCGACCACTTCCACGTTGCCGCCATCGGCCATCAGGAACGGCCGCAGCTCATCAAGCACCTTCTCCACGTTCTCCAGGGTGAGGGCCATGGTTTCGGTGCTCATCGGGATTGTGTGGATCGATGCCCTTCAAGACTACGGAGCTTCCCCATAGGGTGACCAGAACGGTTTTCACCCCCGGCGCCGGTGCAGCACGACAGCTCTTCTCTGCCCGATGGTCCATACGACGCCGTGCTCGTGGGCGCCGGGATCATGAGCGCCACCCTGGCGGCGCTTCTGCATGAGCTGGATCCTTCGATGCGGTTGCTGCTGGTGGAGCGGCTGGAGGCTCCAGCCCAGGAGAGTTCAGCGGCCGTGAACAACGCCGGNACCGGCCATGCCGCCAACTGTGAGTTGAATTACACGCCGCTTCAGGCGGANGGCAGCGTGGCCACCGCCAAAGCGCTCTCCATTAATGCGGCCTTTGAACGCAGCTTGGAGTTCTGGAGTTCCCTCCGCGAACGGGGACGGTTGACCCCTGCTGATTTCCTGCATCGGGCCTCTCACATCAGTGCGGTGTGGACTGCCGAGAACATCGCGTTTCTGAAGCAGCGCTTCGCTCAACTCAGCCAGCTGCCCGCCTTTGCGGCGATGCGCTGGAGCGAGGAGCGGAGTGAGCTGACGGAGTGGATGCCACTGGTGATGGAGGGACGCGATCACCAGCAAGCGGTGGCAGCCACGCGTATTGCCCGGGGCACGGATGTGGATTTCGGTGCCTTGACCCGTGCCTATCTGGCGGAATTACAGGCTGATGGGGCGCTGGAGGTTGCTTACGCCACTGAGGTGAGTGATCTGAAGCGGTCGCGTCGGAAGGATATGACCGAGGGGAACTGGCGGGTGGTGCTCCGCGGTCCCCAGGGCCGTCAGGTTGTGCAGACGCCTTTTGTGTTCCTCGGTGCTGGCGGTGGAGCGCTGCCGCTGCTGCAGCGTTCGGGCATTCCAGAGGCAGCGGATTTTGCGGGCTTCCCGGTCAGCGGCCTCTGGTTGGTGTGTGGTGACGTCGAGCTGGCGGACCGTCAACGGGCCAAGGTTTACGGAAAGGCAGCGGTTGGGGCACCACCGATGTCAGTACCGCACCTCGACACCCGCTGGATTGATGGGCGGCGTTCACTGCTGTTCGGCCCCTTTGCCGGCTTCAGCAGCAAGTTTCTGAAACAGGGCTCATTGCTGGATCTGCCGGCGTCGGTGCGACCCACCAACCTGCTGCCGATGCTGCAAGTCGGCGCCACCAACACGCCATTGGTGCGTTATTTGATCAACCAACTGCGTCAAAGCCCCAAGCAGCGTCATCAGGAGCTGCAACAGTTCATGCCCACAGCCCGAGCTGCGGACTGGAGCCTGTCGGTGGCTGGCCAGCGGGTGCAGATCATCAAGCGCAGCAAGCAGGGGGGGAAGCTGCAACTGGGTACGGAAGTGGTGGCTGCTGCTGATGGCTCACTGGCGGCCTTGCTGGGCGCGTCCCCCGGAGCCAGCACAGCGGTCTCGATCATGTTGGAGGTGCTCCAGCGTTGTTTCCCGGAACGGTTGGCCAGCGGGCCATGGCAAGAGCGTCTGCGTGCGCTGTTGCCCAGTATCCATGGGGACCCTGTCTCCGATCCAACCGTGCTGCAATCCATGCGGGAGCGCAGCGATGCCCTGCTGGATCTGACGGCCTGAGGTTTATTGGCCCAGGTTCACCAGCACCACGCCAGCTGTGATCAGGCCGATGCCGACCAACTGCGCCGGACTGAGCAGCTGGCTGTAGGCAAAGCGACCCACCAGCACGATGGCGATGGTGCCGATGCCACTCCAGAGGGCATAGGTGAGGCCGAGCGGGATCGACAGCACCACCTTGGACAGGAGAGCCATCGCGATGGCGTAGGCGAGAAACACCAACACGGTGGGCAGTGGTTTGGTCATTCCCTCCGACAGGCGCAGGCAGGAGGTGCCGAGCACTTCAGCGGTGATGGCCAGAAACAGCAGGGTCCAAGGTGATTGAGCCGCCAGGGGCGAAGGCATTACTGCGAAGCGCTGGTCACGTACGTCTTGTCTATCTGCAGGTCGTCCCCGGTCGTCCGGCTCGCCAGGCTTTGCATCCAGCTCGATCGCAAGCCCAGGGCGATGGCGGTTTCACGGGCACCAGAGAGGGGATGGAGTTTGCCCGGATCCGGAGGATTTGATCTTCGGGAGAACCGAAAGAGCGCAGGCTGATCTGGGTGTCCTTCAGTGGATCGGTCAGCAGGGAGATCAGCTCGTGCTGAAACGATTCCATGCACGTCAGTTCAAAGCGGTGGCGCAAGACATAGCGGCATTCATTCCAATAAACAATCATTGATCCAATCGATCTCTTAAGGATGCTATTGTAATAAGCATTTTTGATGGAAACGTTGTGCTGAGCACTCCAAAAGATGAAAAGCATGCCGGGGGGATTTACAAGAAAGATNTGCCANATGTATTNGTNATTGGNCATAATAAAATTGCCACAAGNTCNATAGATTTGATGTTTAAAATGTCNGGTTANAGGGCTTTGCATTGGGACAAAGGNANTCTGGCNGGAACAATTAAGAAAAATATGCAATCAAATCTTCCTCTTTTGACGCATATTGATGATTATCATTGTTATTCCGATATGGAAAACGTAGGCTCGTTCTATGCGTATGAGCTTTTCCCGCTGTTTGACCTGCAGTATCCCAACTCGTTGTTTATATACAACCACCGACCTGTGTCGGCATGGATAGAATCAAGGAAAAATCATAGGAAATACCTTAAAGTGTACCGTAAAAAATTTAATTCAAGAAACAATTTGAAACTTTCATCTAAGAAAAAAGTTGAGGAGCATTGGCGAAGCTTTTTCGAGCGTCATGAAAAACGAGTATTTGATTATTTTAAAGGCAAAAGCAATTTAATAGTGGTAGATATTGAGTCTTCTGAATCCCAGTCGAATCTTCTTTCACGCCTTTCAAGTGCGGGATTTAAGATAGATGATTCCTTGACCAGTTTGCCCGTGGCTGGCGTTACCAAAAAATCTTAAAAATTAAAATTCCGCATTCTCAAGGTGCAGCGCATGTTGCGTAGGTGACATGAATTAACTGCTTTTCATATCGGGAAAAACAGACCATTCAGCGCCTTTGAGTGGTCCTGGTTGGCAGTGATCTGCCGATCAGTCCTGTCATAAGCAGCGAATCTGAACGCTTCAATGGTGTCTGAAGGGCCAGTGGGATTGATCAAACGAATCGACTCTCTGCTGTCAATCATCCTTAAGCGGAGCGCAGGCCAACTGCGCTGGACTGAGCAGCTGTCTTTCGGCGAAGGCATTACTGCGAAGCGCTGGTCACGTACGTCTTGTCTATCTGCAGGTAGTCCCCGGTCGTCCGGCTCGCCAGGCTTTGCATCCAGCTCGATCGCAAGCCCAGGGCGATGGTGTTCACCTGCAGGCTGACGTCGCGTNGGCTGTTGAGATCGGCGTANTACTCAGGAATGGATCTCTGGTCTGAGGCCGTCCAGCGTCCACCATTGCGGTCGTGATTGGGTTCGCCATCGGAAAGGAAGTAGAGCGTGTCGGCGCTCTCATCGGAGAAGGCTTCATCCAATCCCTCCCAGGGAGAGGTTCCTCCCCAGGTGGTGGCATGGCCATCATCCAGGGTGTTGACGAAGGCGATGGCGGATTCGCGGGCGCCCGAGCGGCCGAGGGGCACCAAGGCCCGGGCGGAGTCCGCCCAGATCCGGTGGTTTTGATGTCCGGGAGAACTGAAAGAGCGCAGGCTGATCTGGGTGTCCTCCGGTAGATCGCTCAGCAGAGAGATCAGCTCGTGCTGGAGCGATTCCATGCGCGTCAGGGCACAGCTGCGCCGGCTCCAGAAATACCGTCGACCGCCCCAATAAATTCTTGGATGTCCGTAGCCGCTGCCCCAGAGGATGCAGGCCCCCATGGAGCCTGAGCCGTCCACAAGGAAGCGCATGCGTTTGCTGCTCACATTGCGAAAAAACAGGCCATTCAGCACCTCTGCTTGATCCTGGTCGGGAGTGATCTGCCGATCAGCACGGGCATAAGCAACGAAGTAAAAGGGTTGCGTTGTGATTTCACGGCTGACCGTTTCAACTTTCAGAAAACTGGTTTCAATCTTGTCTTCAGGTCCAGTGGGATCGATCAAACGGATCAGCTTTCTGTTTTCATCCGTCATCAAGCGGAGTGCTGGTTCTCGCGATGTCCGCAATGGAGTTTTGTCGTCTGAAAAAGTGAATCGGGTGTTGGCCGCGATTTGCTCGAGTGGGATGGATGCTGTCTCTGCATCTATCTCACANTCAGGTTCATCGGAGGGACACCGGATGCTGCCGATATCGTTGATTAAGGGTGCGATTGATCGGCTGTTGGTGGTGTTGTATCGCCCATCCAGATGCATCACGGCACCACAACGATGCACTGCGAAGCCTCTGCCACTGCCGCTTACGGTGAGTCCGTAAAACACAGGCTCGTTAAGTTCTGCCATCTTCAGTCCGAAGATCGGATTGAAGATGGATCCTGATTCCGCTGCCAGCTCTCTGCATTGATTGAGAGAACTGGCGTAGTCGCTGTGATTTAAATCGGTGTGGGCCAGTGCCTCGGAGGGAGGCTGCTCGGTGGCGATGAGCAGATGGAGACTGCGTTCGATTTCAGAACGCATCAGCCTTTTTCCGCCGGTGCTGTTCTGTTGCAGGGACGCTTTGGTGTCCATTTTGTTGATCAAGCTGCCTGTGGAACGCAGCGCCAGGGTTGAAGCCCCAAGCAGAACGGCGCCCGTGCTGGTGGCGATCAGCAGTTCAGGCAGACCGAAGCCGTGNTGGTGCTGGCGGGAGTGGATGCGGCGGGCCCGAAGGATGTGTTGGAGGGTCATGGTGGGGTGCGGGAGTGGAATTAACGGTTCGGGATTGATGTCAACGGGGCCGACATCGGTTGTTGTCCCAGGTGCCGCGATGCAGGTGGCCTGAGGCCGACAGCTCAACGCATCGCAAGGGCAGAGGCCTGGATGGATCGCTGTTCCAGGCGATCTGGCGGATCAGCAGGATCAGGGGGGACTGATCCGTGCTGGTGCCTGGCGGTGAGAGGGAATAACTCTGTTTTGAAACTTTCAATTCCACCGTGCGGGAATGAGCGGTTCCCTCCTGACTCATCAATCGATAAGGCGGTGTCCACGTGCATCGGGTGGCATCACAACATTCCAGCCTTTCGTTGCGTTGATCGCTGCTCAGATGGCTGAGCTCCAGCACATCACTGGGGCGACCAAAACCTGACGATGTGTTGGCGGTGCCGATGTACGTGGGATCAAAATTGATCTCGCAGCTTGTGCCTTCGCTCGACTGTCGCGCCCGCAAATGAAACAGCCCCGATTCAACCTGTTGGGTGTATTGGTCCAGCTGATTCAGGGCCTGTTGCCGTCTGTACTGGGGGAGCACCCAGGAGAGTCCAAGCATCATGATCACCACAACAACCAGAAGTTCAACCAACGTGAATCCGGATCGATTGAGGCGTTGATGGGGATTCACAATCACAGGATGCAGCGGGTCTGAAAGTTCGGATTGAGCTCCACAATGCGCCGTTCATCATCAATTGAATGATCCGGTGCCGAGAACAGATAGGTGATCACCGCAATGCCTGGAATGGCACCTGTTTCGATNCNGCGGGTGATGGGATTGCTGCCATCCATTCCTTTCACCAGAGGTGCTGGAACAGCCATGTCCCCTGCTGGTGATTCCAGTTGTTGTTTGAGATATTCGGCTGGATCCAAACAAGCCCTTTGCTGCTCTTGGTTTGGAATGGCATCCAGTGTGAGCCGAGCTGTGGCCTGCTGGATCAATTGAATGTTGTTGTGAATGGCGGCTTCAATCCTGTCCCGTTCGATGCGATGTCGTCCGCTGGTGATCGATTGGATGGAGATGCGGGCCACGCTCATCATCACCATCAGCAGAAGGCTTCCGGCGATCAGCACTTCCACGAGTGTGAATCCCGANGGATGGTTGGCTGATCGCTTGAACCTTGCTTGATGAAAGAAGAGGTGAACCATGATTCAGAACCGTTGGAATTGATCAAGGCTTGTTCCACGAACACCACGGGTNATTGTTCGGCCATAGCCGGCGAAGCCTTTGCTCCCCCAATCCCAAAGCTCGGAAGCTTGNGCCACCAAACTGGAATCAACAGAATCAGACGATTGCGCGGTGAGGCTCAGGCGATNGTTGTTGGCGCAGAAGCTGTGGCTCCAGATCATGCCGCGCAGCACCGTGTCACTTTCGAGCGACACCGTCCCTTGACGCATCAGGATCCAGGCCGCAGGAAGACTCTCGCCCGACAGGGTGATGGCTTGATTGCGCGATGCGCAGCCCTCTGGAACCTGGGCNGACTCTGTGGTGATGATTAAACGTTCCGGGCGATGATTGCACTGGTTTGAATTCACATCCACACCGCAGATCTGAGCTTCGGATCCCAAGGTGATGGCTGATTCTTCACCTGCTTGGTTGTTCACGGATCCAAGCAGATGCAGTACCACTGGCCGTGTGCTGTTTTCAATCAGCAGCCTTGACCGGCTGAGATTGAGGCGGTCCAGATACACATGGCAATCGCCTGTTTGTCCTGTGCAGATGTCGTTTTCACGCAGCCTGATGGTGGCGGTTGTTTGCTGTCGGCCGTTCACTCTTGTGCGGCGTCTTGTGATCTGCAGGTCGGTCGGTCTGCTGTAAGCCGTTCCTTCGCCGGGGCGATGACAGACCACACGATTGCGGCAGCCTCTCTGGAGCAGGTTGTCGTCATCGATGCGCCAAACCCTGATCTCACCGGGACGGCCAGGGAATCCATCCCTGGAATGCGTCGTTCGAAAAATGGTGCCGGGTGGTTGTTCCTGATCCACCACAGGCCAGATCCGCGAAGCCAGGTTGATGGTGTTGCGCGCGTCGCCACCCACCTGGCGCACCAGGTTGCTGCTGTTGCAGTTGCCAAGAACGGTTCCGGCCTGCTCCTTGGTGCGGTGCCAGAGCACAAGACCCGGGCCATTCAGTTGCACGGGTCCGAGTTCCAGGTGGTGCGCCGCCAGCACACCCCAGTCCTGGGATCGACTGATATCAACCCAGGACTGGATGTAAAGCGACCGCTCCAGCCGGCTTCGGGCCAGGAAGGAATCCTCCGGGGCCCCCTCACGGCGCACGATTCCTTCAATGATGAATTTCGCTTCGCCGCTGTCGGCATGGCCGGATGTACCGGGACTGCTGTAACCCCGCAGCCGGTAAAAACTGGCGATCGTTCCGACGCCATCATTTCTCAGGCTGGGGCTGTCTTGTGCCTGCAGTGGAACTTCCGTGGTGGGCCAGACCGCATCGGAGTTCTGGTTTGGGTGCGCCGGCAAGCCGATGGAACTGTCCTGGCAGATCTCCGAGAATTCGGGTGGTTGATCTGTGTTCAGGCGTTCCCAGTGGAACCCGTTGTTGGCTTCGTTGATGTTTTCTCGGTTGTCTAAATTGAACAGAAAACCGCGATTTTCTGCTGGATCGGCATTGTTTAATCGGCCGAGAATTCGATTGAGGCCATTGTTGGCTGCAGCCTCCGCCAGTTGTTGATAACTCTCTTTGGCACTGAGCCGTCTGGACATGATCTGTCTGGCCATCAGTCCACTCACCCCAGCCGTGAGCACGGTGCCAAGCATCAAGACCATCAACAATGTGAGTCCTTGTTGGCCTTTGTGTTGGCTATCAGCGTGGTGTTGGACGACCCTGTTGCGGGCTGAGAATTGACGGCTCATGATTCATTCCGCACGCAACGCAGATCGGCGATGGATGCAGCACCGCTGCTGCTCCCTTTCTTCAGATCACTGGATCCGGTGCGAAGATCAAGGCAGGCCACAATGTTGTAAATCGAGGCATCTTGATGGTTTGAACGTGCTCTCAGCGTGAAGATCTGATCTTGTTCTGATGCATTCACCTCGTAGCAATGTTGTTGATTGGCTTCCGTGCAACCGGCGCTTGCCAGATGAATCCATGCGAAGTTCGCCTGGTTGGCTGGGCCTTCCGGAGTCATCAGGGGTGTGATCTTGTCGAGATCTCTCCAACTGCTTGGCAGAAGACCCATTTCATCCACAAAGGCGGCAATGGTGGTTTGAATCTGGGCGAGGGTGGTTGCCGCTTCGTTTTGCCGTGATTTCTGAATCTGGCTGAAGTACTGCGGCAGGGCCACCGCTCCCAGAATGGAGATGATGGCGACGGCAACCACCAGTTCCACCAGTGAGAAGCCGTCCATGTTGTTGGGTGAGCACATGGGGCGCCCCGCTGTTGCGTTGATGATGGTTGCCATCCGTCACCCTCAAACTCCGGTGATTTCAGGCTTGGTGAAGGTGCCATCCGTGAGGTTGACGGTAACTTTGACAACAACATCTTTGGTGTTGTCGTTGTCTGCCTTGCCAGTTGCATTAACAATGAAGGCATCNTTGGTGCCTTCACAGCTGTAGGTGAAGTTGGTGTTGTCGGTTTTGAGGGTTCCTGCGTAGGCGGAACAATTGGTGTGGGTTGCCCCGTCAGCAACAGCGCCATTTTCGAGGTAATAAGCGCTGGCTTGTTTGGCAATGGTTGATGCCTGTTGGGTGCCTTCCGTGGCAGCCGCTTTCTTGGTCTGGCTGAAGAACTGGGGCAAGGCCACGGCACTGAGAATGCCNACAATCACTGTGACGATGAGCAGCTCGACCAGCGTGAAACCTTGGCTGCTTTTTTGATGGTTCTGTTTGGATTGTTTGACCAGGGTCTGTAGCAGATGGTTCTGGAAGGTGTTCATGGGGTGTGAACCGTGTACATGACAGTGGGCGTGGCATGGATGGCCACTGTTATGAGAGATCTCATCGAGGTTTGTGAGAGTTCTCACGCGCCTCTGTGATCTCTCTCACACACCTGAACTCATAAATAAATTTGTCTGAAAATTGACTGAGGGCCAACTGAAAGGCCTGTGAAAGTTGGTGCAACAGCCCTGCCCGCTGCGCTCTTGAATGATCTGATGGGCTGCCCTCTCCCCCGTGCCCCGGGCTTCTGGGATGGGCCTCCTAGGATTTAAGGGAGAAGATTTCAAGACCCAGGACGGGTGACTGCCGCTGCATGACCGACGCCCCCGTCTCGCGCATCCGCAATTTCTGCATCATTGCCCACATCGACCACGGCAAGTCGACCCTGGCCGACCGTTTGCTGCAGGACACGGGCACCGTGGCCAACCGGGACATGCAGGATCAGTTCCTGGACAACATGGATCTGGAGCGGGAACGGGGGATCACGATCAAGCTCCAGGCGGCTCGGATGAATTATGTGGCGGCCGATGGTGAGCAGTANGTGCTCAACCTGATCGACACCCCTGGCCATGTGGACTTTTCTTATGAAGTGAGCCGCAGCCTTCAGGCCTGTGAGGGGGCGTTGTTGGTGGTGGATGCCAGCCAGGGCGTGGAAGCCCAGACCCTGGCCAACGTGTATCTCGCCCTGGACAACGATCTCGAGATCATTCCGGTGCTGAACAAGATCGATTTGCCCGGTGCTGATCCGGATCGGATCAAGGAGGAAATCGAAGCCATCATCGGACTGGACTGCAGCAACGCCATCCCCTGTTCTGCCAAGACCGGATTGGGTGTTCCGGAGATCCTGCAATCGGTGGTGGATCGGGTGCCACCACCGAAGGATGCGGTGGCGGAGCCCACAAAAGCCTTGATCTTTGATTCCTATTACGACCCCTACCGGGGTGTGATCGTCTACTTCCGGGTGATGAGTGGACGGATCAATTGCAAGGACAAAGTGCTGCTGATGGCCAGCAAGAAAACCTACGAGCTCGATGAAATCGGGATCATGGCNCCCGATCAGAAGAAGGTTGATGAGCTTCACGCTGGTGAGGTGGGCTATTTGGCGGCGTCGATCAAGGCGGTGGCCGATGCCCGGGTCGGCGACACGATCACCCTGGTGAACGAACCGGCTGATGCGCCATTGCCCGGTTACACCGAGGCCAAGCCGATGGTGTTCTGTGGACTGTTCCCCACCGAAGCCGATCAATACCCGGATCTCAGGGATGCCCTCGACAAGCTGCAGCTGTCGGATGCGGCGCTGAAGTACGAGCCGGAAACCAGCAGTGCCATGGGCTTCGGTTTCCGCTGCGGCTTCCTTGGCTTGCTGCACATGGAGATCGTGCAGGAGCGGNTNGANCGNGANTACGACCTTGATCTGATCGTCACGGCGCCATCGGTGATCTACAAGGTGAACATGATCGATGGCTCCGATGAAATGGTGGACAACCCCGCCACCCTTCCTGATCCGCAGAAGCGGGAATCGATCGAAGAGCCCTACGTGAAGATGGAAATTTATGCACCGAATGAGTTCAACGGTGCGTTGATGGGCCTCTGCCAGGAACGACGCGGCGAGTACATCGACATGAAGTACATCACCACCGATCGGGTGACGTTGATTTATGAATTACCTCTGGCGGAAGTGGTGACTGACTTCTTCGATCAGATGAAGACGCGCACCCAGGGCTACGCCTCAATGGAATACAGCCTGATTGGTTACCGAAAGAACCA
>NHKA01000007.1:0-26694 GCA_002169615.1 Cyanobacteria bacterium TMED229
GGGCAGGCAGAGCACGTTCTTTCCGGCCAGGCGCTGGTAGCGCACGATCGTGTCGATCAGGGCCGTGTTGAAGGCATGGCCCATGTGCAGGCTGCCGGTGACGTTCGGTGGCGGGATCACCACCGAAAACGGTTCACCAGGCGCTTTGGGATCGGGATGAAAGGCTCCCTGGTCCTCCCAAGCCTGTTGCCAGCGCGCTTCCGTACCAACCGGGTCGTAGGTCTTGGCCAGTTCGGGCACGGATGCGGTGCAGTGCGTGGGTCATGCTCGCAAAAAGGAGAACGGACCAACGCACAATGGTGCGGGCATCTCAAGCCTCGATCGTGAAGCTTCGGAACAAAGCAGGACTGCTGCTTGTCGCCCTGGTTCTGAGTGGTTGCAGCGCGTTGTCCAACACCACGCCGGTGGTGCTGTACATGGCCATCGAGACAGGCTTTATCAGTACGGACAATCGGAAAGACACGGACAGTGATGTCAAACGGATCGTGTCCAAATTTCAGAAGCTGCACCCGAATGTTCAGGTCCAGTTTTCTCTCTACGAATCTTCCAATCTGATCTCAGAGCTGCGCAAGCGCAGCCTGTTTGGTCTTGGCCCTGATCTGATCGTCACTGGTGCATCGATGGCGAGAGAACTGCTTCGAGAAGGGCTTACGGATCCCTTGCCGGAAAGCNAACGCACGAAAGAACAAACCGACCCCACCTATCTGGAGTGGGTGCGGTCCCAAGACGGGCGCCTGGCNGNNCAGCCCTNNNTCNTNTTNCCCCAGATCGCCTGCTTCAACANCCAGGCAATTCAACAGCCACCGGAGAGCTTGAACGATCTGCTGAAGGTGGGGGCTGCCGGCGCCCGCGTGGGTCTTTCCATGAACATGTTCGAGGTGTTGTGGACGGCAGGAAGCCTCAACGCTCTTCCGGCACTGGTTGCGGCATCCCGCGGCACACCCCTGGTGCCCGAACAACGCGATCGCATCGCTGCATGGCTCACCTGGCTGCAACAAGCGAGCAATCAACGCAATCTCAACTTCGTNNACAACGACNCTCAGCTGGCGANGCNGCTNGGCAATCGAGAACTGGATTGGATCAGCTGNAACNCANGCNNGCTCNCNCGCCTGCGCGACCAACTCGGCGACGACCTCGNCNTNTCTGCCCTGCCCAATGGACCNNANAACGCNTCCGCAGCACCGTTCAACGTGCNAGTAGTTATNGCCTTGGGGCAAGACTCNAGCGCGGAACAGCGCTCCATGGCGATCAAACTGNGCGACTACATCACCAATCCNCTTGTGCAAANACAAGATTNCNTGNTGNNGANNTCATATTTGCCAGTNAATCCAAACGTAATCATCCCCACAAAAAGCTCAAAAAGACTGGCCGCCATCGCACAAGCAAGACACCAATTTCAAGAGCACTCTTCCGATTTAGCCGCTCTTTACGCCAGGGGNCTTCTGTTTGGTCAGNTGTCCGATGTACTCACGCAGGTCGTGTCCGGTGTCAGCCAACCGNACACAAGCACCGATGAACTGATTTCAATTCTGAGCCAGAAGAGATGAATCAACTGCTCTTGGAAATCATTGGCTGGTTGGGCTACCTGCAGCGCACCTCCGTCGTGGTTCAGCTGCTGNTGATCAGCCTTCTGATCGTGGCCTGGCGCTTGCTGAGGCGACATCCCANGCTGGCGACGCTTNCCATNCCTCTGCGTCTGCTGATCGCNCCAGCAGGNCTGGTTCTGATCAGNGTCGTNGCNANGAGCCTCGGCTGGAATGCCGGGCTGCTGGNTTATCTGGGCCTGTGCTGGCTTGGNTGGAACCTTCTGATCCTGCTGAGTGGTCTGCTNCAANAACTGATGCCCGCAACGCGGGTGAATGCACTGCTGACNCAACTGGTCAGGCCGCTGTACCTCATCACAGTGNTNTGGTACTTGATCGATCTGCCGAGCAACGACAACGATCTGTCGGTGATCGAAGTCGGCCAGGTGTTCGGCGTTTCGTTCACCTTGGGCACCTTGTTCACCCCACTTCTTGTGAGCTATCTCCTGCTTGTGGGCACGGGTCCTCCTGCCGCCGGGTTGGCCTGGTTGTTGCAACAACTGCTTGGCTATTCCGAGCAAAGCCGCAGAGCGGTCGAATTGATCATCCACTACGTGGTGGTCGGGATCGGAATCGCGGTCGTGGGCGTTCAAATGGGCCTTCCCAGCACGGCCCTGGTGGCGATCGCCACTGGACTGTCCTTCGGCCTGGGCTTTGCGGTGAAGGAAGTCTTTTCCAATTTCATCATGGGCATCTGGCTGCTGTTCGAAGGGTCCGTCCGTCCGGGCGAAGTGCTGATGGTCGATGACGACCCCTGTGAAGTCCGAAGGCTTGGCCTCAGAGCCACGCGGCTTTGGCGCAATCGAGACAATGCGGAACTCCTGATTCCCAATCAGCAGCTCTTCACAGCTCAGGCCACCAGCTACACCGCCACAGACAGCCTTCGCCAGAGCGAAATCCGCATCGGTGCGGCCTACCGGCATGATCCTCGCCAGGTGTTGCAGCTCCTGGAGGAAACCGCCCAGAGCGTTTCAAACGTGTTGCACCATCCAGCACCGAAAGCCTTTCAGCTGAACTACGGAGATTCAGCGATCGAGTACGCCCTGCGCTACTGGATCGCCAATCCCATGAGCCACATCAACATCGTCAGCGAGGTGAATCAGGCAATCTGGACGACTTTCAAACGGGAAGGAATCGAAATTCCTTACCCGCAGCAGGTGAACCACGATTCGCGGGATCTCATCGCTGCTCAGCTGGACAAAAAAGGCTCCGGGTAAGCCTGATCAGGCCACCTCCAAAATCTCCATCTTCAGGTCGCTCACCGCCGAAGCAGAGACGGGGCATCGGTTTTGACCAGCTTGGGCACAAAAACAACGTTGATCACAGCGCCCTGCACACAAAGCGGCTATTTAAGCAATTACCCCTAAAGTGCACCAGATAGGGTTTTCCATGGGCGTTCCCGCTCGATTGCTTGGCGTTGCTCTGGCCAGTGGCCTTTTACTGGCGTCCTGCAGTGGCGATTCGTCAATGAATGTGCCAATCGTGCTGAGGATCGCCAAAACAATCCCAAGCGATTCGGGCGCTGAATACGACGATTATTCACGCATGCGATCCGTACTTAAGGAACTCGTCGAACAACTGCAGGATGTTGACGAATCGATCCATGTTCAGATCGCACTTTATGGACGGCGGAACTTTGTGAAGGAGATCGAACGCCAGACCAAAAGCGGTTTTGGTCCGGATCTGATTATTACCGACAGCGAAACATCACTTAACCTTTACAACAAGGGCTTGATCGTTCCTATCGATTCGAAACCTGATCAATACAAAAATATTCCAAAATATCTTTTCAATCTTGTCGAATCCAAAGACGGCCATTATGTAGGACAACCCGTCAGCCAATATGTTCAGATTGCTTGCTATAACAAGGAAAAGTTCAATACACCTCCTGTCACCCTTAAAGAGGTGAATCAAGATAGCGAAGATCTTACGTTTGGCTTTGCACTTCAGCTTAAAGATCTTTACTGGAGTACAGAGGCATTCAATGCCGAAACAGCCATTGAACAAGCGCTAAATGGCATTACTCCTAATAAAAATCAAACAAAGAATCTAACCAGCTGGCTGACATGGCTTAAGTCAGCCAGCTATCAACAAAATATTCGCTTTTTAAATGATCAGGCTAGCCTTAGAAGAGCTTTCATCAAGAATGAACTCGATTGGATTACCTGTTGGAGCACAAGCCTGCCGGAGCTGAGAGATGGAATGAAAGGCAAATTGGGCGTCGCAGGACTACCTCAAGGACCCTCAAAAGACCTTCGAGCCACAACACGCCTCTCCGTTTGGTCACTCGGAAAAAACTCCAGCCCCGTCCAACGCTCAAAAGCGAAGGTATTCATTGATTTCATCACAAAGCCATGGGCTCAAAAAACATACGCACTTAAAAACAGGCAATCCTTCCCCGTCGACAAGAACGCTGCGATGATTGTTGCATCGAAAATCCCAGGCGGCGAAGCAGCTCTGGCTCAATACGAAAAAGAAGTCATGACAATCACTGCATCAGCGAGCAGAACCAAAGCAATGGTCTTTCGAGATCCGCAGAATTATGACAAAATTTCAGAACAGCTGCTCGACACAATTTATGAAATCGAAACCCCAGAAAATGCAGCTATTAATATCATCAATTCACTAATGGAGGAACAAGAATGATTTACGATCTTTTCAACGAATTCATCAGCTGGCTAGGCTATCTGCAACGAGGTTCTGTACTCCTTCAAACAACAGTTTTCATCACCGCACTATCGCTTGAGCCTGCCTTACAAAGGCGTCTCAAACTCAATATACGGAAAGAATATTTGGATCTGATCATCCCAGCTGTCTTGCTGGCGATCAGCTGTATCATCATACTTTTCGAGTTACCAGGTGGCTTTCTCCGTTACTTATGCGCAGCCTGGCTGATTTGGAGACTGATTGACCCAATCAAATTGCTGTTAGGAAAAAGATTTCCCAATTTTCCTTCAGAAGAACTTGATAAATCCATCTTCAGGCCCGTCTTCCTTGTTGTCTTTACATTAACGTTTTTTCAAACAATCGGAAGCCGTGAATCACTTTCGATTATTAAATTAGGCACTGTTTTTGGTGTTGTTGTCACCATTGGAAAATTATTCAGTGCCATTGTTATTCTGTATGCAATTTTTGCTTTTTCGAGCCGACCCGCCTCCCTGTTGGCATTGATCAGCTCACAGTTTTTTGGAATGCAGCCGCAAACACGAAAGGCTCTTGAATTGATTCTGCGCTACACGGTCATTGGCTTAGGACTTGTCAGTGTTGCTTATTACCTTGGAATCAATGGAACGGCATTGGTCGCAGTTGCCGGTGGACTATCTGTTGGCATTGGCTTTGGTCTTAAAGAAATTATCTCCAATTTCATCAGCAGTCTATGGCTGCTTTTTGAAGGAACAGTCCGACCTGGAGAGATCCTGATGATTAACGGTGACCCCTGCACCGTCAGAAAGATGGGGTTGCGCGCTACACAACTTCGCCGCGGGAGGGACGGAGCTGAACTTTTAATCCCGAATCAGAATTTCTTCACCCAAGAAGCGGAGTCCTACACCACAGACGAAACATCTCGCCGTGATTCCGTCGTTGTCGGTGCCGCCTACCACCATGAGCCAATGGAGGTGATTGCACTGCTCGAAGAGCTCGCTAAAAAACACGAGAAAGTATTGCAGTACCCACCTCCACAAGCATTCACGATCGATTTTGCAGATTCCTCCATCAATTACAGACTCTTGTTCTGGGTCAGGAATCCCCTCGAAGCTTTCGGAGTCGGCAGTGATCTTCGACAAGCCATCTGGCGAAGCTTTGAGGACAACGGCATTGGCATCCCCTTCCCTCAACGGCAGGTTTATCCGATGGAATGGCCCCCTTCGAAAGATCAAACGTTGAAAATGGGTCTTCCTGCTCAGCAGCTCCCAGCCGAACCATCACCCAACTCACCTTCAGAACAAGATAAGTCGTCCTAATTGTCTGCTCATCCCGCTGAAAGTCGCTGAAGATAGGCTTCCCGTGTGCCAGCATTAATCCACCCTGTGGCGATTAACTTGCTGTTTTGAGCATTCACGCGCCCACGGTGTATGTGTGAAGGACCAGCTGGAAAGATCAACAACTTCCCTCGTTCCGCCGGCTCATGATGAGCTTGCCAATGGAACTCCGTACCAGCTTCATCAACACTGTTGCAATACAGAATCCATGCCAACACACGATGTGAAGGTTCTGTGGCCTCATCACTGATGGTCCAATCGCAATGCCACCGCTTGAACCCTTCCCCCGGGGCGTAATACTGCAGATTAAAAATCGGGTTTACGAATAAATCCTGATCTGGACAGCAATCACGAAACAAGGGCCGTTCTTGGAGATAACGCTGCAGCCCGGCAGAAACACCGCGTTCGATCAATTGCGACAGCGCAAAGGCTTCCGAATCGCTGCGATCAATCGCCACCAGGCTGATGTCCGTACTCACTTTGGCGGGCTCACGATCGCCGTCCATCCCGAAGGCAACACCTGGCCGCTGCAAATCAACGCGGCGTTCGAAAAAGGCGCCCACTGCATCGGCGACTGACTCAAAACCCGCATTGCNGTAACGCCCGATCAATTGCATGGTCCCTCCTCAAGCCTGGGAATCGCCACAACCGCATCGAGCAGCTGCCAGCGGCTTCGCTCCGCCACATGTCCCAACAAATCCAACCGTTCCATCACCGTGGCCGCCCGCTCGAGATCAAGTGGCGCCCCTGGACCCATCGGCAGCACCAACACCTGTTGTTCAGCCGGGTCTGCCATCACCTGAAGATCCAGGTCATCGAGCTCCCGCTCAAAGAACACCCGCCGCATTCTGGTGGTGAGTGTTGGCCCCAATGCATCCACAAACTGCTGCATCCCCTGTTCATCACCACGGCAACCGCAGTTGAGCGAGAGCCAAATCAACAGCTTCACCCAGCTGTCCACCGTCCAGAGGGGCTGAAAGCTCTGCCGGTGTTGACGCACCAGCTCCGCAATCGCGAAATCGAAGAGCGTGGCTTGGAGGCCAGTGGCATCGGCGGAATCCATGCTCGTCATCCTCTCCTGCAAAAGGTCAAACTGGGGAGAACGGCTGGACCCAAGATGGCCCTGGACCTGAACGATCCCGAACTGGAGTTCTCAGATCTGGTCTACGCCTACCAGAGCTGGGTGATGGCGGTGATTAACGACGAGAAGCTCGGCGGAGAAGAGACGCTTCTCACCGACGACATCGCCGAGGATGCTCTCAACTCGATGCGATTCCTCCCTGGTGAGGTCACCAGCGCGATCGAAACAAGCCTGGCCAGGGTTTATGACGTTGACGCTGATGAACTCGCCGAGCTGTTGTTCCCGGAAGAGTGATCACTGATGCGCTGGACCGTTGAGGACATCCCATCCCAGCAGGGGCGCATCGCCTTAGTCACGGGCGCCAACATCGGACTTGGTTTGGAAACCGTGCGCGCCCTTGCCTCCAAGGGCTGCACGGTTCTGATGGCCTGCCGCTCCCGCAGCAAGGCACAACAGGCCCGCGCTGCCCTTCTGGATGAAGGGTTGACCGGTCTGGATCTTCTCGATCTGGACCTGGCGGATCTGGACAGTGTTGACTCAGCAGCCAACACGGTTCGAGAGCGTTACGGCCAGCTTGATCTCCTGATCAACAATGCCGGTGTGATGGCACCGCCTTATCAACGCAGCCGGCAGGGCCACGAACTCCAATTCGCGGTCAATCACCTCGGCCACATGGCGCTCACCCAGGCACTCCTGCCGTTGTTGAAGGACGGCAGCAGAGTGGTCACCGTGAGCTCCGGAGTGCAGTTTTTCGGCAAGATCCGCTGGAATGATCTCTCTTGGCAGGAGGGCTACAGCCGTTTCGGCGCTTACAGCCAAAGCAAACTGGCCAATGTGATGTTTGCTTTTGAGCTGGACGCTCGGCTCAAGCAGAGCGACAGCAGCGTCCAATCCCTGGCGGCCCACCCGGGAATGGCGAAAACCAACCTGCAACGCAGCAACCTCACACCAACCAGCAACTGGGGCGAACGCCTGGCGGTGAGGGTGATGGATCCCCTGCATCAGAGCGCTGCCATGGGAGCGCTGCCACAACTGCATGCCGCCACCGCTCCAACCGCGAAGGGTGGCGAACAGTACGGACCGGATCAACTTGGGGGCCTGCGTGGTCATCCGACCTTGTCCCGGGTGGCGTCCGCTGCTCTCGACACGGAAGAGCGGCAACGGCTCTGGACGATCAGCGAAAACCTGATCAGCGGAACTGCAGCCGTTGGCTGATCAGAACGATCAGCTGCTGCAGCTCGCACCCTTCGTGATGGGGCGCGTCAAGCGCGGCGTGGTGGGCACGAGCCGCTACGCCAGAAAGTTACGACTGGCCATTCATGACGCAGCCCATGACCCGGAGCAGCGCCCGGTTCTGATCAGTGGAGAACCAGGTCTGGGGAAGGACAACATCACCGCTCTCATTCACTACGGCTCCCACCAGCGGCGCCAACTGCTGATCCGTTTTGAACCGACCGATCTGCAGAGCATCGGCGTCGCGCTTCTGGACAATCTCGGCGACCACTCAGTCCTCATCAACAATGTGGACCAGATCGAAGCACCACTGCGGCAACGATTGATCGCGATGGCCCAGGGTGAGGTCGAGACCTTCAGGGGTCGGATGCTGTTCACGAGCGAATCGTGCCAGGCGGATCTCGATGGGTTCAGCCTTCAGATCCGGGTGCCACCTCTCCGGGTGCGCCGCGGTGATCTCGGTGACTGGCTTCGCTACTTCCTTCGTCTGAAAAGCCGCGAACTGGGTTGGCGAACAACACCAGAGGTGCCGGAGGCGGTGGTGCGACGCCTTCAGAACCACGATTTCCCCAACAACTTGAGCGAACTCGAGCTGCTGACAGAGCGAGCTTTGCGCCAAACCCGTCAACAGGCGGGCGGCCTTCTTCCAAACCAATTGCCTGAGGTGGTCTTCTGGACAGGGACGCCCAATCAGAAACTTCGCTTCGATCTCTGGCGCTGGCGTCCGAAGTGGCGTCAGTGGATGCGTGCTCCGCAGCTGTGGAATGGTCTGCTCTACGGCGTGGTGAGCTGGCTGTTCATCGCCGTGAACCTGGCGCTCTGGCTCGGTCCTCAGGCAAGAGCAGACAACAGCGTGCTCAAACTGTTCTGGGCCTGGTGGTGGCCATTGATCCTGTTGAGCTTTCCGCTGGTCGGCAGGCTTTGGTGTGCGGTCTGTCCCTTCATGGTGTGGGGGCGAATTGCCCAGCAGCTGACCCCATGGCGCAAGCGTGTCTGGCCCCATGGCGACAACGATCGTTGGGCTGCACCGGTTCTCAGTGCCGGCTTCGCCCTCATCCTGGTCTGGGAGGAGGTGTGGAATCTGGAGAACACCGCCTGGTTGAGCAGCTGCCTGCTGCTGTTGATCACAGCTGGGGCCGTCGGTGGATCACTGCTGTTTGAAAAACGGTTCTGGTGTCGCCACCTTTGCCCAGTGGGAGGCATGAACGGCCTGTTTGCCAAGCTGTCGATCCTGGAACTCCGCGCAGAAGCAGGCACCTGCAGCGGAAGTTGCAGCAGCTATGCCTGCTTCAAAGGCGGCCCTGCCGAGGGAGAGGGCTTGACCACCCAGGGGTGTCCTCTTGGAACACACCCTGCGCATCTCAGTGACAACCGCAACTGCGTGCTGTGCATGACCTGTGTGCAGGCATGCCCGAACCGTTCCGTTCAGCTGCGAATCCGCCCACCTGCCGCTGATTTGCAGCGGGGTATGTCGCCACCGGACGGCGAAAGGGGTTTGATGCTCGTACTCCTTGGTGGCATTTGTCTTCATCACTGGGAGCGGCTGCTGGGATGGCTCCCTTTCGCGCCCATGTCGCTGCAGGAAGGACCTCTCCTGCCAAGGCTGAGTGTGGCGACCCTGGCTCTTGCTCTTCCGGCGATGGCAGGGCTCTGGCTGAAACGGGACTGGCTTTATGCCGGTTTGCCGCTGCTCTGGTCCCTGCTGCTGGCAAGACACCTGCCGATCGGAATGCTCGAAGCTGGAACCATTCTTCCCACTGGTTGGCCCCAGTGGTCGGCGGATCCCCATGTGATCGGTTTTTGCCAGACCCTGGCGATCAGCATTGGAGTCGTTGGATCGATGGTGCTGACCAGACGCTTGAGGGACGACAGATCAGAAAACTGGAGATTGGTCAGCACGATGATGGTGCTGTTCGGCGTGGCAGGACGCTGGTTGGTCGGTGCTTGAGGCCATGAACGATTCCCCTCCTCAACTCAATGCGCGCCAACAGCGACTGCTCACCGCTCTGAAGGAGAGCACTGATGAGATGAGCGGGCAGCAACTGCACAAAAGCCTGGAGGGCACTCCAGGCGCGATGGGCCTGGCAACGGTGTATCGCAATCTGCGCCAATTGCAGCAACGAGGATTGGTGCGCTGCCGCCATCTCCCCACAGGTGAAGCGCTTTATGCGCCGGTGGAGCGGGACCAGCATCACCTGACCTGCGTCGATTGCGGACGAACCGAGCCCCTCGATGACTGTCCGATTCACGATCTTGTTGTGCCCCCTAAGGCGCGGGCGGACTTCGATCTTCTGTTTCACACGCTTGAATTCTTCGGTATCTGCAGCAGCTGCCAAAAACAGCACACCAACAAACCATGACCCTTGCAGCGACCTATTTCGGAGCCAATGGCTGGCTACTTGAACTCGATCAGATGCGCGTTCTGGTGGATCCGTGGCTCAAAGGGGCCTTGAGTTTTCCGCCGGGCCCGTGGTTGCTGAAGGGAGAACTGAGTGAAGAGCTGGACGCGCCTGAGGATCTCGATCTGTTGCTGCTGACCCAGGGTCTGGCCGATCACGCGCATCCTGAGAGCTTGAAGATGTTGCCCAGAACGCTGCCGGTGGTGGGCTCAACTGCAGCGATTCAGGTTGTCAAGAGCCTTGGTTTCACGACCATGACAGCACTGAAGCCTGGTGAAGCCACAACGGTTCAGCAACTCACCATTCAGGCCACCGCAGGTGCGATGGTGCCTGCGGTCGAGAACGGTTACTTGCTCAACCATCCCGGAGGAAGCCTTTATCTGGAACCTCACGGCTTCCTTGATCCATCTCTTCCGCCGCAACAACTCGACGCCGTGATCACACCGATGGTTGATTTGGGATTGCCGCTGACAGGTCCGTTTGTCAAAGGCTGCAGCGTTGTCGAAAAACTGGTGGAGCGGTTCCAACCCACCACTGTTCTGGCCAGCACGTCCGGAGGAGACGTGCAGTTCAAGGGAATACTCAGCGGCATGCTGCAGATGAAAGGCAGCGTCCGCTCCACCGCAGCAGGGCTTCCTGATGGAACTCGCTGGATTGATTCCGTCGCCGGTGAGCGCTACTGCTTGAAGCCAGGTCACTGATCAAACCATGACCGTTTCGACCGGTCTTGCATCAACAGCCCAGGAGACAGCCAGAGGACTGAACGGCTCAAGTCGGATGACCGAACGAATTGCAGCTGACAGAACGTCAACAACGCGTTACATTTCGTTGCAATCGCCTTTGACCCATGCAATCCAAGCAAGCTCCCAACGCATGGTTTCAATCCACGGCAGCCCGTGACATTCACATGGACCAGTTGAAGCGGGTCGAACTGTTCAATGGCCGCGCCGCCATGCTGGGCATCGTCATCGGCATCATCACTGAAGGACTGACAGGTGCAGGCATCGCCCATCAAATTGGGCTTGGCGCTCTCGTTGACGGCTATGCAGCCTGCCGGACCCAATTCCTTCCGTTCTGCTTCTGAGCTGTCGTCGCCACCTCATCAAGCCCCAGGTCGACCCTCGTCGAAACATTGATTCCGTCACTGTGTTGACGAGGTGATGCTCCAATTGAATGCATCCGCCAAAGCCACGTGGTGCCACGTGAATCAGCAGTTCAAAGCAACATCACGGGGCTGAAGCTTGCTGTGGTTGGTCATCAAGAGTGGGTGACCTTCCTCGCCGTCGATCAACTGCCAAAACCTGGATTGATTAGTCGCTCTCACCGTGCGTTGGAAGAACCCGCAGGTGCAGGAGCCGTTGTTGCTGTTCAGATGGCACGCCTGACAGGTCAACGCGTGCCATTTTTTACGGCACTGGGCCGTGATGACATCGCTGAACGCAGCGTGGAGCGGTTAAGGCATCTTGGCGTTGATTGTTACGTGGCTTGGAAGGATGTCCCCAGTCGTCGCGGCATCAGCTTGGTGGACTCCACAGGTGATCGTGCAATCACCGTGATTGGAGAACGATTGACACCGCAATCATCAGATGATCTGCCATGGGATTCACTCGCATCATGCGATGGCGTGTTTGTATCGGCAACGGATTCCGCAGGCTTGAAACAGGCGCGTCGAGCTCGCGTTCTCACGGCAACACCGCGACTGCGGCAGGAGATTCTTCAGCACGCTGGCGTTGAACTCGACGCCCTGATCGGCAGTGGTTTGGACCCTGGTGAACAACTGGACAGGACTGTTCTCTCGCCAACACCACGGCTGATGATTGCAACCGAAGGATCAAACGGCGGCACCATGGAACCTGGAGGACGGTATGAAGCCAGCCCAACGCCAGGACAACCTGTCGAATCCTATGGATGTGGCGATAGCTTTGCCGCAGGAGTCACCGCAGGACTCGCGGCAGGATTATCAGCACGAGTGGCAATCCAGCTTGGAGCCGACTGTGGCGCCGCATGCGCAACGCGTTTCGGGCCGTATTAACACGGCCCTAGAAACAACCAGCCAACCAATGGGTCTATTCCTGACGATCAACCCTGAGCCACATGGAAAGCAAGGGCAGAGTTCTCGCTAAACAATCATATTTTCGAACCTTTAAAAACCAGGAAAAGCTAACAACCAGTCCTTATTCCATATGATTTAATTGAAACAACCATCGCCTCTTCCTTTAAACCGAGGGAAGTCAATAACAATTCGATGGACTGATCGGTCACTTGCGCTTCAAACATAGGCTTCGCTGATCACCAAACTTCACAACAAGACAACCATGCAAAGAACCGCTGAGCAGCAGGCAGTCACAACAAACCCGGACGCTTTGCCAGTTGGATTTCCCTGCAGCTTGCAAACTGATCTTTTGCAGTGGAATGAGCAGGTTGTTGAACAAGAGCAATTTGGTGAATGGAAGTTGATACTTCTGAACTCCGAGAAATTCCACCCCGGCAATGTTGTCATTCTCAAGCGTGGAAAGGATCTTGTACTGATCGATAGCGGTTGCGCAAAAAACTATCAAAAACTCGTCAACAAGATAACCAAGCAGGATTATTCACCCTTTTTTCTGGTGAATACTCATGCTCATCCTGACCATACAGGAGCCAATGTGGAAATGGTTAAAGAAGGCGCCATTGTTTTAGCGCATCACAATGCTCGCGAGCACATGGTTGGCTATGGAGTACCGGAAGAATCTGGTTTGCCCGTTGTCACCTTTCGTCGCAGCATGTCGATCCATGCCGGAGATCAACGCATGCGTTTGATCGGCCTTGCCCCGGGTCACACCGATGGCGATATAGCCGTGTGGGTTCCAGACATGAACATTCTTCATACTGGCGATATTTTCATGAGCAGTGACTATCCATTGATAGACGCCAACAGTGGCGGCACAATATCTGGCCTGATTAAGTCACTGAAAAAAGTAATACGCCTCTCAAATCGGGACACAGTCGTCATTCCTGGACACGGGGATCTAGCAGGAAGAAAGCAACTTGTTCAGTACAGAAAAATGCTGCGGGACGTCAAAAAAAATGTAGAATACAACAAAGATATGGGACTTGATCTTGAGTCCATCAAAGATCTTAATTTAACTAAAAAATATGATCGCAAGTGGGGACAAGGGGATCTAATCACAGGCCGACAATTTGTTGGATTTGTCTACAACACACTGGAAGACAAAGCAGCGCATTCCCACAGCCATTCATCAAGCATTTCAGAAAAAAGCTCTGTTCATCAACATCCATCAAACGACTCCAATCGAGCGCCATGGGAATTAAGCTTCGATGTATCCAAAATAGAGACTTCAAGCGACCGCAAAGGGAGACTGATTCTTGGCTTCCAAAGCAAGGACGCTACAACGATTGATGCAATCAATAATGAGAGCCACCAACAAACCAATCAACTAGCAATCAAGAAGCTAGCCAAAAATTTTGATGAACTTACAGGACACAGCCTTACCGAGGCAAGCTTGACTTATTCGCACAAAAAAAGACTGGAAAAAATAGACTTTCATCTCCTCGATTTTCAGAAAAAACGTCGCCAATTTGCCATCAAGAGCGACATCGTAGAACAAATCAATGAATTATCAATGATTCACCAATCAAAACCATGCGTTTCAACAGAGTCTGAATGCGAGCAAGGCCTTCTGATTGAACAAGCTACATTCACCATCAACATGCCATTCATGCCTGGCTACGATTAACCATACCGATCATTTCACCATCACTGGTCCACTTGAGACAGCAGTTGTTATCACTTCAACAAGAGCTCGGCCCCTTCAGAGACAGAACAATGACCGAGCCACGAAATGAAGGCCTCAAGTTTTGCACAGTTACCATGGAATACGATTATTCTTGAACTCCATGAAATTCAGAACTTTTGCTTTGTCTGCAGTCAATATGGGGCTTTTCGTATTTGGAGCAGCGTCTGTTGCTGTTGCCTCAGAATGCGCGACGGTGATGAGCCCTGATGATCCAGCACGAGGCAGAAATGATATTTCATGCAAAAAAGTAGCAAGAAACAGCACTAATGGAGCCATAGGGTTTTGGCGTTGTTGCAAGGAAAATCAGCAACAAAATTAATCTCCCACAAGGACTTCGAAGCGNAAGCACATGAGCCAGATCAATGATGCTATTAAAAAGTACAATAACTCTCGGTTTGATTTAAACCGTTGACTCTTTACGATGTTCTNGAGGTGTTAAACCTCAACACGGGTCGCGGGGTCTCTTCCTCACTGAGACCCTTTTTTTTGTATCNATTTATCTTCAAAACATGTCTTGCCATGGCTGGACAAAACAATCCATCTCACGGCTGCGACAAAGATTTTCGACATTTCGATTATAATAAGGTGGATTTCAAATCCTCCTCAGTTCAATACACCCCTACTGATGTTGATGACTTTGTTNCCCCAACAATCATCAAGGGCGTTCAGGACCATTCTTCTGGTGCCGATACTCTTAAGCATGACGGCAAGCCTCATCGCTCGTCCAGAACGAGCCAGTGGCGAAGGCATCGACGAATGCAAAATTATCAATCAAGTCTTGAACCGACTGGGGCACGCAATGGCCATCAACAGAATGATCATTGCCAGCGGCAGTGATTCAGTCAAAGTGGAAAAGGCCAGTGCAGAACTCGCCGAACAAACAAAGAGTTACCGGAAAACAAAGAAGCAACGAAGCAAAGCAGGCTGTGATGGGTGGAATCGTGACCTGCTCGACTGAACAATCAAAAAAGGCATTGATTGAACCAGTTCTCTGCTTATAACACCACTGTAGCCAGTAGTTGCTGTTCAGATCTAAACATCCCGGACATTGCAAGCAGACGGCAATCACAAAAACAATGATCTCTTGCAAAGTCGACCGTACATTCTACAACTTCTCTCCAACGTTCAATCAGGAATCCGTTCAATCGTTGCAACAATTTAAATCGTCTAGTTGTTAAATCTGTTTTGCACAAATCGTACCCTAGCCTTCACAACCTCCCAACTCTTTGCCATCAAAAGCAATGAAAGGCGCCCCAAAGATTAACCATTACAAGACAACAAGTCCTTTAAAATACTATTATGCATGGCTTCAAGTCATGACATTTAATCAACAGCAAGACGATCAAAATTGCCTGGCCGATCAACCGCCATTGCAGTATCGAACGGCCCCTGCAATTCCACGACGATCCAAAACATTAGGCTTCTCATCGATGGCCAAGGCCATGATGTCTTTGACACAAGCATTATGATTTTTTGCTTGCTGTGATCGCTGCGCATCATTGCTCAAGGCTGCATCAAGCTGCAAGAAAATACCAATCAATGTCACAGTCGAAACAGCACCAAGCACTGGAAATAAATGGGCATTGATGATGTCACGCACTTTTGACATGAGAGGAACCGATCAGCAGATCTTAATTATCGCTTTGATCGCATGCTGATGCAATCTTGATGCTCGATTAACCAAAAGATTCTATTTTGCTGGAACGCATATTCAAAAGAATTACAAAAGAATCTTGCATGCCTCTCGCCAAGCGAACACGAGCTGATCAGGTCAGCATGGTGTTCGCGAACAAACGTTTGATGGGCAAGTCCAGGCCTTGTTCAACGATCGAGCCGGCTCAGACGTCGACTAGCGAGCACCTGTTCGACGACGCACAACACGGCTGGCACTGCGTTCTTCGGTCTCTGACGCGCTACCAGGCTTGTCATCCTCAGTGGCTTCCTCCTTCACGGGTTCCTCATCGGGCTCTTGAGATTCGATCAAACCAAGAATCATGGCGGCTTGCAGCTGGTCACTCATGTCCCCAATGGTCATGAGCGCCTTCAGGACCAGTTGAGCCCTCGGGGCCTTGGGCAGTTCTGGACGAAGCTTCTTGGTGGTGTTCCAGAGCTCTAGAGCCACTTCCTTCAGCAGATCCTTGTCAGCGGCCATGAGATGCCTTCTTTTGATGGGATGGAAATACAGTCTCATACCAGGACCACCCATCAGGACGGGACCAGAGACCGTGATCATCCAAAACCGGTAGAGCAATCTTGACGGATCAACCATCGATGCATCACATAGAGCGACAAAGAAAAACTAAATTGACGTTAAAGAGTTATCGTAAAAAATCCAACACTGATTGCATTCATACGACCTTTGAGAAGCGAGTTGGTTAGCGCGAAATAAAATTAAATTCCAAAACGAAAGGGATACTTAACTCAGTAGCATTTAAGACGACACGCAACACCTGGTTTTCTATTCTTTTTTCGCCAGCATTGACTAATAAGGCATTACCCAATGTCTTAGCTGGAAATTCACCTCATTGCTCTTCATTCAACGCATTCTCTGATCATGTCTCTCCGGAAGTACTTGTCGCACGATGCAGTGCAGCATGTTGGCATCAACGTTGACAACATGGAAATTTCAAAAAACTTCTACGGAGACATTCTCGGCGGGATTTTTATTGCAGAAATCAAAGGTATTACCGGAGAAGAGTGGACAACAATACTTAATGGCAATGTTGTTACTGCGCCACAATTAGGACGAGGCGATGCTCTCGATGTGTGTTTTTATTCATTCGGCAATACTGCCGTTGAGCTTCTCAGATATTACAACAAAGAAACAGGGAAAACACACGACGCGCATCCCTGCACAGAAGCGAACGAGCAGGGCGTAGGTGGAAAACATGTTTCATTCAATCTAGCGGATGATATCGATTCCAAGGAATTTTTCTCGAAGCTGATTGAAGAAACAAAGGACATGAAATATGTATCACTCAACAAACCTGACCTTCACCAGCTTGGGCCCGATGGAGATCTGGGCGGTTGGAACTGTTTCTTCATGTCAGGACCTAACGGCGAACGGGTTGAGTTCAATCAAATCCCCAAAGGCAAATGCAAGGCCGATATCAACTTCGCCGCAGCAGCGGAGAAGTTCCGCACGTCGATCGATTGAAACCACACCCCAAGCTCAACCCACAGGCAAAATAAATAGTCACATCATGCCTGTAGTTTTATAGATATTTTTCCGCAAAACCAAACAANCGCGTTTTTCGGAATCATTTTATCTTGCGCTGCTCAAGGATAAGCGTCTTGCCTATTTTTGCGCCTAATTCATAACTTTATTACTCACCCGCTTGGCTTCAATGACAATTTCTGCGTCTAAAGCCATTGTCTGAGCTCCAATTGCGCATCAATTACGACCATCACTTAGACCAACAATTAAGTCTTGCCAAAGACACTTGTGCGTACTGGAGATACCGGCTTCGATAGAGATGTCGTCACCCGGGAGCCCCCGCTGTGATTGGACTCACAAGGTTCTACTGCTATCAAGGCGAGCAATTTCAACTTGTGGATGTTCCCTCGCAAGATGCAGCGGATGAGACCGCTGAACTCACGGAGCAGGGTTGGGACATTGAAGCCGCCATTCCTGTTTAACCCCACACAACCAGGAGCTCCAAGCCAAACGCCGGACAGTGGCAATGGGCGATCACAGGATCGAACTGTGGACAGCCTGCTTGTAAGGCAGGTGCTCTACCGCTGAGCTAATCGCCCGATGCATTCATTTTGCCTCAGCGGTGCACGCTGACACCATCACGGCAGACGAATCAAGCATGGCTACAGGCCGTGACCACGACAGAACCAGCTTGATTCTGAGTGCGCCAATGGGCCTCCTCATCGCGCTGCTGCTCGATCCGACATGCGGTCTGATCACCACAGCAGCCTTTGCCTTTGGTGGCCTCTGGCTCTCTCCAGATCTCGACACCCGGTCCAACGCCCTGCGGCGTTGGGGGATCCTGCGTTTCATCTGGTGGCCCTACCGTCGCGTTCTTCCACACCGTTCGTTTTGGTCCCATGGACCGCTGCTTGGAACAACAGGACGCCTGCTGCTGTTGATCGCGTGGCTGAGTCTTGTGAGCGCGTTCTTCCCTTGGACGGAGACATTCGTGGTGATCAACATGCTGAAGAACGTCTGGAACGCACAACCACAGCGCGTGGCAGCCTTTTTGATCGGGCTGGAAGCCAGCGTTTGGCTGCATCTGATTCTCGATGGAGATCCTCTACCGAAGGAATGGAACCGTCGACGGAAGAGATGAGAAGGTGGGCGCGCTTGCCCTCTGTTGTCCATGGCCGAGTCCACCAGCGCTGCGCTCCAGGAGCTGATTGATGTGGTTGCCCGCCTGAGAGATCCGAAGGGTGGCTGTCCCTGGGACCTCGAGCAAACGCACCAGACCCTCACCCCCTACGTTCTGGAAGAAGCCCATGAGGTGGCTGACGCCATCCGCCACGGCGAAGACGCTCACCTCAGCGAAGAACTTGGGGATCTGTTGCTGCAAGTGGTGCTGCACGCACAGATCGCCAGCGAAAGCGGGCGTTTTGATCTCGAGCAGGTGGCACGCGGCATCAGCGCCAAGTTGATTCGGCGGCATCCCCATGTCTTCGGAGAAGCACAAGCGCGTGATAGCGATGCCGTGCGCCGTCGCTGGGATCAGATCAAAGCCGAGGAACAGGCGCACGCTCTCGCCGGCTCCAGCAGTCCACTCAGTGATCTGCTGGCTAACAAAGTACGCAGCCAACCCGCCTTGGCTGGCGCCATGACCATTTCCAAAAAAGCCGCCCAGGCTGGCTTCGAATGGGATTCGATCGCCGGGGTGTGGGAGAAGGTGCANGAGGAACTGGATGAACTCAAGGAGGCCGTGGCGAGCGGCGACAAGACACACGCCCAGGACGAGCTGGGGGATGTGCTGTTCACCCTGGTGAATGTGGCCCGTTGGTGCGGATTGGATCCTGAGGAGGGACTCGCAGGCACCAATCAACGCTTTCTCGATCGTTTTTCCCGGGTGGAAGCGTCCCTCCAGGGGAACCTGCAAGGACGCAGCATCAACGAACTGGAAGCGCTTTGGCAGCAGGCCAAGGCTCAGATCAAAGCTGAACAGAACGGAGCTCACGCCTGAGAAACGCCATCACAACCCCCCAGGCCTGATCAGCAAGCTCCGGATCCCAGCGCCAGCCATCGTCACGCATGAAGGTGTGATTGGCCTCGAACAGCAACGTCTCGTGGCGGAGGTTGATCAGAGCCGAACAAATCTGCTCCCGAGCTTCCGCTGGCACGTGCGGATCCTCCGTGCCGAACACCGTCAACAAAGCTCCCTGGATCTCTTGGGCCCGCTGCAGGGAATCAGCACTCCCGCGGCCGAGTCTTCCGTTCTGCAAACCAGTCGGATAGAGGCAAGCCGCGGCCTTCACGTCAGAACGGAACGCAGCACGGAAAGCAAGATGACCACCAATGCAAAACCCCACAGCACCANGTCGCTTGGAGTCGGTTCCCGGATCCGCCCTCAGCCACTGCAAAACCGCATCAGCATCGGCGTCATAGGCAGCAATCGCTGTGCGACGGGCCGCATCATTGCCACGCAAGCGTCCGATCGCATCGGGTTCGATCACCGTGCCCACCGGCTCAAGCCGATGGAAGATCTCAGGGGCTGCCACCACGAAGCCATAGCCAGCCAAACGGTTCACGAGGCGCAGCATGGGATCTCCGAGTTGATAGATATCGGAGTAGAAGAGCAGCCCCGGAAAGGAACCATCCTCCACGGGTCGCGCCACATGGACACGCATCAGGCTGTCGTCGACGGTGAGGCCGATCGTCTGCTGCTCAATCCGCATGACTTACGGAGCATCACTCATCAAGTGTTGGTCGGTTCCGACGTTGGCGCTTGAGATCGCCGCGCTTTTTCTTGGCCTCCAGACGTCGCTTCACCGCCGCTCGGCCCGGCCGTGTGGCCTTCCGTTGGGGTGGAGGCGGTTTCAACCCTTGACGCAACAGATCGGCCAGCCGTGCCATCGCCGCCTGACGGTTTTGCCACTGGGATCTCTCTTCCGCTGCCACCACTCGCAGACAGCCATTCAGCAGGCGTGATCCCAGCTGCTGCTTGAGCCGGGCCCGGCGATAGGGCCCCAACACAGAACAAGCTTCCAGATCAAGCAACAGCTCAACTCTGGAATCTGTGGTGTTCACCCCCTGTCCTCCTGGTCCTGAAGCGCGGCTGAATCGCCACTGCAACTCACCAGCAGGAATGACGAGGCGATCGCTCACAACAAGATCTTGAGTCAATGGCCTGGCCGATTGATTGCCGCTACTTGAACGGTCAGATCATCTCAACCAACCCTATGTTGAGTCGGTTTTTCACTCAGAACTCAGATGAGCCAAGGGGTGCGCAGTCTGCTTCTGAGTTGCTTGGCCTTCAGCCTGATGACGGTCTGCGTCAAGCAGTTGTCCCAGGGTGGGATACCAACCCAACAGACCATTCTGATCAGAGCGCTGATCAGTCTTGCGCTCTGCCTGTTTGCATTGAGGCGAGAGAACATTTCACCTTGGGGACATCAAAAAGGATTGCTGGTGGCCCGAGGCGTCACCGGCATCCTGGCGTTGTTCTGCTTTTTTGAAAGCATTGCGAACATGCCTCTGGCGTCAGCAACTGTGCTGCGTTACACCTACCCAACCTTCACCGCACTGACGGCGTGGTTGTGGTTGCGAGAACCACTGAAGAGAAACATCCTTGCTGCGATTGTGGTCGGCTGGCTTGGGATCACCCTTGTGGCCCGCCCGGACTGGCTGAACACGGAGGTGTCTCGGCTGACGCCCCTTCCAGTCCTGGTTGCCGTGCTGGGGGCAATGCTTGCGGGCGTGTCATTCGTGACGATCCGAAAGTTATCGAAAACCGATCACAAATTGGTGATCATCCTCTACTTCCAATTGGTTTCCATTCTCTTCGTTCTTCCCTTTGTCATCACTCAGGGTGTTTGGCCGAACTTTAATCAATGGTTGCTGTTGTGCTGTGTTGGAGGGTTGACCCAACTCGGCCAGATCTGGCTCACAGAGGGACTGGGCTTCATCCCAGCCGCTCGTGCAACCTCAATCAATTATGTGCAGGTGGTNTTCAGCGCTTTATGGGCCTACTGGATTTTCTCAGAGCAGCTAAACAGCGGGATGATACTTGGCGGCTTACTGGTGCTTGGATCAACGTTGATCAGCATTTCAGCAACCAACAAAGGCGAGACGACGAAAACCTAAACATCTCAGTCTTCACAAGACGGTGCACTGCCATAGTCTTGAATCAATGCTTTGATCTTGTCATTAACAGGTGTTGGAAAGACTTCATTTTGTGGCTCAAAACCCAATGCACCNTTGCTGAGTCCATCAAGAACTGCTTNNTCAGTCTTGTTTTCACGATCAAGATCAATGATGGCTTTCTGCAAACTCCGTTCCAGCCGACCATCATCCTCACGACGGAGACGCTCTGAAACAATAAAATAGTTATTGCGCTTCACCTCGGGGCTCTTCCAGGCGACATAAATACTTGGCAAATACTCATCNTTAACACGGCCCAAAAGGGACACTGAGTTGCCCTTAATAAAGGCATAATCGAGTTGTCCCACAGCCACCATGGCAGGCAGATCATATTGATTGGTCACATGTTTGCAATCTTCAGTGTCTGCGATCACGACACCTTGACTGCGCATGTCCAACAATGGATGCATAAAAGTTGAGCCAGAGTACAAACTACCAAACCCAACACGCTTTCCTTTGATCACTTGAATGCCCTTATCNTTCTGCTGATCAGCCTTCGGACGNAACTTCTGGTTACCAATCAAGACAGACACATAGGACGGCTTTTGAATCGCGAGCGTACTGGCNTCACTGTTCTGNTCAAGCACTTTATAACCTCCATANATTCCAACCCTAATCATATCAATTTCACCCGAACTAAACAATTGATAAGCATGCAAGTAACTGATCGCCGGCTTATACGTAAACCGGACGCCAATTTCCTTGGTTAAATAATCAGCGAACGCATTCATACCTTTGTTCAAGGTCTTCTGATTGCGNCCAGGCTCTGTTGTGAAAAAGATTTCGCGTCCTGAATCAACTGAATCACTGCTTGATGCACCGAAATCCGTGGCCGGACGAGTGCACGCCTGCATCAAAACAACGCCTGCAAGGCTTCCAATAACGAACGAAAAGNGAAGCGATGAACGCATNACTATTAATTTCATCGTCAATAATCAANTTTAAATTAACTCAAGATTTGATTCACCGTCAAGACGGCATGATTGATCTCAACACAAGANTTTTGAACCAATCAAGCTCATGGGATCCATGGCGCGGCGGGACGATGAAGTCCTTAGCTGGAAGCCTGCCGTCTTTCCCGACCATGGGCTGGATCGATGAAGAACATCGCGGTGTGCGTTATGGCCTCGCCGGAGAGGTGCTTGTGGAGGAAACCAGTCCGTTTCAACGCATCAGCGTGATCAGAAGTGAGCGCTATGGCAAAGCACTGCTGCTGGACGGATGCTGGATGACAGCGGAACACCAGGAAAGGCACTACCACGAATCGCTTGTGCATCCGGCGCTGTGCGGAGCCAGGTCGATCGAACGGGTGCTGGTGATCGGCGGCGGTGATGGCGGGACCGCGCGCGAATGCCTCCGGCATGCCGGTGTTCAGCATCTCGACATGGTGGAGATCGATGGACGCGTTGTCGATCTGAGCCGCCAACACCTTCCCAGTCTCGGAGGCACAGCCTGGTCAGATCCCCGCTTCCATCTCTCCGTGGCAGATGGGATCGCCTGGGTTTCTGATGCAGCCACAGCCAGCTACGACGTTGTTCTCGTCGACGGCTCAGATCCCGCCGGCCCCGCGGAAGGCTTGTTCAACCGTCCATTTTTTGAGCACTGCCGTCGCCTGCTNCGGCCGGGTGGCGTGTTCGCCACCCAGAGCGAATCCCCCGAAGCGTTCCGGGACGTGCACATCGCCATGGTCCAACTGCTTCGAGACGTCTTCGACCATGCAGATCCGCTCTACGGCTGGGTGCCGATGTATCCCAGCGGATGGTGGAGCTGGACCTTCGCTGCCATGCAGGAACCGCACTACCGCGTTCCGAAACCACAGCGCACCGAGACGATCGCCGGCGATTGTGAAATCTGGAGCCCCCGCTGGCAGGACGGTGCATTCCGAGCCATGCCGGTCTCGATTGAGCGGGAGCTGGACCGATGAAGCACCTCTTCGACAACGACGGTGCGATCTTCATGGGAGCCCAGCGCGATCCACAGGACTGCCAGGTGGGCGTGTTCGGCGTTCCCTATGACGGAACCACCTCCTTCCGGCCGGGAACCCGGTTCGGGCCCGCTGCCATACGCAACGTCAGCGAGGGCCTGGAGACCTACTGCCCCCAGCTGGACCGAGATCTGGACGACATCGCCTACGCCGACCTCGGTGCCCTTGCGATCCCCTTTGGAGCCCCAGAGCCGGTGGTTGAACGCGTCAAGACAGCCACGGAAGCTGTGCTCGACCTTGGACTGAAACCGCTGATGCTGGGAGGAGAGCATTCGATCAGCTCTGGAGCAGTTTCAGCAGTGGCCGAACGCCATCCCGATCTGGTGCTGGTGCAACTGGATGCCCATGCCGATCTGCGGGAGGAATGGCTTGGTGCTCGCCACAGCCATGCCTGTGCGATGCGCCGCTGCTTGGAGGTGCTCCCCAGTGGAGATCTGCTCCAGCTNGCCATCCGCAGCGGCACCCGACTTGAATTTCAGGAGCTTTGGCACAGTGGACGCCTGATCCAGGACTGCCCAGCGCTGGCCCATGCGATGCAGAACTTGGCAGGCCGGCCGATTTACCTCACGGTGGACCTGGACTGGTTCGATCCTTCAGTCCTTCCCGGCACGGGAACCCCAGAACCGGGGGGATTCCATTGGTCTGATTTCGCTCAGGTCTTGCAAGTTCTTCAAGATCACCGTCTGGTCGGAGCCGACGTTGTCGAACTCGCTCCCCAGTTGGATGTCAGTGGAGCAAGCGCCGTGCTGGCCGCCAAGGTGGTGCGCAGTCTGNTCCTGTTGATGGCAAGCGAAACAGCAGCCAACAACGACCGATGAACAGCGTTTCAGTAGAANTGGCAAGCATCGATGCGCTGCTCACGCAATCGGGCGTGCTGCCGTTCCANCAGATCGAGCACGAGGGTTGGGTGCTGAAGAATCAGCGTGAGAAAACTGGCACGGTTCAGACGGAACAAAAGCAATGGCGTCAAGGCTTTGGCATCACGGCTGTGGAATTCACTGGACTCCACCANATCCTCATANAAGAACAGCTCTCCCGGGCCNTAGCGAATGCGATCGCGAGGTCCACTGATCAGTTCAACCAGTCCCCGCTGNGACACATGGACAGCCTGAACTGGCTCACCTCGCCGAAACACCAAGGCACCTGTCGGAAATGTCAACCGATCGCACTCCGGATGCTTGGCGATCAACTCAAGCGGTGTTGCTTTGCTGCTCAGAGCTTGGGCCTGCAATACAGACACTTAATCAATCTTCCAATCTGAACATGGACTCGCCGAACCAAGGTTGTTTAGGACACACCCTTGCGAATGTTCACCGTTAATTTTTTCACTTAAGCCAACGCTCGATCCAGTTCAAGCTGACGATCCAGATCATCGACGGCGACACTGGCGAGTCTGGGAAGTTGAGGAGCCCTGGGCGTCCAGTGATGGCAGACAATCAGGTCAGACACCTCAGGATGAACCTCCAGCCGCCGCAACCGACACCAACCGGGATCCATCCCACTGCTGCTGCAGTGCTGACAGGTGCGGCAGCAGTGTCTGCTGGGCAAGAAAAAGACTCAGACAGAGTGCTCAGGGTAAGGACGGTTTCAGGAATGGACCGGACTGGGCACCGGATCTGCCAAAACACTTCCATTTGCTGAAGAGCTCCATAAGATTGCCGGTCTTGACCTCCAGCTGATGCCACTGCAGCGCACTCCGCTTCACGATCTCTGTCTGAAGAGCGGCGGCCGGATGGTGCCTTTCGCCGGGTGGGAGATGCCGGTTCAGTTCAGCGGTCTTGTGCAGGAGCACAAAGCAGTGCGTGAACAGGTGGGCATGTTCGATATTTCGCACATGGGGGTGCTGCGGCTGGAGGGGCGGAACCCGAAAGATGCTCTTCAACACTTGGTTCCAAGCGATCTGCATCGCGTCGGTCCCGGGGAGGCCTGCTACACGGTTCTTCTCAATGAAAACGCCGGCATCCGGGATGATCTGATCGTTTACGACTGCGGCGCCATCGATGCGGAGCGTGGGGTTCTGATCGTGGTGATCAACGCTGCCTGCGCCGACAGCGACACCGCCTGGATCAGGGCACGGATGGAACCGGAGGGGCTCACCGTGACCGACCTCAAAGCCGGAGGTGTGCTGTTGGCTCTGCAGGGTCCCCAGGCAATCCCCCTGCTGGAAGCGTTGAGTGGCACGGACCTGACAGGCCTGCCCCGCTTCGGACACCGCGTACTGACCCTGGAGGGCATCAAACAGCCTGTGTTCACAGCCCGCACCGGTTACACCGGTGAGGATGGTGTGGAGCTGCTGCTGTCAGCCGACGATGGTCAGACGTTGTGGCAGGAACTGTTGTCCAGAGGCGTGACGCCCTGCGGTCTCGGCGCCCGAGACACCCTGCGTCTTGAGGCTGCGATGCACCTGTATGGCCAAGACATGGACGCTGCTACGACCCCGTTTGAAGCCAGCCTTGGCTGGCTGGTGCATCTCGAGATGCCGGCTGATTTCGTCGGTCGTTCAGCCCTGGAGCGTGCTGCTGAAACCGGTCCGACAAAGCGATTGGTGGGGCTGAAACTTCAGGGACGGGCCATCGCTCGCCACGACTATCCAGTGCTGCACAACGGCGAGACCGTCGGCGTGGTGACCAGCGGCACCTGGTCTCCCTCGCTGGGGGAGGCGATCGCCCTGGCTTATGTCCCAACGGACGTTGCCAAAGTCGGCACCGAACTCAGCGTTGAGATCCGCGGCAAGGCCCAACCCGCCACCGTGGTTAAACGCCCCTTCTACAAGCGGTCCTGACACGGTCCTGAGCTGTGGGAAACTCGCCTGTCGACGGCTGAGACATCCCGATGCGCAGCAACGGTTGCGGCGACCTGCGCGAAACAAACATCAATCATTCGGTGCAGCTTTGCGGATGGGTGGACCGGCGCCGCGACCACGGCGGCGTGATCTTCATTGACCTCCGCGACCGCAGTGGCACCGTCCAGATCACCGTTGATCCTGATCTGGGAGCCGAGGCTTTTGCCGTTGCGGAACACCTGCGCAGCGAAACCGTGCTGCAGGTGAACGGCAAGGTGCGTGCCCGTCCTGCTGAATCCCTCAACGACAAGTTGGCCACGGGAGCCGTCGAGGTGCTGGCCAGCGGCATCACCGTGCTGAACAGCGTGAAGGGCAACTTGCCCTTCCCCGTGTCGGTGCACGACGAGGAGAACACCCGCGAAGAGCTGCGACTGCGCCACCGCTATCTGGATCTGCGCCGCAAGCGCATGAACGACAACCTGCGGCTGCGGGCCCAGACGATCCAGGCCGCCCGTCGCTTCC
>NHKA01000008.1:0-17263 GCA_002169615.1 Cyanobacteria bacterium TMED229
AAGGGGGACTTCAGCCAGCTGAAAGATTTAATTGACAAGATCAATAAATTCAACCTGGATAGCACTCTTGGCCCTCAAGAAGAACATGAAGTATGGGTTGGCAACCCACAAGAAGCATCTCCGCAAATTTTATTGAATCTAATCAATGGAGATCAGCGAGAACTGGAAGGCAGCGGTGTCAATGACACCTTTTTTGCCTTGTACGAAGTCTAAGCGTTACTTCTGTAAATCATTTTAAGCGCAGGACCAGGTCAAAAAGATCTGGTCCTTACAATGGGGCAAAACCTTAAAGAGTCCTGTGCAAAAGTTAGAATGAATATGCTTATGTAGCATCTTGGGTTCTCCCCTATCTACTGGCTTTAGCATTCAAGGACGAACAATTCTGCCTGCCTCGTTGATGAACAGGCAAAGACTGAAAAAATCATATTTGCATTGTGAAGAGCATTTGACAACGAGAAAACATTTGTCATCTCTTAGCGTCACAACCCAATGCAAATCACCGCAGAAATTCAAGCCATAACTGATCTGCACTCTTACCAGAAAAATCTTAATACCTAATCAATCAAAAACAATTCAATTATTGAGTTGTTAAGGTTGAGAACCATTCCACCAGAATCGCTTCATTGGTTCTGGCTTCTCACCCTGTTCGGATGACCTCGACAAACCTGGAAGCCATCAACCTTCGAGACCTTCCATTTGATCGGTTTGGTACTGCCATCTTCCCAGTCGACGATATGACCCCCCATAGCGACAAAGACGCCAAACTCTGTTTTGACGATCCAAATCTGCGCTACTACGTGATGCGACTTCGAAGCAGACCTGCTGTTTTGACGGGGATGACTCGACATCGACGCGCCACACAATGTTTGGGCTCAGCGGATGGTCAACCTTGGTGGCTAGCCGTAGCGGCACCAGACGTTGAACCCTCACAACTCAACCGTTCAACCGTGCAATTAGTGAAAGTGCAGCAAGGGGAGGCACTTCAATTGCATCAAAACACATGGCATGCGGGTCCGTTTTTCCTGACGAAAAGTGCGCTTTTTTTCAATCTCGAATTAACCGACACGAATCTGACTGATCACAATTTTCACCGCATCGAAGCCTCAATGAAGCTAATCATGCATTAAAAATCAACAATATCAAATCAAAACGAATCAGGAGACGTCCAAAACTTGACAATTGCCTTTCAATCAGGTGTGAAAAACTGGAATCATTTCAAGCCACCAATTGTCATACCTGTCCATCGATGCGGCGAAGCGATTGCTCCTTAGAGGGTTGTCTGCGCTGGTTGAAATCCAGGAACCTACAGGGGTAAGCATGCATTGCATCCACTGGTTTCACGCAAGTGACAAAAGCCTCTTCTGCTAGGGGAACCAAGAGTCGCCTCAGCAGTAGCGACGATGACACGTGGGTGGTCACGTGCAAAAAAGCTAAAGTTCTATAATAAGGGGGTTAATTGCAAGAAGCATTCAATGAAGGTGTTCATTCTTGCTTTACTTGGCAGCCTGCTGTTTGCGGCGCCGGTTGAGAGCCACGGCAATCATGACCACGGTGGTTCAAAACAGGTTCTTCCTGAAACCAACAACACTGGACCGAAAGTTCATCTGTACCGAGAGGCCACCTGTGGCTGTTGCACCAAATGGGGCACGATCATGGCCAATAACGGATATCAGGTGATCGACAAAGTGATGGATGATCTGTCTTCACTGAAGACAACTGAAGGAATTCCTGGGGAGTTAGCGTCATGCCACACAGCATTTGTGGGGGGGTACTTCATCGAAGGGCACGTACCCGTTGCATCCATTAACAGGCTCCTCGATGAAATGCCTGATATCGCAGGCCTTGCGGTGCCTGGAATGCCGCTGGGCTCACCCGGCATGGAGGTTCCAAACAGTNCTGGTGATGCGTATGCCGTTCTTGCCGTCTCCACCGATGGCTCCACCTCGATTTACGACTCCTACCANGGCTCTNCTTTGAAACCCTGAGGGNTCATCAGATTCCTTGAANTNGGTCTTCCNGAACAAGAGAATTCTTNNTGANNAGTCCANTNGAGTTGAACAGGCCCCAATTCTGATTGTGATGCCTGNATGCANTTCATTTTGANCGCNGCGCCATNCGAACAAGNTTGACGTNTTANCCTCAATCACCATGACTGACCACAATCAACAACAGCTGACGCCACGTGAGATGGTGAGAGCACATGCNTACCCGGTTCTGGCATGCCTNGGCAGCTTGAGCCTGCTCAGCATCGCTGTTCTGCTTGTGCCCCAAGCCGTCAAGACCCATCGATACAACCGTTGCATCGATGTGCAGATNCAGATGCGCGCAAGCATCAACCCGCAAGGTCAGAACAGCCCCGGCAAAATGAANTACCTCAAAGCAGTTGAACACTGCGAGGGCTACTGAACGTCGACCAAAACCCCATGGTTCTTCAAGTTCTTTCCATCGTTGTTGGGATGCTCTTGATCGGAAGCGGCCCAGGCCATACCCATGGCAAAGGCATGTACGAAACAGAAGCGGGAGCCCAGAAACGCGCTGCAGAAATTGGCTGCAGCACGATTCACGAAAACAACGGCAAGTGGATGCCCTGTGCTGATGAACGCGAATTGCACCGGCAACTGAGGAAGCAATGATGCGCCGTTCCAGCAGCCAACGTCAGGCCCGCCGCATCCACCGTTGGCTGGTNCCGATCGCAGCGGCTCCACTCCTGCTCACCGCCATCACGGGGTCCCTTTACAGCGTCCTTTTAGAGCAAGGGATCGATGCGTTCTGGCTGCTGAAGATCCACACCGGACAGTTCGGTGCCGTGAACCTGCAACCCTTCTATCCCATTCTGCTGGGCTTGCTCACCATCCTGGTCACAGCATCAGGGTTAGCGATGTTGCTGAGGCAGGGGCGGGCGGCCTGAAACGCGATCGAATGCCAATTGCAACGCTGGGGCACAGTGGACAGAGCCTGACCAGCCGACTAGAAGTGAGAATGATTCCCACTTAGGCAGGTTTTTGTGCCGGTGGCATTGATCCAACCGCCACATGGCTCACATCCGTGCACCAGACCAGGAGGTCAAGGCCGCATTCATGAAAGGGATTCGACGATGAACAACACTTGGCTGATCTCAGGTCCGCCAGGCTGTGGAAAAACCACCTGGATCCTCGAGACGCTGAAGAACCACGCAGGACCTTGCGGTTACTTGCGACTGGATGGGACTTCGGAGCAGGGTCTCCAGCAGGCCCGGAATGCTGGTATTGACCATGCTTGGCTCAAAGACCAGCTNCCGCAGCTGCTTGATCTCTCGGATTCCGATCTCGACACCAAGGCACAGCTGGACAATTTGCTCGCGTTGATCGAACTGCCGCAGTTTCGAGCACCGCGCGAATCCGGTCTGAACGGAATCGATCCCAGCGTGTCTGAACAGCTTTCAACACTGAACCTGACGCCGGATCGCGTGCTTCATTTCGGACGCGACCCCGACTTGCCGCGCCAGGACACCTTGGACTTCAAGAAACTGGAGGCATGGGGCCTGACGCTCTATGACAGCGTTTGGGATCCGAACAGCCTCAGCAGTTTCTGGTTCGAACTGGTGAATGGGGCCTATGGCGATGTGTATCGCGCCAAAGCGTTGATGAACATGCCTGACGGCCGCGCCTTTTTCTGCAACTGGATGGTGAGCCAGCAGGGATCACAATTCCTGCCGCTGACAACGGTGGCACCACCCCACGGCCGCCCNAACCGGCGATCCGAGCTTGTTGTCCAGGGCAAGGCTCTCGATGGCATCGGCATTCAGACCACGATCGACGACTGCTTGATCAGTGATGAGGTCCTGGAGATGCATCAAGCCCCGATGCGAGACCGCCAAAGCGAACCCACAACGACNATCACCAACGCATAACCATGGCTCAAGCCGTCATCTCCTGCCTCCACGCCAACCTCGCTGCTGTCGAAGCCGTGCTGGAGGACATCGATCAGCAGGGGATTGAAACGATCACCTGTCTTGGCGATCTCGTCGGTTATGGCCCCCAGCCCAATGAAGTGATCGAGCTGGTGCGTCAACGCTCCATCGCCACCTGTCAGGGCTGCTGGGATGAGGACATCATCGATGGCCTCAACGCCTGTGAATGCAGCTACCCCTCGCAGCTGGCGGAACGACGCGGCCACCTGGCCCATCACTGGACGGCTGAACAGCTGACGGAAGAGAACAAGGCCTTCCTGGCCAGCCTGCCGATGAGCTTGCGCCGGGATCGACTGCTGTTTGTTCATGGAAGCCCCAACAGCCAGCACGAGTACCTGCTGCCGGACATGAATGCCTTCGCAGCACTGGAGCGGGTGGAAACGGCGGGAGCCGACACCCTGTTCTGCGGGCACACGCACCAGCCCTATGTCCGGGAGCTCAGCGGCGGNTCAATCCAGGTGAAAGTGCAACAAACGAGCNATGGAGCTGCTGAAGAACGAGAGCTTTCCCTTCCCATGCGCCGCATCGTCAACGCAGGCTCCGTGGGTGAGCCGCGCCATGGCAACACCAAAGCCACCTACGTCATCCACAACGACGCCAGTGGAGAGATCACGATTCGCGAGGTGGAGTACGACGTTGCCAAAACATGCCAGGCGATTACCGATGCTGGACTGCCGGAGGTGTTTGCCTGGCGCTTGAGCCATGGCTTTGANTACGCCGAGCGGGCAGAGGATGCCAGCCACGTGTGCGAGCGCTGAATTCGCTCAAGAGAGCACAGTTCAACACAAAAGATTTCGTGGCGTTAACTGGTTAATTGATTAAGCACAAGTCATATACAAACAAAGAATCAAAACAGGCGCGCTTGGCAAGCAACACTCCCCCCAAATCCCCTTGGCGAGCAAAGAAGCTCAGAGGCCAGAATCAAAGACAAGCTGTTAACATACAAGAATAACTAAATCTGAAGGCAAAATATCGGCCAGAGAAAATATATTTCATTAATAAATTCGGGTATTGTAGTCGATAATCACGATCAGCATACGAATGGATGTCATAAAGATCCGAAAGCTCTCGTCGTTTTGGATGCTATGCATACAAAAGACCGAGGGCTTGAGTCGTTGTTCAGGAAGGCGAGCATCTTTATAAGTACATTGCACAGTTGAAGATGAAGCGCGATCCATCTAAGACAAGAGAAGTGATTCACAAATTAGTGGCATGAGCAAAGTACTCGCTACCGCAAAGTGGTCTTTTGATTTGCTGGCGAAGCGCATTGCTTCATTAAGAATGAGAAAAATCACGACGCCGACAAATGCAGTCAACAATTTTTCCTATGACGAATCTCAGATGATGGAATCAGATCCCCTCATTCGGCAGCAAAGATCACAGCTCGACTATGACTGCTGAGTGCAGCGCAGTTTCAGCATCATGTCGGACATTGGAAAGGAACGAAATAGTCGTAATCAACAACTTTATATACTTACTTGAATCTGCGATAGGACAATGGGAGTTTCAAGCAAGATTTTGCTACAATGAACTGAGTGAAACCTGCAAGATATGAACCAGAATGTATTCATTGGCATTGCCAGTACTTTATTGATACTGATCCAATATCCTTCTATAGCAAGATCATTTTTTGTTGTCCCCCCAACAGAGGTTGCGATTCATAATCCTAAATCCACTGAGGGGGAGCGAAACAGAACAACAATTACTGTTTCTGTCCCCGCTGATGCGGAAAATACATTAGCAAAAATCATATTAACTCAACTNCCGAATATCGATCAGTGGGACTGGGGAGAACTGAAGCCCGAGGTATACTTTGGTCAATACTCCATCAGGGCCAGGGGTAAGAAAGGATTAGCAACAGCCTCACTTTCAAAATCAGGTGATGTACTTGAAATCGCTCTGACACCTGCGGTTGAGCCAGGGAAAACGATTAATGTTGTGTTCACAGGATTCAATCCTGATTCAAACATTTATCAATGGAAAACCGAGTTCCTCGCGTCCGGTGATGAGCCCGTCCGTTATTTAGGACCCACCTTGCGGGTTAATATCTACGATATCGATCCTTTTCACTAAAAAACAGAAGCAGCNCAAATACTCTGCATCAATCATTCCAGANANANAGATGATTAAACGAATCATCCAGCAAGCAATCATCTTGATNGAATAACATTGCAAATTTCATCAAAGCAAGCACGATGACCTACGTCNATTACATAAAAGATCAGGCCTCAAATTTAATTGTCAAATGCAATAAGACTTTCTCTACGTATGAGATCAAAACACCTATTTTTCAAAACCGCAAACTCGGGTTCTAGAAATGTCTTAATCGACCTTGGGCGAGGAAGAGCCACATTGATGTCATTTAACAGCCGACCTGGATTTGCACTCATGACAACAACGCGATCGGCCATAAAGATCGCTTCATCAATATCGTGAGTCACAAATAAAATAGTTGTCTTGAGATCATGCCATAANTTAATCAAATTCTCCTGCATCATAAATCGAGTCTGAGCATCGAGGGCGCCAAAAGGCTCGTCCATCAACAGAACCTGTGGTGCATTCGCCAAAGCCCTAGCAATCGCAACACGCTGTTGCATACCACCTGATAAAGACATCGGATAAGACATGGCAGTTTTGGCCAATCCGACCATATTCAAAAATTGAGATGCAATTCGAAANGCCTCTTGCTTTGATTTTCCATTCATCAAAGGACCATGAGCAATATTTTGAATGACTGTCTTCCAAGGAAACAACGATGGCTGTTGAAAAACCATGCCGCGATCACCTCCTGGTCGTCGAATGATTTGACCGTCTACTTGAACAGTTCCATTGCTTGGTGAGACAAAACCGCCAACACTATTCAGCACTGAGGANTTACCACAACCAGATGGACCAATAAGACAGACGAATTGACCGGGCAGAATATCCAAGCAAAAGTCATCAACAGCAAGGAATGGTTGGCCCGCTNGCTTATAAAGCAAACTCAGATTTTTAATCGATACAGCGCCATACAATTCATGGTTTAAATCCTTTTGTAAGTTATTACTTCTATTCATTGTAGTCTTCAAGTCCACCAAACAGCCTTTCTAGAAACCATCTCAAAAAGTCGATCTGCAATTGTAGAAATCACCCCCAGAACAAGCAATCCAGATATACTTTGACCGATCTGTAGATTTTGTTGAGAAATATCTATGCGATAAGCAATCCCTGAAAAGGTACCTGCCAATTCGGCAGCAACAAGAGTATAGAATGAAATGCTGATTGATGTTCTTAATCCTACGCAAATGTAGGGTAAAGAACTTGGGAAAAGAACCTCTTGCATCATTCTGCTTTCAGGAGTACCAAGACATTGAGCAGCGCGTATCAGATTTTTGTCAACTTGTTGCACACCAGAGTGTGCAGATAGCCAAACCGTAAAAAATACACCCCAAAAAACAAGAAACCATTTACCAAATTCAGATANGCCAAACCACAATATTACAATCGGCACGAATGCAATCGGAGGNATTGGCCTTAGCAACTGAAAGATCGGCGCAAGTAAATTGGACACAAATTGGTAACGNCCNGTCAGCATTCCAACCAGAATTCCCAAAAAAGCTCCTGCTAGAAATCCAACAAATACACGCGACAAACTCATGACAACATCGATTAGAAGCTGCCCTTTCATCATCCATTTATAAAGAGCAATAACGACTAGAGAAGGTGGTGGAAAAAGCAGCTCATTGACAAAGCTCGACCGAGAAACAAGTTCCCATATCCCAAAGAACAGGACAATTGAAATGAAACCTGTGATTAAGCCTACAAATTGATTATTAGATAAAAAGCGTAACTTTTTCATCTATACTGTCACTTTATCTTTACACGTTCGGGGGCAACACTTAAGAGAGGCTTAGAATAAATGACAGTACTAAAATCAGGGACACTTGTTACTCCATCTGGATGATTGCCACTTTCAAGCCTCCAGGTCGCATGGGCGTTGAGAATATCCAAGACCTTTTGATCAAGAACAACTTCATAAATATAATCATCCCAAATAGGAGCAAGATCATCCCTTGCCATCCCAACAGTGTCTGCAACCAGTGTGATCGCGTCGTCCCTATTGCTTTTAATCCAAGTTTCTGCGTCAAGCAACGCCTGCATAAACTTTTCAGCTACTACTTCATTGTTTTCGAGGTAATCAATCGTTGTTACAATATTGAATGTTTCTGAATAAATGCCTTTGGTATCAATTTGAAAAGACTTGTCTCCCAGTACCTTTTCGCCATTGCTGATGTATGGCTCCCATGTGTTGAAAGCATCAATACTTCCGGCAGCTAACGCTGGAAGCATTTCTTTAGGCCGAAGGTTAACGAGTGTCACATCATCTGGAGTGAGCTGAGCCTTCTTAAGGAGTTCCATTGTATAAACTTCTCCACCGGTACCAGCTGTAAAGCCAATTTTTTTTCCTTTTAGATCTTCAATCGAAGCAATTTTTTCATTTGCTGAAGTGAGTGTTTTCAGGTCCGAATATTCCATTCTTGCTAAAAATGCAATGGGCTGCTTTGCCATGGCAGCAGCTGTTGTAGGAGCTTCTGCAGTTGTGGCAATATCAGCCGCTCCACCGAGCACAGTTTCNAAACATTTTTTACCNGATGTAAAAGTAAGAATTTCTACTTCCAAACCCTGCTGATCAAAAAAACCCTTCTCCTTAGCAACGATCGTGACCCCNGAGATTGGCGATAAATTTTGAGCCAATCGCAATTTTGTTTTAGTGACAACCTCTTCTTGAACAACCTTTGATTCCTCAGCTACAGGAGATGAGGTGTTTTGAGGTCCACAACTAGCGACCGATAGCGAAACGCCGATGCCAAGCAGTGCTCCGCCAATGAGCTTATTGAACTGACGACGCGACAGATCCATCATTAACTCATAAGCTTCTTTTATTAAGCCATGGTTGGATCACACGAAAAGTACTAACCATCACGATTTACAGATTCGACAGATTACGCGTATTTTTTGATACAAANACAACAAATCCCTCTTCGCGCAAGCACTTGNGAGCCNATAAGGCGTCATCGGATACTTTGTGCCTTTCAAGTATCAAAGCAGAGCATGCAATAAGGCTTAATTTGAAACGTAGACCAATACTTTGTATTTTTTCGGTCAAGCGAATCAAAAGAATTCATGGATTGCAAGCGCCCCCCAGCTGACCCGGAGCGACTGAACCGCTAGAACAAGTGAGAATCATTCTCGCAGTTCTTGTTGTCCTGCCACTTATCTCAGCCCCGAAAAGATTCCGATTCGAACTTAGGCTCTGTCCACAGGGTTCCAACCAACGTGTGTGAGCGCTGATGGAACGCTGGGCACTGGTGAGTGGACTGCGTGGAGACCTCGATCTCTACGAGAGCATCCAACGCGATCTGAAGACACAGCAAGGCGTTGAGAGTCTGTTTGTTCTGGGTGATCTGGTTGGTCTTGAGAGGAACTGTGATTCCTTACTGAATCGTCTCCGCAATCCCAAACGCGGTGATCTCAAACCCGACTGCATCTACGGATGGTGGGAGGAACAACTGTTGATTGAATCCGGTTTTCGCGGCGATCAAAAAGCGCAAGCTCTGCGACAAGCCCATGGAGACGATGCTGCCTCGGCACTGGTGAAGGCTGTCGATCCAGACCACCTGCAGTGGCTCGCNTCTCTCCAATTCGGCTTCATCGAACTGGATTGCGCACTGATCCATGGCAGTTCCGCNGACGTCGCTGATCGGCTCACCCCAGAGAGTTCGCCCTTGATTCTGTTGGATCGGCTCACCCGGCTGGATGTGAACCGGTTGTTCACCGCCCGCAGTGGCGTTCAATTCCGCCTCGAACTGACCGGTGGGTCCATTCAATCCCACGTCAAAGACCATGCCGGTGAACAACAGCAGGAACAGACGGTTCCCAANCGCAGCGTGATCGGGATTGGTGAAGGCGCCAATTACACGCTGTATGACCCAGGCAGTGATCAGATTTCGTTCCTCTCCGTCAGTTCAAAGCCCAGAACCAAAAGACTCGGGTTCGGATGAATCACTACTGGGTGAAGATCACCCCAGAGGTGAAGCGTGAAAGTTCCAAGTCTCCTCGNCCTCCAGCCACAGCTCCCAGGCAAACTGACGGCCCGCCTGCGTTACAAGCCGTCCACCGAATCCGGCGGGAGAGGGTTGGTACAGATCAATCATCTCTCCGACGGATTCACCTTCTCGCGTCAGAACATCACTGACCGGTTGACCAAGACGTGACGACAGCTCCTGCTTGAGGTCCAACAAGGTCATCACGNAGCGTCGATGAAATCAAGCACTAGATCGCCGGAACCGTCACGCTGAATCACGAACNTGAAGGCATCAATNCTGCCCCGCCAGAGTCCCTCAACAGGGTCAGCATCCTCTCCNACAGGTTGTTCGATCCTGTGATCAAACAGGATGGCGAAGCAGTGGGCAGCCACGGTGGCTGCTTGTTGTGCATCCATCTCNTCGAGCTCGTGGGGTTCCACGAGACAGCCTTCCAGAAGTTCTGCATCTATCACATTTCCTTTGCCAACATCCGCAACAAGAGCCTGGAGGGCGGCGAATTTCTTGGACTCACACATGGGGTTGTGCTCTGATCAAGCGATTGCACCTGTCCTAACTCAAATCACGCAACGGCGTTGCCTTTACACCGCTAAAAACACAGATTCACATTGCGCAAGAACACATGTGAGTGCAGTATCAACGCTGAGGATCCGCTCTCCAAGATTCAGGCGTCGTGCCACAACCCGTTCAACCAGGTTCACTTCAAAGGGAACAAATCCACCTTCCGGACCAATCATTACAACGCCTGGTTGGTGCGCTGTTGGCGTCATTGCCGAGCAACCAGGGTGGGCAATCCAGCAGGGTCGCCCCGCACAAAGATCAACAAGATCGTCCTCCACAAAAGGACGAAATCGACGGTGTTGATGAACCTTTGGCATCACCGTGTCCCGCGAACGCTCCAGGCCTTCCTCTAAAGCCGCNTCAATCAATTCAGGCTGCAGCAGAGGGNTCTGCCAGAAACTTTTCTCCACACGAGCACTGTTGATCAAATGCAGATTGCTCACCCCGAACTCAGCCACAATCCTGAATATCCGGCGCAGCATCTTGGGCCGCGGCAAGGCCANAACGATATCCAAAGGATGCCGAGTGGGGGGNGGCTCCGTCAGACACACATGCAATTGCACCTGCCCATCCTGAATCGCTTCAATGGTTGCTGAGCCCGTNAAACCGTCCCTTAAACCAACACGAAGACAATCACCGATGGATGCTCTGAGCACATCACAGATGTGAGTCGCGCGTCGGCCATCAAGGCGCACAACGGATGAATTCAACCACTGATCCTGACGATTCAGAAGAATTAGATTCATTGCATCAATGCATGCAAAGCCGATGTCAACTTTGGCGCTTCCAGGTGCGATGGGTCACGCCGATTAATTCAAGATCTTGATCATATTCGGCAGCGATGGACTGCATCAGATCATCCTCAATCATCCAGATCACCGTCAATGAAAATGGCTGGCCAGCTTGAATCTTGTCCGGACAAGAAAGAATGGTCTTGTCAGGTAAATAATGCAAGGCCTGCGACTCTTCCCATGGCTTCCAGGTTGTGCTGGGGAGAGGAGAACGGGACAGATCAGCCCGCATCAACTCACCTTTACCAACCCAATCGCCCTCAAGGCTCCAGGCCGCCTCCTGACCANTCCGATCGGACCAGAACTGGCCTGGAAATCCTGCAAGTCCTTCACGAATGCTGGCTGTGCGCACAAGTCGCCCATCTTTGCCGTANACAACACCAACGCTTTGGCGCAGATCGCCCTGCTTGAGAAACAACTCAAACGGCATCCAGCTTTGAGGTTGTGGTGTTGGAACCAGCCAAGCTGCAGCACCATTGCTGAACGCCAATCCACGCATGGTTGCACTGGCGGGATGCGCGAAACCCGTCGCCAGGCTGTGATCGTCCCGATTGTATGTCCATTGCTTCTGGACTCTTCGCCCGTCCGGGAAGACATAGGAATTGACCTGTTCAATCGCAGTTCGCGGCAGATCCGCCGTGAACGCTCGGGTGCTTTGAAACGTTTCAATCACATCACCCGATGGTGAATAACGCGTCCAGCGTCCCTGCCAGGCCCCCAGATGCTGATCCCAGAAGGCATGCCAGTTTTGATCCGTTCGTGAAACCGCCAGAACGGCTTGTTGAGGAACAACNTCCTGAGCCGTTGTTGGAACCGTGTGCAGTCCTGCAGCGCAGCACAACACAACACCTGGAGCGATCCGTCGNAACCAGCGCTGCATCGTCACAACCGATCAAAGGCGCTCTCAATCTGACTGCAGCTCTGTCCGCACCTCTGTCCGCACCTCTGTTCGCAGCGAGGAAAGATGAGGGGCATCGCTCTGCTCNGCTGTTCCGAATCCCCCGCCTCCCGGCGTTGCAATGGTGATCCGATCACCTGGGTTGACCTCCGTCTGCGCACAACCAGCCAACACATCAACCCGTCCATCCGCGCGCTGCACCTGCGCGCTGCCACAGGTGCCTGCTTCGCCGCCGTTCAAACCGAACGGTGGCACCANCCGTGAACCGCTGATCAGCGAGAGCGTCATCGGTTCAAGGAAACAAAAAGAGCGAATCAAGCCATCACCGCCGCGCCACCGTCCTGGCCCACCACTTCCACGACGNAGGCCAAATCGTTCGAGNCGCACCGGATAACGCTGTTCCAACACCTCCGGATCGGTGATGCGCGAATTNGTCATGTGGCTCTGAAGACCTTCACTGCCCTGGAAACCATCACCGGCGCCGCCGCCGCCAGCAATGGTTTCGTAGTACTGGCGCGTGGCGTCGCCAAAGGTGAGGTTGTTCATGGTGCCCTGTCCTGCCGCGAGCACACCGAACGCACCGAAGAGCAGGTTGCACAACGCCTGAGACACCTCCACGTTGCCGGCCACAACAGCTGCGGGGGGTCTGGGGTTGAGCATCGAACCCAAAGGCACCACCAGATCAAGCGGAGCAAAACAGCCCTGATTCAGTGGAACGTCACTCGTCATCAACGTGCGGATGACATAGAGCACAGCGGCCTTGGTCACCGCCAGAGGGGCATTGAAATTGCCTGACCGCTGGAGAGATGTGCCGCTGAAATCAAGGGTCATCCGCTGACGATCCGGAGCCACCGCGATCCGCACCTTCAACAGCGCACCGTCATCGAGCTCAACCTCGAAGTGTCTTTCCTGCACCGCTGCGATCAGGCCTCGCACCGCAGAGGNGGCCTGCTGATGCAACAGCGCCATCTGACCCACCACAACGCCGCTGCCTTCTCGCTGCGCCAGCCTCTGCAGCGCCTCAACACCGGCCTGATTGGCCGCCACCTGCGCCTGCAGATCAGCCATCAGCTCGGAAGGATTGCGCGGAGGATGCGGCATCGCCTGGCAGGTCGCCTGCCAGAGCGGCCTGTTCAGCTGGCCCGCTCTGACCAACAGCAGATTGCGTAACAANAGCCCCTCCTCAGCGATGGAGGTGCTGAACGAGGGCATCGAGCCGGGGGACGGCCCCCCCACATCGGCGTGATGGCCACGACTGGCCACAAAGAAACGTGGCGTCGTCGTTCCGCAGAACACCGGCGTGATCGCTGTGATGTCNGGAAGNTGGGTGCCGCCATGNAACGGATCGTTGCTGAGCCACGTGTCGCCCTCGCGCAAATCNTCCACATCTCCCGTGGCGACCTGCTGGAGCAGATCCTGNACACTTTCTCCCATCGACCCCAGATGCACNGGGATATGAGGAGCATTCGCNACCAATTCGCCCTGACCGTTGAACAGGGCACAGGAGAAGTCGAGCCGTTCGCGGATGTTCACCGAACGACTGCTCTGCCGTAGCCGCTCGCCCATCTGCTCCGCGATCGCCATGAAGCGATAGCGGTACAGCTCAGCCTGCACNGGATCGTTCTGATCCACGCCAGCTGCTGATGCTTCAGGGGACGTGCACGGCACATGCGTCAGCAGCAGCGTTCCGTCCGCTTGGCCATGGCTGGTCCATCCGGGCTCCAGCACGATGCAGCCGGTGTCATCACTGATCAACGCAGGCCCCTGAAGCCGCTGATCCGATCGCAACTGTTCCCGATCCCAGAGCGGGACCTGGCGCCAGCCCAGCTGTTGATCATGGAGAGGCACCCAACGGGTCGGTTGTGATGCATTCGGCGGGGNCCGNTCCTGGGCCGTNCTGGCCGCAGAGGGGGCATATCCCCGGGGTGCCGCCACATCGACGGTGAGAGTGTCGAGAATCAGCTCGGCGTTGTCATCAACGCAGTAGCCGTAACGCTGTTGATGCCGCGCCAGAAATGCTGACTCGATCGCCTGCCGATCCAGATCGGCTGACCAGCCAATGGTCAACGACTGGTCACTGGCGGGATAGCGAAGATCCAGGCCGACCCAGCGCTCGACGCCGTCCTGATCAGCGGCCAGATCCCCCTGATGCTGCAATTGCCATTGGGCCTGCTGGGTGAGCTGATCGATCTGTGCCTCGAGGCTGGGCAACAACGCATCACTCAGAGGTGCGGCCAGGTTGCGTTGCAGGCGCAGACGCTGCTGTGCCTGCCCCATGCCATAGGCCGAGAGCACCCCTGCCAGCGGGTGGCACAACACTGCAGACAATCCCAGCTGTTCCGCCAGACGACAAGCGTGCTGACCGGAGGCGCCGCCGTAGGCCACCAGAACACCACCGCGCAGATCGATGCCGCGGTGCAGCGACACCCGCCGCACGGCATCGGCCATCCGCTCAACCGTGAGTTGCAGCGCCCCCTCCGCCAGCTGCTCTGCTGAACGTCCCAGGGACGCTGAAAGGCGGTTGAACTGCTCGCGCACAACAACCGGATCGGGGGGCTGATCGGCGTTGGGGCCAAAGACCGTCGGAAAGCGATCCAACTGAAGACGACCCAACAGAAGATTGACATCGGTGATGGTGAGCGGACCTCCCGCGCGGTAACAGGCCGGACCAGGTCGCGCTCCGGCGGATTGAGGACCCACCTGGAGGCGGTCAGCGACGCTCCGGATGATCGAACCACCTCCGGCGGCAACGGTGTCGATCGGCAACCGCGCAGCAAGCAGTTGCAGTCCGGCGAGCTCGGTCTGCTCCTGCACCCGACGAAGGCAGTCGTCATCAACCGACTCCACACAGAACACATCCGTGGAGGTGCCGCCCATATCGAATCCGAGCACCGGTTGATCGCGGAAACCGGCGGCTCTGGCCACAGCCACAGCACCGACCATGCCGGCAGCGGGACCGGAAAGGATGGTGTCCTTGGCCAGCAGGTGATCCGTGGCCTGGAGCGTTCCGCTGGAGGTCATCACCCGCAGAGCGGTTGACGTTCCAAGAGAACGGCGCACCTGATCGAGGTATCCACGGAGCACTGGCGCGATCGCGGTTTCCACCAGTGCTGTCTGACCGCGAGGCACCATCCGGGGAGCGGCGCTGACCTGATGGGAACAGACCACGGAGGTCAGTCCAACGGATCGCAGCACCTCGGCCGCTTGCTGCTCATGCACCGGATTGCGCTGGGCATGCAGAAACACCACAGCTGCCTGGCGGATGCCTTGTCGAACCAGGGCTTCGAGCTGTTCCAGAAGGGTGTCATCCCAATCCAGTGGATTCAGCTCATGGCCAGCCGCATCCAGCCGGCCAGACACCTCGAGCACGGTCTGCGCCAGGAAAGGAGCAACGGGTTGCCGCAGGGCAAACAGATCCGGACGGTGCTGATCGCCGATCCGCAACAGATCTGCCAGACCGGAGTTGGTCAGCAACAGCAACGGCTCGCCGACACCTTCCAGCAGGGCATTGGTCGCCACGGTCGTGCCCAGACGAAGACCATCGATGGCGTCGGGCGGCACCGGCTGATCGGCATCAAGCCCAAGCAGCTCACGAATGGCAAGCACCGCCGGATCGGTGCCGGACGAACGGGAAAGACACTTGTGGACGAAAAGCCGCCCCTCTGGTGAACAGGCGATCAGATCGGTGAAGGTCCCACCCCGATCAACCCAGAACTGCCAGCCCATGCCGAACGATGTCAACGTCCATCAAAGAACGGCATGGTGATGGTTCGGAACGGCCTGCTGCCTTGGTGGTTTCAGCAGTGCTCAAAAATGCCTGTTGGAGGCTCGCCAGCCTGCTCACGCCGCAGCGCAGCATGCTCGAGGTAATCGTGATCAGCCTCCTGCATTGCCGTTTCGTCGTCTTGGAACCAGCAGCCATACATCAGGTTCAGAACCCGATCCACGTCAAGACCCTGATCGGCAACGTCCTGCCAAAGCCGGCGTGACAACTCATCATCAGCAAGTTGGAACTGGGCTCGGGCGAGGTTGCGCGCAGAGGTGAAGTAGGTCTGCTGTTCGCGCTGCATCGCAGGCGTGTACTGGAGCAGCTTGGTTTGAAGGGTTTGCAGGAACGTCAAGGACCACAGCGCTTCTGCTACCAGGATGAGTAGCCGTCGCTACAAAGACAATCAGTCTTAATGCTGCTTCAAGAGCGAAAAGACGCTCCATTGAGCGATGGACCCGTCCAACACTGTTCGACAACCCTCCCATGAGGTGAGGTTGAGATACCAAGAACGAATGAAATCAAAGGCATCAAAGCTGCCAAAGCCATCAATAGACAACAAGATTGCCTACCAACAAGTTTCACTTCAGCAGTGAAAACACAGTCCCAGAGGGTGACGCCAACGATATTTACGCCAAGGTCCTCAATATCAGCAAAGAGGATCCACTCCAACACCAACCCGATACCCTCAGTTAATGACCAAAGACAGACAAAAACTCAGCAAATAAAATGCTCAAAAAGCTGGAAGCGAAGAACCTCGACAAAATTTTAATTCGGCCAAAACTGAACGAATAAAAGTCGTTCAACCAGAGCGCAATTGTTTATCCACACCTGTTCATCGTCGTGACTTGCTTTGCAGCAATCAAAGTTTTGTAATCACCGCCATTGTCTCTGGAGCCCTTAGGAATGGTTTCGTGGGCAGGCGCTTCTGCTGATTGGCATCAGAGTGGCTTTGAGCCGCGACAGTTGCCTTCACGCGCTGCCCCCCCTGAGCGCATCCCGTCCCAAGCCCGCATCATCCTTCAGCTGGGTTGCGACATCGAGGCTGTTGACGCCGTCATTAACCACGCCCAACAACAGGTTCAACGGCTCAAGCCCAATCGAAACCGGCTGGCCTGCACCCCTGCAAACCGTGATCAACGCCACCCGTAGCTGAGCACCATGCGCATTGTTTTGATCGGCAGCTTCGGTAACAGCGGTGATCAGCACTACCGC
>NHKA01000009.1:0-21200 GCA_002169615.1 Cyanobacteria bacterium TMED229
ATCAGCGAGCCCTACGGCTACGGCCTGGGCCACCCCCTCGTCGAGGACGAGGAGTTCTACGTCCGCCGTTCCCAGGAGGCCTGAACCGATGACCAGCGTTAACCCAGATGTTCAGCTGAACCACACCCCTGGCCATGTGAAGCACGACGGTCACAACATGACCGGTTTCGTGATCTTCCTCTGCTCAGAGAGCGTCATCTTCCTGGCCTTCTTCGCCGGCTATGCCGTGCTCAAGCTCACGGCTCCCCAATGGCTACCGGATGGCGTCGAGGGGTTGGAGGTGCGCACGCCGCTGATCAACACCGTGATCCTGGTGAGCTCCAGCTTTGTGGCCTACTTCGCCGAGCGCTACCTCCATCACCGCAACCTCTGGGGCTTCCGGGCGGTGTGGTTCCTCACCATGGCGATGGGGTCCTACTTCGTCTATGGGCAATACCTCGAATGGTCGGAACTCACCTTCAGCCTCAGCAGCGGTGTGTTCGGCGGGATGTTTTATCTGCTCACCGGCTTTCACGGTCTGCACGTGATCACCGGCATCCTCCTGATGGGCCTGATGCTGGCCCGATCGTTCCGTCCTGGTAATTACGACAAAGGTGAAATGGGTGTCGCATCGGTGAGCCTGTTCTGGCACTTCGTCGATGTGATCTGGATCATTCTTTTCCTCCTTATCTACGTCTGGCAGTAATCCCATGATCATCGACGACCGCCACTACGACGTCATCGTCATCGGCAGCGGCGCCGGTGGCGGCACCCTGGCCGGTGCCCTGAGCCGGAAAGGCAAGAACGTGCTGGTGCTGGAGCGTGGCGGAGCCATGGCCCTGGAAGACCAGAACGTCGCTGACGTTGATCTGTTCCGCAAGGATCGTTACCACCCCAAAAACGAACGCTGGTTCGGCCCTGACGGCGATCCCTTCGCTCCCCAGACCACCTATGTCCTTGGCGGCAACACCAAGATCTGGGGCGCGGTGCTGGAGCGGATGCGCGAGAAAGACTTCACNGAAGTGCCTCTTCAGGAGGGCATCTCGCCAGCCTGGCCGTTCGACTACGCCGAACTGGCTCCNTACTACGAACAAGCTGAACAGCTTTATCGGGTGCATGGCAAGGCGGGAGTCGATCCCACTGAACCGAGCCGCAAGGGCGACTACATGGCCAAGCCCAGGCCGATCGAACCCTTCCTCGAACCGCTTCGATCCGCCTTGCAGCGACAAGGATGCCAGCCCTATGACATTCCGATCAGCTGGTCGGAGGACAAGGACGATCCCAGCGGCGATGCCCAGCTGTTCGGTCTCGAAGCAGGAGATCANGACCGTCTCACCATCCGCAACAACGCNCGGGTTCTGNGACTTGATGTGAATCCGTCCGGACGCGAGGTGAAGGGGGTGGAGGCGGAGGTTGACGGAGATATCTGGCTGTTCAGCGGAGATGTGGTGGTGATGGCGGCCGGCGCCGTGAACACTCCGGTGATCCTGCTGCGGTCAGCGAACTCTCACCACCTCAAAGGGATCAGCAACGGCTCCGACCAGGTGGGGCGCAACCTGATGAATCTGCAGCTCACCTCAATCCTGCAGTTGGCCACCGAGCGCAACAAAGGACGGTACGGACGCTCCCTGGGCATCAATGACTACTACTGGGGAGACAAAAATGTCAGTTTCCCGCTCGGCCACATCCAGACCGCCGGAGGCGTTCTCCAGGATGCCCTGTTCGCCGAATCACCGCCGGTGCTCTCCCTGGTGAGCAAGATGATTCCTGACTTCGGCCTGGAACGTCTGGCCTCCCGCTCCGTGGCCTGGTGGGCGATGACGGAGGTGATGCCGGATCCCCACAACAAGATCTGGCTGCACAACGACCAGATTCGAATCAACTACATCCACAACAATCGCGAGGCCCACGATCGGCTGGTTTACCGCTGGATCGACACCCTGAAGGAGGTGGAAAATGACCCGGTGACCAAGGTGGTGCTGAAGGCGCCCACCCACGCACGGGGCGAGGCGCCGATGAGCGTCGTTGGCTACAGCTGCGGCTCCTGCCGCATGGGGGATGATCCNTCCACGTCCGTTGTGGATGCCGACGGAAAGTGCCATGAGCTGGAGAACCTCTACATCACTGACGCGAGCGTCTTTCCCAGTTGCCCGAGTGTTGGGCCGGGGCTCACGGTGATCGCCCTCGCCTTACGACTGGCCGCAAAGCTCACCTAGATCAGATCGCTTTGTTCTGACGCGACGGTGATCCCCCCATCACATAAGCCCGTAACGACCCCAGCAGTCCCTGCTGNGGAGTTTGCTGAATCACACGTGCAGCAACAAGCATCCCGCCGATCGCCTCGTTGGGTAAAAGGCGCGAAACCAGTCGCGCCTCCAGTTCACTGTTGATTTCCTCGCTTGGATANAGGCTGATCACAGCCATCACCTCACGGTCATCCATGAAGCGATGCACCAGTGAGGTGATCTGGCCATCCGAAAGAAAGCTGCGGCCGTCGCGACCGAATTGATGTTGCACCGCATGAAACAGCTCATGACGGGCCACCTCTCCAATGGAGCGACCATTCTTGGCAATCCTGTCCCCGCACAGCGTCACTTCCAAGCGGGCTGGGTCATAACTGCCAACACCGGCGTCCTGCTCGCGACACCACTCCCCTCCCTGAACTGTCCCCACGCCCAACCAGGTCGCGAGAACCAGAAGCAGAGCAGTGGGCATCAAGCATTAACACGTTCTTAAACCAACCATAACGATTGCTCGTCCTGCTTCCGGAAGCTGTTGCTACGGATTCGACAACTCCATGATCAAAAACACCCTCTGTCCATCAACCGACAACCGGAACCGCCCCAAAGATGTGGTGAACTCGGACTGGTGCAGGTCCTGAACGGAACGGCCGTTGAATGCAGACAGTGGCANCTCACGCAACTCCACNTTGGTCTGTTTGGGGCCGAGCACATCGGGCCAGATCGGAACCCCCATCGCTTTGCTCCAAAGGCGATTCAAGGTCGCGTCATCCACTTCAACCCTCTCTTGATCCGTTTCAGAAGAATTGGAGTCGTCGTCCGGCATTGAACCGGTGTTGGTTGCGGACGTCAGAGGAGAGGCNGGGGATATTGGCTGGTTCGAATCAGCCTTCAACNTGACGGCTGGCTTGGGAGTTCTGCGCGTCCCAGTCGGTTGGGACGNCTGGGCCTCAGGAGGGCAGCCAGCCCGCGCATCCGTGGGTTCGGGCAGCACAACGTCCTCGATCAGCTCTGGAGCTGGTGGAGGAAGAGTGCCGCTCAGATCGAGCCCGACGGAGGGAAGCGTCTGCTGTTGCACAGCTCGTCGTGTCAACNTCACCAACTGAGCTGTGTTGTCCACCACCATCCCCTCCGCCTGGCTGGGATCCGTCCTCACAGAAACGTCCCCATCGGTGCGCGCACCGATGGCCAACCAAAGGATGTGGATGACCACGGCAATGCCGATGGGCACAACCCAGAGGAATCGATCAGAAACCTGCTGTCGGAGGGAGCTGAAGTTCAACATCGAGAGTGGTCGAATCGAGCAGTGAAACAAGGTCCTGNACCTCACCCCAAGCGACCCCGGGGGCCAGCACAACACGAATGCGTGTGTCAGAGCTGAGGCGTTCAGCGCGCCGGAGCAGACCGGGAATCTGAACCGAGCTGATCGGACGATTCCAGAGCCGCAGTGAACCGTCCCCTGCAACGAACAGGGTGACGAAACCCTGGCGAGCTGAACTCTGGGCTTTCCACTGAGGAAAGACGATCAGTGCCGTCGTCAGCAGCACAGTTGCNACCGCAATCAGAGCTGCGGCAACACTCCACTGGAGGGACTGAACGGGACGATTGCTCATGGCATCACGTCCTCCAGTTGCAACCGAACAGGCACGGTGCTTGTTGCCTTNAGCCAGGCGAGATCGCTTGCCACGTCCGAGGCTTGGCGCCCACNGGAGGGGAGAAAGCGAATCCCTCCGTCTGGGAGATCCTCNCCACGCAGTGTGCGGGAGAGAACAGTGGCGGAGATCGGCTCACCATTGAGATACCAACTGCCCTGAGGAGAACGCACCANATACCAGCGATCTGCCTTCTTGGAATGGACCGGGGTTGAGCTCGGTTGACGGATCGCCGGGTCGCGAAGCACTGCCGGCAGCATGGCCATCGATGTCGTCAGCGTGAGCGTGACGGCAGTCAAGGCAATGACAAGTGGCATCAGTCGCTCAGGCAGCTGTCGCGCAGTGAAAAAATCACCGAACGACGCTGCATGCGGTTGAGGCGCTGGACCAGGAGTGCGACCACCGCAACAACAATGCCAAGGGCTGTTCCGATCAACATGCGGCCGTAATCCCCGATCAGGGATTCACCTCGCGGNAGCAGCATCTCCGGTCCCAGAGCCTGCAGAAGATTCATCAAGCCAAGCACCGTGCTCAGCAGACCGAGCAGAGGACCGAGCACCATCGCCAGATCCATGCTGGCTTCCCAGCGACTGAAGCGATGATCCAAACGTCGCAGCTCATGATTCACGACCCGCCTGGCCTGCTCGGACTCAAGACCCTGCATGCGGGTTCGCAAGGTTGAGACCTGTTCATCGGCTTGACGACGCCAGCGGTACCAATGCATCGCTCGATCAACACCAGCCGCCAGCACGGAAATGGAGAGAAGCATCAGTGGTGCCATCAGCACACCTCCCTGCTTCAGCGCTGTAGGCCCAAACACCGTTGAAATGCGGNTGTACCGAAATTAGGTGGAAATCCCTGCTGCAAAGCGTGATTGATTTGCTTGACAGCGCGAAACCCCCGTTCAGATCATCGTGACGAATTCTTCGGAGATCGAAGGATGCAGGGCCATCGTGCGATCGAAATCGGCCTTCGTGGCCCCCATCCCCATAGCAACAGCTGCCATCTGGATGATCTCCGCAGCATGCTCACCAACCATGTGGCAACCCAGAACACGATCTGTGGCGAGTTCAACCACCAGCTTCAACAAACAACGAGAGCCATCGCCAGGGAGTGCGCGCTCCATCGAGCGGAATCTGGCCCGGTGAATCTTCACCGCATCCGAGCCGTATTGATCGATCGCTGCTTGTTCTGACAGTCCAACGGTGGCCAGCTCGGGAGAACTGAACACAGCCTTGGCCACAAGCTCATGATCGACCTGACGGGGACGATCGGCGAAAATACTGTCGGCATAGGCGCGACCCTCGTCGATGGCCACGGGGGTGAGGTTCACCCGATCGGTCACATCTCCAACGGCATGGATGTGGGGAACAGAGGTTCTTTGGTCAGCGTCGACAACGACATGTCCGCCCTCGACGGCGACACCAGCCGCCTCGAGGCCAAGCCCCTTCAGCCAGGGACGTCGTCCTGTTGCCATCAGCACTCCACCACACGGAATTGTCAACTCATCACTGAGCGCGACCTCCAGATCGCCGGGCTGCCCACGCACCGACACCACATTGGTGTTGAACAACACATGAATGCCGCAGTCCTTCATTCCCTCCAACACGGCATCAGACATTTCGGCATCAAATCCACGCAGGAGATGGGAACCACGCACGGCCATGGTCACAGACAGTCCCAGGCCACGAAGAATGCAGGCGAATTCGCAGGCAATGAATCCGCCCCCAACAACCACAACCCGTTCAGGGAAATCCTTCAGTTCAAACATGTCATCACTGATCCAGGTCAATTCCGCCCCGGGTATCGGCGGAACAGAAGGGCGCCCCCCAACAGCGATCAGAACGTGATGGCTCTTGAGTTCCCTCTCGACAGCACCCTCGCGCTGGGTTGCGATGCCGATGCTGTGGGGACCGGTGAACCGCCCCCATCCGCGCACAAGCGACACCCCTGCTTTATCGAGAAAACCGAGATGCAAATGATTGAGACGATTCACCTCCGCGCGCACACGCTGCAGCAGATCGGACAGATCGGAGTCGACTGAACCGATGCTCAAGCCGTAGGAGGACGCATCACGGAGTTGATGGCGTGCCAACGCGCCGTACACAAGCAACTTCTTCGGTACGCAGCCCCGGATCACGCATGTGCCGCCAACACGGTCGCCCTCAACAATCGCGACCTTGGCTCCATGGCGGGCAGCACGCTTCGCCGCAGCCAGTCCCCCGGACCCTGCACCGAGAACGATCAGGTCGAAGTCAGCGTCCATAGCAATGCAGGCGGTGTGGACATTCTCATGAAGCCTGCGCTGCAACGCCAAGTGCGCAGCAACACAGGGCCGGATGTAAAGGCCTGGTTATGGTGCGAACAAGATCTCACCAAGGCCATTGGAAGAGCTGGCCACGACCACGATCACAGCAACGCATGAAACAACCCTCTAAGTCGCACCAGCATCCGCAAGATCAGAACACGAAGAGACAGCGATCCCGGCANCGCGAAATCGTGATGATGATCAGTTTTGATGACATGTCATTGCGCCTCCAACAACTGGCCAAAGAGGGTCGGCAGCAGGATTGCATCGCCCTGATGCAGGAACTCGGAGACTGGCAAAGCTATGAGCGAGGGAAAACCGCTCCGATCCTTCATATGGTCTACAACAGTGATCAATAACGTTCAAAACCCTTGCTGACAGCCCAATCACCCCCTGGCGCAACAGCAGGCATGTTTTGTCGTTGAACATCACACCGAGCAAAACAACCCTCATCAAGCAACATCCCATCCACGNACCTTCATCCCGTCAAAACGTCAGAACCCCGCACAAAAGCAGTCTCCTAACAAATATCACCGGAACAAAACAACCACAACTTAAACATTGGCAAATCATCCCTTCGCCAATCAGTCGAATGGGGGCGTTTCATAATTCACCTGATTTCAGGTGAACACCCATGAACAACATGTTNNACAAATCAAAAACCGTTCTCTGGAGAGGAAACAATCATTCGCACTGTCCCAATCCCTACACCAAACGCACCTGAAAAAGAAGCGATAACATTCAGTTTCAGCTCAACTTCAAGCGATCCAGGGTTGCACATCAAGAACGCATCAACACCAATCGCATCAACACTGACGCCGGTCCCCATTGCCTGCCATGACGCTTTCAACCACCAAATATGAACCTCTGAGTTGGCAGGACTTGAGTGAATTAGCCGTTCCAGAGCCCGATCGGATTCACGGGTCTACCAATGCACAGGCAACGCTTCGTTTGTTTGGCCACGCTGAAAACGATGTCGTCGTCACGCTCTACCGCGACCACCACGCCTGGTGTCCGTACTGTCAGAAAGTTTGGTTGTGGTTGGAATTCAAACGCGTTCCCTACCGCATCCGAAAAGTCACCATGCGCTGCTACGGCCCCAAGGAGCGGTGGTTTCTGCAGCGCGTCCCNTCGGGAATGCTTCCCGTGCTGGAGCTGAACGGAGCACTGATNACNGAAAGCGATGAGATCCTCCTGGCACTGGAACGTCGCTTCGGCCCCCTCGGGCAAGCCATGACTGATCCCGACGCCATGGCACTGCGCCAGTTGGAGCGGTTGCTGTTCCGCGCCTGGTGCCTCTGGCTCTGCTCTCCAGGCCTCAACACCCGCCAGCAGAACCAAGCTCGGNAGCAGTTTCAAGCGGTTGCACGTCGGCTGGAGCAGGAGTTGAACCGCCATTCCGGCCCGTGGTTAAGAGGTCCAACACCGGAAACCGTCGATCTGATTTTCGTTCCCTATGTGGAACGCATGAATGCTTCGTTGGCTTACTACAAGGGATTTCGGCTGCGGCATGAACATCCAGCCATCGATCGATGGTTCCGAGCTCTTGAACAGCTCGACACCTATCGGGGCACCCAGAGCGACATCCATACCCATGCCCATGATCTGCCCCCGCAGATGGGGGGGTGCTGGTCAGACGACGAACCGGAGGCCCGACGCCTGGCCCAATGCATCGACCGAGGCGATGGTCTGGGTGAAGACGAAGCCTGCTGGGACGACATGGACAACCCATCCCAGGCCGCCGTTGCCTTGGGTCGCGTCCTGCGGCATCGGCAGCGGCTTCTGGCNCTCAATCCCCTTGGACCCAATGGTTTTGATCGGCCACTGCGCTGCGCGCTGACCCATCTGATGCAGGGCGCAAGCTGCCCGCCCCCGACCGGCAGCGCAACTGGGCTCCGCTACCTTCGCGATCGCATCTCCGTTCCGCGGGATATGCCGCTGCCAGCAGCACGGCTTCTGCGGAAGGCGTTGGAAGCCACAGCAAGCCTCGATGGACCCGCCCAAGGGCCACCTCTACCGACCCGTGACCGCTTCGACCAGGATCCTCGCCCCTTCCTGGTTCAGCCATAGTGAAACGGGTCCTGAGGTGAGATGTGCCACTGCGACTGCCCGCTTACCAACCGATCCCAGCCACTGACTCCGACACGNAACTCATTGAAGTTCCGGCTGCAGCCCTGCACCCAACCCAGTGGTGCATTGGCCTCGCGGAGGTTTGGTCGCGGGAAAAGGATTTCGCAGAAGAAACCCGTCAGGAGCGTCTGGATTACCTGCGCGGCAAACCTGTTCCTTTGATTCGCTCGGCCAGCGGCGCCTTGTGGATGCTGGACCGACACCACCGGCTGCGGGGATTGCTGGGCATCGATCCCCACGCCACAACATGGGGTTATGTGATCCGTGAGCTGGNCACAGACGACCGACATGCCGTGCTGGATTTTCTTCAACGACAGGGTTGGTTGTATCTGTTCGATGGACGGGGGATCGGTCCACAACCGGCCGAGGCGCTACCCCAGTCCCTGCTCAATCTTGAGGACGACCCCTACCGCAGCCTGGTTTGGAAACTGAAGAAGGAAGGGGCGATCAAGCCGCAGCCTCAGATTCCGTACCACGAATTCCGNTGGGGGGCCTGGCTGCGCAGTCGTCCNCTGCCCCCATTCAGCTCGAGGCGATTGGAGCCCGCACTCGCACCGNCTCGACGCCTGGTGTGTTCTCAGGCCGCCAGCAGCATGGCGGGATGGAGGGGAGACAAACGCAGCTGTCGCTGATCAGCGCCTGCTGCGGCAATCGATCTGGAGCAGATCCCGCACCTTCTGCACCTGACCTGCCAGCTGCGGGTCAGTCGCAAGTTTCTTCTCCACCTGCTCGACGGCNTACATCACGGTGGTGTGGTCTTTNCCGCCGAAGGTATCGCCGATCCGCGGCAGGCTCAGATCCGTGCCCTGACGCATCAGATACATGCCCACCTGACGGGCCTGGCTCACCGCCCGGCGTCGCGTGCTGCTGCACATCTCCTCAGCCGTCACGCCAAACACTTCGGACACCTTGTCGATCACCTGTTGAGGCGTCACTTCAACGCCCTGGCCCGTGGGATCCAACATCGGGGCCACGGATTCCACGGTCATCGGCAGACCGGTGATCGAGGCAAANGCCACCGCACGGGTCAGAGCACCCTCCAGCTCGCGGATGTTGGACGTGAAGCGCCCAGCGATGTACTGGATCAGATCCCTCGGCAGCGCCATGCGCTCAAGCTCGGCCTTCTTCTGGAGGATCGCCATGCGGGTTTCCAGATCAGGCGGCTGGATGTCGGCGATCAATCCCATCTGGAAGCGCGAGATCAACCGCTGCTGAAGCCGGGGGATCTGACTGGGCGGTCGATCACTGGCAATCACCACCTGACGCCCGGCTTCATGCAGAGCATTGAATGTGTGGAAGAACTCCTCCTGGGTGTACTCCTTGCCCTCGATGAACTGGATGTCGTCCACCAGGATCAGATCGGCGGCCCGATAGCGGTCCCGAAAGGCCTGCATTCCATCCTTTCGGATGGCCTGGATCAGATCGTTCGTGAAGGTTTCGGTGGACACGTAGGCCACCCGGGCATCGGTATCGATCTCCAGCCTGTAGTGGCCGATGGCCTGCATCAGATGGGTCTTGCCAAGGCCGACTCCGCCGCAGATGAACAGGGGATTGAATTCACGTCCCGGAGCCTCGGCCACCGCAAGGGCTGCGGCATGAGCCATCCGGCTGTTGGGCCCCACCACGAATCGATTGAAGATGTATCGGGGATTGAGACCAGGGAGATAGCGGCGAGAGCTTCGTTGTTCCGGAGCCTTCGCATCTGTGGGCGGCGCAGCATCCGCAGGCCGTTCAGCCATCGCGTCAAGGTCCCCAGGAGGAGGAGACAGGGCGCTGTCGGCCAGGACCGTTACCTGCACCGGATGACCGCAGGCATCACTGGCCAGCTGCACGATCGTGGGCAACAGATGCTCACGCAATCGAACCCCTGCAAACGGGTTCGGAGCCAGCAGCTTCAGTTCCCCATTGACAAAGCTCTGGCACCCCGTCGGACGGATGAAGGTCTCGAACGTGGGCTTGCTGAGCTTGCTCTGCAGGGCCGATTGCACGTTGTTCCAGAGCTCATCGCCCGTCTGCACCACAACAGCCAACCGCCTTCGTGCTGAATCTACGCATGCTTCCAGGCTTGATCGGTCTTTAATGAGTCAGCAGAATCAAGGCTTCGATGCAGCGTCCGGCTGGCTGGATCAGTCTTCTCCTGATCGGAACGACTGTGAGCTCCTGCAGCCTGCTGCGCAATCAGCTGGGCCTGGAACAGGAGCCTGAGGCACAGGCGCCTCCGGTGGTGAGTGACAAACCCCGCTCTGCTCCGCTGCAGCCGGGTGAAAACGTGATCGTGAAGGCTGTGGACCGCGTCGGTCCAGCCGTGGTGCGGATCGATGTGGTCAAGGAGATCAACAATCCCCTGGGGCGAATGTTCGGCCTTGGCCCCTCAACCCAACGCCAGCAGGGCCAGGGATCGGGGTTCATCACCCGATCCAACGGGCTGATCTTCACCAATGAGCATGTGGTGCGTGGCGCGGACAAAGTGGCCGTCACACTGCCGGACGGGCGCAGCTTCACCGGCAAGGTTCTTGGAGGCGACAACCTCACCGATGTGGCCGTGGTGAAGGTGGTCGCCGAAAAGCTGCCGGTGGCCACCCTTGGCGACTCGAACAAGTTGCGCCCGGGGGAATGGGCCATCGCCATCGGCAACCCTTACGGACTGAACAACACCGTCACAGCTGGGATCATCAGTGCGGTTGGCCGCACCACCGGAGAAGGACAACGGGTCCCCTACATCCAGACGGATGCAGCGGTGAACCCTGGCAACAGCGGTGGACCGCTGATCAACGCGGCCGGACAGGTGATCGGGATGAACACATTCATCCGCGCGGCACCCGGCGGTGGGCTCAGTTTTGCGATCCCGATCAATTCGGCCAAGCGCATNGCTCAACAGATCGTCAGCACAGGCCAGGCCTCTCACCCGTTTCTCGGCGTTCGTCTGCGTGATCTCACCCCACAGCTCGCCCGAGAGATCAACGCCACCAACCCGCAATGCACGGTGCCGGANGTGAATGGCGTGCTGGTGGTGGATGTAGAGCCCGACTCCCCCGCGGCTGCAGCGGACATTCGCCAGTGCGATCTGATCCGCAAAGTTGGAAAGGACGCCGTGCGCAATCCCTCTGAAGTGCAGATCGCCGTCGACCGTGGACAGGTCGGGGAACCGATGCAGCTGACCCTCGAGCGTGAAGGAGAGGAGATCCTCGTTGAGGTGCTGCCCAAGGAGATGCCCCGCAAGAGCTGACATGCGGGCGCTGCCGGGGCTCACGGTGATGGCGCGCTGGCCTGCGCCACGCCGATGCAAGAGGCGGTTAACAGGGGACCTCTCAGAACAACTGCATCTGCTACGCCCAGGAGAGAGGGCTGCCCGGATGCAACGTCGACTGACCGCCCACACCATGGCGGTGGCAGGCTCGCTCAGCCGGAGCGGCCATCTCGATCTCACCCTGGCCGTGAGCGGCCTGGCTCCCAAGGCAGCGGAGCGCTGGGGGNGGGCCCTGGGGGCCGACCAAGTGTGCTTGCAGAGCGGCAGCTCGCTCGGATGTCGCATGCGGCATCTGCTGATGAGAACGTCCAGGCAACGCCGGGGTTCCCCTGCCCTGCTGATCGGCTCGGACCTGCCCAGCCTGAGCCGGATCGACCTGCTCCTGGCGATCGAGGGATTGCAAGAGCACGATCTGGTGCTCGGACCCTCCGTGGATGGAGGCTATTGGCTGATCGGAATGGCACCAACACTGATGCAACGTCCGGAGGCCTGGCCACTGAGCGGCATTGCCTGGGGAAGCAACCGCGTTCTGCGACAGACCGAAGCGAAGGCCGATGCCCAGGGGTTGAGCGTCGAGCTGCTCAGAACCCAGCAGGATCTGGACCATCTCAGCGACATGNGGCCTTGGCTCAGCTGAATCCCGATTCAGTGCTGACCGTGGTGATTCCCGCCCTTGAGGAGGCACGCACCCTTCCCCTNCTCCTGGCGGATCTTGGCCGCTGGCCCATACCGTTGCGGGTGATTGTGGTCGACGGCGGCAGCAGCGATGCAACAGCCGCTGCTGCGCAACGCGCTGGGGCTGAGGTCCTGCGCTGCTCGGTGCGAGGTCGTGGCCAGCAATTGNGCTTGGGGACACAGCACGTGAAGGCTGGCTGGATCCTGGTTCTGCATGCCGACAGTCGGCTGATCCCGCAATGGCCCGCGGCCGTCCAGGCGGTGATGATCACCCCCGAAACGGCTGGACATGCCTGGTTCTTCGACTTCCGCGTTGATGCAAGAGGCTTGATGCTGCGGCTACTGGAGACGGCGGTGGCATTGCGCAGCCGCTGGCTGCAGCGTCCCTATGGCGATCAGGGATTGTTGATTGAGCAGGATCTGCTCCAACGCGTCGGTGGGTACAGACCGATGGCGTTGATGGAGGATCTCGATCTCGTCCAACGCNTGAGCGGTCATGGTCGGCTGAAGCGCATCGGTGTTCCCTTGATCACCAGTGGCAGACGCTGGCGCCAACGCAGTGTTTTGCAACTGGCTTGGCACAACGCAAGGTTGCGGCAGCGATGGCGGCGCGGAGACGATCCTGATGCGCTGCTGCGTGCTTACCGCAGCGGAAGCGACGCAGTCAGCTCGCGTACCAGAACGCGCAGCGATGCTGTTGCGGCTCCAGCTCCCAACCCTGGCGCTGGTAAAAACTGACGACACCCGGGTCTGCAAACAGGCTCACCCGTTCCGTCCCCATGGTTTTCAGGGCATCCAGCACATAGACCATCAGCTGACGCCCGAGACCTGCCCCCTGGTACAGCGGATGCACGGCAACATCCCACACGGTGGCTTCAAATACCCCGTCTCCCGTGCAACGGGCGAAACCCACCAGACGAGGGACCCGGGGATCATGCCGCCAGAGCCCAACCTTGAGCAGGCTGTGGTTCAGAGCCTTGCGAACCCTCCGAACCGGCCTGCGGCTCCAGCCGACGGCCTCCAGAAGCTGTTCGAGCTCCACCAGATCGAACTCACGGGTCTGACTGAACACCAGCGTGAGCTGGTCGTTGGCACAAGGNCACAACCGGGCGTCGGAGCCATAAAACTCCTGAAGAGTCGGGGTGACGGTCGGCAGCGTGTGAGTGGACATCAAAGACGAGCCAGCCCGCGTTCCTGCAGGTCAGCGAGCTGAGCGTAAAGCCCCCCGCGGGCACGAAGCTCTAGATGGGAGCCCTGCTCGATCAGGGACCCCTGGCGCAGCACCAGAATCCGATCCGAGGCCTCAACCGTTGCCAGACGGTGGGCAATGACCACGGCGGTGCGTTTCTGCAGCAACCGATCCAGATCTTGCTGCAGGGTNGCCTCTGTCGTCGGGTCCATGAAAGCTGTCGCCTCATCCATCACGAGCACGGACGGATGACGGATCGCAACTCGCGCCACCGCCAGGAGCTGTCGCTCGCCGGAAGAAAGATTCCCGCCTCGCTCGCGCAGTTGCGTCTGCAGACCATCCGGCAGGCGTTTGAGCAGGCCGAGCAGGCCGAGATCACGGCAGATCCTGGTCAGTTCGAGATCACTGATCTCGGCATCAAGCCGCAGATTGTCGGAGACATTGCCACTGAACAGGAAGGTGTCTTGAAGCACGACGCCGAGCTGACGACGCAGGTCGGCAATCGGAATGGTTCGGATGTCTTGGCCATCAAGAAGGATGCGTCCCTGCTGGGGTTCGTAAAGGCGGCAGAGCAACCGGATCACCGTGGTCTTTCCTGAGCCGGTGGGTCCAACCAGGGCAACATGCTCCCCTGGAGCGATCCTGAAGGAAAGATTGCGGAGGATCGGTTCATCGGGGCGGTAACTGAAGCTGACGTTCTCAAACTCGATTTCGCCTGAAATCGATCCTTGCAACGGCACCGCCTGCGGGGATTCAATGATCTCCANCGGTTGCTCCATCAGTTCGCCGATGCGCTCGATGGCGGTCAGTCCTCCCTGAATCTGGGTGAAGCGCTCCGCCAGCTGCCGCAGTGGATCGAAGAGGCGTTGGGCATAAAGGATGAACGTTGTCAGGGTGCCGAGTCCCATGGCTCCACCGGTCACCATCCATCCGCCGAGAGCGAGCACAACCGCAACAGCACAAAGGGAGACCCACTCCAGGAAGGCTGAAATGCTGCTGTCGAAGAAGATCGTTCCGTTCACAGCCTTGCGGTAGGCGGCTCCTGTGCGTGCAAAGCGCTCGCCATTCACCCGTTCACGGCGGAACATCTGCACCACATCCAGACCTTGGAGGTTCTCCTGGAAATCAGCGTTGAGCTGGGAGAGCTCCTCACGCACGCGGTAATTGGCTTTTCGGTATCGCCGTTGAAGCCAGAGCACAACAACAACCACTGGAACCTGCGTGCACAGCAGAAGCAGTCCCAGTCGCCATTCAAAGAACAGCATGGAGGCAGCGATCACCGTCAGGGTGACCAGGTCTCCGAGCACACCCACCGCACCACTGCCGAACACCTCGGCCAGGGCATCCACATCGCTGGTCAGCCGAGTCAGAAGCTTGCCGACCGGCATGCCGTCATGGAAGCGCAATGACAGCGACAGGGCGTGCTTGAACAGGTCGTCCCTGATCCGCGCCGTCAGCCGCTGGCCGATGGCCTGGATGTTGAAGGTTTGCACCCCTTGAAGTGCCAGTCGCATCAGCACCGCAACCAGCAGAAGCGCCACGATCACGCGGATCGAATCCTGAACGGAGAGCGCGTTCAGCCAGGGCAAGCGGGTTTCATCACGCATCACGCTGATGGCCTGACCCACCAGCAGAGGCTGAATCGCTCCGGCGAGTGCCACCGGGACCAGCAAGACCAATGTCAGCGACAGGCGTCGCCGGTCGTATGCCAAATATCGCCCCAGCTTGAGAACCCGTTTCCAATCCCCTGAAGCAGCCATCAGGCGATTGCTCCAGCCGTCGCCGAGGCCGCTCGCATGGCGTCAACGATCTGTCGGAGATCACCTTGATCCAGACGCAGCGACAACGGATGCCCCACCAGACGGGCCGTTGAATGAAACAGGTCCTCAATCGCAACGAGGCCGTTATCACGCAGGGTTCGTCCGGTCGCAACGAGATCGACAATCGCTTCCGACATGCCTGTGATCGGACCCAGTTCGACGGATCCGTTCAGGTGCACCAGTTCGACAGGCAAATCAAGGGCATCAAAGAACGCTCGGGCACAGGTCGTGAACTTGCTCGCCACGCGGCAGTGAGGCGGCAGATCAGCAGCTCGGCGGTAGCCGCTGCTGGCCTTGACGGCGACAGCCATGCGGCACCCGCCAAAACCCAGGTCCACCAGCTGGGCCACCGGCAGCTGGTGTTCGCTGAGCACATCGAATCCCACAACACCCAGTTGGGCTTGGCCGTAAGAGACGTAGGTCGGGACGTCGCCGTTGCGAACAAGCAATGCCCTGGCCCGTCCACAGGGGGTGGGCAGCATCAGCTGACGGTTATCCGGATCGAGGACGGCCGAGAAATCAAGGCCCGCTGCGGCGAATCGCGCCACCGAATCTTTGAGCAGCGCTCCTTTGGCCAGTGCGACGGTGATCATGGAGTCAGCACTGACCTGAAAACCAGGCAGGACTTTAACGATGTCGTCCGCACTCCACGCGCTCCCAGTTCTGCAGGACAACGTGATTTGGATCTGGGAGGACGGCGACCAGGCCGTGGTGGTGGACCCAGCCGTGGCAGCGCCGGTGCGGCAATGGCTGCTGGACAGGGAGCTGACGCTGCTGGCGATCCTGCAGACCCACCACCATGCGGATCACATCGGCGGTACGCCGGACCTGCTCCACACCTGGCCTGATGCCGATGTGATTGCAGCAGCAGCGGATCGCGCTCGGATCCCGTTTCAGACCCGCTCCGTAGCGGATGGCGATGAAGTGGACCTGATGGGTCACACCCTGNAGGTCATGGATGTGGCCGCCCACACCGCAGCTCACATTGCCTTCTATCTGGCTGATCACAGCATTGGTCCGGTGGTGTTCTGCGGCGACACGCTGTTCGCCGGCGGCTGCGGACGACTGTTCGAGGGATCCGCTGAGCAGATGCACAGCGCCATGCAACGGTTCGCGCTTCTTCCAGAGAGCACCAAGGTGTGCTGCGCCCACGAATACACCGAAGGGAACCTGCGCTGGGCTGCAGAGCTACGACCGGATGACCAGTCCATTGCTGCACGTCACCGGGAGGTCAAGCGGCTGAGGTCCGTCGGATCGTTGACGCTCCCCAGTTCCATCGGCGCGGAGCGCCGCACCAACCTGTTCATGCGGGCACAAACGGCCCAGGAGCTGGCGGAGCTGCGTCATCACAAGGATCACTGGCGCCCAACCTGATTCGATCGGGGAAGAGAATCACCGAGGCGTCTTGTCGCAACCGAAGGCGACCACGCGCGCCACGCGGATGATCCTGAGCCAGGGGCAGATTCACCCGAAGGGTCTGCTCATCGATTTGGATGCGGTACTGCCAGGCATGACCGAGGAACTCGCGTCCCATCACACAGGCGGATGCGGCTGGGTCCGGCTCCATCGCAATGGCATCAGCGTCCACAAGAACGCAACCGTTGGCTGAGGGACGGACCGTGGCTGGACCGATCGGATGCAGTGGGCCCAGAGCACACATCAGGCCGGCCTCCCCGTGCTGCTCGACTGGCAAAAGATTTCCCTGAAGCACAAAGCGACCGACAAACGGTGACGCCGGGTCTTGCACCAGCTCTTTCGGCGCGGCGCATTGATGAAGCACACCATCTTTCATCACAGCAACCCGATCACAGATGGCCAGGGCTTCACCGGGGTCATGGGTCACGATCAAACCGCTCGCCCCACAGATCTGAAGAACGGAGGAGAGTTCACTCCGCAATCTGAGGCGAACCTCCACATCCAGGTTGGAAAACGGTTCATCAAGCAACACCACCTGGGGGGCAGGAGCCAACGCTCTTGCCAGGGCAAGTCGCTGCCGCTGCCCGCCTGAAAGCTGATGGGGAAAACGCTGCTCGAGATGGTCGAGGCCGAGAAGTTCAAGCAGCCAGCGTGCCCGACTGTTGTCCTGTCCCGAACGAAGACCGAAACAGGCGTTCTGCCAGGCGGTGAGATGGGGGAACAGGGCGTAGTCCTGAAACACCATCCCCACGCCGCGCCGCTCCGGTGGCAACCAACGCCCATCGCCGGCAACCAGACGATGCTGCAGATGAACGGTGCCCTGCGACGGCCGCTCAAAGCCGGCAATCAACCGCAGCAAAGTGGTCTTACCGCAACCGGAGGGGCCCAGTAGTCCAACCAGCTCCCCTGCTGCGAGCTGGAGATCGATACCCCTAAGTGTCCACTCCTCACCAGCGTCCTCGAAGCGGTGCCAGAGATCACGAAGCTCAACCGTCGCGGATGAAGTGGACAACGCTGGAGCGCGATGATCTCGATTCATTGTGCGATCCGGCCATGACCGCCCAAGCCATCACCACCGCTTCTGCACCCAAGCCTGTCGGGCCTTACAACCAAGCCGTACTGGCTGGGGGGTGGCTGTATTGCTCTGGACAGATTCCGATCGACCCGGCCACCGGGCAGATGGTTGGAGACGGTGATGTGACGCTGGAGGCCCGTCAAGTGCTCAGCAACCTCAATGCTGTCTTGCAAGCAGCAGGAGGAAAGGCCTCTCAGGTGGTTCGTTGCACTGTTTATCTGGCCGATCTGGCCGATTTTCATCGTGTCAATGAGGTCTATGCCGAGATGTTCGGAGCCGGTGTGAGCCCTGCAAGGGCCTGTGTCCAGGTTGCGGCCCTTCCCAAGGGATCACGGGTTGAAATCGACTGCATCGCATGGCTTGGTGATGATTTGACCACGGTGTGATCGCGTCGACGCTGAGACCGGACCGACTGGGCTAAAAAAATCTGTCGATTTTCGGTCATGGTCACGCTTTCTCCTTCAACAGCAGCCAGAGAAGAGGAACAAGCGCCGCAAATGGTCCGTCAGCTTGATCGCCGCGAACAAGCGACGAAAGCACTGCAGCGCAATGGTTGGACGCTGCTCTACACGGGATTAACCAGTCACAGAGCCAGCGTCACCCTTCTCGATCCCAGTGAAAGCCTGCAGATCAGTCTCCAGATCCCGATCGGCGACGAATCCGAGGACTGGAATCTCTGGCTGGAGGCCTGCCAGCGCCAGCTGAGCCAGCCCCTGCGTCAGTGGCTGGAAGCACAGGGTGTGGAGCAGGCCACCCTCAGCCGTCTCAGCGGCGTCGGATCAAGCGGGGAACAATCCCTGAAGCTGTCGAACATGCTTCAGGTGGCCCGTTGGCTTCAGGAGCCAATTGGCCAGATCGAACAGCTCGCCGATGAAAGCGGCAGCCAGCTTGTTCTTCACCTTGCAGGGCTCGGACCGAATAGCTGATCCGACGGTTTCATAGGTTGTAGGGGTGGTGGGAAGGACTCATGCCCCAGGCGAAGTTGACGATCGGGGAACTGGAGGCTGGATATCCCCTGTACTGCAAGGCCTTGAGACGACTGCTGCAACAGGGGAAATCAAGCAGGGATATCGAGCGCACGGTCTGCTGGGGGCACCTGGAAACCCTGAATCGTTGTCTTCCGACCCGGTACAAATCCCCCTCTTATCTGATGGCCCTGATTCGCCGCGATCTGGAAAAGGACAACGCGTTGTGAAACAGACGTGAGGTCAGCTCGAGCTTGACTCCTGCCTCATGATCTCAACAACCTCAGGGAAATGAGCCTCCATGCAGGAGTCACAGATGCCGTGGCTGAAACTCAAGGTGGTGAACTTCGAAAGGTATTGATCCAGATGCATCCAATGGCCGCATTCATCCTTGGCCTTGCGGCAGTAAGAACACGTTGAGATGATGCCTCCACGCTCATCCTGATGACAAACCGCTTCGAGCAGACGAAGGGATCGCTTGCGCAGCTCGAGGAAAGAAACGGCCTGTCGTGCCAGGGCTTTCATCACACGGCATTGGGACGATGTGAGTTGACGAGGTTCACGATCAATCACACAAAGCGTGCCGATGCGATGGGCTTCATTGTTCTGCAGAGGGAAGCCTGCATAAAGTCTTATTTCAGGATCGCCAGTCACCAAAGGGTTATCTCTAAAACGTTCATCCTTCAATGCATCTTGAACAATCAAGGGTTCTGGACTGAGAATGGCATGGGCACAAAATGACCAATCTCTAGGTGTCTCGTCTGTTTCCACACCAACCTTGGATTTGAACCATTGTCGATCGGAATCAACCAAGCTCAAGAGCGCGATTGGCACCTGACAGGTTTCCGAAGCGATTGCAGTGATGTCGTCATAGGATTGCTCAGGACGAGTTCCCAAAATCCTGTATTCATGCAGCGCCAAGAGACGATCCGACTCATTCTCAGGCAAGACCGCTGCAGTCACGACATAAGCTCATTCACTGCAAAAGTAGGAACACAAACCGCTCAAGCAAAATTATGGAAACAACAGTCAAGTAAAGATTTGCAGCGTAAGTAAAACTTCACGGTTGGTCTATAGAAAACAGCACATTCAGGCGCTTTCTAACTGTCTGGCGACAGCATTCCAGCGGCATCCAAGACGATGGATCAAGGTTGAGGAAACCTCAACCCAAAAAACAGCCAGGATTTCTGGAACGTAGCAAGCAACACTGACCAACAGCAGGTCAGTCCTGCAGGTTAAAGATGACCAAGGAGGCGACATGAACGCTGGCCCCTCTTGTCCAATTCGGTTCACACAACGCGATCAGGCTCAATCACTCGTTGACCTATGCCTGACAGCAGCGGAAGTGGAATGGCGCCGATGGTCTGAATGGCAAATGGAACGCAGCGCCACGAAACGGTTGAAGCGGCAACGGCGATGGATCGGTGCATGATTCGCCTTTGGAGCGCACCAANGCCTCGACAAGCACCCACACAAAAGCAANAATCGGGGCGCCAGCATCAACATCAAGNCAAATCAAAAACACAAATCCAATTGATACTTAANAATTTAAATAGGCCCAGAATCNTTNTTNNANCCATCGACAAACAAAGACCAAAANNNAGCCAACANACCAAAAAGCACATTNCTGGAGCATCTCAATACNGCAAAGCANCCNTATAAAGCNATNCGCAATCATCAATCAATCCAATATCTTTACAACCTATTGCTGGAACAAACCGAGTCGAAGCAGACAACCGCGAGACGATTTTTAAGCACATGTTCTTTCTTAAAATCAGCACGCTCATCCCTATGGAAGGATTGCTCCAGCAACTTGCTTCCCCCTCAATCCGTACTAGTTCGATCAGCATTCAAAAACCTGAGCATCACCAAAGCGAACTGGACACCTTATCTTGAGGTGAGATACTGATGAGCACAATGCCGAATTGGTTCAGACAATCTGTTTCCGTTGGCGTTGCCTTGGGAAGTGCCTTGTTTTCATTTGCAGTATCAGTTGCCTGGAATGTGTGCGCGGTTCTAGGAGCATCGTTGTTGATCGGCGCCATTCTTGTTTAAGCCTTGCCCACAATACAAATTTGGATCAAGCTGCAAAGACTGAATGAAACATTCCCGAAAGAACATCCCACTCTTTCGAACAAATAAAACATCATCAATAATTTAATACAATCAGCAATCTTTGTCGCAAATAACAAATATTCTGCAAGTGTTCGCGAGTTCTATTAATCTTAATAATACAACGGCTATAACGCTTCATTTGTTTTGATCCGGAGGGAGCCCTGAACATCAGGACCCGAAGGCAAAAAGGCGGCAGCAGGTTCCCTCAGAACTTGAAATACGACACGGTCGCGGCAGACAGGTCGAAGCGGTTAACATATTTTAACAATTGATTTCTTGCTGTGGTCACCGCGATTCTGTTCCCAATTGCCTATGCAACCATTTTTATCTGCTTGCTTCTGCAAGCTTTTCGAATGATGAGAATGAGTTCAGATCAAACCTCATCTCCT
>NHKA01000010.1:0-53213 GCA_002169615.1 Cyanobacteria bacterium TMED229
GTCTTGTCTGGCCAGGGCGTCGGTCAGCAATTTCTTGTCTTCGGCCAGCTGGGTTTCCGCTTCGAGAACATCCAGTTTGGTGTTCACTCCAGCGTTGTAGCGAGCGCGTGCATCCTTGAGACTCAGCAGGGACGCCCTGACGGATGCCTGGCCGACACGAACATTTTCGTCCGCTGCTTGCAGTTCAAAATATCCTTCAGAAGCATTCAATCTCAAATCCCTGAGGGCAATGAGATAGGCATCACGGGATTGTTCAAACTGATCTCTGGCTGCTGCGATCTGGGGAACGCGAGCAGGATCAATAATGTTCCACTCGACTGCGAGGGCAACATTGGCTTGCCACTCTCGACCGTAAAACTTGTATTGCCCCTGCCGTGTTCTTGTTCGTTGAGAAGAATCGATCGGATTGTTTTGAAAAAAAGGATTTTTATTCAGTGTGTCAATCAGATTCCCACCGCCAGTAGTGACGGAACGTCTCGTGAATTCAGGGTTGCGATAGCGATAGCTCTTGAAATATTCCGGGAAACCGTTTGCCTGAAAATCAACAGTGGGATACCACGCTGATATGGCCGCTCGCAAATTTGACTTGGCCTGCTCCACCTGACTTTCAGCAGCTTTCAGCGTGGGGCTGTTGACCTCAACGATTTGAAGGGCCTCGTCGATGGTGAGAGGACGAAGCTCGCGAATCCGAACCTGTTCCGAGCTGTCTGGCAAAGCCAGACTCGGAGGAGCCGCTAAGTCGTCCTGACCTTCCGGCAGGGTTGTGGCAGCGGGAGGAAGAACTGATGGGTCTGCCTTCGGACGCGGACCCTTCAGTTCGATGGCGTTCGGAAGGGTGGTCTGGTCGATCAAGTTGGATGAAGACTGGCCCTCGCCTGTCGCCGACTCCTCGCTCAGACCGGGTTGTCCGGATGTGGCCAATACACCCGCAACAAGAAAGAGAGCTGCGGTGGAGCGGTGCACGGCACAATGAAATCTGGCCGGAGCTTAGGGACTTTTTCCTAGTGATCTGAGGACGGAGGCCACGATGTCAGCCGCCCCATGCACGACACGGACTGGAACCGGAAGGCGTTGCTGCAACTGAGACAGGGTCATGTCATCAAGAAAAACCGGCTGCCCCTGACGAAGCATCACGGAGGGGAGCAGGAGTTCGTCTCCGAGGTCCAAGCCATCAAGCCCGTCCAGCAGGTCCTGGCCGGTCAGCAGACCTGTCACCACCTGATCCTGGCCCCAGTAGGGACTGGGCAAACCGATCAGATTCAGATCAATCCCGTCCACCGCGTTGAGACGGTCCGCAACCGACTGGAGCGCTTGAGCAACGATCCCACCAACCACCCAGCTGCATCGTTTTGGTGGTTCCACCCGACTGGGCAGGACCTGCGTGGCCTGATCCAAGGCCTCCAAGAAGGCGCGGATGCTTCCGACCCCGTTCTCTTGCTGGGGCAAATCCTCATAGTCAGGCCGAGGTGGAAGATCGCGACCAGCCATCAGATACCACTCGTCAGACAACCAGGCGAAACGGGTGTTGAGCTGGGTCTGAAACGTCGCCTGCAGCGCTTCAACCTGATCGATGACCTGCCGGGCACAGTCGGGATCAACGGGCCTGAGTCCATCGTTCTCCGGTCGGAATCGTGTGAGGCCAACCGGCACCACCGCAGCCGACAGCACCGCGGGCCATGGACCGGCTGCGAATCTGGAGAGATCCAGCAATGTTCGTTCCAGGGCTTCTGCGTCGTTCACTCCCGGACAAACCACCACCTGGGCATGAATCTGCAGATTCCGCTCGGCAAACCACTGCACCTGATCCATCAACCTGCCAGCACGAGGGTTCTGCAACAGCCGGGAACGCAATTCGGGATCCGTGGCGTGCACAGAAACGAACAGCGGCGACAGACGCTGGCTCTCGATGCGTTGCCAGTCGCTCTCCGCGAGATTGGTCAGGGTGAGATAAGAGCCATACAGAAAACTGAGGCGGTAGTCGTCATCTTTGAGATAAAGGCTGTCGCGACGACCTGGCGGCTGCTGATCAATGAAGCAGAACGGGCAGCGGTTGTTGCACTGACGCAGCCCATCGAAGAGGGCCTCCGTAAAAGCCAACCCCAGGCCATCGTCTGCGTCTTTTTCCAGATCAATCTGGTGCAGCTCCCCCTTGGCGTCCCGAACCTCGAGATGCAACTCCTCATCCACACAGAGGTAGCGGTAATCGATCAGATCGCGCGGACGGATGCCATTAATGCTGAGCAGCTGATCACCGGGTTCGAATCCAAGCTCTTCACCGATCGATCCGGCTTCGACCGAATCCACAACGGCCGGCTGCGGCTGACGTGCAGCTTGGTCGGAATCCAGTGCCGACACAGCGACACCTGCAGACGGCTCATTCCACAAGAGTCAGGAGGCGTTTCATTCAGTTTGCGCCGCTGCCCATCCACCAGACCAGCAACACCACACCGAACAACAGGCGATACGCCACGAAGATCCAGGTGCTGTTGTGCTGCAGAAATTTCAACAGCCAATCAATCGCCAACCAGGACACGATCGTGGCCGAGATGATGCCGATAATCAGAGGTAGAGGCCCAGCTTCAGCAGTCGCTGCAAAAGCGTCCTTCAATTCCACGACTCCAGCGATGCTGATCGCTGGAATGCCCAAGAGAAACGAGAAGCGTGCGGCGTCCGAGCGCTGCCACCCGTCGAAGAGCGAGGCCGTCAGGGTGCTGCCCGAACGGGAGACGCCAGGGATGAGTGCCAGAACCTGAGCCATGCCCACCACCAGGCCATCCCGGCCTGAGACGCCATCCAACCGTTTGATGCGCGGCCCGAGCCGTTCGGCGAGTGCGAGCAGGAGAGCCATCACGATTGAGACGATGGCGATTGAAGGAACACTGCGGAGAGGTGAGTTCTCGTAGCCCTCATCCCAGAACAACTTGATGCCAAGACCCACAACCAGGATCGGGAGGGTTCCAATGGCCATTGCAAGACCAAGACGTGCCTCTGGTTCACGCCACTGACCATGGCGAAATGCCTTTGAGATGCCTCTGAAGACCTGCAGGAGATCAGAGCGGAAGTAGGCGATCACCGCCACGATGCTGCCCAGTTGGATGGCAGCCGTGACCGATACTCCCGGATCTCCCCAACCCAGCAACACCGGCACCACCTTGAGATGAGCTGTGCTGCTGATTGGCAGAAATTCGGTCAATCCCTGAACGATCCCCAGCACCAGATCCCGCCAGCAGGCCTCGAGGAGACCCAGGGATGCAGCCGGATCAGTCATGGTCAGAACGGTGAACCGGCAGACGATATGCCGTCCGCGTGTTCAGGGGATGTCTTCTAAGGTTTCGTGACTTTCTTCACACTGGACGGAGAAAAACATTGATCGGTGGAACCTGGCAGGCCTCATTCACCGATCGCACTGCGACGAGCTTTCTTCCCAAAGCAGCAGCTGCAATGGTTGTTCTGCCGGTTTTCCTGCAAGCCCCCTGGGTTCGCATTCATCCCTTTTCTGCTGTGCTTTTCACAGCAGTGTTCCTGTCAATCGGTGTGAACCTCCACTTCACATGCCGAGGACGTCTACAAGACGTCGGCTCTCTGCTTGTGGGGTTCAGCGGCAGTTGGTTGGCCGGTTGCCTGTTCTGGGGATGGATGCGCGCCCATCCGCTCCTGCATCTGCCGATCGAAGCCTTCGCGCTTCCCCTTGCTCTGACTGGCCTGAACGGTCGCTGGCGGCTTGCGGCCGGTTTTTATCTGGCCTCCTTGGTCGGCACAGCCTGCACCGATCTGATGATGGCCGTCACCGGTGTGATGCCGTTCTGGCCGGAGGTTGTGAATGCTCCGATCAGTGATGCCTCTCAGCTTCTGCACAACGCGGCGCTTCAGTTGATGAATCCGGGCTCGGCATTGCTCCTGACCACGGCTGCAGCGCTGATTCTGTTGATGGCAAGACGTTTGCGGATGCGTGCACTGGACGCCGGGATCGGATCGGAGGCGATGGGCATGGCCGCCTCGGTTCTCATCACAACCCTCTGGGTGGATGGCCTGTTCCTGACCGCCTCTTTGCTGCAACCAAGCCTGAGCGGACTGATCTGAGTGAAACAATCTGCAAAAGCTCGTGTTGATCTGGAGAACTCAACGGGATCAGACTTGTAGTCTTCCCAGACCGGCTACGCCGGACGAACCGATCCGATTCCTGACGGAGAGTTTTGATGAAGCGGCTTCTGAGCTGGCTCACCGGATGTGCACTGTTGGCTGGCCTGATGGCCGGGCTCATGCTTCCCACCGCTGTCCATGCCGAGGACGCCCTGCGTGAGAAATATTCCGGCAGCGACATCCGAAACGTGGTTGACGACAAGATTGCCGAACGCGAAGGCAAGGTTGACCTGAACAATTCATCTGTGCGTCGCTTTCAGCAGTTCCCAGGCATGTACCCCACCATGGCTGGGAAAATCGTGCTCGGAGGGCCCTACTCCGATGTTGATGACGTGCTTGAGCTCGATCTGAGTGAACGTCAGAAGGAACTCTTCGCCAAGTACCGCGATAACTTCACGGTGACTCCACCCTCCATCGCGCTGAACGAAGGGGATGACCGCATCAACGACGGCCAGTACCGCTGAGCTGCTAGAGGCCACAATGCTTCAGATGAGAAACCGCCGTTGAAACGGCGGTTTTTTGGTTCCTGAATGAATCAGCCCCGAACCAGTGCCCCGATCCCTCCAGGCCCCTGGGATGTGGTGGTCATTGGTGCCGGGGCTGCCGGATTGATGAGCTGCCTTGAGCTGCCCGCCGGTCTGCGGATTCTTCTGCTGAACAGAAACACCGGACGCCGCTCATCCAGCCGCTGGGCCCAGGGAGGAATCGCGTCGGTCACCCGTCCGGAGGACAGCGCAGCCAGCCACGCCGACGACACCCATCGAGCGGGTGCCGGACTCTGTGATGGAGATGCGGTGCGGATGCTGGTGGAGGACGCTCCACGCTGCGTGGCCCGACTCCAAGAGCTGGGCATGGCGTTTGATCGTGACGGAGAGAATCTGGCGACCACCCTCGAAGCTGCGCACAGCCATCACCGTGTGCTGCATGTGGAGGACCGAACCGGTCGCGCGTTGGTGGAGGTGCTGCGTGATCGGGTGGAGCAGCGCGACGGGCTGCTGCATCGCCGCGGCGTTCGGGTGACAGGGCTGTGGGTCGAACACAACCGTTGCTGTGGCGTCCAGGTTCTGGATGGTCCAAGGCTCCACTGGATTCGCGCCAGGGCCGTTGTGCTCGCCAGCGGTGGCGGTGGACACCTCTTCACCAACACAACCAATCCGGCCCAGGCCTGCGGTGAAGGGGTGGCCCTGGCCTGGCAGGCCGGTGCAGCGGTGGAGGATCTGGAATTCGTGCAGTTTCATCCCACCGCCCTGCGACTGGAGGATGCACCTTGTTTCCTGATCTCAGAAGCCGTGCGCGGCGAAGGTGGCGTGTTGGTGGATGCGATGGGCCAAAGCCCTGTGTCCCATCTGCCCCAGGGTGATCTGGCACCACGCGACCAGGTCAGCCGCGCTCTGGTTCACACGATGCAGGCGCAACGGACCAGTCAGATGTGGCTGGATTTTTCCCCGATACAACGCGAGCGGGCGGAAGCACGCTTCCCCACCATCCTCGATCGCTGCGGGGAATTCGGACTCAATCCTCTGGAACGGCCGATCCCAGTGGCACCGGCCGCCCACTACTGGATGGGTGGAGTGGCCACGGATCTGCAGGCCGCCACGAACCTACCGGGGCTCTATGCCGTCGGGGAGGTCGCCTGCACAGGCCTCCATGGGGCCAACCGACTGGCCAGCAACTCACTGATGGAATGCCTGGTCTTCGCGCATCGGATGGCTGACATCCAATTGCAGCCACTGTCAGCAGGAAACACACCGATCCGCAGCCAAAGCTGCAGCACACCGCTGGATTTCGAAGAGACCACCACAGGGTTGATGGGTCGCATCGAACAGCTGCGACAACTCTGCTGGCGGGAAGCCGGGGTCGATCGCTCTGCACGCGGGATGCGCCATGCGCTGCAACAGATCAAGCATTCACAACACAGCTTGGAGAGTCAACCGCTGTTGCTGAAGCTGCAATCGGTCGAGACGGATGCGGCACTGGAACTGGTTGACGGATCTCGGCGTGATCTGAATCTGTTGCTGGATGTGCAGCATCGCTTGCTCACCAGCGGATTGATGCTGGAAGCCTGCCTGTTCAGGCGGGAGAGTCGTGGTGGCCACTTCCGCACCGATGCCCCAGCAGCCTTGCCCCATTGGCGCCAGCATTCACATCAGAGCAGGGGAGAGGGCATCAAAACCCGAGCCGTTCGCCCCTGACCAAGGTCGGATCAGAACGATCTGGGGCCGCTGTAGCCACTGAGATCAGCCAGGGTGTCCAGAGGTTTCACGCCTGAATCAAGTTTGCCGGCGATCTCCCAGCTCGGAAAACCCTCGATCGCCTTGGTTTTGCAGAGATCTGCCTGGTTGTTCTGACCGTCCGGCGCACACTCCACCACCTTGAGAACCTTGGCCGCCTCCTTTCCGAACAGCTCCTTCTGTTCGTGGCAATGGGGACACCAGTAAGCCGAATACATCACAGCACCGGAGGCCGTGAGGTGTTCCGCCAACGCAAGCGTGGACGCCGTGCTCTCCGTTGTTACCAGGGGCGGCGCACCGGGTCCAGCCGACACCGCGTCAGGACGACTGGGGTCGAGCACTGAGGCCCAGATCAACCCGCCAAGGAGTACGGCAAGAGCGAGAAGAACACCGCGGAAAACCAACGGCCCCAGCTCATCCCAACCACCACCTACAACCGAGAGCACAAACAGTGCAAGGGACAGCACCGCGGAGAGAACGCAGAAGAAACAGAAGGCCTGAATCTTCAGCACCATCACCCCAACCAGCACGCCGCTGAACACGGCCATGCCCAGGGAAACGGCGAACAACCCCCACCAGGTGCGCCGGGAGAGATCCGCCTTGTTCTCCTGCAAACCAGGCAGAAGGGGCAGCAGCGCCATCAGCAGCACTGCGCCATAGGCCAGCACACCAACCAGGGACAGGGGGATGCCGTCTCCAAGGGAGCCCCAGGGGCTGTTGAGCACCTTGTCGCAGCCATCGGCCCCCATCGGGCAGGTGAGATCTCCCAGCAGCCCCCAGCGTTTGAGGGTGATCGAGCCGGTGTCGATCAGGCCGATGGTGGCCAGCACCGCCATGGCGATCCGGGGCCACTTCAGACCTTGATCCTGCCGGCGACGGCTGACGAGACGGGTGGAGCCCATCCATGACTTACAAGTGCTGAAATTCTGGCAGCAGTAGCCGCAGCTTGGCCTCTTCTTAGGGTGAGAAACGGCCCGGCGGCACAGCGATGACCAGCTCAACCTCAAAACCAACGGTGGGCTTTGCCCATCTGGGCTGCGAGAAGAACCGCGTGGACACCGAGCACATGGTTGGATTGCTGGCCGAAGCCGGCTATGGCGTTAGCACCGATGAACGGGATGCTGCCGTCGTTGTGGTGAACACCTGCAGCTTCATTCAGGACGCCCGCGAGGAATCGGTTCGCACCTTGGTTGGTCTGGCGGAACAGGGCAAGGAGCTGATCATTGCGGGATGTCTGGCCCAACACTTCCAGGAGGAGCTGCTGGAGTCGATCCCGGAGGCGAAAGCGATTGTCGGCACCGGTGACTACCAGCACATCGTCGACGTGCTTCAACGGGTGGAAGCGGGCGAACGGGTCAACCGTGTCAGCCGCGTTCCGACCTTCGTGGGTGATGAACATCTGCCGCGTCAACGCACCACCGACCAGGCCGTGGCGTACCTGAAGGTGGCTGAGGGCTGCGACTACCGCTGCGCGTTCTGCATCATTCCGAAGCTGCGTGGAGACCAGCGCAGCCGGTCGATCGAATCGATCGTCACCGAGGCGCACCAGCTCGCCGAGCAGGGTGTGCAAGAGCTGATCCTGATCAGCCAGATCACAACCAACTACGGCCTCGATCTCTACGGCAAACCCAAACTGGCGGAGCTGCTGCGGGCGCTCGGGGAGGTGGAGATCCCCTGGATCCGGGTGCACTACGCCTATCCCACTGGGCTGACACCTGACGTGCTCAGCGCCTACAGGGATGTCCCGAACGTTCTGCCCTATCTGGATCTGCCGTTACAGCACAGCCATCCCGACGTGCTGAAAGCAATGAATCGCCCCTGGCAAGCGGATGTGAACGACCGCCTGCTCGATCAGATCCGCGAGCAGCTGCCCGATGCCGTGCTGCGCACCACATTGATCGTGGGCTTCCCCGGCGAAACCGAGGAGCACTTCAACCACTTGAAAAGCTTCTTGCAACGCCAACGCTTCGACCACGTGGGCGTGTTCACGTTTTCTCCAGAGGACGGAACTGCCGCAGCCGATCTCCCGGATCACGTTGATCCCGAGGTCGCGCAGGCCCGCCGTGATGGCCTGATGGCCCTGCAACAACCGATCGCCGCTGAACGCAATCAACGCTGGGTGGGCCGAACGGTGGACGTGCTGATCGAACAGCTCAATCCGCAGTCGGGCGCGATGATCGGACGCTCAGGGCGTTTTGCTCCTGAGGTAGATGGCGAGGTGCATGTCCAACCGGGGGAGGACGGCCAGGTCGCTCAGCCGGGGACGATGGTTCCGGTTCGGATCCACAGCGCCGATATCTACGATCTTGGCGGACAGATCGTGGGAGCTCGGGCGATGGTGGCGGCTGCAAGGGCCAACGCTTGAATGCTTCTCCTCTCCGGCTGGACCAGCAACGCACGCTGTTTCTTGTGGTTTCCGGCGTCAGCACAGCCGGCTCCTTCGCTGGGATCACCGCCAAGGGTTGGATCTTGTTGCATGGCAGCGCCGAACCATTTGTTCTGGCACTGAACTTCGCTGCCCTGTCGCTGCCGAGTCTGGTGATCAGTGGTCCAGCGGGAGTTCGGACGGACCGCCTGGGATGCGAGCGGGTTCTCGTTCAGGCTCAGTGGGCGCTGTTGATCGCTGCCGGGCTCGGTGCACTGGCGATTCCGCTGCTGGAGGGAACCGCCCAGGTGCTGCTGTTGCTGGGCAGCACACTGCTGGTGGGCATCGCCGGCGCCTTTGAGCTCACGGCCCGCAACAAATACTGCTCCCTGCTGGTGGAAGAGCCCGATCAGCTGGCGGGCTATCTGGCCAGTTTCTCAGTTGTGTTCAACGTCGGCAAACTGGTGGGCCCACCGATCGGGGGCTGGCTTGTGGCCATGGCAGGTCCGGCCTGGGCGCTGGGCATTGACGCGGCCAGCTACCTGCTGCCGATCACCAGCGTGATGTTTCTGCTGCGACCACAACGAGAGCGGGAGCAACGCAGTGCTCCAGGAGAGCAGGCGACGCTGTTGAACGCTTGGCAGCAGTGCGGCTCAACACTGCAGGGGGTACTCACCCTCACGGCTGTGCTTTGCGTGGTGAATTTCTTTCACCCGGGTCTGGCCCCGTTGATCGCTGATCAGGTGATCGGGCCAGATCCGCGTGATCTGGGGCTGTTCACCAGTGTGCTGGCAGCCGGCAGCATCGCTGGTGGGGTGGTGCTCCAACGCAACAGCCGGCCGTTTAGCCATCGACCGTTTCTGACCATTGGATGCTTCGGTCTGCTCACGGCCGTGGCCCAGGTGGGAATGGCTGCATCACCAGGGATGGAATTCAGTCTGGCGATGGCCTTTCTGATCGGTGCCGGTACCGCAGGTCTGCTCAGCAGCTGCAATCTGATCACCCAGATCGGGTCAGCTCAGGTGGTGCGCGGACGCATGGCCGGGTTGAGCCAGATCGCCTTTCTCGGTGGCGGTGGACTCAGTGGGCTGTTGGCCGCCCTGATGGTGATGGCCACGAGCTTGTCGACCACATTTGCTGTGACCGGCGGAATTGGGGCTGTGCTGGCTGTGCTGTGGATCCGACGCCGCGGAGGACGGACACTGGAACCGATCAGATCAACTTGATGCCCTTGAGCAGCTTGGTGAGCACAAACGCGCTGACAAGACCAGCTCCGAACAACCCCAGATAGATACCGACAGCCATGTGCAAGTAAGGATGTGACCACCATTAGATCAGAGCCGGAACATGAAACTGCGCATTGCGCTTAGGGTTCAGCAACTGGTAACACCTGAGTCCAGGTGATCTCACGCCGGGCCGACCGGACTCCCTGCCCTCTGCCCGTTATTTATGCGCACACTTTTCATCTATCCCGAGTTCCCGAAAACCTTCTGGAGCTACGAGAAGATCCTCGAGCTGGTGAACCGCAAGGTGTTGCTGCCCCCGCTGGGCATGGTCACGGTTGCCGCCCTGCTTCCCCAGGAGTGGGAGATGAAGCTTGCGGATCGCAACGTCAGAGAGGTGACGGAGGCTGAGTGGGACTGGGCAGAATTAGTGATCATCTCCGGGATGATCGTCCAGAAGGACGATATGGCCGTGCAAATCGGCAAGGCCAAACAGCGGGGGCTACCGGTGGCCGTGGGGGGACCTTTCGCCAGCTCCACTCCGGATGCACCAGAACTCGACGAAGCGGATTTCAAGATTCTCGATGAAGGGGAAATCACCCTGCCGCTGTTCCTTGAGGCTCTGGAGAGGGGTGAGACCAGCGGGCGCTTCACCGCCGAGGGCGACAAGCCGGATGTGACATCAACACCGATTCCCCGCTTTGACTTGCTCGAGCTTGACGCTTACGACTCGATGAGCGTGCAGTTCTCCCGGGGCTGCCCGTTCAATTGTGAGTTCTGCGACATCATTGTTCTTTACGGTCGCAAACCCCGCACCAAAACACCCGAGCAATTGGTGGCGGAGCTTCAGTACCTCTACGACCTGGGTTGGCGCCGGTCCATCTTTTTGGTGGATGACAACTTCATCGGCAACAAGCGCAATGCCAAGTTGTTGCTGCCCCAGATCCGCACCTGGCAAGAGGAGCGCGGCTACCCATTCAGCTTTGCGACGGAAGCCTCCGTTGATCTGGCGGACGACGATGAAATGATGCGGATGATGCACGACGCACGCTTTGAAAGCGTGTTCCTTGGCATTGAAACGCCTGATGAGGCCAGCCTGGAGACGGCCAGGAAGGTTCAGAACACCCGCAACCCACTGGATGCGGCAGTGGATCGGATCACGGCCAATGGCATTCGGGTGATGGCCGGCTTCATCATCGGTTTCGATGGTGAGAAAGATGGCGCAGGCCATCGCATCGTTGATTTCGTTACCCGCACCGGCATTCCCGCCGCGATGATGGGCATGTTGCAGGCCCTCCCGAAGACAGCACTTTGGGCGCGATTGGAGAAGGAAGGCCGCCTGATTCAGGGAGAAGATGCTGCCAAGGGCGTGAATCAAACCAACCTGCTGAACTTCAAACCAACCCGGCCGATCCGCGACATCGCCAACGAATATGTGGAGGCCTTCTGCGCCCTGTATGAACCCAATGCCTACATGGACCGGGTGTACAGCTATTACCTGAAGATGGGCGCTCCCCGCTGGAAAGCAGCAGCCAAATTGCCCACTTTGACGGACATCAAGGCTCTGAGCATTGTGATCTGGCGCCAGGGCATCAAGCGCGACACCCGCGGACGCTTCTGGAAGTACATGCTGGGCATGGCACGCCAGAACCCTGCCTTGCTGGAGCAGTTCCTGGTGGTGCTGGCCCACAACGAGCACTTCCTGGAGTATCGCTCGATTGTGCAGCGTGAAATTCGTGAACAGCTGGAATCACTCCCTCCGGAAGAGCCAACGTCCACAAAAGAACTGCAGGTGGCTTGAGACTCCCTCAATCCTGCACATAGATGCGCTCTTCCCGTAAACACTGCTCGGCTTTCTGCAGTTCCCGGCCGAGATACAGCGCATGATCCAAACGGCTCAGCGGATGCGGCCCATCTCCCTCGGTGAGTTGGATGCCGACATGCTTGGCACTGCGGCCGCGGTAAATCATTGAGGGTTGCCGGGGGCCATTGCCCCCTTTGCAGCTCAGCACCTCACCGGTGTCGGAATCGCGAGCCAGGCCCTTGTCATCAATGGTGTTGCCGTAGTGCTCGAGCACCAGCTCACCGGCATCGGTATCGAGCTTGATCAGGAAATAACCGCTGGGATCCAGCGCGATGAAGCGCTGGGAGAGACGTTCATCCAAAGCATCGATGGATGCAGCCAGCGATGCGGGNGCTTCAGGTGTCTTGACCATCTCNTTAACTTACAAACTCAGCGATGGGGCGTCTGCCTTGAAAGGCAGCTCTGCATTGATCGCCTCGATCTCCTCCAGCATCAAGCCATTCACCTTGGGCAGCCAAGCCCTGATCAAACCATCCATCTGCGGTTGATACCAACGGTGCAGGCTGGCGTGGGGGCGGGCCACAAACCCCCGCCGCCGCTTGTGGCTGCCACCGGCCCCAGGATCAAAGCTGTCGATCCCCTGGCTGATCGCCCATTCGATCGGTGCGTAGTAACAGACCTCGAAGTGGAGGCAATCGATCTCTTCATCACTGCCCCAGTAACGGCCCCAGAGGTGATGGTCATCGCGCACGCATAACGACATCGCCACCGGGTCGCGCGGATCACCGCGATGGGCCGAGAACAACACCACATCATTGCGATGGCCTCGGGCCAGGGAATCAAAGAATCCAGGCTGCAGATACTTGCTACCCCAGGGGCCCCAGCGGGCGCAGTGCTGTTCATAGAAACGGTGCATGGTCTGAAGCAGCTCCAGATCCAACTGCTCACCGGTGAGGGGCGTCACCGTGAGCCCTGCCTTGGCCACAGCCTTGCGTTCCCGTTTGATATTGCGGCGTTGATTGGCATTGAAGCCCTGCAGATAATCCTCAAAGTTGCTGGCATCACCCCGGCTCCAGAGGCTTTGTTGATTAAGCCAAGCGGCACAGCCTGCCGCTTCCGCGAGAGGGCGCCACTGCGGATCCACGTAGAGAAAGTTGCAACTGAGGATGCTGTTTTGCTCGCAGAACGCATCGATGGCACGGATCAACACCAGCGTGAGCTGGGCCGCATCCTCCCCCTCGCGGACATGAAACCTGTAGCCCAGCACCGGGCTGACCGGGCTCATCCCCAGCAACTTGGGGTAATACCGCAAGCCAAGATCGCCAGCCAGGCGGGCGAAGGTCTGGTCGAAGACAAACTCGCCGTAGCTGTGGCCTTTGAGATACAAAGGCGCAACAGCCACTGGAGTGTCATCTCGCCAGAGAGCGAGATGCAGCGGCTGCCATCCCTGATCGGGAACAATGCTGCCGGATAGTTCCAGGGCATCAAGCCAACCCCAGCGATAAAAAGGAATCGCGTCATCTCCAACCAGCGTTTGCCAGTGCTCTTCGGGGATCTCGCGGATCGATCGATGCCAGCGGGCAGTCAAAGGAGTCATGCCGGCAGCACTCGAATCCGTTCGTGCGCTGACGTTAACCACCGCACACGAAGAAAACGGAGGTTGGCCGTTGGGCTGCTCGCTGGAATGCTGTCCCTGGGTTGCAATGAAGCGAAAGCAGGNCTCTTCGCGCCGTTTCTAANAATGATGCAGCCCCGATTGGAGCAAACCATCACCATGGAATGCNAGCGNTTNGGTCGCCGTTCTGATCAAATGATCCGAACNTTGGTGAACAGCAGTTGTGCATCCATCGCNAAACCTGCCAGCNAATGCTTGATCGAAGAAACCAGCCGGTCCGGACGAGAATTTGAAGTGATCAGAGAACTGATTGGCGGCCGACTTGGCAACAACGGAGAAGTCGTTGTGAAGCGTTGCATCAGCATGCTGCTGGGCGTCCCTGACGACATCTTGAACCAGCTTGATCTCAAACAGATCACGCCATAGGATCAGCAACCATCGTGATTATTTTGTTAGCAAAATCCATCTCAAAATCATCGACTTTGGCATTTTTTACAACAGCCTTAACATCATCACCGAGCTCGATCCAAACATTTTTACGCTTTTGAACAAGTCTCGTTTTGGGACATCCACAGAACTCAATCACTTCACCCTCCTCCATATCCATGATTTTCATATAACCCTTCGCAAAACCCTTCGTTACGAACCGATCTTTTCCTTTCATACCCCAAACTTTGTCCATCCCTGCACCACTGTCAATGATGTCGTCGCCTCCATAACCCTTGATGCGGTCTTTTTTCTTTGTGCCTGTCAGCACGTCGTCTTTTGACGTGCCCTTGAGGGTGCGACGGGACTTCTTAGCCATTGCTGTAAAAAGCTCTTCAATTACCTTAGTTAGTTTCACCAGGTCGTGAATCCCCCATATGGGGGATTGTCAATTGCACAGTTCGCGTCTCCTGCTGTAGCGCACCAATAGCTCATCACCGCCAAGAGGCAACACCTCGTCCAAAGACCAGCCCTGGCTGGACTGCAGTGCTGGTGGCACGGCTGCTGAAGGCACGGCGTGATCAGGCCCTGATACAGGCAGCCAGCACTGCGCTCCTCCCAACAAACGCGGGGTCAGGGTCAGTTGCAATTCATCGATGCAGTCTTCCTGCAACATCGACGCCGTCAATCCAGCGCCCCCCAAGAGCACAACCCTGTTCAGCTGATGGTCTGCCAGCCGTTGCAAGGTAAGGCACCAGGTTGGCGCCGGTTCCAGGCGAGCCTCAAAACCAGGTTGATCGGGCCCATCACTCAACAGCCAGCGCCTCAGCGGTTGCCGGAAAAAAAGCCAGTCCTGGGAAAAATCAGGAGACCTGCTCACCACCACAGCCAGTGGTTGATCACTGNGCCCTGTCGATCGGCGTTGTTCCAGCAGATCAGCATTGTGGATCAAACAACTGCATTGATGGGCTCTCAGGGTGCCGGCACCAATCAGCACAGCGTCAGCCCAAGCCAATGCTTCTTCCAACGCACGGCGGTCGCCCTTGCCTCCAAGTTGCGCAGCCCCTCCGTCTGCTGGAGCCAACCGACCATCGAGGCTGACCGCCAGGACCAACCGCACAACACGGGATGAAGAGGTCAAGACACCCTTCAGACGGCGGCAACCGTCTCCAAGGATGCCGGCATCATCTCCAGTTGAGGTGATTCCGCAAAAACCTCGGCAGCGTTGTTGGGGCTTTCCTGCAACCGCACCTTGTGCAGTTGAGCACCAATCGCTTTCACGGGCGTGGAAAGGCGATCCGCGATGTGCAGCGCGATGTTTTCGGCGGTGGGCACACACTCCTCGAAAAAGGGCACGTCCTTGTTGAGGAAGGTGTGGTCGAAGGGCTCCACCACCAAATCGTCCACCAGCCTCTGAAGGGCGGAGAGGTCGCAGACCATNCCCGTACGCGGATCNATCTCACCACGCACGGTCACATCCACCAGATAGTTGTGACCATGGCCGTGGGGGCGGGCGCACTTGCCGTAGATCGCTTCGTTCTCCTCCTGGCTCAACTCCGGACGGGCCAGTCGGTGAGCAGCAGCGAAGTGGGTGCGGATGGTGAGGAAGGCGTCCATGGGATGTCCGAGGTAGTCGGCCCAAAGGCCCGGTTGTTCGTAGAGGCGGAGTGCCGTGATTGGCAAATGAGGGCTGAGGCGTTGCCAGATCACCCGCAGCAGGGCTTCGGTGGTGGGCAGACAGCCGACAGGGGTTGTGACATCNAACTCCGGCCATGCCTCATTGAGGAAGCGGAAGTCCAATTGGCCAGTGATTTCACTGCGGATGGCGTGCTTCACCTCCGAGAGGTTGAGCACCATGCCATCAGCATCAAGCCCGCCAGCCATGGAGACAATCAGCTCGTAGTTGTGACCATGGCCAGGGGCAATGGCACAGGGCCCGAAACGAGCCGCGTTGTCATCAGCTGAGAGTTCCGGCAACCAATAGCGGTGGCTGGCACTNAAACAGGCACGCCTTGTGATGACGCAGGCCCGGCCTTGGCCGTGGCGTGCAATTGACTTCGTTTCAGTCATGTGACGTTCCGGCCGCGAGGCATCCTAATGAGTTAATGCCGCATACGAGCCATGGTGGCCAGCGACTCCTCCTTGAAGCGACGCCTGGCCGGTCGCAGCCTGTACCTCATCGGAATGATGGGCTGCGGCAAGAGCAGCACCGGACGCCCCTTGGCGGAACGCCTTGGCTACGGCTTTGTGGATGCCGATGCAGTGATCGAGCAAGCGGCTGGATGCACGATCGCTGAACTCTTCGATCGGGACGGAGAGGCCGGATTCCGCACCCTGGAGACGCAGGTGCTCAATGCCATCAGCCAACGCCACTCCCTGGTGGTCGCAACAGGTGGCGGCGTTGTCACCCGACCCGAGAACTGGGGGGTGTTGCACCAGGGCATCGCAATCTGGCTCGATGTCGTCCCCGACCAGTTGCTGCAACGGCTGAACGCCGACAGCACCGTGCGTCCGCTGCTGCAGACCGCTGATCCCGAGGCAGCTCTCAACGCGCTGCTCGAGAAGCGCCGTCCCCTTTATGCCGAAGCCGATCTCACGGTGGTCATCAACGACGAAAGCCCCGAGACCGTCGCTGACGGGATCCTGCAGCTGCTGCCAAGCCTGCTGAAAGAACCCACAGCGCACCAGAACAGTTGAGATTTAAAGGCAATGATCAACCAAACAGCTTGGCCAATCGCTGGGTATAAAAAACATTAGCCGGATCAAATCGACGGCGCACTTCCTGAAAACGCTGCAACTCTGGATAAACTTTTGATATCTCNTCAGAACTCATATAAACCAATTTAGCAAAATGCGGACGCCCTTCAAATTGAATCATCANCTTTTCAATCTTTCTGACCATATCATTAATAACTTGAGGGTTCTGATTTCCCGCCACCTCGTGATAAGCGCCGCATTGCACATAAACCTTCTGAGGATCACTCCCCCCACCCAAATACGCAGATTCGCCCATCACTTTTTTGAGCCAAACCATGGAAGGCAGTGATAGATCATTGGACTGAAAAGCCATCATCACCTCCGGGAACAGTTCAACCGGCACAGCCCACTCGCCTCCGGCAATGGTCGGCGAGGGAGGTTGATAATTCATCACCAGAAGATGAGCTGGACCGCTCATCTGAACGTGTCCTTGCGCATCCTTTCCCGTCACGACCTTGTCACTGAGCGNGTTTGCTGCCGCCTCTGGCCCAACCTTGAACAACGTTGATTCAGCATCCGTTGTGCTGGCATGAATGAACGACATCGGGCCGCTGTTCACCAGCTCCTGCCGCCAGTCAGCAGTGGCAATCGGTTGCTGAACAAGGGTTAAGCGATAGGCAGGATCAAGCTTGAGGGTGAGTTGCGTCATCACGCCCAACATGCCCATGGAAATCCGAGCAGCATCCATATCCGGGTGTTCGGCATCCATCGCAACGANGGAACCTTCACCATTGACCAGGCGACAGCCCGTCAAACTGGAGGACAAGCTGCCGCCCATCAGACTTCCATGACTCCCGGTTGAGACGGCACCTCCAACCGTCACCCACGGTGGTGCAGGAGAGGTGGAGAGCGTCAGTCCTCTGGCCCATGCTTCACGNTGAAGCGTTTCCAGCACAACACCTGGGCCGCAGGTGACTGTCCCCGCGTCGAGATCGAATGAAAGTTCATCGAGATGAACCGTGGACACGATCACAGTGTCGGGATCGCCGAACCACTTGACATTCCAGGACGTTCTCCGACCCACAACGCGGCACTGCCGATTCTGACTGCGGCATTGCCTCACAATCTGTACAACCTCCTCCTCCGTTCTCGGCGCCAAAACCACAGCCGATTCACCAAGAACAGTGAAGCCAGACCAATCCCTCAAAGGGATAGAAACGGTATCCAAAGACGACGGAAAGCTCTGCTGACTTGACGCCGCGGCGTTGAAGCTGTCACCCCACTGACTGAAACCAATCAGACCAGCAGCCGTCATACCGCTGCGGAGAAGGAAGGAGCGCCTGCTCAGAGCCATGGCTTATCGGACGACGTCTTCTTTGAAAATTAGTTGCTGCAGATGAAAGCAACCCATCAGATCAGCAGACACGCGCAGAGCCATCCCNGCTCCGCAACAACGGTGATTGAATCGCGAGAACAAAGCGTATTCAGGCTGCCATTGCCCCCTTGACCNGGCGTCAAAAGATCAATCCCCCACATCAATGATCAGGCCCGGCAGCGGTGCATCAACGCGTTGAACCAATCCAAAGGGGTCAACAATCAGCCGCCGGCGGCTCCANCCGAACCGCAAACCACTGCAAGGTCACCCCAGGGCTGATCTCCAGATCACAGGCCGTGTCGATCAACCGCTGTGCAGCTGATGCCACATCGGGTTGATCCGCNAGATCGGCAGGCAGCGGATCGAGCGTCCGCAGCCAACCGCTCAGCCATGTCAACGTGTCGGCAGCACTGAGCAGCTGCTCNGGCTTGCCNGGCTCCAGCACCACATAGTCATCAAGGGCACGAATCAGAGGATCAGACATGGAACGGCGGTTGTGGATGCTGCTGATCGGCCTCACCATCCTGCTCAGTGGCGGGCCCGCCTGGGCCCAGAGCAGCCTTGAACAACGGCTGACCAGCTGGCCCGACTGGAACCTGCCGGCACCGTTGACGCGGCCTTCGAATCGGGACGATCTGATCTATCCCGAGTGGTTTGCCGGGCTTTGGCAGGTGGAAAGCATGGATCTCGATGCCCCAGACGATCCAGCGCTGCTCCATCAAGCTCGATTTGAACAGGACAAACGTGGCCGGCTCGTCGGCGATCGCAGCTTCAACGCCACCGCCATCGGCCGCGCTCTGCTCGGAGACCAACTGCTGGGGGTGGACGACGACCCCGACTCCGCCAACCGCCAGATCGCACGACTCAAAGGGGATCTCTATCTCGAAACGACCGTGACGGGCCGCCGCCAGGAACGCCCCAACCCCGACACCTTTCTGGCCGATGAACTCGTGCTGCAGATCTTGCACACCCCTGGAGCACCGCGATTGAGCCGGATCGAAACCCTCAGCCGCTACAACCGCTGCGGTGATGACATCTGTGCTGAGCAATGGCAGGGTCGCTATGCATCACCGGGCGAGAGCCTGCGGGACCAGACCGTTGCTCAGCATCACTACAAACTGCGCTTCACACCTCTTCCAGGGTCCGCTCCATCAACTTCAGTTCAAGCTGATCACGCCACTGAAACAGTGGTTGCAAACGCGGGTGATCACTAAGGCCAGGCACGCCCTTGCCAGCCAGCTGGCTTCCTGAAGAGACTGGAAAACGCAACAGGGACAACTGGGCGGCCACAGACAGATCAGCAAGGGTCATGGATTGACCCACCAGCCAAGGATTCTCCTGAACGGATGCAGCCAGATGCTCAAGGCTGGCCAGCAGGTCAACCCGCTCACTGGAGTTCACCATTTCACTGACAGAATTCAACCAACCGCCCGGCAGCGCCCCCATCACAGAACGCAGAGGGTCCGGCACATCATCCGGAAGGAGCGCCAACCGCAACTCTCCATCGAGTGCTGCAGCCTGCAGAAGAGCGATGCGCGCCGCAGAAGCCAGCGTGGTGTCAGCCCAATCCTCAATCAGATGAACCTGCGCTGCCTCCAAGGAATCTGATGGAAGTAACGCTGGATCGGGATCCAACCGCTCCAAATGTCGTGCAATCGCACTGGAATCCGAGAGGACTGACTCGCCGTCGACCAGGACGGGCACTTGCCGCTGACCGGACAAGCGAAACACGGCCACCTGGCCGATTCCCGGAGTCACCTCCACCGTGCGGTAGCTGAGACCTTTGGCTTGAAGCACCATCCGCACCTTGAGGCAGAAGGCGGAGTGTCGGAATTGGTGCAGTTCCAGCATGCCGGTGCAACCGATGACCCCTAACGNTAGCGAGAGCAATCAAANGACTGCTGAGCAAGCGCTTTGGTGATGTGAAAATGAAGGCAGATCGTCCCTTGGTATCNATAAGCACTGGCAAAACCCTGCACGTCGCCCATCGAACACGGNAACTGGACTTCATTCTGCTGGGTCGCGATATTATGGGNTCGNTGATGAGTGGTCAGAAAGGGGAGTTCGTATGAGCAATCAAGGCTACGGACAATTTTCTGATGTTGAAAGCNTCAGAAANCATGTGGCTCAGCAATGCGAAATTCTCGGCTACAAAATTTCCAACAACTCTCCCGAGAAAAGAACAGCAACGCACAGTTTAGAAATCTGCAATAAATCAGACAATATTGCAGTAGAGGTTAAAAACCATAAGGCAAAAACCAACATTGCTCANGTATGCAAATTCAGTGAATTTCTGGACCTCTCCAGTGCATCTCATTTCACACACGGTTGGCTGATTACAACCAGCGGCTTCAGCAAACCCGCCCTCACCCACGTTCGAACGGAACGGCCTTCCAATCTCAAGCTNGGAACATCAACGCCCTACGGAATCCATTGGGATTACGACCCAGACAAGCTTGATGACGACTCCCCAGCCGATGCTTTTCCAGCCTTAGCAGCATCGATCAACAATGAACAGGTCACCTACATCGGGGTNTTCACCTGCAAGGGAGGTGTCGGCAAGACGACCGTCTCCGCCCATCTCGCTGGAGCCTTCGCACTGCAGGGTTACGACGTGATCCTCGTGGACCTTGATCCCGACCGCAATCTGCGCAAGTTATTCATCGAAGATCAGAGTTCTGAGGACGAAACAGCGTCGCTGTATGTCCCTCCCCATCGCAAAGGTTTTACGGGAAGCACCATCACCGTCCTGAATGCAGAGGAATGGGACGAGCATCAATATCCTGAGATCAAGATCGTGATCTGTGACTGCTCACCCGTGCTGAGCGAAAATCCAGCTCGCTTTGTCCGCAGGTTTGATTACTGCTTGATTCCCACAACATTGAACCCGTTGGGGATTGCCAAAAATGGAGATGTGATCACTCGCACATTCCGGCACATACGAACGATGAACAAAAAGGCGGATCTTCTTACCCTGATCAATTGCTATAACGACGACGGCAGNTTTGTTCGGCGCAACCGCCTGCTTCTAACTGCACTAGAGCAGCACATCAATGAGTACAAAAAAGAAGACTCAAGATGCGACCTNATCAATCCAATCGATGCCAAGATCAGGCGCAACGACAATCTTCTTTATTGGGGGTTCCATATTGTTGATGGCACAAAGCCCCGCCTTGCATTTAATGAGATCTTTGGAAGAAGTGTTCCCAGAACCGACTTTTTACAGCTTGCCGAGTATCTAGAAGCNAGAACCTCAATTAAAGACACCAAAGNCCAACCCNCCTCCAATCAAGAGGACAACGCCTCAATGCAAGTGGCAGCTTGAGNNCATACAACANCAATCCAAATCAGTAACCCTCGCAAAAATAAAGCCAATCCCTNCGAACTTGCTTGGCGTAGGAATGGGCAATCCCGTCAACAAACACCTCAAATTCTTCAATCCTGTCTCGAGCGATGCGATTAATGGTGGCTTCGAAAACATATGGGTCAACTGATCCATTCAGCTTTCGAGCGGCCTGCAGATGTTTTTTCGCCATAATCTCAGACCACTGTTTGGCCATTGCGAGATAATCCTTTGCGGTCTTTAATTTTGAGGTTGGAAAATCATTTTTAAAGGGAGATCTTTCACGCACTGAATACCAGGCATCATCAATGGAAAGCCAGCCAAGATGNCAGTCGGGNTATTGAGAAAGAGCTCGATACGCCTCGGAATGGCATTGAGCATGATTTTTGAAATTGTAATTGTATTCTTCAACCTCTTCATCGCTCAAATAACTGAATGCTGTTGGCTGTATTTGCTGCTTCACATCAAGGATAACATCATCATAGTTCTGATCCGTATCACCTCTCATCAAGGCATAATATCGCTTAAGGCCAAGAGAGCCGGTTCCCGCACTATGTCGCACAGCGAGATCAAGAATTTTATAGTGATCCTTGTAATAACTCAGAAAATCTTCAGAAACNGTTTCAGTATAAGAGGAGAATGCTTGCATGATTTTTCCATACAATTCAGAGTCCTTTGCAATCGGATCCAGCTTGCCTTCAATATGCTTGAACTGCCTTGATTCGTTGACATCAGTCCACTTTTCAAGCATTCTTTCACGGCTATATTTATTTTCCGTTTTAGCCAAAAATTTCATCAGCAACTTACCAGTATTGCACTTGGTAAAAGAGCTTGAAAACGAATCAATCTGCTCATGGTGATCGATAGTTTCGAGNTAATGCCGAGCNAATTCCCGAACACACTTTGACAACTCTGCATCTGAAAGGTTGCCATTTTCCTTGGAGTCCAGAACCATGCTAATGGCAAATCGCCAGACGTCGTATTGATAATCAGCAACAAGAGAGTCATCATAATCGTCAAATCCGTAAGACACAACGCCAATATCATTCAAATAGGCACCCATGTTGTAAACATGGGCATCACCTTGCAACCACGTTCTTGAAAAAGCACTGCCTCCAAATCGGTTGACCTGCCAATCTCCTGCAAAGTCAGACCAGAAAATATGATTTGAACCTCGAAAAAAAGCATATGGAGAATCCTTCATCTTCTTGAATTTCTCGCTCCTGCTCGTCGATGGCAATGCTTGATTATGATGCTCAATCGCTTCGTATATCTTGCCTTTTCGATCATAACTTTTTGAACTAAAAACCAAGTTTTTCATGAAGAGAAGNAATCAGAAAGGAGTCGTTCTTNGACAAAAAAAGCTTGATTCAACAAGGCTTAATCTGTTCTTAATTTATATTACCAGTCCGTTTAATCCTGTTCAAAAAGAACAATTTCCAAATCTTTTTAGACGCATGGCGCTGCACGCGATAGTGAGAAGGCAGTCCATTCCTGTTCCGTTGTCATGCGGGAGTTCTTTCTCAACGTCACCCGCTATCCGCGTTATCTGATCACGTTCACCCTCGGCGTGCTTGCCTCTGTTGCAGAACCCCTGGCACGCCGCCGCAGCAACCCTGTCACCGCCGTGGCGCTGGTGGGTGCGCTGATCAGCGGGTTCATCTCGCTGACCCTGGTGCTGCGTGCCATGGTGACTTCAGCACCGACGGCGTAAGGCGCGATGGCACAGGGACGGCGTGTGGACAGGGTCGCAGCGCTGATCCGCAAGGAAACCAGTGAGCTGCTGATCAACGGCATTCGCGATGAACGTGTTCATCAAGGCATGGTGAGCATCACCGATGTGGAGGTGTCCGGTGATCTGCAGCACTGCAAGATCTTCGTCAGCATTTTTGGTGAGCAAGAGGCCCGACGCGACGTTCTGGACGGATTGAAAGCCGCCAGTGGCTACCTGCGCGGCGAACTCGGTCGCCGACTGCAGATGCGACGGGCACCAGAAGTGGTCTTTCAACTGGATCGAGGACTCGAAAAGGGCACTTCCGTTCTCGGCCTGCTGAACCGGCTCGAGGACGAACGCCAGGAACGCGGTGAAATTCCACCCGGCAGTGACGAGCNACACAACAACGATGTCCTGCAGCACGACTGATCCCNCATCAACGTCTCTGCGCNGCCAGNTCGCTGAACTGCTGGTGGTGCGCGCCAGTGGNCACCTCGATGATCTGCAACGGCGTTATCCGCGCTGGGAGCTGAGCAACGCGGAGCTGCAGCGCCTGCTGAANGATGGAGTCGGCGGCGTGATCCTGCTGGGCGGCAGCGCCACTGAGCTGCAACAACGCACGCGACAGCTGCAGAGCTGGGCCCGTGATCCCCTGCTCCTGTGCGCCGATGTGGAGGAAGGGGTCGGTCANCGGTTTGAAGGTGCCAGCTGGTTACCGCCGCCGCTGGCGCTCGGTCGGCTGTTTCAGCAGCGGCCCGATCACGCTTTGAACCTGGCTGAACGCTACGGACTTTGCACCGGACAGCAGGCCAGGCGATGCGGTCTCAACTGGGTGCTGGGACCGGTCTGTGATGTCAACAACAATCCAGCCAACCCCGTGATCAACGTNCGGGCCTGGGGCGAAGATCCCGCCACCGCCGGACACCTGGCCGCGGCCTTCCAACGCGGTCTGGCCGCCGCTGGCGTGCTCGGATGCGCCAAGCATTTCCCCGGCCATGGGGACACCAGCAGCGATTCCCACCTGGACCTGCCGGTGCTGCCCCACAACCGGGCCCGGCTGAATCAGATCGAACTGCCACCATTCCAAGCCGCCATCNATGCCGGTGTTGACAGCGTGATGACGGCCCATCTGCTGCTGCCCGAGCTGGACCCAGAGCGACCCGCCACCCTCTCCAGCATCGTGCTGACCGATCTGTTGCGCGGCGATCTCGGCTTTGACGGCTTGGTGGTCACCGATGCCCTCGTCATGGAAGCCATCACCGCACGTCATGGGGCGGCGGAGGCTGCCGTTCTGGCGTTCGANGCTGGNGCCGATCTGATCCTGATGCCGGCCGANGCTGATGCCGCCATCGATGGGATCTGCGATGCCTTCGGCTCAGGGCGTCTCCCCATGGAACGACTGGAACAGTCACGGCAGCGACGACGGAAGGCCTTGGNGAAACGCCCTTCAGCCAAGGCGGAAGGGACCGCTGCGGNGATTGCCAGTGTCGAAGACCGGAGGCTGGAGCAAGAGCTGGTGCGGTGTTGCCTGACCACACGAGCCGAACGCGGCATCCCCGCAGCCAACGGGGTGAATCTGATCCGGGTGGACAGTGTTCTTCCCTGTGCGGCCCTCGCCGCAACCGCTCCAGCGCTGCGGGATCCTGAGGCGCACGGCTACCGAAGCGTGGTGGTGCACAGCCTGGGCATCTCCCCCTGGCGAAACGACCCAGAAGCACCTCTGGCCCTTGAACGCCTCGGCGACGGACCCATTCTCCTGCAGCTGTTCCTGCGCGGGAACCCATTCCGCGGAGGACAGGACGCCCAAGAACCCTGGCGCGCTGCGCTGCTGCAGCTACAGAACCTGAATCGCCTCGCGGGTCTGGTGGTGTACGGCAGTCCTTATCTCTGGGAGGAACTCGAGCAGGTGCTCACACCCGACGTCCCAGCAGCGTTCTGTCCAGGGCAGATGCCGGAAGCGCAACGTCAGGTGATGGAAGCCTTCAACCTGCGACCGATCACCAGCGACGGCATCGCGGATTTCACGGACTGAGCGCCTTAATCTCGCGCCCATTCCCCGGCCACCGCTGATGCTCAGCCTCTCGATGATCGTGCGCAATGAGGAAGAGCGCCTTGCCGCATGCCTCGACTCCGTGAAGGGCTTGGTTGACGAAATGGTCGTCGTCGACACCGGCTCCACCGATGGAACCGTCGCCATTGCTCAAGCTGCAGGCGCGCGGGTGGAGCAGATCACATGGCCGGGAGATTTCGCACCAGCCCGCAACAGCGCGATGGAGTTTCTCCAAGGCGACTGGGTGCTGGTGCTCGATGCTGATGAACAACTGCGGCCGGAGGTCATCCCCANCCTCAAGGCCCTGATGGCNCANCCNGATGTGCTGGTGATCAACCTNCTGCGNTACGANNTGGGNGCCGCCATGGCNCCCTACTCAAGCGTCAGCCGTCTGTTCCGGCGTCATCCCGCCATCAGCTGGAGCCGTCAATACCACTCGATGATCGACGACAGCGTGAGCAAGCTGCTGGACCGTGAACCGCAGTGGCGCATTGCCGACTGCAGCGANCCGGCAATCCTGCACGACGGCTACCGACCCGAATTGCTGGCCGGTACCGACAAGGCTGAACGGCTCNGACAGGCGATGCGGGATGAACTCGACACCAATCCNGGCGACCCCTACGCCAACGCCAAGCTCGGTGGACTGCTGATCAGCGAAGGACAGCATGAGGAGGCGATCAAACTGCTGCGCCGCGGCCTGGAACACGACGCCATCCAGGATGCGGAACGTTATGAGCTGATGCTGCATCTGGCCCTGGCGACCACACCATCCGATCCCNACAGCGCAATCGACTGGTACCGCAAAGCACTGGAGATTCCACTGGACACCCGCATCAGCCTTGGTGCTCGGTTGAACCTCGCCGCCCGGTTGATGGAANGNGGTGAACTGGATGAAGCGATCGCCCTGACGCAAACCGCAACCCAGCGGGCTCCCGAGGTNGCTCTNGCCTGGTACAACCTCGGTTTGATGCAACGNCGCAAAGGCGACATCGCTGCTGCTCTTGATGCTTACCGACGCGCTTTGGAGCTGGATCCAGACAGTGCCGAATGCCATCAGAACAACGCCGTNGCGCTGTTGTTGGGGGGCGACATCGAAGGCGCCCGCGCCGGGTTCCGCCAAGCCATCGCCCTGCTTCAGGCTCAGGGCCGATCCGTAGATGCTCGCAACCTGCGGGCTCAGGTCGAGGGCATCGTGAAACTCGATGCGGAGCCCCTGCAGTGAATCTCCCCCTGCATGGACACACGGTGGTCATGACCCGGGCCAGTGATCAACAGGGGGAGGCACGCCAATTGCTCGAGGCCTGTGGTGCCCGTGTGCTCGACCTGCCTGCCCTCGAGATCGGTCCACCGGATCAATGGGGTCCCCTCGACGATGCCTTGGCCGAGCTGGAGCATTTCCACTGGCTTGTGTTTTCCAGCGCCAACGGCGTTCAGGCCGTTGAACAACGCCTGCAACGGATCGGCAGCAGCTTGCGCCGCCGCCCNNCNAGCCTTCGNATCGCGGCNGTTGGCCGCAAGACGGCCCGGGTGCTGGAACAACACGGGGCTGCCGCAGACTTNGTTCCGCCCGAATTCGTCGCCGACAGCCTGATTGAACATTTCCCTGTCTCCGGCTACGGCCTGCGGATGTTGTTGCCCCGGGTTCAGAGCGGCGGCCGCACCCTGCTGGCCGAGGCCTTCGGCGAGGCAGGTGTACGGGTGGTGGAAGTGGCCGCCTATGAATCGCGATGCCCGCAGTCGATGCCGAGCGCGACAGCAGCGGCGCTGGATGAGGCCGCTGTTGCGGCGATTGCATTCAGCAGCGCGAAGACCGCTGCCCACACGGCGCAGCTGCTGCAACAGCAGTTCGGAGACGATTGGATCAGCCGCCTGGCCCCNNTGAAGATTGTGTCGATCGGCCCCCAGACCAGCCGCAGCTGCCAGGCCCAGTTCGGACGGGTGGATGCGGAAGCCGACCCCCATGATCTCGATGGCCTGATCGCCGCCTGCTGTCAGGCCATACACACCGGCGTCTGAGCTTGACCGTNCTGCGCCAGGCGGATGCAACCGCGCTGCACGTCAATGGCAAGAACGGACCATCCTGCAGGGAGCAGAGACTGACGGTCCCCCTCACAGCGGCCGTCGGAACTCACGCACAACACCCCACTGGTGCTTGCGTTGCGCACGAGGGCACGGCTCTCCCCCCCGACGAGCAGAACACCGGTGAGCTCGAGACCAGAACCGGGATCTGAGGCTGGATCGGAACCGTCCTGTTGCNGCGGTTGATCAACGNTGGTGCCACCGGTGCCTTCGCTTTGAGCGGCCGCTGCCTTGGCCTTCTGCGTGACCGGCAAAGGCTGAAACGGATCCCTGCGACCTCCCGGTGCTGCCTGCTGCACCTGTTGCGCTGTTGGAAGCGGAGTCAGACCGATATCGGGCGGCGCCGATCGATTGATCGGCTCGGTGGATTCAGCAGGCGAACGGCTTGGCGCAGACGGAGGGACCAGGCTTGATGGATCCGTGGACGGCCCGCCGCATCCAGGCAGAACAAGACCCCCGATCAGAANCGAAGCCAGCCTCGGAGCCAGCCTCATGAGGGAGGCTTCAACCGCCTGCNTCGACAAGATCCCTGAAACGATCAAGGTTGGCCTGAAGCTCCCGCGTGACGATCCCTCCCAGGATGCTGGGCTCCATCAGCGGTGCCAAGACCCCCGGCAATTCGTAGGTGACGCTCAGCTTCACCATGGTTCGTTCCGGTCCATCGGGGTAGAAGCGCACAGCTCCTTTTGTCGCCAGACCACCAACGGACTCCCAGTGCAGTTGCTGCGCTTCGACCCGCTGGGTGATCCGAGCCTTCCAATGGAAGCGAAAGCCCTGGGCCGCCAGCGTCCAGTCGGTGAGATCTGGATCATCAAGGGTTTTCACCGATTCAATCCATCGCATCCATCGGGGCATGGCCTCGAGATCGCTCCAAACCTCCCAGACCCGATCTGCAGAAGCCTTCACCTCGGTGGTCACGCTGTGGTCGAGCCAACGTCCCATCAGGCCACCGCCGCGTTGGAGGCCAACCGCACCGGCTGATCGAGAATCGCCGCGGCCGCAAGATGACCGCTCATCGTCGCTCCTTCCATCGAATCGATGTAGTCCTGTCGGGTGTAACTCCCAGCCAAGAAGAAATTCGGAATCGGTGTGCGCTGTTCAGGCCGATAGGGCTCCATTCCCGGCGCCTCCCGATAGAGCGACTGAGCCAGCTTCACCACGTTGCTCCAGATCAGCGTGAGGTTCCGTGCCGAGGGGAACAGCTCTCTCACCTGGCGGTCGGTGTGCTCCACGATCGCTTCAACCGTTTTGGGAATCCACGGATCACCCGGGGTGAGCACACACTGCAGAAGGGACCCCTCCCCCTCCCTGCGGTAATCCTCAGGGCTGGCCAGGGCAAGGTCGGCGAAACAGCTGAAATCAGCGTCGGCGGTGTACAGCAGATTGTTCAAACCGGCTGGTGACGACACATCACGTCGCTGCGCCTCATGGGCCTCTCCCAGCTCCGTCACCCAGCCGTCGTAGCGCAACTGCACCGTGGCGACCGGCACAGCTTCAAGTTGATGAATCGCCTCGAACTGGGGGAAACGCCGCCACGACTCGGGCATCAATTTCTGGATGCCCGGCACATCACAGGCCGCCAGATAACAGTCGGCCTCCACCTCACGGTCCCCATCGGGCGTGCCCAGTTGAAGTCCGGTCACTTCGGGGATCTCCGCATCACTGCAGCGCACCTGTTTCACGCGATGGCGCAGATGCAGCCGTCCGCCGCGTTGTTCGATGTACTCAAGGATCGGGCCGGTGAGCCACCGGTGCGGTGACCCCTTCAACAGGTTGAGCTTGGAGGCCTCTGTTTTTGCGGCGAACATCATGAAGATGGTCAGCATGCAACGGGCAGAAATCGCTTCACAGTCGATGAAGCCCAAGGCATAAGCAATCGGATTCCACATCCGGCGGATGCTTTCAGGACTGCCTCCATGGCCCACGAACCAGTCCTGAAAGCTGACGGAATCCAAGGCGCGAATCGTTCGCATGGCGCCCTCGTAATCCACCAAACCGCGCACGATCGGACTGGTGCCAAGCGCCAGTGCATTGCGCAGTTTGTCGATCCAACTCAGCTGCGGGGTGGTGAAAAACGCCTTCAGTCCGTTGAAGGGTGCACCGATCGGAAAGCGGAAATCCAACTCCCGCAAATCACCACCCTTGTTCACGAACAGATGGGTGTGCTGCTTGGGGAGCAGGTTGTCGATCGCTCCCACCTTCCGCATCAAGGCAAACAGGTTGGCGTAATTGAAAAAGAACACATGCAGGCCCATTTCAATATGGTTCCCGCCGTCATCCACCCAACTGCCGACTTTGCCGCCCATGAACGGGCGGGCTTCATAGAGGTCAACCGAATGCCCCGACTCCACCAAATCCACCGCAGCGGAGAGGCCGGCCAGACCGGAACCGACAATCGCGACCCGCACCTGCGCTGTGCAACTAGGGAGACTCTATGAATCAGGCTCCATAGAGTGAGGGCAGATCTGCGGGGCCTCGATGACAACCAGCACAGCGAACGCCACGGCGCACACCGCAAAGGACGGCAAAGGCATCCTGATCACGGACACGGCGATGCAGCAGTTGGCCAGGCTCTGCAATGAGCAGGGTCAGAATCAGGTTCTACGGGTTGGGGTTCGCTCCGGTGGATGCAGTGGCATGAGCTACACGATGGATTTCGTGCCTGCCTCTGACACCTTGGAGGATGACGAAACCTATGAATACGAGGCGCCAGATGGCAGCCACTTCAACGTGATCTGCGATCCGAAAAGCCTGCTTTACATCTACGGAATGCAATTGGATTTCAGCACTGCACTGATCGGAGGTGGTTTCAACTTCACCAATCCCAATGCCACCCAGACCTGCGGTTGCGGCAGCTCCTTCGCGGTGTGAGTCCGTGGGTCTGAGCGACGTGGGAGTCTGAACAGCAGATCCGTCCTCTCCCTCGCGATGGACTCCAGCCAGGAGAGCCTGTTCGACCAGGCCATGGCCCGGTATCAGGCCGGTGCCAGCGCGGAAGACATCCTTCCCGCTTTTCAGCAGATCACGGAAGCGGCACCACGGCAATCGGCGGGCTGGACCTGTCTGGCCTGGTTGCAGCTGCTCTGTGACCAGCCCGATGAAGCCCTGCGCTCCGCCCGCTATGCCGTGAAGCTGAATCCGCAGGATCCCCAAGCACGGATCAACCTCAGCCTGGCGCTGCTCGACACCGAATCCAAGGGTGTGCGTGACCACATCCAGGTTGTGCAGCAGGTGATCTCGATGGCGCCGCAGATCACAGACGACCTGAAAGCCGCTTTGGATGACGGGATGCAGCGCCGACCGGGATGGACATCGCTTGAGAAGGTGAGGGCCTGGCTGAAGCTTTGAACAGGCTGATGGCCATGGGATGTTCCACCCGGACGGGGTGAATGGCGAGAATTCTTCTCCTCAGCAACGGGCACGGCGAGGATCTCTCGGGAGCGCTTCTGGCTCAATCCCTACGCGAGCTGGGGCATCAGACCCAGGCGTTGCCTCTGGTGGGCAAGGGCAACGCCTATCGAAACGCCGAGATCCCTCTGCTGGGGCAAACCAGAGAATTCAGCACGGGCGGGCTTGGTTACACCAGCCTGCAGGGTCGACTCACGGAACTGATTCAGGGGCAGGTTCTGTACCTGCTGCAGCAGCTGATGCGTCTGCTGAGGCATGCGAACCGTTTCGATCTGATCGTCGTCGTCGGCGATGTGATCCCGGTCATCGCCGCCTGGCTGTGCCGACGCCCCGTGGCCACCTACCTCGTGGCTTACTCCAGCCACTACGAAGGGCGCCTGCGACTGCCGTGGCCCTGCGGCGAACTGCTGGCGACACGACGCTTCAGAGCGGTGTTCAGCCGTGATCAACGCACCGCGACGGATCTCAGTGAACAACTGCGCAGGCCGGTGACTTTTCTGGGCAATCCCTTCATGGATCCGGTGCTCTCACCCACCCAGCCGTTGCCCGACGCGACACACCGAATCGGGCTGCTGCCTGGGAGCCGCAGACCTGAACTCGAGGACAACCTGCGGCTGCTGCTGGCGATGGTGAACAACCTTCCCAGCGATGCGCGCATCACGCTTGACCTGGCCCTGGTCACCAGCCTTGCCGATGTCGATCTGAACCCACTGGCCACCCAACTGGGCTGGCAACTGTCCAACGCTCAACTCCACCATCCCAGCGGCACGGTCGTGCATGTCCGTCGCAACGCGTTTCAGGCCGTGCTGCAACACAGCGATCTGCTGGTTTGCATGGCCGGTACAGCCGCAGAACAGGCGGTGGGTTTGGCACGGCCTGTTCTGCAACTGCCAGGCCGGGGACCCCAGTTCACCGCAGCATTTGCGGAGGCGCAGCGGCGTTTGCTGGGACCAACGGTGTTCTGCGCTCCGGGTGAAACCGGCAGCACCAGAAATCTGGAAGAATCCGCCCGCCTTGCTCTCGAGCTGCTGAACCGCAGCCAAACAGACCCCGAGCTGCAACAACAGTGCCGTCTGGAGGCGGAACGACGCCTCGGTAGCAGAGGTGGTGGCCGGAGAATGGCAGAAGCGATCAGCGCCTTAGCGCATCAGCAGAACCGATGACAGCGACCGTGGAACCGATCTGGAAGCGCTGGCTTGATCGGCTGCTGATGCTCAATGTTCTGGTGGTGTTTCTCGGGGCCGGATTTTTCGGGATTGCCGTGCTGGCACAGACCCAGGGGCGGAATCAGCCGATGGATCTATTCCAGCAGTTGTGGCAACCCCTGTTCACCCCGGCGATCAGCTTGCTGATCATGGCGGCCCTGATCAACGGCATCCTCAGCTGGTGGCAGCGGCGAGTGCAGAAGACAGGTCGGGATAGCGGAAGCTGAAGCCGAGATCGTCAAGACGTTCGGAGGCCACCTGCTGACCTTCGAGAACCACTTGAGCGCCATCGCCGAGCATCATCTGAAGAACGGGGGCCGGCACCGGTAACAGGCTGGGGCGACCCAGCGTGCTGCCCAGCTGACTGGAAAATTCAGCCATTGACACGGGCTGAGGGGCGACGCCGTTCACCACACCCTTCACGCTCTGATGGGTCAGAGCATGAAGGATCAAAGCGCAGAGATCACTGCGATGAATCCAGCTCATCCATTGCTGACCATTGCCGATGGGCCCCCCGAAGCCGGTGCGGAACACCGGCAGCATCTTGCCAAGAGCGCCACCATCACCCGCCAGGACGATCCCGATCCGCACCGTCACCTGGCGGGTGGCCACGGGAACAGCCGCAGCAGCGGCCTCCCAGCGCTGGCAGAGCGACGCCAGAAAATCAGTCCCTGCAGCACTGCTTTCAACGAATCGCTTTGTGCTGCTGCTGCCGTAGAAACCGATCGCTGAGGCATTCACCAGAACAGCAGGTGGGGTGTCGAGAGCATTGATCGCATCCACCAGCAACCGGGTTGTGTCGAGGCGGCTGCTCTCCAGCAGCTGCCGATGGCTGGCGGTCCAGCGCTTTTCAGCGATCGGCTCGCCCGCCAGATTCACCACTCCATCCGCCTCAGCCAAGGCATCCGCCAGCTCTGGAACCTGCCACGACTGGGAGCGAGCGGGGTCGAGCTGCAACCACTGCACCCGTCCATCGGCCCGTTCCTCTGGGTACTGACGTGGCAGGCGCCGGCTCACCAAGGTGAGCTGATGGCCGCCTTGAAGGAGCAGAGGCACCAGCTCACGGCCAACGAAACCGGTGCAACCGAGCAGCAGCAGGCGCATTCAAGGGCGAATCTCTCGGCCGGGAGGCTAGGAGGACTGCGAAGGCTCCGGGTTCTCCGATTCCGACACCACGCCAAGTCGATGGGCGATCGGCACCAGAGCAAAGCCCTGAATCACCAGTCCGAGCAGCACCACGGCCAGGGCCAGAGGGGGCATCAGCTTGCCCCAGCTGGCAGGGGAGTTCCAGGCCTGAATCGCCATCGCAATCGGCACAGCACCCCGCAGACCCGTCCAGCAGATGAAGCTTTTTTCTCCATTGGTGAACTCGCTTCGCAGCAGAAGCAGCTGCACCATCAGCCAGCGCACCACCTGCATTGCCACGAACAGCAGGAGTGCCCAGAGACCGGCACGCACCACATGCTGTGGTGTCACAACTAGTCCGAGGCAGAGGAACAACATCAGTTCAGCCATTTTGGCGAAACTGGAATGGGCCTCTTCAAGCACCCCCTGATCTGTGGCATTGCCATTGCCCATCACCAGCCCAGCCACGTACGCCGCCAGCAGAGGACTCCCCCCCATCACCGTCGTCCCCCCTGACAACACCAGCAGCAGGGCCAGGCTCACCACCGGCAGCATCGAACCCCGAGACAGGGACGTGCTGCCCATCAGCAACTGGGAGATCACGCTGCCGCCAATGAAGCCCAGCAGGCCTCCGAGCATGAACTGCCGCACCACATCGGTGACCAGATCAGCCGTGGCAACACCCTCACCACCCGCGAGTGCAAGGGCCAGACCAGCCAACACAACAGCCATCGGATCATTGATGGTGGATTCCATCTCGATCAGATCGAGCACCTTCTGCGGCATGCGACCCGCCAGGGGCCGAAGCAGCGAGAGCGCCGCCGAAGCATCGGTGCTGCTGAACATGGCACCAATGAACAGCACCTGGGCCAGCAGTTCCGGACGCCATTCGCCCTCGATCACGAAGATCCCGACACCGAACAGCGTGAGCAAGGCCGCTGTGATCAGAACACCCACCGTGGCCAAGCGGGCTGACGGATTGACCACCGCCTTCATCCGACTCCAGTTCGTGGTGAGCCCTCCGAAGAACAGCACGAGCACCAACGCCGACTGGGTGATGTTGTTGGCACGAGTCAGGGACAGCAGCGGCTCCCCGGCCGCCCGCATGTCGTTGTCCACCAGCAAACCGAGCGCCAGGACCAACAGGATCCCTGGGAGCTTGACGCGATCAGCCAGATCATCCAGAAGGATTGCTGCCAGCAGCAATCCCCCGAACGCGATCAAATAGAGAGCGACGGGCTCTTGCACGATGGGCCTGGGCAATCCAGGAGCAGGTTCTAGCCTGCAGACCCGCCCCAAACTCACGATGGCTGAAACAGACGCCACCCCAACGAAGGCCAAGCCTGTTGCTCTCAAGAAGGGAAGTCTGGTGCGCGTGAACGCTGAGGCTTACAAGGGCAGCGTTGAAGCGGAAGCCAGTGATGTCACGCCACCGGCCTACATCTTTGAAGGCCCCGGTGAGCTGCTGGTGGTGAAGGGTGCCTACGGGCAAGTGCGTTGGAACCGACCCGTTCCGGATGTCTGGCTGCGCATGGATCAGTTGGAAGCCTTTTCCTCCTGATCCTGTTGTTTGGAACGTGGCGGCTCCGAGTCGCCTGCAAGCGTTTGTTCCACCCGCTCAACGGCCAATGGCACGGACTGAACCGCTCCGGGTAATCGCCAGACCGCTCCACCAAGCACTCCGCTGAGATCGCCCAACGCGTCGAGAAGGGGATCCGGAGTGGTGAAAGCCGCTGCATCCGCCACCGCCGCTGCAGACCAGGGGTTCCAACCGGCCAGCAACACCACGCTGCGGTAAGCCGCTGGCCACGGATTTTCAGGCAGGAGAGTCTGCAGAGCGGCGAAGTGATCAGCGGCCTGCTGTGGTCGATTGGCCAGCACAGCCAGCAACGCCAACGTCCAGTGCGCCTGAGCATCGGCGGGGTCCTGCTCAAGGCGCTGCAAGGCCTGCCGTTCAACGCTGACGCGATAGCCGAAGTGGCCGTCGAGCATGTGCTCCCGACCAATCGCGACGAACACCGGATCCAGTCCAGCCGGACCATCAGCGAGACCGGCTGCGAGATCGGGAAACTCAGCGGCGAAGCCCTGTGCCGCCGGATGATCAGTTCGCCGCTGCCAGAGCGAATAGCTGCCGCCCTGAGGACGCGGGAACTGTCCCACCTGCTGGAACACACCGCTTGTGCGCACGGCCTGATCCAAGCGCCGCGCCGCCTTGCGCACCGAACCCTGATCCCCTTCCGCCAGCACCACCCAGTGAGCGTGCTGAAGCACGGGGTCACGGTCGTGGCGACTGGTCCCGAGTTGCCGGCCCACCAGCTGGCCACCGTTGCGGCGGCCGTAAAAGCTCACGTTGTGCTGATTCAGATCCGGCGTGCTGGGCACCACGATCAACGTGCGTGGGGGACGTTGCTGATCACCACCACCGGCCGCCCTTACAAGCTCTGCAAGTGGTCCTTGAGGCCGATCGCGTAGACGCCGCAACTGCAGCGCCCAGCCCGCCGGCAGACAGGCCAGCAGACCGACAAACAACGCCAGCGGTGGCCACCAGCGCCGACGGCTCTGAAGCAACAGACCCCACTGCCACCAACCCCGGGCCAGCAGCAGCACCATCATCGGAATCAGCGGTGTGATGTAGCGATCGCTCTTGTTGGGACTGAGATGGGTCAGCAACCAGGCGGCCAGCAGATTGACGAGGAGCCAGCGCCAGCTCCAGCCGTGATCCGACGCCTGCGGCAGGTTGCTTCTCCAGCGCCAGAGCAGGAACAGGCCGCTCAGCCCCACCACCAGCATCACCACGCCGAGCTGCTCGGGCAGCCGTTGTGGATACCAGAGCCAGCTCTCCAGGCTGAGCAGCGAGGGGTCGCCCTCACGCGCTGCGGACTCGAACACAGCCCGATTGGTGCCGCCGATGGTGGTGATCCAGTTGTGTCGCAGCCATGGGCCGAGCGACAACACCGCCAGACAAGGCAGCAGCAGGGCTTGCTGGAACCAGCGCCCACGCCGCCGGCATGCCAACACTGCAGACCACACCCCCGCAGGCATCAGCACCAACAGCGCACTTTGTTTGACCAGCAGGGCCGCCAAGGCCGCAACCGTGGCGAACCAGACCTGCCACCAGCGCCCCCCCCGCTCNNGTTCACACCAGCAGCCNAGCCGCCACAGCGCCAGGGTGCAGACCGCGGTGAGCGGCATTTCCAGCACATANTCCGTGCGNAGCTCCAGCAGGGCCGGCACCAAGGCCGTGAGGGTGCAGGCAAGCAGCGCGAAACCATTCCCCACAAGACGGCGCCCCCAGCCGGCCACACCGACCAGCAACAACCCATGCCAGAGGCTCAGACTCCAGGCCGCCTGGCTTGGAGCATCACCCGTGAGAGCCATGACCGTGCCATTCACCAGGGACGCCAGCGGCGGAATCTTCGGGGAAAGATCCAGCAGGGCCTGCCAGCCCTGCCAGCTCCCACCGGGCAACAGACCGAGGGCTCGGCCGTGGTCGAGGGCGCTGTTGAGGTAATCAGCCTGGTCCCAGGCAGGAACACCGCTCTGCAACGTCCACCAGAGCCGGTCACACCCGGTGGCCAGCAGCCACAGAAGACCGACGACACACCAGAACAACCAATCCCGCTTCACCCGATCTCTAACCGTCGCCGTTCATCCTGGAGCCGCTTNCGCCGCTGCTTGGCCTCCCGCAGCATCTCGCGACCATCCCGCAAGTAACCATCGACGTACCCCATGGTGTAGCGCTCCAGCTCCTGGATCCCGTCCTCCACCTCCGAGAAGCAGTGGTAAACGCTGAGCCCAAATCCTCTGGCCGAGGCGGGGGTGGGCANAGACTGAAACAACTGCTTGGCTCGATCCAGTTTCTTCATNCTGGACTCGAGATANGNGCAGAAGCTCTCCATCAGAGCATCGTCNTAGGGGTCCGCCGAAAGCGCCTTGAGTTGCGCAGGGAAGGGATTGATCACCTCACCCAGCAGCCGGTCGATCGGTGCATAAACGCGTTGCAGCCANACCGACAGAGCATCGTCGGCCGCGGCTCCCTGCCCCCTGGAACGCCTGGCTTGACCGACATCCTGCGTCGATGCTCGACCCGAGTCCACCTGCCGCACCCGACTGCGATCAAAGCTGCGGCGCCGTTCAACATCCCCCAGCACCTCCCAGGCAGCGTTGAGGGCCAACATGCGCTGGTCATCACCGCCTGCATCGGGGTGATGCTGTTTCACCAGCTGGCGATAGGCGGCCTTGATTTCAGCAGCACTCGCACTGCTGCTGACCCCAAGTTCGGCATAGGGATCGTTCATCTGAAGCGATGACCAACCCCATCGTCACAGCCGCCCATCCCGAACCGCGAGCCTGGCGGAAACGGAATTTCACACATTCCTGACGATCCCCGCGCGACAACACCCTTCAACTGCTGGAGCCCAGCGGGTGGTTCGAGACGAAACACCTGAACGCAACAGGCGTTCAACCAGATGCTGCACTGATGGTTAACCAGAACCAATGCCCACATCAACGGAGATTGTCAGTTCAGAACAGTGAGAAAGCCTCTGTTCAGCCAAAAGCAATCCGCTTGCGACCGATTCGTGCGGGAACGATTCGCGTGGGAATAATTAATGCGGCAATCCATTCATCAGCCAACTTTCATAACAATAAAAGAGGAGCAGGAATGAAACAATGGCAATCACAAGGGTTTTGCCAGACACTTGAAACACGCATAGTGATTCAAGTCTGACAGCGCAACCCAGGAAGACAAGTGATCAAAAATGCTCTCAACTGTCAGGAGGCTTGATCACAAAGCGACTGTTTAAAACCGTCTGCGATCCCGCTCGCTGTAGCAATCATCGCCACCCAAAACACCTGTCAAACAGGCCTGTTGAATTGCCTTGATCCTTTGCTCTGGCGTCACAGCGCCACGCTCCTCAAGCAGGTCGTAAACCGTGGGTGAGATCAGACGCTCTTGCAACAGCTCCCTGTTTGTTTGAGAGCGTGCAGGAAGACCAAGCGCAAGGATGACAACAAGAAGGGGGAGTCTGATCATCAAAAAACAATCCCGACCGTGAAGGGCTCTCTATTATTCCTTTCCCTCACCCACAAGCCTTAACAGCGTGCAAGCATTGGCACAATNAACCCAGCGCAAGCCCNATTCATTNAGTTGTCCNTTGCAAACGCATTGGAATCCGATCAAAAAGTACTTCGCAAAACTCACTGAACCATTNCTTTAATTCTACTTTCCAGTCGCTGATCTATCGATTTTGTCATTAGATGCCACCGGAAAGATTGATAGGCAAGGCTTTTTTCGGAACGGAGCCGGAACTGAACATTGGCGTGGAGAGATACCGTTCGCCGTAACTGGCGAGAACAACAACAAGCCGTCGTCCCTTCATGGCTGGATCCTGGCCAACGCGCAGGGCNGCAGCGACGGCTGCACCACTGCTCACGCCGCAGAGCAGCCCCTCATCACGGGCCAGACGTCGGCCGATGTCCATCGCATCATCGTCCTCGATCGCCACGATCTGATCAATCAAGGTCTGATCCAGCACCGCAGGAATGAATCCAGCGCCAATGCCCTGAATTTGNTGGGCTCCTGGAGCAGCGCCGGACAACACCGCGCTGGCGGCGGGCTCAACAGCCACCACNTGCAACGTTGGATTGTGCTGCTTCAGGAAGCGTGCACAACCTGTAATNGTTCCTCCGGTGCCCACTCCTGCCACCAGGCCATCCAGGCGACCTTCACAGTCGCGCCAGATCTCTTCAGCGGTGGTGGCTTCATGCACAGCGGGATTGGCGGGATTATCGAACTGCTGGAGGAGATACGCCTCAGGGATCTCCTCCACAAGCTCCTGCGCCAGTGCAATGGCACCGGTCATCCCTTCAGCGCCATCGGTGAGCTGCAGTTCTGCGCCATAGGCCCGCAACATGGCGCGCCGTTCGGTGCTCATCGTGTCCGGCATGGTGAGGATCAGCCGGTAGCCGCGGGCTGCTGCCACCATCGCCAAGGCAATTCCGGTGTTGCCGCTGGTGGGTTCCACCAGAACAGTGCGTCCTGGAGCGATCGTTCCTGCTCGCTCAGCCGCCGCGACCATCGCACTGGCGATGCGATCCTTGACCGATGAGGAGGGATTGAAACTCTCCAACTTGACGAGCAATTCGGCCTGNCAACCGAACAANGCCGGCAAGCGGTTGAGACGAACCAGAGGAGTCCCTCCGATCAACGCGGTGATATCCGAAGCAATGGTCATGGCAACTCGATGCCGCCGGATTCCGGATCATGACCGGGAATCAGAAACGGAATGTGGACTGAATCAAACCACCGAAAATACCGAAGGTCGAGCCCTTGGATGGATCCTGATCGTTGGTGAAGTTATGCGTGTCCTGGCCGAGGGGCCTNGAAAGCCAGAAGAGGGACGGCGTCACCATGATGTTGTCTGTGACCTGGAAGGATGCGTACAACTCAAGCAAATAATTTCCATCGTATGGTTGATAATCACCATGCAGATTTGTCGCACGGTTGGGCTGACCNAAGGCGAAACCGATGTCATTACCAATCTCGAACACATCATCCCATTTCAGCCCCACAAACCATGAGCTACTCGATAACGGCGAACCTTTGNAGAAACCTTTNCCATTAATNTGACTTTCGGCATAACTNACCGAAATCGACGGAATCCAACCACTGGTTTCTGGCACCCAATAACCGCTGATGGCAAAGTTATTGGTCGAACGACCCGTGCGTTCACCGATAAAGTCACCCTGATAATTCGGCTNATCATCCCAATTCCAAACATCGTAATAACATTCTGTGTTGTATTCACTGGTTGCTAAGAAGTTCGTTCCCCGACGCAGTCCTGTACCACACTGTCCGTACCGATAAGCAAAAGCAACCCCGTATTCAGCACCACCCCAACCCACTTGAGCCAGAACACTGGAAGCTGAATTGTCGGTCATAAAACCACCAGTCGTGGAATCACCGGAATTTCCACGACCAAGCAGGGACACATAATTCAGAGAGAAGGAGAAGACTGGATCGCCTTTCTCTTTTGGCTTTTCCTTATAAATGATGCCAAACAACGGACCGGTTGCTTTGTTGTAAACGTTGGGAGCACCCGCCAACGATGTCCACTCCAAGATCCTGTCAGCGCCGCGATTGTAAGCCGAAGGCCATATCCCAAGCGATTCACTGTTCCGAGCCATAGGACCCGCAATAAAAGTGAATGAGTGGTTGATTAATTCGTCATTTTTATAAGGAAAACGATAATAAAGACGACCCAATCCAAGCATGTTATCAGTGCACGGTGCGGTGTTCAGCTTCGTCAGCGCAACGGCCTCTCCATTGAAGCCAGTGTCACAGAAATTACCCGCAGTGAAGCTGGCATAAAGCAGATCTTTCCCCGTAAAACTTGTTTTAAAATGCAATTTCTGTTCATAGTTAAATGACCAGGCGCCATAGTTATTGTTGTAGCCACGAGCGGCACCAGCTGTTCCGTCTCTGCTGAAATTCTTGCGTTGACGAAAGCGGCGAGATTGAATGTTCTTGTAATGCTTTTCAAGGTCAGTGCCCTCGATCAGCTGAAGGCCTTGCTTATCACCTTTAACCCTGATCGTGCCGTCTTTATTGTGCACAGCCAACCAAGCCTCTCGTGTTTTTTTCCAATAGCGACTGTTGGTTGTTTCACCNAGGATCGTGTCATTTCCATCGATATTCTCCATTTTATATTTTTTGTCGTAATTCCAGGTGTATTTAGAGCCGTTCTGGGTGCCATAGGCCTTGGTGGCGCCCATGGTAAAGACACTCTTACCCCGGAATTTCGTGGTGGTCGAGAACTGATTCGCCTCTAAGGTACCAACGCGATCCTCCAGCAGCATGATGCTGCCTGCTACAAAGTTCAATTCTGTCTTGAATTCCTCCATCAGTCTTTCTACATCTTCTGTCATCTCAGTGACACGATCNAGACAGGATGCAAGCAAAGCTGCAGCCTCATAACGGGTGATCGGGATATGGCCACGAAAACTCCCATTTGGATAGCCAGCGACACATCCATAGGACTTCACAAGGCGAACTAACGCTTGATACGCCCAGTCCGTTGGGTAAACATCATTAAATTGATTGACACTCGTGACCTGCTGTAGAAGCTGTTTTGCCTGCTCAAGATCCAGGGTTGCAGAATAATCAGAAACGGAATCAATATTCAGATCAGCGGCATCTGCCGCGAGTGGCGNGATCAGCACCGAGAGCACTGCAGGAGCCAGCAGCATGTGCTGAAGCAGCTTGATTTTGCTTGCGCTCACGATTAGCGATCTTCATTTAATAACAATCCAAAGTAACGAATACGAGCAAATATGCCAGGGCTAAATCAAGAATGGTGCGGGAATATCGATTATGTTTTGGTTAAAAAAACGGGCACTTTGATTAGCGTAAGGTTAAAAAATTGATTATTCGGTTATCAATCGGTTAAGCGGCCAGAACTGACAATCAAAAAAGCCTCCCTGAAAGGGAGGCTTTGGTGTGTGAGGTTAAGGCAAGGTCGACCCGAGGGTCGACCAATTTGATCAGAACTTGAAGACGGTCTGAACCAGACCACCGAAGATGCCAACGGACTTGTCATTGGGGGTGAAGTCTCCCCAAGGACGTGACAGCCAGAAGATGCCAGGGGTGATGGCAATGTTGTCGGTCACCTGGAACTGATACCAGAGTTCGAAGGCATAGTTGCCGTCGTCTGGAGTGTTCTTGCGCTGATCGGTAACGAACTGAGGCTGACCAACAGCAAAGCCGAGGTCATTGCCCATCAGGAACACATCGCTCCACTGCAGACCCACCATCCAGGAGGCGAAATCCTTCTGCTCGTTGTAACCAACACCGTGCTTCTTGTTATAGAAGAAGTCTCCATTGAGGTAAGACTTACCGATGCCAGCGCTGATGGAGGGAATCCAGCCGGACTCGTCGGGACGCCAGAAGGCACTGAAGGACCAGCTGTTGCTGTCTGCGCCAGTGCGGGACTTGTAGGTCTGCACTTCGCCTTCATCGTCGATGTAATCGAACCTGGCAGACGTACAACCCTGACCGAAGCTGTTGCGTTTCGCGTACTGAGTGGCAGTACGGAACTTGGCATCACACTGGCCGTAGCGGTAGCCGAGGGCCAGACCCCACTGCTTGCTGCCGTATGCGATCTGTGCAGTGACGTTGCCGGCACTGTTGTCGGTCATGAAACCGCCTTCCTCGGAGTTGCCGGATTCGGCTTCACCGGCATCAGCCACGTAGTTGGCAGCCACGGTCCAGAACGGATCGCCCTTGGCAACGTTGGATTTGTTGGAGTAGATAGCAGCGAAACCAGCGCCGGTCTCCTTGTTCCACACGCCGGGAACACCCAGGGAACCACCGAAGAAGTCGAGCAGTTTCTGACCACCTTTGCCGTAGACGGAAGGCTTGTAGCCCATCGCCTCGGTGTTCCGCATCAACGGACCGGTGATCACCGTGAAGTTGCTGCCAACGGGGAAGCGGTAGTAGAGACGATCGATATCGACAGAGTTTTCACTCGCTCCAGCGGTGTCGATCTTGGTCAGGCCAACGCCACAACCATCCCAGGGGTTGTTCTTGGAACAATCCATGTTGCCCGCACGCAGACGGGTGAACAGCAGATCCTTACCGGTNAAGGAGGTCTTCAGGCCGAGACGCAGGTCGTAGCTGTAGTTGAAAGCGCCGTAAGCACGGTTGTAACCGCGACGCAGTCCGAGGGGGGTGCCATCGGAGTTGGTGAAGAAGCCATTGCCTCTGGGGTTGTCACCCTTGGCATGGGTGGCACCCAGCACGAAGGTGGCCTTACCTTTCAGTTTCGTGGTGGTGGAGAACTGGGTGGATTCCAGTTCGCCGACGCGAGCTTCCAGTCCGTCGACGCGGCCGCGGACGATGGCGAGTTCTTTCTCGAATTCCTTGATCAGACGACGCAGCTCGTCAGTGATCTCAGTGATGCGGTCGAGGCAGGCATTCAGCAGAGCAGCCGCCTCGTAACGGGTCATCGCCCGATTGCCGCGGAAGGTGCCGTTGGGGTAACCAGCGACGCAACCGTAACGCTCGATCAGGTTGGCCAGTGCCTGGTAAGCCCAGTCGGTCGGGTAGACGTCGGAGAACTGGGTGATGCTGGTGACCTGCTCTTCAGTGGCCGCGTAGTCGGACACACCGTTGATGTTCAGGTCGGCTGCCTGAGCCACAGGAGCCAGAAGGCCCAGGGCAGCAGGAGCCACCAGCAGTTGCTGGAAGAGTTTCATGAAGGTCCTCACACCAAAATTGAGGGATTGGAGGGCAATATTCGCCCACCGAACGAAAAGTAACGAATCGAACAGGAAAGCAACGTGCTTCAGACTGCCTGCCTGCTGTGCCCTAGGACACAGTCGCAGGGATTCATCCCCAACAAAAAAGCCCCCCTCCGGGAGGCTGTTGGATGTGAGGCTTTTGCTTGTGAGGTTGAGATCAGACCGAACAACGTCCGGCCACTGCCTCAGAACTTGAAGACGGTCTGAACCAGGCCACCGAAAATTCCCAGTGACTTGTCATCCATGGTGTAGTCGCCCCAGGGACGGCTCAGCCAGAAGATGCCAGGAGTGATGGCGATGTTGTCGGTGACTTCAAACTGGTACCAAAGCTCGAGGGCATAGTTGCCGTCTTCAGGAGCACCGCCGTAGCGCTGAGACGTCACGAACTGAGGCTGACCAACGGCAAAGCCGAGCTCATTTCCTTGCAGGAAGACGTCATCCCACTGCAGACCAACCATCCAGGAGGCGAATTTGTCGGCCTGGCCGGAATAGGAGTGGCGGTAATCCTTGTTGCCACCCAGGTAGGCCTTGGCCACGCCTGCACTGATGGAGGGGATCCAGCCTGAATCTTCAGGAGTCCAGAATGCACTCACCGACCAGCTGTGGTTATCAGCCTCGGAACGGACGATGTCATCGTCGCGGTCCAGGGTGTAGCAGTTCTGATGCCACTTGTTGGCGGCAGCAAACGCGGTTCCACTCTTGAAGCTGGTGTTGCACTGGCTGTAGCGGTAGCCGACGGCCACGCCCCACTCCTTGTTGCCGTAAGCAACCTGAGAGGTGAAAGCGCCACTGGCGTTGTCGGTCATGAAACCACCGGTGGTGGAGTTGCCTTCGTTGCCGTTCTCCGCCACGTAGTTGGCAGCCACAGTCCAGAAGGCATCACCCTTGTCGTGGTTGGAGCGATAGATCGCACCAACACCGGCGCCTGTGGTCTTGCTCCAAACACCAGGAATGCCGAGGTGGCCACCGAAGAAGCCAAGCTGGGTGTTGGCGTTACGGCCGTAGGCAGATGGCTTNTAGCCCATCGCCTCGGTGTTCCGCATCAACGGACCAGTGATCACCGTGAAGTTGCTGCCCAGGGGGAAGCGNTAGTACAGGCGATCGATCTTGACGCTGTTGTCGGTGTTGGAAGCGGTGTCCAGCTTGGTCAGGTTCGTGCCTGCTCCACCGAAAGCGTTGTCCATGTTCCCCGAACGCAGACGGGTGAACAGCAGATCCTTGCCGGTGAAGGAGGTCTTNAGGCCGAGACGCAGGTCGTAGCTGAAGTTGAAAGCTCCGTAGGCGCGGTCATAGGCACGCCGTGCACCGATGGGATTGCCCTGGGAATCGGTNTAGAGGTAGTTCCGATCNAACCGACGAGCCTTGAAGTTGTCACCCTTGGCATGGGTGGCACCCAGCACGAANGTGGNNTTNCCTTTCAGCTTGGTGGTGGTGGAGAACTGGGTGGCTTCCAGTTCGCCGACGCGNGCTTCCAGTCCGTCGACGCGGCCGCGGACGATGGCGAGTTCTTTCTCGAATTCCTTGATCAGACGACGCAGCTCGTCGGTGATCTCAGTGATGCGGTCGAGGCAGGCATTCAGCAGCGCTGCAGCCTCGTAACGGGTCATTGCCCGGTTGCCGCGGAAGGTGCCGTTGGGGTAACCAGCGACGCAGCCGTAACGCTCGATCAGGTTGGACAGTGCCTGGTAAGCCCAGTCGGTCGGGTAGACGTCGGAGAACTGGGTGATGCTGGTGACCTGCTCTTGGCTGTTGGACAACGCGTCGGCCGCGTAGTCGGACACACCGTTGATGTTCAGGTCGGCAGCCTGAGCCACAGGAGCCAGAAGGCCCAGGGCAGCAGGAGCCACCAGCAGTTGCTGGAAGAGTTTCATGAAGGTCCTCACACAGGAAGTGCCCAGAAAAGGGCTTTTTTATTCTCGAAATAAAAATGTTTGGGGATATGGCAAACGATTTCTTTGGATGTGACATTTTTTACATCTTCCTGCTGCAATTGATGGCAGATGTCAGTCGCTGGCCTTGTTGAGAGAAATTAGCCACGACTTCAATGTTATTGTGTGGTGAAGACTTCCACGGCTTGATGGGCGGTTTTATTGCAGGTTTCTTAGCAGAGAAACGAGTTGTTGTGCAAAAAAAGAAAGGTTGCAAGCAGGCTAAGTGCTCGAAGTGGAAGGGTGGCTCTTGTCGCTGTGGACGAGAATGATTGGCCTACCGCTCAGGATTGTGTTGTTCGAGCGGCAGCGTTAGTGTGTTTAGATCATTGTTAATAATGATTTGACCGGATTCTCGTAATGATCCGATCGATCGGCTCACTGTTGATCTCGTTGTTCCGATTATCTCTGCGATTCTGGAGTGAGGTAGTAAGAACTCGAGTTTAAAACCTTCTGCAGTTCTCTTCCCTAATCTTTCGACCAGTAATTCAAGTAGTGCTTTGAGTCTTTTTTCAGCTCTCCTTGGATTGCGGATTAGGTGCAATTCAAAAAGCCACTCCGACAGGACATCTTTGTTGTCTCGATCTGGTATCGGCTGCTTCAGGATCTCGAACGTCGTTTCAGTGATCGCTTCGATATGCAGCTGTTGATTGGTTGGATGGTGTATGAGTCCGCTATCCGAATGGGACAGAAATGCGAGTGTGATATCAGCACTATCCTGTTGTTGGCTTGTGGCGAGTCGAATGATCCCATCGCTGATGTTGATTGCGAGCCATTGGTCAGCCGCTGAACGGGAAAAGGCAAGAGCCTGACTGGGCTGCAAGCATATTCGTTTCCCGGGCCTCAATTGCTCGGCCTGATTGGTGATCATTGAGCGTCTATGGTGTAAAAAATGATACGAGCAATTGACTCGTTCTTTAAACGCATATCGTCTGTTGCTGTATGCATGTGAAGTACAGAGAGTTGATTTATTTCCTTGTTTCCCATGCTACTTGAAAGGCTTTCGTTGGGATTCATTTTTCTGATCGTTTCTGTCGCATTTGTTTCACTTCGCTTTCCCCTCAGACCGATCAGTTCTCCTCGTGCAGTCGTTGCTCCGTCCTCATCCAAAATGTTGTTTCGCTCTTCGTCTCTTTCAGCATTTCCATATGCTCTTCGGTGACGGCTTGTGCCTCATGGTCGTGACCACGCAAGGACAAAATTGAGATTCTTGCGAGGCACCATTGTTGCAATTTTTTTAGGCTTAGCTGTCGTGCCATGTCTTGATCTTCGTTTGAGTCCGTCATCGTTTTCTTGTTTCTGACAGAGATAACTTGATTGAGTGCATTGATGTTTCGCTGTTAACCGTTACCGACTTGCGTCACGTTTGCTACGACGTCAGTGATCGTGGATGTCTCGTTGGGTGTTCCAGTTGATCTTTGGCCGAGGCCTGAATGAACTTCCTGCTTGAGCCGTTGCTGGATGCTGAAGCGGTGCTGGCTTTTCGCTCATCTCTCTTGAACGCGAACGAGCACTGGTCTCCTGGGGTGAACACGGCTGGTTGGCATGCCCGCGTCGTGAAAAACAACCACCAGTTGGATCGAACCTGCGCTTTGCACCAGACGTTGTCGGCCGATCTGCTGCAACGGCTTCAACGCCATCCATTACTGCAATCACTGGCGTTCCCCCGCCGGATTCACGGACTCCTCTTCAGTCGCAGCGGCCCTGGTGAAGGCTATGGACGTCACGTTGACAACGCCTGGATGGATCAGGGACGCACGGATCTCTCCTTCACCGTTGCCTTGAGTGACCCTGACGAATACACGGGGGGTGCCCTGCTGATCGAGCAATCCGGCTCTGAGCGAAGCGTTCGTCTCCCGGCTGGTCATGCCGTTGTGTACCCCAGCACGCTGTTGCATCAAGTGGAGCCGGTGATTTCAGGCGTGCGGCTGGTGGCGGTGGGTTGGATCGAAAGCCGTATTCGTCGTGCCGATCAGCGTGAACTTCTGTTTGAACTGGATACAGCTCGGCGGTTGCAGTTCAAGCGTCATGGCAAGGACGACATCTTTGATCTGATCAGTCGCAGCTACGGGAACCTGCTGCGCCTCTGGGACGATTAGCCCCCGCGTTGTTGAGAACGATGCGCAGTATCATTCTCATGCTCAATTTTGTTTGTGATGAACACGCGCTCCATTGCCCTCTTTCTCAGTGCCGTCGGTTTGATGGCAAGCACGGTGGCCTGTGGTTCGAAGCCCGAAGGTGGCGAAGGCGGTGAGGGCGGTGAAGCCAAGCAGGAACAGCCCCAGGCCGACCAACAAGGCATGGAGGGCGGTGAAGGAGGTGAAGGTGGAGAGGGTGGTGAAGGTGGAGAGGGCGGCGAAGGCTGATCAGTGCAGCGTGGCGCCGGGGTATCCCCTCGGCGTCACCATTCGACCGTCCTGGGCATAGCTGCTGCTGTTCCCGATCAGAACCACCGTGAGCATGTCCACCGATGCGGGCTCCAGCTTGTCGAGGGTTGTTAATCGAATCTCTTCTTCGGCTCGACCCAGCTGGCGTGCCAGCACGACAGGCGTCTCGCCAGACCGTTTGGCCAGAAGGATCTGCTGGGCTCGCTCCAGTTGCCAGTCACGGTCCCTGGAGCGGGGGTTGTAGAGCGCAACGACGAAATCCCCTTCGCCAGCAGCTTCGAGACGTTGCTCGATCACAGGCCAGGGCGTCAGTCGGTCACTCAGGCTCACGGTGCAGAAGTCATGCATCAGCGGCGCACCAGCTTGGGCTGCCGCCAGTTGAAGTGCTGAGATGCCTGGATGCACNGTGAAGCTNGGNCGNGCGTNGGCNGGNTCCTGCANCCANAGCTCCAGCGCCAGGCCGGCCATGCCGTAGATGCCGCTGTCTCCCGACGAGATCAGCGCAACCTTGGCCCCCTGTTTGGCGAAAGCCAATGCTTCAGAGCATCGCTCCCACTCCCGGGTGAGACGCCCTTCAATCCGCACCTGGTCCCGCCGCCGCAGTGGCTCCAATAAATCGAGATAGAGGCTGTACCCAACCCATGCCACACAGCGTTCCAGAGCCTTGCGGGCATCACCGCTGAGCAGGGCTGGATCACCAGGGCCGCTCCCGATCAAGTGCAGCTCACCCCGTTGGGGTGCAAACGGGGCCGCGGTTTCTGCAATCGCCACCGTCACGGCACCATGCTCGCCCGCTTCGGGGCGATGGATGCGTTTGCTCTGCCGGAGAACACTGCTATTGCCCGCGGCCAGGAGTGCAGCTGCCTCCGCTACTGATCCGGTGCCCATTTCGGCCCGGACGCGTTCCGATGGTGTCGGCACCGTGATCCGATCCAGCTGTTCTGCTGCAAAGGTTTGGAACGGCCAGCTCTGCTGGGCCGTGATCTCCAGCAGAGCCGTTTCGTCGGCCTTCCGCTCGGCACTGGCCAGGCCGGCGACAGCCTCGATTGCCAACCCCGATTCCGCCAGGCTGGTCTGAATCGCTCGCTCCACCAGGCTTGTGCTGGTGTGACGTTCACAGCCGACACCCAGCCAAAGCGTGGCGGGGTGCCAACGGCAGGGAGCATCGATCTCGGGCCCGATGGAAAGCTGGGGGCTGATGGGTGGATCGCCGGAAAGCTCCTCCACTGTGCGCAGCAAAGAGCGCGCATCAGGCTCATGCCACGCCCGCACCCCGGCGGTCTGGCGAACGCTGATCTCCGTGCCCCTGGCTTGCCCCTGCATCAGTTGCCTCCAGGCAGCGGTGCTGCCGCCACGTCGCCACCCCCAGGCATGGCCGACAGCATCGAGGGCCAGCCTCCCTTCACTGGCGCAGGCTCCCGTCAGCACGGCAAGGCCTCCGAGGTCGGCGGCCAGTTCCCGGGCCAGTTGCTCGGCTCCGCTGCTGTGACCTCCAAGTAGGGGGATGCACCACTGGCCCCGGGGGTCGAGGACGAGAACGGCCGGGTCCCGCTCCTTGCCTTGGAGATGGGGGGCGATCAGACGGGTGACGGCACCGACGGCGCCGACAAACACGACCACGTGCCCTGACTGCCAATGCATGCGCAGGGATGGTTCTGCTGTTCCGCTGGTTGCAATGGTGTCGACATGGCCGCGTTGGTGCAGCCGTTGCAGCAGGGCTTGGCTGGCCGGTGACAGTCCGATGGCAAGACGGTTGCCTGAGGAAGGCGGATGCAACGCAGTCAGTTCAACTCGTCCAGCTCTGGTGTTGATCCTCCCAGGCTGGATTGCGGCTTCTCGTTTGCTTCCTCTGGATCAAGGCCTGAATCCTCTGAGTAGGGCTCGGCGTCAGGGGGGAGTTGCTGAGGCTTCAGGTCTGGCTCAGGTGCAGATCGAGGCTCCTCCTCCAGGGCAGGAGCACGGTCTGGTTCTGCANCTGCTTCAGGTTCTGGCTCTACTTCTTGCTCTGGTTGTGTTTCCGGTTCCACCTGCGTGTCTTGTGTTGGCTGAACGCTTGGTTCAGCCTCAGGTTCCATGGCCAGCTCGGGTTCCGGCAGCGGTGGATCACCGCTGAGACGGGCCTGCTCNTCTGGGGTNAGGGTTGGCTTCAACCAGAGGNGGGGGNTGTCTCCACGATTTGAGTTCACCCGAAGCAAGCGGTTGTTGAACTCCGGNGCGATGGGTTCCCCAAGACCATCGAGNAGTTCCATCTGCACGTCGAGNCCANCCNTGGAGGNGGCTCCCTTCAGCCANAGCGGCTCCAGCTGATCCACCAGCACACTGTCGCCATTGACGCTGAGGCGCAGTTTCCAGCGTTGATCTCCGTCCCGGAGATTTTGCAGTGGTGCATTCCAGATCAGCCAATCCAGCAGCAGCGGCTCGCCGACGTTCCATTGGCGTGGGCTGACCGGGACCANCCAGGGGGCCTGTCGGTCCGGTTGCGTTCCCGGCAGCTTCTGCCAGAGATGCAGCCTCCAGTTGAGGCTTGCCCCTGGTTTCTTCACGGCCTCTCCCCATGGNTAGGCCGCCCAGGCACTGAAGCGATGGCTGCCAGGTTCCAGGTCGTCGATCTGAATCTGAAACCTCCCGTCCACGGCGTCATGGAGCTTCAGTGGCTCGCGCCCATCGATCTGCAGCACAAGGCTCGGACCGCCTCCGAACTCCGGGTCCTGAACCGTCGGCCAGTCCGTCAGGTTCAGGACAAGTGCAACGCGATCGTCGCGGATGACGGCGTCATCGTCAGGCGACAACANTGTCAGGGAGGGGCGATGCCGATCCAGCTGACTTTTCAGTTGTTGCACTGCCCCTGGTGGTGCCACCTCCTGCAGTCGCGGGGGACCAGAGCGACGTGGTGCTCGAGCCGGCTCGGCACTGCTGCGCTCCCAGGGGGTGAGGAAGCTCGGCAGGGCCAGCGCCGGTGCGCAGGGCCAGAACAGCACTCCTGAGAGCACCACGCTCGTCAGCACAACGCTTGTCAACACCAGGGCCAGCGAAGGCCTTGCACCCGGTCGAGCCATGACGCAGACATCAATCCCGCCATTCTGATCAATCGGGAGGCCTATTTCTTTTTAATCAGTCGCAGGAATCGTCAGATTGTTTATTACTGAGGTTGTGGAAAATCATTCGTCCAATTGTGCGCAAGTCGCAGGCAGACACCAGTCGGTGACTGGTACGCAACAGGATTGAACCTTTGTAACTCAGTGGGGGAGAACGTCATGTCTCGCATCTATGCTTCNGCGAGAGGTCCCCTCTTTGGGGCCCCAAGCACCAGTTGGTGAAAGGGCTTAGGCCCGCTCTTCCAGCTGGCGCCCGGCGGTTCAGGTGCTTGCGTCTGTGCCGTCGGGGCCCCGACGGGCTACGCCTGTCGGAGGGGTGGCCCACCACCTCGATCCCGTCCCCTCGAGGAACGACTCGATGACCATCAGCCCACCAGAGCGTGGGAGCAGCGCGAAGAATCAGGTCGAAAAGGTNGACAANCCAGCNACCTTCGAACTGTTCGGCAAGCCCGGACATTTCGACCGATCCCTCGCCAAAGGTCCCAAAACCACTTCNTGGATTTGGAACCTCCACGCCAACGCTCACGANTTNGACGCTCACACGAGTGACCTNCANGAGGTCTCTCGGCGGATNTTCTCCGCNCACTTCGGCCANNTGGCCGTCATCTTCATCTGGCTNAGCGGTGCCTTCTTCCACGGCGCTCGCTTCTCNAACTATTCCGGTTGGCTTGCNGATCCCACCCACGTGAAGCCCAGTGCTCAGGTGGTGTGGCCGATCTTCGGCCAGGAAATACTCAATGGTGATATGGGTGCCGGCTTCCAAGGCATTCAGATCACTTCAGGCCTGTTCCACGTTTGGCGTGGATGGGGCATCACCAGCGAAACCCAACTCATGGCTCTGGCCATCGGTGCCCTGGTGATGGCCGGCCTGATGCTCAACGCTGGTGTCTTCCATTACCACAAGGCAGCGCCGAAGCTGGAGTGGTTCCAGAACGTTGAGTCCATGCTGAACCACCACCTGGCAGGTTTGCTGGGTCTTGGTTCTCTCTCGTGGGCTGGTCACCTCATCCACGTGTCCGCTCCCGTCAGCAAGCTGATGGATGCCATCGATGCCGGCCAACCGCTGGTGCTCGATGGCAAAACCATCGCCACCGTGGCGGACATCCCCCTGCCGCATGAGTTCTTCAATCAGGACCTGATTGCGCAGCTCTATCCAGGATTTGGTGCCGGCATCGGAGCCTTCTTCTCAGGCAACTGGGCTGCCTACAGCGACTTCCTCACCTTCAAAGGTGGGCTGAATCCTGTCACCGGCAGTCTCTGGATGACCGACATCGCTCATCACCATGTGGCGATCGCCGTCCTGTTCATCGTCGCCGGTCACATGTACCGCACGAACTGGGGCATCGGTCACTCCATCAAGGAGATCCACGAAGGTCAGAAGGGTGATCCCCTGCTGTTCCCGGCTCCCAACGGTCATGACGGTCTCTATGAATTCCTGACGACCTCCTGGCACGCCCAGCTGGGCCTGAACCTGGCGATGCTCGGCTCGCTGAGCATCATCGTGGCTCAGCACATGTACGCCATGCCTCCGTATGCGTACATCGCCATCGATTACCCGACGCAGATCGGTCTGTTCACCCACCACATGTGGATCGGTGGATTCCTGATCGTCGGTGGCGCCGCACACGCGGCGATCGCCATGGTCCGCGACTATGACCCCGCCAAGCACATCGACAACGTGCTGGATCGGGTGCTCAAGGCGCGCGACGCGATCATCAGCCACCTGAACTGGGTGTGCATCTGGCTCGGAGCCCACAGCTTCGGCCTTTACATCCACAACGACACCATGCGTGCCCTGGGCCGTCCCCAGGACATGTTCAGCGACTCGGCGATCTCGATTCAGCCGATCTTCGCCCAGTGGATTCAGAACGCCCACGCTGCAGCAGCCGGCAGCACCGCCCCCAACGCCCTTGCCGGTGTGAGTGAGGTGTTCAACGGCTCCGTCGTGGCCGTTGGTGGCAAGGTCGCCGCTGCTCCCATGCCGCTCGGCACCGCCGACTTCATGGTCCACCACATCCACGCCTTCACGATTCACGTGACGGTGTTGATCCTGCTGAAGGGTGTCCTTTACGCCCGCAGCTCCCGCCTGATTCCAGACAAGGCCAACCTGGGCTTCCGTTTCTCCTGCGACGGCCCCGGTCGCGGTGGCACCTGTCAGGTGTCCGCCTGGGACCACGTGTTCCTGGGTCTGTTCTGGATGTACAACTCCCTGTCGATCGTGATCTTCCACTTCAGCTGGAAGATGCAGAGCGACATCTGGGGAACGGTGAATGCAGACGGTTCCGTCCAGCACATCACCAACGGCAACTTCGCCCAGAGCGCCATCACCATCAATGGCTGGCTGCGTGACTACCTGTGGGCTCAGGCCGTGCAGGTGATCAACAGCTACGGCTCCAACACCAGCGCCTATGGCCTGATGTTCCTTGGTGCCCACTTCATCTGGGCCTTCAGCCTGATGTTCCTGTTCAGCGGCCGCGGCTACTGGCAAGAACTGATCGAGTCCATCGTCTGGGCTCACAACAAGCTGAAGGTGGCACCTGCCATCCAGCCCCGTGCGCTGTCCATCATCCAGGGCCGTGCCGTGGGTGTCGCCCACTACCTCCTGGGCGGAATTGCGACCACGTGGGCCTTCTTCCACGCCCACATTCTTGTGGTCGGCTGACCTCACTGACCTTTCCCTCTAATGGCAACGAAATTTCCT
>NHKA01000011.1:0-31141 GCA_002169615.1 Cyanobacteria bacterium TMED229
TGAGGAGCATGGCATCGCTGTCGACCTCGACGGGTTTGAAGCGGCGATGGAGGAACAGCGTCAGCGGGCCAAGGCCGCAGCGGTGAGCATTGATCTCACGCTGCAGGATGCGATTGATCAGGTGGTGACGGATCAGGCTTCCACCTGTTTCAAGGGGTACGAGGCCCTCGATCAATCGTCCTGCGTGCAGGCGCTGGTGGTGAATGGCGAACCAGCCACCACCGCCAAGGCGGGTGATGCGGTTCAGGTGGTGCTCGACACCACGCCGTTTTATGGAGAAGGCGGCGGCCAGGTGGGCGATCGCGGGGTGCTGGCCGGCACTGATCTGATCGTGCGGATTGCGTCAGTGAGCCGCAGCCGGGATGTGTTTGTCCATGCCGGCCGGGTGGAACGCGGTGAGCTCAGCTTGGGTGACACCGTCAAAGCGCAGGTGGATCGCACCTGCCGGCGCCGGGCCCAGGCGAATCACACCGCCACCCACCTTCTCCAAGCTGCGCTGAAGCAGGTGGTGGATCCAGGGATCGGCCAGGCCGGTTCCCTGGTGGATTTCGATCGACTGCGCTTCGACTTCCATTGCCCTAAGGCCGTAACGGCGGAGCAGTTGGTGCAGGTCGAATCCCTGATCAACGGCTGGATCAACGAGGCCCATTCACTGCAGGTGCAGGAGATGGCGATCGATCAGGCCAAGGCGGCCGGGGCCGTGGCGATGTTCGGCGAGAAATACGCCGATGTGGTGCGCGTCGTGGATGTTCCCGGTGTGTCGATGGAGCTCTGTGGCGGCACCCATGTGGCCAACACCGCTGAAATCGGCCTGTTCAAAATTGTGGCGGAAAGTGGCGTCGCCGCAGGCATTCGCCGGATCGAGGCTGTGGCTGGTCCGGCTGTGCTTGCGTATCTGAACGAGCGTGATGCGGTGGTGAAGCAGCTGGGGGATCGCTTCAAGGCCCAGCCCGCTGAAATCGTTGATCGTGTTACGGCTTTGCAGGAGGAGCTCAAAGCCACCGGCAAGGCGCTGGCGGCAGCACAGGCGGAACTGGCGGTGGCCAAGGCCGGTGCTCTGTCCGCCAAGGCCGAAGCCGTGGGTGGCTTCCAGCTGCTGGTGGAACGCCTCGATGGAGTTGATGGTGCCGGCCTGCAGGGAGCAGCCCAGAGCCTGGTGGACCAGCTGGGGGATGGCGCGGCTGTTGTGCTCGGTGGTTTGCCGGATCCGGCGGACCTAGGCAAGGTGATCNTGGTGGCGGCCTTCGGCAAGCAGGTGATTGCCGCNAAGCTCCAGGCCGGCAAGTTCATCGGCGCTATTGCCAAACAGTGCGGCGGTGGCGGTGGCGGCCGTCCGAATTTGGCCCAGGCAGGAGGCCGCGATGGAGCGGCACTCCCTCAGGCGCTGGTTCTGGCGCGTCAGAGTTTGGGCGAAAGCCTGTTGGGATGATCAGGATGGATGTTGCCTTGAATGGTTATGAGGCTCTTGCGGAAGAGAAGAATGATTGAGTGAGGAAAGACGTATTAATCATCCTCTGATTTGAGGAATATTTCCTTCATCATTGCAATGATCAGATTTTCTTTGATTGGATGATTGACGTGCTCTACTTGGACCAACTGAGCTTGACGTTCGCTGATCAGTGTTCCAATTTTCTCGAGCAGCGATGGATCTGCCTGGATTAACTGGACCATTGATGACCGCTTGATTTCCAACAGCGTGCTGACGTCCAAGCAGCGGATGGTTGCCGAGCGCGGCTGACCGGTATGGAATGCCATTTCTCCAACGATGGCAACAGGTTTCAGCGTGTTCAGCAAGCGCTCCGTGTGGTTTTGAGGATCTGCTTTAAAGGCTTGTAGGCATCCTTCGATTAACACGTAAAGGCTATCTCCCGTCTGGCCTTCTTCGATGACCGTTTCCCCAGCACCGTAGTTGTGGAAAGAGGATTCATCAAGAAGCTTTTCAAGCATTGGAGTCTCGAATTGTCTGAAGTATTCCAAGTTTTTAATCGATTCAAGATTTTCGTTTAAAGATTTCTTTGTCAATTGTGGCGTATTTGCTTTTTCTTTGAAAATAACTTCTGTTACTGGAAATGGTACTGTTTGACCATCACGGTGAATTGTGTACCACAAATGCTCAAGCACCTCGCTGCGAAGGCGGATGCTTTCGGAGGGATTTTTTTGCCAAATGTATATTTTGTAGATGATGGCGCTATCGGCAAAATGGTCGAGCTTGACGTAGGGCTCTGGGTTTTCAAGGATCATCAAATGTCTTCTCAAAACAGAAGTAATTAAATGAATGGCGCGATGTGGTGGTAACGAATAATCCAGCCCGATGTCGATAACTTGGCCAGCGGGCGTGCCTTTTCTGATTCGTGTGAGTTCTTGATTGCAGATCTTGCTGTTGGGGATAATGACTGTGTCGCCAGTGATTGTTTTGATTCTCGTTGTCATTAATCTTANGGATATTATCACTCCAGAGATGTTATCAATTTTAATCCAATCGCCTACTTGGAATGGTGAGTCAAGTTCGAGAGATACTCCTGCAAATAAATTTTTCAGCGTCTCTTGAGCGGCTAGGCCAATGACAGCAGTCAGTACTGCGGATGTTGCAGCAAGGCCAACCAGATTGATTGAAAAATTATTTTGAACAACGATAATTGTAATGATAATTGATGCAATAAAAAAGCTGAGATCGCGAATTATTTTGGCGGTTGGTTTGACGATATTTATGTCTGCTGGAAACTGGAAAACAAGCCAGCTTGCTAATTGGGCTGCAGCAAGGTAAACAATTAATTCGTCTGCTGCTTGCAAGTACTGTTGCGTTTGATTGGTTCTCAGGAAGTCTGGAAGAATGAATCCAACAAAATCAAAAAATGGAGAAAGAAGTGCTGCGATCAAAGGCAGTCGTAATGGCGGAGAGGCATAACCACGACGTTGACAGAAGCGCATCACCCCTAGTAAGAGGCTAACGACGATGATGGCGACAAGTAACTCGAGTAAGGGTGAAGTCATGACAGTCGACCTATGGTCTGTTCTAAGTTATGTTTAATTGTATCGATCACCAATGGTTTCACGTCTGTGATCTTGCTTCAGGATCCTGACGAAGGCGAGAGGTATGTCTGAGCGGCACGGTGAATGATATGAGAAATCTTTGAAACAGAAGTCATTCTGCTGATACGCCATAAAATACTTGAATTGGGATAACGATTCTATTGATGGGGCCACTAGTTTCTTTTCATCACCCACTCGATCTTGTGATTCTTCTGAGCCTCGGTCATTTTTTTGCAGATTACCCACTGCAAGGTGACAAGATGGCGGTAGAAAAGTGTCCCGGCATGGATGTCACCATGGACTGGCGCTGGTGGCTCATTGCCCATACAGCGACGCATGGATTCTTTGTGGCTGTTTTGACTGGTGTTCCCTTACTTGGTCTTGCAGAGGTCGTTGCACATTTCTTAATTGATTATGGGAAGTGTCGGTTGCGTTATTCGCTTTTGTTGGATCAATCTCTGCATTTGTTCTGCAAGCTGGTTTGGGTCGCTCTGCTGATATTGGTTGCATAATGCTTAAGTCATCTGGCAGGAATCATCAAGGTTGGATATGATTTAAATGATTTTCTTTTGGGTTTTGCCGCGGATTGTGTAATGCCCTCTTTCGCGCTCATACTTCTCTGGCTACTCACAATTGCGTTAGGGCGTGTTCGCTCTAACGCAGCGATGAAGTATGGCCACTTTATCCCTGGAATGTTGTTTTTCAGGGTTTCTCTTACGGCAGCTATTCTGGGACGACTGTTTGTTGGGATGTCCTTCAGTCAGGATATCATTAGCTGGGCCAACCTTGTTGCTGAAATTTCTCTTTATTTCGGCTTGGTTGAATTGGTGCTCGATGCTGTCTGGNTTATTGCAAAATATGCGAGCCCTGACAAGAATGAGCCAGCAAAAATACTTAAAAATATTGCTTTTTTTGTNTCTGCAGTTGTTATCATTGCAGCAGAGTTGAACAGTAGGGGTGTTCTGACAACTCTTGGTTCAGCAGCAATTCTTGGAGGCTTGGCTTTCATTCTTGGCCCTGGATCTGCCTCCCAGATTAGTAATATCTCTTCCGCACTTTCAGTTCAAGTAGAACGGCAATTCTCCGTTGGCGACTGGGTGAAGATTAACGATCACAAAGGCCTTGTACAGAATGTTTCTTGGAATAGTACTTATTTGTACGATGATGTCGATGATTGTCTTGTTGTCATACCTAATTCGCTAATTGATACTGGCACGATCATTAACTATTCGCGCCCTTCGCGTAGTATGTATCGCTTTGAGGTTGCGGTCGGTTTGCCGTTGGATATGCCTCCAGGTCAGGCATTGCAGTTGCTCGAAGGTGTTTTGAAGTCTCATCCGAAGATTGTGAAAACTCCTAAAAACAAGGTGTTCATAAGATCCTTTGGCGAATATTCGATTNATTATTTTCTTAAATTTTCGATTGCGAATTATCGTGATCGAACAACTGTCCAGAAGCAGATTTTTGCTGCCATTTGGTATGCGCTTGATCGGTCTGGCTATGCACTTCCTTACCCAATGTATGACGTTCATACCGCTGCACTCAACGCAAAAAGACTGCATGAAAAAAATAAATTAATCCGGGAAGAAAGTTTCTCCTTGATGAGAGCTGTCGACTTGTTTGCATCGTTGTCTGATGATGAAATCAGGTATATTGTCATGAACGATCGGATCCTTAATTTTTTTCAAGGAGAAGTAGTGTTTGGAGCGGGTGATCCTGGTCATTCAATGTATGTGATCTTGGATGGTGAGTGTTCAATTATGCTCCAAGGCTTGGGTGGTTCCTCTGCTTCTCACGAGATCGCTCGTCTACGTAAAGGGATGATTTTTGGTGAAATTGCTGCGCTCACGAATGCTGATCGGACCGCTTCTGTTCAGGCAACCACGCATCTTGTGCTTCAGGAAATCAGTCAGGCTCAGATTAAATCCGTTTTCCTCTCCAATCAGGAAGCGATGAATGCATTCGCAAAGGTGATCGCTTCTCGTGAAGCCGAGCATCAGTCGTTTAGTCCAGAACAGCAGTCACGATTTGAGTCTGGACTGATGGATCGCATGATGTCTACATTTGGTAAAATATTCTCAATCTAGTTATGATGTATCCCCAATGCCTGGTGAACGTATCTATTTNACAGGTTGTCAGTCCATGGCGGTATCTTGCTCAAGGATGATTCAATCCTTCTTGTNGAAGGGACGGTCCTTTCGCTCAATTTGGGCTGTTTTNAGCCTTGTAGGTTGCGTTTTATTGGCTGATCTACCTGTTTCTGCTGATCCTCGAAGTACATTTCCTGGTCGGCGTGTCAGTGCTGGAACCCGCGGAGAATGCATGTCGCGTGTTCTGGCTCATTTGGTTCCCGAATCAAGTGTGATGGCATTGTCTCCATCTCGTGATGTTGCTTTTGTGTTGGGGCCGTCTGCCAATCCTGTCGCAACAACGGTGAGCTTCAAGCCTGCGGCAGGTGGGCAAGGAATGAATCGCACGTTTAAGGCTGAACCGGTGGGAATTAATCTTTTGACCTTGGATGCTATTGAAGCTCCGATTGTTTGGCAATCTGTATTTGATTGTGCGTCCATGGATTCCACTGGCTCTGGTCAGTCTTTTGATATTGTTCAGACAAGTTCTCCGCCAGCAATTAGCTTGCTGTTGGTTGAGAAGATGCATTCTGATCAGGCACTTCATCAATTGGTTGACAAATTAAAAACACGATGTGGGAAAACTGTGCCCACGCGCCAACTCCTCGCAAGCTTTGGATTGGATGATCTCATCACGCCTCAGTGGCCTGACCAGCTTCCGGTTCGTTGTCGAATTTGAGTTCGTTCACATCGAGTGGTTCATCTCGACCTTTCACAACAATTGAACCCCAATGATCGATTCGAAGCGAGTGTCGGAAGTCTTCCGGTAGCCATGCGAGTGTGTTGCTGGACAGCAGCACACGTAAGACACCACTGTGCCTGTGTTTCTCGAGACTTTCCAGTCGTGATGCACAATTCACAGTGTCACCGATCACGGCGTATTCGATCCGTTCTTGGCTTCCCATGGAGCCAACCAGTGCTTCGCCGGAATGGATACCAAGACGGATGCGCATCTCAGGTGCTCCTTCGCGACGTAACTCTTCGTTCAATGTTTCAAGACCAGCCTTGATTTCAATGGCTGCCTCGAGGGCCGCCTTGGCTTCTGCTGATTGATCTCCAGCAATCGGCACACCAAAGACTGCCAGCATTCCATCACCCGTAAATTTATTGATCATTCCGCCACGGCTGGTGACTGGGGGTACACAAACAGCCATCCCTCGGTTGAGCCAGTTCATGAGTTCCCTGGGTGAAAGTCGTTCAGATACTGAGGTGAATGAGACCGTGTCTGTGAACAGAGCTGTGATCGATAGCTGTCGGCCTTCAAAACGTCCATTGCTCAGTAGCTCATCGCGTTGATCCCACAGTTGCTGTGCGACAGCCGGAGAAGTCGTTTGGCCCAGCAGTTCCCGAATCTGATCAGTGTGCTGTTGGCTCATGGCACCACGATGCATCAACGCAGCACCGCTCAGGCTCAGCAGACCGGCTAAAGGCATTGTGAGTCCGATCCAAATGTGATTCCAGAGCAGGATGCTCAGTCCTCCAGCAAGGCCAAGGCTCACGACGCCGACGGTCAACAAGCTCCGACGCATGGAGGGCACGGTTTCGCCCAGCAGAAGGCCGCCACCACATGACAGAACGAGCAGGAGCAGATTTCCCCATCCCGGCATATTCCACCCAATGGTCAGCGTGTTATTCCGGTGATCCAGCAGTGTTGCTATTCGGTTGGCGTGAATTTCGACACCTGAAATTTGGAAGACCTCCTGCCCTTTGTGGAAGCGGGTGTGCGGCACATGGAAGAGATCGCGNAGNGATGGTGCGGTGCTGCCGATTAAAACGATCTGGTCTTTGATCTCAGCAGCAGGAATGTCCCCTCCCAGAAGCTCTTCCAGGCTGTATTGGCGATAGCTCCAGGGCTCTCGGAACCGCAGCAGACGTTGCATGCCAAGGCCTGCTTCAACTTCATTGTGGTAACCACCACCATCTGCACTCAGCCAGGCATCGTGGTGAGTCCCTGCATTCATCGCATCCCTCAGGCTTCGATCACCCGTGGCGAGCTCCGTCACCCTGAGTGNAAAGGACACGGTCGCTTCGTCCTGACCGGTGACATGGATCAAATCCCTTCGCAGGATTCCGTCAGCATCAATGCTGAGATCGTTGTAGGACTGCCGCTCAGGTGGTGTGCCTGGAACTGGAGCGATGTTGGCGGCGACGTTGAAGATCGACACCAGGTTTGGTTCGTCTCGGAAGCGATCACGAAGGCATTGCTGTTGATCCCCGACACCTTGGTCCCGATAGATGTCAAAGCCGATCACGGCGACGCCGGTGTCATTCAGTTGGTCGAAGGCCTTGCAAAACAGTCCGTCATCGATGGGCCAGCCAAATTTCTTGATATCGCTTTCTTCGATTCCGATCAATGTGATTGGCGTGTCTTGTCCGGATGCAGCAGGTCGTTGACTGGTGATCAGGTCATAAATCAGCAGGTCAATGGTTTGAGCGATCCCTGTACCGCGCAGCAGCACCAGAACCACCACTGCAGTGAAGTAAGGGCCAAATCGTTGTAGCAATTCCTTGACATGTTTCATCCTTCCAGATAGGTGATCTGATCCAAACTCGTTTTGAGATGACTGATGAGAAGTTGGGCATCTTCGATCTGCAGTGTTCCCCGACGAATGGCCTCCTCCGAACCTTGTCTGAGTCGTTCGAGGAGAAGTTCAGGATTGTGTTGCATCATTTCTAAAACATCAGCGTTGGTGTTTCCCTTCAACACATGATCAAGGACGTAACCTCGGCCGCCTGGATTAAGACGGATATGAACGGCATTCGTGCTGCCAAAAAGATTGTGCAGATTACCCATGACTTCTTGATAGGCTCCGCCTANGAACATGCCNATAAAGTATGATTCTCCTTCGTGAAGTGTATGTAATTCGAGNAGATTTTTGGTCTGTCCTGANTCAATGAATNGAGCTAGTTTTCCATCTGAATCACATGTGAGATCGGCAAAATGGCCAAGTTCTGTTGGCTGTTCATCAAGTCGATGGATTGGCATGATTGGGAACAGCTGGTCGATGGCCCAAGTGTCAGGTGCTGAGCGAAACACCGAAAGATTGGCGTAATACGTGCAGGCCAAGGCTCTTTGAAGCCCGCGCAAGTCTTCATGAATTGGCTCATTGTCCGGAAGCCGCCTGCTGATTTCCTTGGCACAGGTCCAAGCCAGCTGCTCCGCCTTGGCGCGCTCCTTGAGGCGGACATAACCAAGACGGAAGGCCGCCAGCGCGTCATCTCGGAATTTGATGGCATCGTTCCAGGCTTCTTGGAGGCGTGTGGTTTCGCCGCTTTCAAGGTCACGAATCTGCTCAAGGGTGACGCGCAGGTTGCGGACCGGTAGCGGGTCGTCTTCCGCAACAGGTGGTTCGATGTCCGGTGCCCGACCACAGCCGAGCACGTTGAAGATCAGCANTGAAAAGTGACTCGCNATGGCACGACCGCTTTCGCTCACCAGGGTTGGCATNGGCACACCGTGCGCCATGCAGCATTCCTGGATGGTNGCCACCACATCGTTGGCGTAGTTCTGGAGGGAGTAGTTCGTNGANGCCGACGANGCTGTCCTGCTTCCGTCGTAGTCGATTCCCAAACCTCCACCAACATCGAGGTACCCCATCGGAGCTCCGAGCCTCGTCAGTTCGACGTAGATCTGTCCGGCTTCCTGCAGGGCGTCCTTGAGCACTGCAATGTCGTTGATCTGGCTGCCGATGTGAAAGTGCAGCAGTTTCAGATCCTTCAGCAGGCCGACAGCGTCTAACTGCTGAACGGTCTGAAGCATCTCCGAGAGATCAAGGCCGAACTTGGCGCGTGCACCCACCGAGCTTCCCCATCGTCCCGTGCTGCGGCTTGACAATTTGGCTCGGATGCCGATGAACGGAGACGCACCAAGGTTGTGGCTCGCGGCGATGATCCGGTCCACCTCATCAGCCTGTTCAATCACGACCACGGGTTGGTGGCCGAGGCGTCGAGCCAGGATCGCCGTTTCGATGTAGCGGCGATCCTTGTACCCGTTACAGATCAGCAGCGCATTGGGGTTGCGTGTCAACGAGAGGGCGATCAGGAGTTCGGCTTTGCTGCCGGCTTCAAGGCCGAAATTCCAGCGTTCTCCGGTTTCAACCAGATGCTCCACCACGTGACGCTGCTGGTTGCACTTGATTGGAAAGACACCCTGATATCTGCCGTCGTAGTCGTAATGAGCAATCGCGCGCTCGAAGGCGGCATGCAGCCGTTCCAGACGATCTTCAAGGATGTCGTCGAATCGGATCAGCAGTGGTGGATGCAGATCCCTCGCCTCAAGACCCTTCAACAGGTCCACTAGGTCCAGTGAACCGCCCCGATCTCCGCGGGGCTGAACCACNACGTGCCCTTTGGAGTTGATCGAAAAGTAGGGATCCCCCCAGCGATCAAGTCCGTAAAGCTCGGCGCTGCGGTCGACCGACCAGGACCGTTGCGTTCCGGTCAGCACCATGACTGNGGGNAGAGATGTTCGAAAGATAGAGGCATGCGTCAACGCTTTGCTTGCCAAGCGGTGGGGCGTCCACTGACGATGGCTCGGCATTCAAAACGTTTCCCATGGCTGTTGAACGGTCCTTCGTCGCCATCAAGCCCGATGGGGTGCAGAGGGGGCTTGTCGGGGAGATCATCGGACGCTTCGAACGCAAGGGCTTCAANTTGGTTGGTCTGAAGCAGATCACCCCCAGCCGCGAACTGGCTGAGCAGCATTACGGCGTGCACAAGGAACGTCCTTTCTTCGCTGGTCTGGTGGGGTTCATCACCTCGGGACCTGTGGTGGCGATGGTCTGGGAGGGTGATGGCGTGATTGCAAGNGCGCGCAAGCTGATCGGCGCCACCAAGCCTTTGGAGGCTGAGCCTGGAACGATTCGCGGGGATCTGGCCGTCAACATCGGCCGCAATGTGATTCACGGTTCCGATGCGGAGGAAACCGCTGCGTTTGAAATAGGTCTCTGGTTCGGTGCCGATGAGCTCAANGACTGGACCCCATCGGATCAGGGATGGCGCATGGAGGACTGATTCACTGCGACCTGGGCTCCGTTGTGGAGCCCAGGTTCCTACCAATTCAATTTGTGTTTCGCTGGTGTTGTTTATCCCAGCAGTTCATCCTGTTGGGTTGCACTGAGAATTCCTTCCCAGAGGGCTCCGTCGAGATCAACCATGCGACGTTCCTGAGTGGCAAGACTGATCGGAATGTGGGTGAAGAAGTTGTTCCAATGTCCNACCACCATGTTGGTTTTACCAGCCATTCCAGCGTGGACAGCATGCTCAGCCAGCAGATGGCAGAACACCGCATCCGATGCGATGGCAGGGACACTGCGAATGTGATAACTCGGATCCAAATATTTCATGCTTGGGCTGATCCCTTCAGCATGNAGGCGCTTGTTGATCTCGTCGCGTAAAAATACACCGATGTCTTCTTTGAGTACATTGCCTGATTGATCTTTGCGCTCGGGGGCATTGGCGAACAACCCTTGGCCAGCGCCTTCGGCAACGACAATCACAGCATGGCTGTTCTGAGAAAGACGTGTTTTGAGCGCTTCAATCAGTCCCCTCTCGCCATCAAGCTCAAGCTCGATCTCGGGGATCAGGCAGAAGTCAACCACTGAATTCGCCAGTGTTGCTGTTGCTGCGATGAATCCAGAATCGCGACCCATNAGCTTGACAATGCCGATCCCATTTTCGGCGCCCATGGCTTCTTGATGTGCAGACGTGATGATCTCTGAGGCAATCTGTACCGAGGTCTCAAAACCAAATGTTTTTTCAATAAAGCCGAGATCATTGTCGATGGTTTTAGGGATTCCAATGATGCCGATGGGTAGTTTGCGTCGATTCACTTCATTGGCAATCGCCATGGCACCACGCAGTGTCCCGTCTCCGCCAACGCAGAACAGCAGTCCGATTCCATTGCTCAGCAATTGATCCACCATCTCGCCGGGATCCTGATTGCCGCGTGATGACCCCAGAATCGTTCCGCCCTGCGTGTGGAGATGGTCGACACGATCGCAGTTGAGTTCAATTGGTGCATGCTGCGATTTCTGACTGAGGCCCCGATAGCCGTAGCGGATGCCAACGATGNTGTTGACTCCATAATCTCCTTGCAGGGTTTTGACCAATCCCTTGATGACATTGTTCAGTCCAGGGCATAAACCTCCGCAGGTGATGATTCCTGCTTTGAGATGATTNGGGTGATGGAAAAGGAGTTCACGTGGCCCTGCTTTCTCGAAACCTGGGAAGATCTTGCAATGTTCNATCTGATGGAAGATGTTTTTCGCNTGACTGGAGAACGCAATGACTTCGTCTTCTTTGATATAAGGCTTTCTTCGTGTTGTGGTTGGGACTGATGGATCGCCAAGGGTCTCAACCGTGAAATCAAATGCATCGGGATCGCGTAATACATTTTCATAAATCATGATTGAACCCCTGGAATTGCGATCTCTCTATTCTGTCATCCCTGGAACAGATGATTGCATTGAGACTGGTGTGTATCGCTNGTTGATTCTTTTGGGTGGCATCGACGTCATGGCTGCGCGCTCGTGAAACGATCCCAGCGGAAATGCTGGAGCAGATCTCTGCTGGTTCTTTTCGTGTCTTCTCCCATCACCATCTCGCTCAGCAGCTGGGCCGTGATCGCAGCCAGCAGCACGCCATTGCGGTGATGGCCTGTGGCCAGCCAGAGCCCCCGGACCGGGCTCGGGCCCAGCAGGGGCGATTCATCGGGTGTGCAGGGGCGAAATCCCCACCAACGCTCCATCGGAGGCCAGTTCGTTGCCTGTGGCAGCAGNGATTGGATGCCGGCCTGCAGCTCGTTCTGGCCCCCCGGTGTNAATCCCTCGTCGAAGCCGGCCTCNCGTTCACTGGTGGCGCCAACCACCACCAGACCATCTTCCCGAGGCACGAGATAGGTGCCGGGCCCAAAGATCACACGCTTGAGCGCTGCTCTTGGTGCTTGCAGCGACAGCATCTGACCTTTGACGGGAAAGACAGGCAAGCCGTCGACCAGCTGACGACTCCAGGCTCCGCAGCANAGCACCGCTTCATGGGTGGGAANGGTCTTGGACTCTCCGACGGCCGTGCGTACACGGATTCCTTCCAGTGCACCTGTTCCGTCGCACTGCAGATCGTTCACCTCGGCCCCCTCCATGAACTGCACGCCGAGTGATGTGCAGGCTTTCTCCAGTGCTCGCATCANTTGCCTGCGGTTATCGATCTGCCCGTCCTGGTCAAACAGCAGGCCCGCTTGCCAGGCGGAACCGATGCCTGGCAATTCCTGTTCCAGTTGGCTGCGATTCAGTGATTCGCCCAAANGCGCCGTGGGGTAGCNCGCTCGTTCGTTGGCATCCTTGAANGGAACAATGATTCCGCAGGAGCGCAGCCCGCAGGCCAACCCACCGTCCAGTTCGATCTGAGCCACCCAACTTGGAATCAGTTGGAGGCTGATCTGCCCCAGTTCAAGCAGGGGGCCGGAGAGACCCTCAGCATGGGGAGCCAGCATGCCGGCGGCCACAAAACCCGCTGCTTCATTCCTTCTGCGGCTGATCACGTGAACTNGGCGACCGCGGCGCGCCAGCTGGTGGGCGATGGCGAGGCCCATGAGACCTCCGCCAAGCACCAACACCTCTGATTGCTTGGATGCATTCATCGCAGCAGATCCGGCCCGGCTGTTGAAGGTCCCATTGGTTCCATAGGATCCCAGCATCGGTACTCACCATGCGTCCATGGCGGCAACAGCACAACCCGATTGGGAAGCCGTTATTGGTCTGGAGACTCACGTGCAGCTCGGGACCGACAGCAAGATCTTCACGGCGGCTTCNACGGCCTTTGGCGATGACCCCAACACCCACATCGACCCGGTTGTGTGTGGCATGCCAGGTACCCTTCCGGTGCTGAATGAGAAGGTTCTTGAGTACGCCGTGAAAGCGGCGATGGCGTTGAACCTCAACATCGCCGAGCACAGCAAATTTGATCGCAAACAATATTTTTATCCCGACCTCCCGAAGAACTATCAGATCTCTCAATACGACGAGCCNATTGCGGAAGAGGGTTGGATTGAAGTTGAGGTGGCTGAGAAAGGGAAAGAGACCTACCTCAAAACAATTGGCATTGAGCGTCTTCATATGGAAGAGGACGCCGGCAAACTTGTGCACGCCGGAAGCGATCGCTTGGCTGGTTCCACCCATTCCCTGGTGGATTACAACCGCGCTGGAGTTGCCCTNGCGGAGATCGTCAGCAAGCCGGATCTGCGCACGGGNCGAGAAGCCGCTGAATATGCCTCCGAGATTCGTCGGATCATGCGTTATTTGGGCGTGAGTGANGGAAACATGCAGGAGGGATCACTCCGTTGCGATGTGAACATCTCGGTGCGTCGTGGACCGGATGCACCCTTCGGCACCAAGGTGGAGATCAAGAACATGAACTCCTTCTCCGCGATTCAGAAAGCCTGTGATTACGAGATCAAGCGCCAGGTGAAGGCGATCGAAGCCGGTGAACGGATTGTTCAGGAGACGCGTTTGTGGGACGAAAGCAAGCAGCTCACCAAGAGCATGCGCAGCAAGGAGGGGGCCAGCGATTACCGCTATTTCCCCGACCCAGATCTGGGTCCGATTGAAGTGAGTTCTGATCAACGCGAGAGTTGGCGTGCAGAGCTGCCTGAATTGCCGGCGGCNAAACGCCATCGCTACGCCGACGACCTGGGCTTGTCGCAATACGACGCCCGCGTGCTCACCGATGANCGACCNATGGCGGACTATTTCGAGGCCGTGGTGGGGGCCGGTGCGGACGCCAAGCTGGCAGCCAACTGGATCACCGGTGATCTTGCTGCNTACGTGAACAGCAANCGGTTGAGCTACGCCACCCTNCCGTTCCGNCCNGAGCAGCTTGCNGAAATGGTGNANCTGATCGATGGNGGCAAGATCAGCGGCAANATNGCNAAGGAGATCTTGCCTGAATTGCTGGAGCAGGGTGGTTCTCCGAAGGCGATGGTTGATGAGCGAGGGCTGGGAATGATCAGTGACCCTGCAGCGATCACCGCGATCGTTGATGAGCTTTTGGCAGCCCATCCTGACGAAGTGGCGGCGTTCCGAGGTGGCAAGAACAAGCTTCAGGGATTCTTTGTGGGTCAGTTGATGAAGAAAACTGGAGGCAAGGCNGATCCCAAATTGGCCAACCAGATTCTCAGCCAGAGGCTGAAGGGCTGANGCATTCCCACGNGTTGGGTTGTGGAATTGATCGGTGGTTGCGTGTTGCGAGATGAGTTCATTCGGGATAGNATGAATTAATAATTGTTTAGATAAAATGAATAATGAAAAGATCTTTTTTACACCAGGCACTGNTTGGACGTCTCCGGACTTGTTGCCAACTGTTGATGTGAATGTTGCCTTTGAAGGNGTTTCTCGTGATGAAATCACGACTGTTCACCGATGGAACGGATCNAAGTGGGTTTGGGAGCAGGTGGCTGTCGATCAATTCTCTTTTCGGGGCAACGATTCTTCGCTTGTTGAAATCTTTGTTGCGACCGCGAGTNCATATGACAGGTTTGCGATTGCGGATGCAGTTGCTAAGACGTTTTTTGGCTTGCCCNATTCNCTGAGAAGGCCGGTTGATGATCAATATGATTATGAGTTTGCAGTTATGAACGGATTCGGGGGGTATTACACTGGTATTGATGATGTTAGTAACATAGTTCTCGACGATCAATCTGTCTGGGATATGTCTGATCATTTGGGTGATGAGNAAGANCCTTACCTGGAGGAGTTTGTTGCGCATGAAGTGGCTCATGCTGCNNTTGATCATTTGGTCTATGGGGATGAGATGTGGAACGAGGCTGTTGCAAACGATGCGCCTTTCTGGATGTCAGANTATGCTTTTAAANATCCTTCTTCAGAGGATGTTGCTGAAACAATCGTGCCATTGATGGCCTTCATTGAGTATCATTTGCCTGGNGANTTGCCTGAAGATGCTAATAATTTTCTTGTTGAGACNATTGATGCTCTNCCGAATAGATACAGCTACCTGGCTGAAAAAATATTTGATGTCGAGGACTATCAATGCCTCGTTGATGAGAGGGGCTGGCAAGAGGCGGNGAGCCNGTTGAGTTGCGATCAGACNCCGAANAAATATTTAATGCCTGTAACGAAGATGTCTTTCGCAGGTACAAANAAAGCTGATGTGATCAAGGGTGGACGTCGCTCGGATCTCATCCGNGGNAAGAAGGGGTCTGATGTCTTGAGAGGGCGGGGAGGGGATGATGTGTTGCTGGGAAGTCTTGGTGACGATTCCCTGTANGGCGCAAGNGGNGATGACTATCTGTTCGGCGCTAAGGGGNTTGATGTTTTGANCGGTGGAAAGGGAGCAGATGTTTTCCGGATCTCTAAGGGCCAAGATGTTGTTCTTGATTTCAATATCAAACAAGGTGATCAAATCGCTTACAGGGAAAGCGACGTTGTTGAGATCGNNGGNGATGAGNAAGGNGCTGTTGTTATNGCTTCATCCAGNGCAAGTATTCTTCTTTTGGGCNTCAGTCAAGAGGATCTAGCTGATCTTGGAGTTGATTTGTTTGTTCATGTGTAATCATTTTACTGGCGTTCATTCTTTTTCGGGGTGCCAGAAGTTCAATCATCCCTTATGTATGATTGTGGTGGTTGTTGAATCGTCTTGCTGAACAATTCGGAATGCCTTCGGCCGTCATCAATCAAGATCAGATTAAGTCAAGTCCGGATGGACCATCTTGATTGGATCGACCACACGATCAAACTCAACTTCAGACACCAGCTTCAGTGATAGTGCAGCCTCCTTCAAGGTTAAATCATGCTCCAGAGCATGATGGGCAATTGTTGATGCNTNCTCGTAACCAATCACAGGCGTTAATGCAGTGACCAGCATGAGTGAGTGCTCTAGATGTCGTTGAATCTGTTGCTCGTTCGCTTGCATGCCCTCGACAAGAAAGCGTCGNAAATTATTGCAGCCATCGGTGAGGNTGCGAAGTGATTTGATGATGTTGAAAATGATCAGCGGCTTGTACGCGTTCATCTCGAGATGACCGCCTGAGCATCCCATGCCTACAGCATGATCATTGGCGATCACCTGCATGGCNACCATGGTGAGTGCTTCGCACTGGGTTGGGTTCACTTTGCCAGGCATGATCGAGGACCCTGGCTCATTGCTGGGAAGCTTGAGTTCATTCAGGCCACTGCGTGGTCCGCACGACAGCAGGCGAAGATCATCGGCAATTTTCAACAATGAGCCCGCGAGTGTTCGCAAACTNCCGCTGATCCAGGCGAGATCATCATGGGATCCCTGGGCTGCGAATTTGTTGGGNGCTGTTGTGAANTTCAAACCTGTCAATGTAGAGATTTCTGCGGCAACTTGCTCGGCAAATCCCTGATAGACATTGATTCCTGTCCCCACAGCTGTACCACCNAGACACAGTCGCATNACTCCNGTTAATGCATTGTTGATGCGNGTGATGTTGTCGTTGATCAATGCTGCGTAGCCGGACATTTCCTGGCCAAGTGTCAGGGGGGTGGCGTCTTGCAGATGGGTTCGACCGATTTTGACAATTCCATTCCATTGACGGGCTTTGGCTTCAAGTGAAACTTTGAGCTCGGATAGTGTGGGTAATAGGTCATGTGTTGTTGTTAAGGCGACAGCAATGTTCATGGCTGTGGGAAAGCTGTCGTTGGTGGACTGCGACATGTTCACGTGATCATTGGGATGCACGGGCGTTTTGCTGCCCAGTGATGTCCCGGTGATCTGGCAACAGCGGTTTGAGATCACTTCATTCATGTTCATGTTGAATTGCGTCCCGCTGCCAGTCATCCATACAAACAGTGGAAATTCCTCTTGATGCTCTCCNGCTAGGAGTTCATTGCATACATCAATGATTAGATCGGCTTTCTCCTTGTCCAGTCGTCCCGATGATTGGTTGCAGATTGCGGCCGCCTTTTTGACAATTGCATAGGCCGTGATCATTTCTTTGGGCATCCGATCATCGCCGATGCTGAAGTATTTCAACGACCGTTGTGTTTGTGCTCCCCACAACCNCTCGGCTGGCACCTCAACAGGGCCAAGGCTGTCATGTTCTTCGCGGAAAGCCTGGGTCATCACTTGGGTGCGCGATNCATGAACCTTACTGATCAGACGGGTGGTTGTTCCGCTGCTTGATTGTTAGTCAAAGGCTGGAACATCAGCTGTTCGACGTTCTTGCTCAGCTCCTCTGGCGAGCCCCGGTTGTCAATGATCAGATCAGCACGTTGCCGTTTCTCCGCCATTGGCCATTGCGCGGCCAGCCGGGCTCGGGCATCCGCTTCGCTGAGACCGTTCCGAAGCATCAGCCTTTCAAGCTGTTGTGATTCCTCGCAGTCCACCAACCACACCTCACTGCAGAGCCCTGTGAGTCCCACTTCGAACAGGAGCGGAATCATCAGCACCACGATCGGCGCTGTGGACAGCTGATCCAGGTCGGCGCTCATGCGCGTCTGAACGATGGGGTGAATCAACTGCTCCAGCCAGGACCGTGCGGATGCGTCAGAGAACACGAGGCGTCCGAGGGCCGTCCGATCCAGCTGTTCGGTGTGTTGTCCCGCTTTCACGATGGGTCCGAAATGATCGATCACCTGTCGGGTGGCGGTCGTTCCAGGCGCAAGGGCTTCGCGGGAATACCGGTCGGCATCCAGGACAGGCCACCCTCCCGCTNCCAGCAGCCGGCCCACACTGCTCTTGCCGCTGGCAATGCCGCCAGTNAGACCGATCCGGCGTTGCCGCTGCATGGGGCAGGGGAGGATGGANACCAATTCCCATTGTTCGACGTTGCGGGACGCAACACCTTCTCCCTGGCGGTTCTGCAACGGCGGCGTGACGGCGCCGCAGGGATTTCAGGCAGCAGGGATCACGGCGGGGCTGAAAGCCTCAGGTCGCGCTGACCTGGCGCTTCTGCTGGCTCCACAGGATGCTGTGTGTGCTGGGGCATTCACCACTTCCTGTGTGCGGGCCGCCTGTGTGGATCTGTGCGCTGAGCGGCTTGAATCCACGGCAGGCCGGGCGCGGGCAGTGCTGATCAACTCCGGACAGGCGAATGCCTGTACGGGCGATCGAGGGCTTGTGGACAGCCTGCGGGCGACCGCATCCCTGGCTGATCTGCTGGGCGAGCAGGACGAACGNATCCTGATCTGTTCCACCGGTGTGATCGGTGTTCCGATTCCGATGGCAACGCTGCTTCAAGGCTTGGGGCCTCTGTTGTCAGCGCTTTCCGAGGGTGGAGGTCCAGCGGCTGCTGAAGCGATCCTCACCACCGATCTCGTGGACAAACAGGTCGCCCTGGAGGCCGATCTGGATGGCCGCCGTGTGCGCATCGGCGGAATGGCCAAGGGCTCGGGGATGATCCACCCCGACATGGCGACGATGCTCGCCTTTGTGAGCTGTGATGCCGGGCTGGAGCCTGCGCTGTGGCAGGCGATGGTGAAACGGGCCGTGCAACGCTCCTTCAACGCGATCACGGTGGACGGTGACACCAGCACCAACGACACCGTGCTGGCGTTTTCAGCCGGNGCTCCTCTGCCCACTGAGCACCACGCGGCCCTGGAGGAAGGTCTGACTGCGGTGATGCAACATCTGGCCCGCTCGATCGCCCGTGATGGTGAGGGGGCGACCTGTTTGATCGAAGTTCAGGTGGCTGGCTTGACCGATGAAGCGGAAGCGTTACGAGTGGCGCGCACCATTTGTGGATCGTCGCTTGTCAAAACTGCCGTGCATGGACGCGATCCCAATTGGGGAAGGATCGTGGCAGCGGCGGGACGCGCAGGNGTTCCGTTCTCTCTGGATTCAGTGGCGTTGTGGATTGGCGATCATCAATTGATGGAGGGTGGCCAACCCGTTGCTTTTGATCGTGAGGCAGCGAGTGCCTATCTCCGCAAAAAAGCAGAAGAGGGCGACTATCTCAAAAGTGATTGTGTTCAGATTCGCTTGAATCTTGGCGACGGACCTGGCGCTTCCTGTGCCTGGGGATGTGATTTGTCCGATCAGTACGTGCGCATCAACGCCGATTACACAACGTGAGCCAGATCAGTTCACTTCCGATCAAAAGTTGTCGAACTTTCGTCCTGACTTGATCTTGCTTGAAGAGCCCCGCGGCATGCTGCGGCTCTCCAGTTCACTTGACGAATACGTCTCCTGAAAATTCCTGGCAAGATTAAGGGACTGTTCTGGGATAGGACCGATGACGAGCAGCGACCATCCATCCGACCAATCCCAGCAGGACACTCAAAAGAAGCGGCCAAGGTTCTGGGTGGGTCCCTTAGTGGCCGGTTGTTGCTTCTCGCTCGGATTCGGCATCACCCAGCGAACCTTGACGGTCCAAAGCAACGCTGAAACGCCTTCGCCCGAATCGTTCGCAGCAGTTGCATTCCCGGGCGAATCCCTCCAGGCACTGCGTGATCTGCACGGTCAGCAAGCCGAGGGAATCCAGGTTGATGTGGCAGCGATGGAGGCGAAGCGGGAAGCCGAACGCAAAGCGAAAGAGGAGGCTGAGCGCAAAGCTGAGGAGGCCAGACGGGCGGAGCAGGAGCTTCAGGCTGTGATCGCGCCCCGCCCGGTGGCGCTGCAGCCGCAGTGGACACAACCCTCTCTGCCGGAGATTGAGCCTGCCCCGGAACCAACGCCTCAGGCCTCTGAGCCACTGCTGGAATCGAGCTTGCCTCCAGAGATCGAACCAGCCGCTGCTGTGGACACGCCGCCTGAGGTCGCAGCTCCCGCTGATTTCTTCGTACCGGTCAATCCGCCCCCGATCGAACCCTGATCGCCGTCTGGATCTGCCACAGTCACCTCTGTACTCCTCTGGCCGATGGGTTCCCCAGAAGCAATGCTCCGCGCGACGGTGAATCGCCTTGGGGCTCGTTTTGGCCATGGTTTGGCAGATGTTGCTGCTGAGCTGGCCGTCCTGGCTCAGGACGCGCCAGAGCGGATCCGCCAGGAGTGGCAAATGTTTCAGGATGAGGTGATGGCGGAAGCGCAACGGCTGCAGCGGGGTGAGGCTGAGTCGGATCAGCCCACATCGACTCCGCCGCCGTCTTCTGAACCACCTCGGCAGGAGACAGCACAGATGTTGATCGACAGGCTTCGCGCCTCGGTGGCGGATCTCAGCCGTGACCTCGAGGCACGGTCCTGATGCCGCTGCCCGCTTGTTTGGCCCCTCTGCGCAGGACCGTGCGGGCGTTGAACATCTGGAGAACAGTCCTCACCCTGTTGCTGTTGCTGTGGTGGGATGCCCAGGCCTGGACCTATCGAGGCGGCTGTACTCCTGAGAGGCAACAGGGCCGTCAGAGGCAGCGAGCCCATTGGCTGACGCAGCAACTGCTTCAGCTGGGTTCCGCTTTCATCAAGCTTGGTCAGCTGTTGTCAGCCCGTCCGGATGTGTTGCCAGCGGGATGGGTTGAAGAACTGGCAGCTCTTCAGGACAGCGTTCCTGCGTTCGATTTTGAGCGTGTTCAGTCCGTTCTGGAGCGGGAACTCGGGCAGCGTTGCGCTGAGGTGATTGACCTGGATCCAGATCCTCTCGGTGCCGCTTCTCTGGCTCAGGTGCATCGCGCCAGTCTGCGCAGCGGCCGCCAGGTGGTCCTCAAGGTGCAACGCCCAGGGCTTGAGCAGCTGTTCAGGCTGGATCTGGACGTGATGCAGCAGGTGGCTGTGGTGCTACAGCGCCACCCCAACTGGGGACGCGGGCGGGATTGGCCTGCGATGGCCAGGGAGTGCCGAAGAGTGCTTTTGCGAGAGCTCGATTTCCGGGTCGAGGCCCAGTACGCAGCGCGTTTCCGGCAGCAATTTCTCGATGATGAACGCATTCGCATCCCTGGAGTGATTTGGGAGCTGAGCACGCGTCGGGTGCTCTGCCTGGATTACATGCCGGGGATCAAGATCAACGATCGAGAGGCTCTGATCGAAGCTCAGATCGACCCCAGTGCCGTGGCGGAAATTGGCGCTGCCAGTTATCTGCAGCAACTGGTGCGCTACGGGTTTTTTCACGCCGACCCCCACCCAGGAAATCTCGCGGTGGCCAGCGATGGAGCCCTGATTTACTACGACTTCGGAATGATGGGGTTGTTGTCCGACGGCCTGCGCCGTCGACTCGGATCGATGGTGCGGGCGGCAGCAGCACGGGATTCCGCTGGTTTGGTGGATGAGATGCAGGCGGCGGGTGTGATCGCCGCAAACATTGATGTTGGTCCCGTTCGCCGCCTGGTTCGGGTGATGCTGCAGGAAGCGTTGACGCCACCGTTCAGCGCCAATGTGATCGACAAGCTCTCCGGAGATCTCTATGACCTTGTTTACGGACAACCGTTCCGGCTGCCGGTTGAGCTGATTTTCGTGATGCGCGCGCTCTCCACCTTTGAGGGAGTGGGACGAACGCTTGATCCAGCTTTTAGCCTTGTTGCCATCGCGAAGCCTTACCTTCTGCCCCTTATGACATCCAGTGGTTCAGGCACCAACGACCTCTTCAATGAGCTGGGACGTCAGGTGGGTGCGATCGGTACCCGTGCTGCTGCCCTTCCCCGGCGCTTGGATGAAAGCCTCGAGCGGCTCGAGCAGGGGGACCTTCAGCTCCAGGTGAGGCTTGGTGAATCGGATCGCCAATTCCGCAGAATGACCTTGGCTCAGCAGTCCATTGGTCAGTCCGTGTTACTGGGTTGTTTGGCCCTTTCAGCTGCCATTCTTGGTGCAAGCACCCAACCGCTCTGGTCTGCTGTCCCTGTGGTTGCCGGAATTCCCGTCGGACTGGGCTGGTTCAGGATGCAGGTGAAGCTGAAACGGGAACAGCGGCTTGATCAATTGCAAGGCTCAACCAACAGTTGATCCACACAAGATCGCTGTCATTTTCATCAACTTATTGCGGCGATCGTTGACTGACTGACTATTGACTATCCATAACCGCCCCAATCCATGCATGTGATGCATGGAAACACCCAGTGACTTGGGGGTCCATCCATCTCACTAGATCAGTTCTGCATCGCTGTTCAGCCCTTGCCCCGTGGTCCCTGGCCGACGGCCCCGGCGTAAACCGCCTGGTTGCCAAGCTCATCCTCAATGCGAAGCAGCTGGTTGTACTTNGCNANNCGTTCNNNGCGGCTNANNGAACCGGTNTTGATNTGGCCNGCGCNNGTNGCCACNGNCAGNTCGGCGATGGTGGTGTCTTCGGTTTCACCGCTGCGGTGGCTGATCACGCTCGTGTAGCCGGAGCGACCTGCCAGATCGATGGCCTGCAGCGTTTCGGTGAGNGACCCGATCTGATTCACCTTGATCAGGATCGAATTGGCGGTGGCGTTGTCGATGCCCTGCTGCAGCCTCTTGGTGTTGGTCACGAACAGGTCGTCGCCCACCAGCTGCACCTTGCCGCCGAGCCGCTCGGTCAACAGCTTCCAACCGTCCCAGTCGTCCTCGGCCAGGCCGTCCTCGATCGAGACGATCGGGAAGGTTTCCACCAGTTTCTCCAGCTGNCCCACCATCTCGGCGCTGTCGTAACTGCCCCCGTCGAANGCATAGCGTCCGTTCTCGAAGAATTCGCTGCTGGCNACGTCCAGCGCNAGCGCAATCTCTTCGCCGGGTTTGTAGCCGGCCTTGGTGATCGCCTCCACCAGGATCTCTCCGGCTTCGACGTTGCCCAGGTCNGGCGCAAAGCCACCTTCATCGCCAACCGANGTGCTCATCCCCTTGGCCTTGAGCAAGCCCTTGAGGGTGTGGAACACCTCGGTGCCCATGCGCAACGCTTCCCGGAAGCTGGGNGCGCCATGGGGCACGAGCATGAACTCCTGGAAATCCAGGCTGTTCGCGGCATGGGCGCCACCGTTGATCACGTTCATCAAGGGCACCGGCAGCAGGTTGGCCATCGGTCCGCCCAGATAGCGGTACAGCGGAATTCCCAGACCATTGGCCGCCGCACGAGCGGTGGCCATACTCACGGCCAGAATCGCGTTGGCGCCCAGGCTTGATTTGTTGTCGCTGCCGTCCAGTTCGAGCATGGCGGCATCCACAGCGGCCTGATCAAGGGCGGATAAACCGCAGAGGGCGGGTGCAATGCGCTCTTCGATATGCGTGACGGCCTGGCTGACGCCTTTGCCCATGTAGCGATCGCCGCCATCGCGCAGCTCGTGGGCTTCATGAGCGCCAGTGCTGGCCCCGCTTGGAACGATGGCACGGCCCATGGCTCCGCCCTCGAGCAACACCTCAGCTTCGACCGTCGGATTGCCGCGGGAGTCCAGTACCTCCCGGGCCACGATGGTGTCGATGACGAGGTCGAGGGAATCGATCACGTTGGACGTGGGTAAACCTGGGGATCTTATGGGTCGCCCCCTGCCCGTGCCGTGTGACTGGCGGCACCCCGTCAGAATGGGTGTGTTCTCTNAGGGCCGNGCGTCGTTCATGAGAATGCTGCACACCATGCTCCGGGTTGGTGATCTGGAGCGTTCATTGGCCTTCTACACCGAAGTTCTGGGGATGCAGCTTCTGCGTCGTAAGGAGTACCCAAGCGGACGATTCACGCTTGCTTTCGTNGGTTATGGCGATGAGCAAAACCACACGGTTCTGGAACTCACCCACAACTGGGATACGCCGAGTTACAGCNTTGGAGANGGNTACGGACACATCGCCCTGGGCGTGGATGACATCACCACCACCTGTGCGGGCATCGCGGAGAAGGGGGGACGCGTGGTGCGCGAACCCGGTCCGATGAAGCACGGGACCACGGTGATTGCCTTCGTCGAAGATCCAGATGGCTACAAGATCGAGCTGATTGAACTGTCCACACGCTCAGCCTCCTGAGCGGGATGGCATCAACAACACGCGGACCGGTCCCTTCCCAGGGAAGCCTCACCCACGAACCGGACCGCTTCAGTGATGAGGCCTGGGATCTTCTGCTCGATGGACAGGATCTTGCCCGGCGCTGGAGGCACGGACAGCTGGATGTTGAACATCTCATCCAGGTGGTCTTCAGCGATCCCGCATGCCGCATCTGGATCGATCCCTTGCCGCTGCGTTCTGAACAACTCCTGGATCGTCTTGAGGATGTGCTGGCTGATCAGCCCTCAGGCCGTGGGGATGATCTGTTCATTGGCGAGGCCCTTGAGGAGTTGCTTGAGGATGCNGACCGCGCCCGTCAGCGTGCAGGGTCNCGGTTGATCGAGGTTCCCCATGTGTTGATCGCGATGGGTCGGGATCAACGNGTCGGCGCTGATCTGTTTGCGGGTTTCGGTTTGTCTCCTGAGCGGTTGGAAGCGGCCCTGCAGCGACCCTCGCCTCGNATTGAGGCTGATCAAGGGGCATCCATGGTGCGATCGATGGCTCCAGTTGACCCCCCGGACGCCATAACCCAAGCGCCGGTCGCTCAAGTTCCGGTCCCCCCAGCCACGGTCCCCCAAGTCCCGGTCGTTGCNGTGAAGCGTGAACCGNTGCCCCCAGNGTCCANTGCTTCAACGCCAGAGCAGCCGCCGNCGGCCTTGGAAACCTATGGCCGCGATCTCACGGCCGAGGCGGAAGCCGGGCGCCTGGATCCCGTNATCGGCAGAGATGGGGAGATTCGCAACCTGATCAAGGTGCTGTCGCGCCGCAGCAAGAACAACCCGGTGCTGATCGGAGCGCCAGGGGTCGGCAAAACCGCGATTGCCGAGCTGCTGGCCCAGCGCATTGTGTCCGGGGAGGTGCCGGATTCGCTGCAGGGGCTGCGCCTGGTGGCCCTTGATCTCGGTGCCCTGATCGCCGGTGCCAAGTTTCGCGGTCAGTTTGAGGAGCGATTGAGGGCCGTTCTGGAGGAGGTGAGTGGGTCCGATTCCGGGGTTGTGCTGTTCATCGATGAACTGCACACGATGGTCGGCAGTGAACGCAGCAGCACCGATGCCGGCAGCTTGCTGAAACCCGCCTTGGCGCGCGGCGATCTGCGTTGCATCGGAGCCACCACGCCGGAGGACTATCGGCGCACCGTTGAAAAAGATCCTGCCCTGAATCGCCGCTTTCAACAGGTGCTGATCCGTGAGCCGGATCTCCCGCTGAGCCTGGAGATTCTGCGTGGCTTAAAAGAGCGCTACGAGTTGCACCACGGCGTCTCGATCACCGATGAGGCGATTGAGACGGCGAACCGGCTGGCCGATCGTTACATCAGTGATCGCTGTCTGCCGGACAAGGCGATTGATCTGATCGATGAGGCTGCAGCACAGCTGAAGATGGATGTGACCTCGAAGCCTCAGGTGGTGGAGGAGGCCGAGGCGGAGCTGCGGCGCGTTGAACTCGCCCTGCTCTCGGCGGAACGTGCGCCGGAGTCCGAGCGGATTCAGCTGCAGAGCAACAGGTTGGAGGCCTCCGGCCGTCTCGACGACCTTCGCCGCCGTTGGCAGGAGGAGCGAGCCCAGCTGGATGAACTCGGCCAGCTCCTGCAGCAGGATGAGGATCTACGTCATGCCATCGCTGAAGCGGAGCGCCAGGGCAACCTCGAGGAAGCGGCTCGACTTCAGTACGACCAGCTGCACACGGTGCAGCAGCGGCGTGAGCAGCTGGAGGCCACGCAGGCGCAAGCCCAGGCGGATGGTTCGGCCCTGCTGCGTGAGCAGGTTGAGGCGGGCGATATCGCCGATCTCGTCGCCCGCTGGACGGGGATTCCCGTGCAGCGGTTGATGGCCGGGGAGCGGCGCAAACTGCTGACACTGGAATCCCATTTGGCAGAGCGGGTCATCGGTCAGGCACCTGCGGTGGCCGTGGTGGCTGCAGCGATCCGACGCGCCCGCGCCGGCATGAAGGATCCCCGTCGCCCCGTCGGTTCCTTCCTGTTCCTCGGTCCAACGGGTGTGGGCAAAACAGAGCTGGCGAAGGCCCTGGCCGCCTCACTCTTCGATGAGGAGGAGGCTCTGGTCCGCCTGGACATGAGCGAATTCATGGAGCGCAATGCCGTGGCGCGGTTGATCGGAGCCCCCCCGGGATACGTGGGTTACGAGGAGGGGGGACAGCTCACGGAGGCTGTGCGTCGCCGCCCCTACGCGGTGCTGCTCCTCGATGAAGTGGAGAAAGCTCACCCCGACGTCTTCAATCTGCTGCTGCAAGTCCTGGATGACGGACGCCTCACCGATTCCCAGGGGCGCACGGTTGATTTCCGTCACACCGTTGTGGTGATGACGAGCAATCTGGCCAGTCGTCAGATCCTCGACCATGCCCGTTCGGAGTCCTCGGACGATGACCAGCTGCAGGAGCAGGTGGATGCAGCGCTGGCCAGCCAGTTTCGCCCTGAATTTCTCAATCGCATCGATGAGGTGATCCGGTTCAGGCCCTTGGAGGTGTCAGATCTTGAGCGGATCGTGCGTCTGCAGCTGGCGGACCTGGCGGCGCTTCTGGCGGAGCAGGGTCTCGCCCTGCAGGTGGATGATGATGTTGTCGATCGGCTGGCCCGGCAGGGATATGAGCCGGAATACGGCGCTAGGCCTCTGAGGCGAGTCTTGCGTCGTCAGCTTGAGAATCCGTTGGCCACGGAGTTGCTCGAGGAGCGGTTCAGTGGCGTTCGCGGTGTCAAGGTGCGAGCCGGGGCGTCGCTGGACGCACCGCTGATTTTTGATCCAGACCCTCACCTGTAGGGCGTCCGGTAAGGTGATTGTTTGACGTGCCGCTGTTCAGCAGCAAGTCAACCTCCGGTCAAAGCCCAGTGACCAGCCCAACGTCCGAGGACACCACGACAACAGGTGCCGAGTCCGGTACTGAAACGACTCGACAGGGCGGCTTTCTGGCTGCCACGCTCGAGGAGCTGAAATTAGTGGTCTGGCCCAGCCGCCAGCAGCTGTTCAGCGAATCAGTCGCCGTGATTCTGATGGTCAGCCTTTCGGCTGCCACCATCGCCGCTGTGAGTCGTTTCTTCGGGTGGGCCTCGTCTCAGGTGTTCCGCTGATTTGAGCCATCCTTCCCGTGTCTGAAGAGCTGACAACAACGGAGTCTCCAGTCGAGGCCCCCTCTGCCGAAATCCTTGATCTGCCCGCTCCCAACGACGGTGAGGAGGGCACGCTTCAGTCGATGCAGGGCGCCAACACGGCCATCGCACGCTGGTACGCGGTTCAGGTGGCTTCAAGTTGCGAGAAGAAGGTCAAAGCCACCCTTGAGCAGCGCGCCGTCACCCTTGGCGTGAGCAACAGAATTCTCGAGATCGAGATCCCCCAAACGCCGGCGGTCAAATTAAAGAAGGACGGCACGCGTCAATCCACCGAGGAGAAGGTGTTCCCCGGGTACGTGCTGGTTCGGATGGTGCTCGATGAGGACACGATGATGGCCGTCCGCAGCACCCCGAATGTGATCAATTTCGTTGGTGCAGAGGATCGGCGTGCCACGGGTAAGGCCCGAGGGCACATCAAGCCAAGGCCGTTGAGTCGGGCGGAAGTGGATCGCATCTTCAAGCGCGCTGCTGAGAAGAAGACGGTGGTCAAGGTGGATCTCACCGAGGGGGATCAGATCCTTGTCACCGCTGGTCCGTTCAAGGATTTCCAGGGTGAGGTGATCGAAGTCTCCGGTGAGCGCAACAAGCTCAAGGCGCTGCTTTCGATCTTCGGTCGGGAGACGCCGGTTGAGCTGGAGTTCTCCCAGATCAGCAAACAGAACTGATTAGGCGGCGGCCGTCTCCCTGCGGAGGGCGGCCACATGGGTGGTGTTCCCCCCTGCCGCGCCAGGCCTGAGGGCCTGGCGAATCCGCAGCTGTTGAAACCCCCCAGTCGATGGCCAAGAAAATCACAGCAGTCATCAAGCTGGCCCTGCAGGCCGGCAAAGCCAACCCTGCGCCGCCGGTGGGTCCTGCCCTCGGTCAGCACGGGGTGAACATCATGATGTTCTGCAAGGAGTACAACGCCCGCACGCAGGACAAGGCTGGCTATGTGATTCCGGTGGAGATTTCGGTCTATGAGGACCGCAGCTTCACCTTCATCACCAAGACGCCACCGGCGTCGGTGTTGATCACAAAAGCCGCTGGCATCCAGAAGGGTGCTGGTGAGTCCGCCAAGGGCAATGTCGGATCGATCAGTCGGGCCCAGCTCGAGGAGATCGCCAAGACCAAGCTCCCCGACCTCAATTGCACCAGTGTTGACTCCGCCATGCGGATCATCGAGGGCACCGCTCGCAACATGGGCGTTGCCATCAGCGACTGAATCTTCAGTCGTCATCTCATCCTCTGAAACCTCACCGGGGGAGACATCAACGATGTCGTTCGCACCCCACATCTGCTATGCCCAAAATTTCAAAACGGCTGGCCAGCTTGGCCGGCAAAATCGAGGATCGGTCGTATCCACCCCTCGAGGCGATTGCCCTGGTCAAGGACAACGCCAACGCCAAATTCGACGAGACGATGGAGGTCCATGTGCGTCTCGGCATCGATCCGAAGTACACCGATCAGCAGTTGCGGACCACCGTTGCGCTCCCCAATGGCACCGGACAGTCGGTGCGCATCGCTGTGGTGACGCGCGGTGAAAAGGTGGCTGAAGCAAAAGCCGCTGGCGCTGAACTGGCTGGTGAAGAGGAGTTGGTGGAAACGATCAGCAAGGGCGAGATGAATTTCGACCTGTTGATCGCCACTCCGGACATGATGCCCAAGGTGGCGAAGCTCGGACGGGTGCTTGGTCCTCGCGGTCTGATGCCCAATCCCAAGGCTGGGACGGTGACCACCGACCTTGCCGCTGCGATCAAGGAATTCAAGGCAGGAAAGCTGGAATTCCGGGCGGACCGCACCGGCATCGTCCACGTGCGTTTCGGTAAGGCCAGCTTCAGTGCTGAAGCACTTCTGGAGAACCTCAAAACTCTGCAGGAGACCATCGATCGCAACAAGCCCAGTGGCGCCAAGGGGCGTTATTGGAAGTCGTTGTATGTGACCTCCACCATGGGTCCCTCGGTGCAGGTGGATTATTCCGCTCTTCAGGACATTGCTCAGGACGGCTGATTCAGCCACTCCTGTAATGTTTGAAGTTGGCGAAAGCCAATACGGGCACGCGCCCGGCCAGAGACAGCAGGTTGTCTTGGACTGACATTGCGTTCAGTCCTTTGATGTAACTCCTGCCGAGGCAGACGCGACACGATTTTCCCGAAAAGGATTGGATCGGCACGCGGCCTCGTCTTCGTTGTGAAGACTCGATCGGCCGTGTGCCCCGCTTGTTCCCCCTCGATCCGATCCAATCCCTATGGGCCGCACGCTGGAGAGCAAGCAGCAGATCGTCGGAGAGCTCAAAGAGCTCCTCGCCGAAGCCGAACTGGCGCTGGTTCTTGATTACAAGGGCCTTTCCATCAAGGAAATGTCCGACCTGCGGGATCGTCTGCGGGCCGGCAACGGCATTTGCAAGGTGACCAAAAACACCTTGATGCGCCGTGCCATTGATGGTGACAGCTCCTGGGCCAACCTCGATTCCCTGCTGACCGGCACCAATGCCTTTGTCCTGATCAAGGGCGATGTCGGTGCTGGCGTGAAAGCCGTCCAGGCTTTCCAGAAGGACACCAAGAAATCCGAGACCAAAGGCGGCCTCTTCGAAGGCAAGCTCCTGTCTCAGGACGAGATCAAAGCCATCGGTGACCTCCCCTCCAAGGAGGTTCTTATGGCGCAGATTGCTGGTGCGATCAATGCCGTGGCCACCAAGGTCGCTGTCGGCATCAACGAGGTTCCCTCCGGCATCGCGCGGGCGCTCAAGCAGCACGCCGAAGGTGGCGACAGCTGAGCGCTCTCTGCCGACATCACTGGTTTCACTGATCTGTTGCTTCTTCACTCACAACCATGTCTGCAAAAACCGACGAAATTCTCGAATCACTGAAATCGCTTTCTCTGCTTGAAGCTTCCGAGCTGGTCAAGCAGATCGAAGAGGCTTTCGGTGTCTCCGCTGCCGCTTCGGCGGGTGTGGTGATGGCTGCCCCTGGCGCTGCTGGTGGTGGCGATGGTGGCGAGGCCGCTGAAGAGAAGACGGAATTCGACGTCATTCTCGAAAGCTTTGATGCTTCCGCCAAGATCAAAGTGCTCAAGGCAGTCCGTAACGCCACAGGTCTGGGCCTTGGCGATGCCAAGGCGCTGGTCGAGGCTGCTCCGAAGGCTGTCAAGGAAGGCATCTCCAAAGAGGAGGCCGAGGCTCTCAAGAAGGAAATCGAAGAAGTGGGCGGCAAAGTCACCCTCAAGTGATTGGCGGGTTGGTCCCCCGGGACCGATGCCTCCGCTCGCTTTTTTCGTTGTTCTGGTCACAGGGTTCCTTGCTTGCAAGGGACCCTTTTTTGTTGGAACCAAGCCAATAAAAAACCCCGCCGAAGGCAGGGTTTTATGGATGGAACGCATTCAGGAGTCTGTCCTTGTTTCGACCCTGAAGAGGCGGTCAGCACTCCTCACACAAATGAAACCTAAGCCAATCGTTTCAAGCAGGAAGTGCCAGCAAGGCACTCTGTCAACCGTCACAGTGCCAGTTAGTTTGATTCGGTTCAGGGTCGGTAGGGAATCACATCCAGGCGGATTGGCCCGTTGCTACCACGTCGATCGGGTGTGCGATTGCTCTGGGAGGCAATTCGAGCCGCCATCGGCGCTGGTTTGACGGGAGCCCGGGGAGCCCCCAGTCGGGAGAAGCCTGTTTCCCCGCTCCGACCTGCCTTGGCCAGCAGGCTGTTCACAGGCTCGGGATGCGCAAAGTACACGTGGCTGAGGGTGCGTCCCTGATACACGCGGCGTTCCAGCCTCCAGTCGCGATCGAGTTTGATCCGTACAAAACCGTTTCGGTCCCGTCCCGGGATGGGCGCCCTTCCGACCAGGATGGGTGCTGCTTGCGTGGGATCGATCACCTGCAACTGCAGGGTGTTGTCGTTCTGGACCAGTCGAAGTCTGAATCGGCTGCTGAGGTCTCGATCACCTGTTCGAAGGGAATAGCCGTTGCTGTCCAGATACCGACTGCAGATTCCGCTGAAGTTGAAGCTGTTCAGGGTTGGCTCCATCAGACCGTCCGGTCTGGGGGTCCAGCAGAGCGGACGTGGTTTGATCTGTT
>NHKA01000012.1:0-96656 GCA_002169615.1 Cyanobacteria bacterium TMED229
GAATGTGAGATAACGGCCGTAGGCCCCCCTGATCTTTTGTTGGCGGACGGAGCTGGCCCGGTAGTTGTGGTCGCTCGGTGCAGTCACCTCCACATCCACTTTGTCCTGGTTGGTTGAGCTGGAGTCTTTGCTGTTGTGGTACTCCATGCAGCCCTTGTAATCCGCTGCGTTGAGGCACCGTTCAGAGGCCTCGTCATCCGTTTGCGCCAGGCAGGGAGAGGCGATCAGCACGATCATTCCGGGCAGCAGTCGCCAGTTCATCAGGTCACTTGAATCTCCTTGTCCAAACCTTATGGAGAATTCTCTTCAGCGCCCAGCGAAAACGCATCCGGTAGCAACTCAGCCAGCCGTCGTGCACCGACGCCGTCGATGTGGATCTCCGCCTGGCCCGGCATCAGTTCCTGCATCACCTGGCGGCAGGCTCCGCAGGGCATCCTGGATTCCCTCGGCGCAGCCTCCAGGGCATCCACGCAGCTCACGGCCAGCTCCACCGGGGTCAGTCCCTGGGCCACACAGCTGAACAGGGCCACCCGTTCGGCGCAGATCGTGAGCCCGTAACTGGCGTTCTCCACATTGCATCCGGTCACCACCGTGCCATCGCTGCAGCGCACGGCCGCGCCCACATGAAAGTTCGAGTAGGGGCAATGGGCGTTCCGTGCGGCATCCCGGGCGGCGCTCAGCAGCTGTTCAGCGTTGCTCACGGCAGGTTCCTGTGGCGCTCTCCTGAAGCCGGGTGAGCGTGGCAGCGCCGCTTTCCGCTTTGATCTTGGTCAGGTTCAGCAACGTGAATCCTCGATCCGCTCTCAGGGTGAGGCGACCCTCCACCTGTGCCAGGGCGGGGCGGGCTGAGCCCGGATCATTCGCATCCGTCGCCACCATGCCCAGCGGTGCTTCAAACGCCCAGCTGTAGAGAAGCTCTCCGTTGGATTGCCTGGTCACAACGGGGGGGGACTGTTCCTTGGCCAGAAGGGTCAGACGGCTGTCAATCACAAACCGCGGCTCGATCTTCAGCGGTGGACCGGGCAAAACCGTGAACTGCATGCCATCGAGCACCCTCACCGATTGAATCGGTTTGGGGGTCCAGCGGCTTGTCACCTTGCCGATGGTGCACTCCAGTGGCGGTGGTGATGGTGGTGAAGCGGCCAGCAGGGGCAACATCGTGGTCGGCCGGACTCAGGCGACCGCCGCGAAACTCTCCCGGAACGCCTGGAGGGTGGTTTCGATATCCGCAGACGAGTGGGCCAGGGACGTGAAACCCGCTTCAAAGGCGCTCGGTGCCAGATAGACGCCGCGCTCAAGCATGGCGCGATGCACCTTGCCGAACCGCTCGCTGTCGGTGGCTTTGGCTTCCTCGAAATTGCGGACGGGGCCTTCGCAGAGGAAGAAACCGAACATGGCGCTGACGCTGCCGCCGGTGATCGGCAGGCCGGCGTCCTTGGCTGCGTCCTTGATGCCGTTGATCAGGGTTTCCGTCGTGGCGGCGAGCTTCTCGTAGCTGCCGGGTTGCTTGAGCAGTTCCAGGGTCTNGATGCCNGCCGTCATGGCCAGCGGGTTGCCGCTGAGGGTNCCGGCCTGATACATCGGACCCGCTGGNGCCACCATTGACATGATCTCGGCCCGGCCGCCGTAGGCACCCACAGGGAGNCCNCCNCCGATCACCTTGCCCATCGTCGTCAGATCCGGGGTGACCCCGAAATGGGCCTGCGCTCCGCCGTAGCTGATGCGGAAGCCCGTCATCACTTCGTCGAACACCAGCAGGGCGCCGTTCTCTTTGGTGAGTTCCCGCAATCCCTCAAGAAAGCCGGGTTCCGGTTGGATGAATCCGGCGTTGCCGACGATCGGTTCAAGGATCACCCCGGCAATGGCATCCGGATTCTCTGCAAACAGCTGCTTCACCGACTCAAGGTCGTTGTAGGGAGCTGTGAGCGTGTTCGCGGTGGTGCTGCGCGGGACGCCAGGGGAATCCGGCAGTCCGAGCGTGGCCACACCGGATCCGGCCTTCACCAGAAACATGTCGGCGTGGCCGTGATAACAACCCTCGAACTTGATCACCTTGTCGCGACCGGTGTAGGCCCGCATCAGCCGTAGAACAGCCATGCAGGCCTCGGTGCCGCTGTTCACAAAGCGGACCATCTCAACGCTGGGGACCGCGTCGATCACCATCTCCGCGAGGGTGTTCTCCAGGGCGCAGGGGGCACCGAAGCTGGTTCCCTTCTCGATCGCCTCCTGCAGGGCACTGATCACTTCCGGATGGGCATGGCCACAGATGGCCGGGCCCCAGCTGCCGATGTAATCGATGTATTTGTTCCCATCCACATCCCAGGCGTAAGGCCCTTTGACCCGGTCGAACACGATCGGTTGACCGCCCACAGACTTAAACGCGCGCACCGGCGAGCTCACCCCGCCGGGCATCAGAGCCTGAGCAGCGTCAAAGATGGCCTGGGAGCGGCTGGTGTTCAACGCGGTAGTTGTCACGGAGACCGACGCCAAAGGGCAGTTGCAAACCGTGCAACATCCTGACCCAAGAACGGCCCGTTGCGAGCGGACTGTGTTTCAAGACCCAACGGTGCTGCTTAGCGTGACATCACTTGTGTTGCGGGTGTGCCCCACGACTGGTCAGTGCTGGAAAGGGATCTGCGCCGGTTGCTGCCCGCCAGGGCGGTGGTTGCGAAGCGTCAGGAACTGCTCAGTTACGACTGTGATGGATTGACGCTTGAGCGGCACAGCCCGCCGTTGGCCGTGCTGCCGGAGACCACCGACCAGGTGGCAGCGGTGCTGCGCTGTTGTGCGTCGCGCGGGGTGCCCTTTGTGGCTCGTGGCAGCGGCACCGGACTCTCCGGCGGGGCATTGGTGGACCAGGAGGCCCTGCTTGTGGTCACCAGTCGGATGCGACAGGTGCTGAACGTGGATCTGGCCAATCACCGCATCACCGTGCAGCCGGGGGTGATCAACAGCTGGGTGACCCGCGCTGTGGCTGGCGAGGGCTTTTATTACGCGCCGGATCCCTCCAGTCAGGTGATCTGCAGCATCGGCGGCAATGTGGCTGAGAACTCAGGCGGGGTGCACTGTCTGAAGTACGGCGTCACAAGCAATCACGTGCTCGGACTGGAGGTGGTGTTGCCGGACGGCACGGTGACCCAGCTCGGTGGTGGACTGGCGGAGGCGCCGGAACTGGATCTGCGCGGTGCCTTCATCGGCAGCGAAGGCACGCTCGGCATCGCCACGGCGATCACGCTTCGCCTGTTGCGGGCTCCGGAGTGTGTGAACGTGCTGTTGGCGGATTTCGCCACGATGGAAGCCGCCGGTGAGGCGGTGCGGTCCGTCACCGCAAGCGGTCTGCTGCCGGCGGGGATGGAGATCATGGACAACGTCACCATCAATGCGGTCAACGATTTCTTCGGATACGACGAGTACCCGCGGGATGCCGCTGCGGTGTTGCTGATCGAGATGGATGGTCAGGAGGCTGAGGTTCAGGCCTCTGCTGAACGGGCGGAACACCTCTGCCGGGAGGCCGGAGCGCGCGGCCTGCGACGCGCTGAGGATCCGAGTGAGTGTGCGGTGCTCTGGAAGGGACGAAAATCCGCCTTCTCGGCGGTGGGCAAGATCACCCCCACCTATTACGTCCAGGACGGGGTGGTGCCCCGCAGCAGCTTGCCGACAGTGCTCGCGGCGATCGAGCGGCTCAGCCGTGAGCATGGGTTGCCCGTGGCCAATGTGTTTCATGCCGGTGATGGCAACCTGCATCCGNTGATCCTTTATTCCGCTGCAGAGCCCGACGCGGAACGGCGGGTGAAAGACCTGGGCGCGGCGATCCTCAGGGTCTGTCTCGATGCCGGTGGAAGCATCAGCGGAGAGCACGGCATCGGCGCGGACAAGCGCTGCTACCTCGACTGGATGTTCGAGGAACAGGATCTGGAGACCATGGCGCTGCTGCGTGGTGCCTTTGATCCCGATCAGCGCGCCAATCCAGGCAAGGTTCTGCCCACCCCTCGCACCTGCGGGGAGTCGGCCAAGCGCTCGGTGCGACTGCCGACCGGGGTTGAGTTGTACTGAGGAGCCAACGGAAGAGCTATGCGAATCGGTCGTCCAGCTCCTCCATCTCCTCCGCCGGTGGCCAGTCCAGATCCACGCTCACGGGGGCGTGGTCGCTGGGTTGTGTGTTGCCGCGAACATGCTTGTGAATCGTGCAGCTGCGGGCCAGTTCCAGGAGATCGTCACTGAGATAGATGTGATCGATGCGCCAGCCGCGATCCCTGTCCCAGGCACCCGTGCGGTAGTCCCACCAACTCCAGTGGCCGGTATCGGGTTCGAAGACCCGGAACACATCCTGCAAGCGCTGGTCCAGTGCAGCTCGCAGGGCCTCACGCTCGGGCTCACTGGCCATGATCCCGCCCGTGAGTCGCTCCGGATCGTGGATGTCCCGCGCTTCCAGCGCGATGTTGAAGTCGCCCACCATGCAGAGCGGTTCCCCCCGCTCAGCCTGCGCGACGAGATAACGCTTCAGACAGCCAAGCCAGGCGAGTTTGTAGGGGTACTTCTCGGATTTCAGGCCCGAACCGTTCGGCACGTAGAGGTTCAGCACTCTCACTCCATCCAGCAACCCGCTGATCACCCGCTTCTGCTCGCTGAGGTCGGCCGCTTCTGAATCCTCAGGCAGTTCGCCGCTGAAACCAAAGCGCACATCCTCCAGTGGCTCACGGCTCACCAGCGCGACACCGTTGTAAGCCTTCTGACCGTGGAGATTCACCTGCCAGCCGGCTTGTTCAAATGCGCTGAGGGGAAACAGCGGGTCGTCCACCTTGGTTTCCTGCAGACACAGCAGGTCCGGCTGTTCTTGATCCAGCCACTGGAGCACCTGCTCCAGGCGGGTCCGCACCGAGTTGACGTTCCAGGAAGCGATCTTCACAACGAAGCCTCACGGAAAATGAGGCTTAGCATCAGATCGTTCCGGGCGCAGCCGATGCTCCTTCGTCTCACGGTCACCACGCTCAGTCTGGCTGCAATCGTTCCCGTTGTTGCGCCTGCCGCCAGGGCTCAGGTTGAAGCTCCTTTCCAGAATCGTGAAGAGCGCCAGCTCTACAACAACGGTTCGGGCAGTGGTTCCGTCCTGGATGCCACCAATCCGATGGATCTGATCAACCGGCTGCGTCAGTCCGGTGCCATGAATGACGCCACGCCGCCATCCGATGCCGTTGATGAGGCGCTCAAGGCGTTCCAGACATCACCTGAGTCAACGGCTCCTTAGTCGTCGGTACTTTTTGAGTCGGTTCCGGTTTCAGCCCCTTGGTGCGGGCCGCTGTTACCCCCCATCGGGCGGCGAGATCATCGATCAACACCCCATCACTGCCCTTGCGCTGACGGGCTTGATGCAGCAGTTCCTGGACCTCTNCAGGCTTTCCCTGGTCACGCCGCAACATNGCCAGCGCGATCAAGGGCCGCGCATCGGNCGGTGATTCTTGAGCCAGTTGTTTGTAGAGATTGGCGGCGGTGCCAGCTTTGCCGGATTGCCGTTGAAGGTCCGCCACCAGCAGCCCAAGGTCCGTGCGTTGGCCAGCCGGAGCCTTGCTGAACCGCTGCTCGAGCCTCTGCAGCGCCTGCTTGCCCTGGCCTTCCTGTTGATCGATCAACGCCTGCAAGGCAAGCACATCCAGATGATTGGGATGCAGGCGCAGCAACTGGTCGAGTTCNTTTCGGGCTCCGCTGTTGTCTCCATTCAGGCGTTGAAGATTCGCCATCAGCAACCTCTGCTGCACCGTCAGCGGTGAGTTGGCTTTGCGGGTCTCCATCAGCAGCTGGGCCGNCTGGAGATGTCCCAAGGCGAGCAGTCGCTTGAGCAGCACCATCTCCTGCTCGCTGGAGCGTTGACNGCCCGGCTGAGCCGACAGTTGTTCCAGGAGCTGTTGATTCAGGGGCTGTTGATTCAGGGGCTGTTGATTCAGGGTGGATCGTTGACGATCACCTGGGGCCCAAGGGAGGCGTTGCGTTGTTGCCAGCCAGATCAGCAAACCGGCTCCGGCGGAGCTCAGGCCGATCAGTGCCAGGCGCCGCCAGGGCATCTGCAGAAGTCGCTTGAGCCACGATTCTGAGGGGTTGGCTGGGTGCTGGCTACAGTCATCACGCGGGCTTTGTCACCGCCTTCATCTTCAATGCGCGATCATCCGATCCCCCCGGTCACAGAGCCGTTGCAATACCGGGCCATCGGTGTCGTTCGTGGCACCTACCGCGCCAAGGAGGAGGACCAGCTCACCCGCGGTTCTCTGTTTGATTCCAATGGTGTTGAGCTTGAAGCAGTCGTCCTCGGACGGGTGCTCACCCTGATGCGCCGCCATCTGGACATGGATCAGCCCCATCTCTGGGTGGTGTATCCACGCTGCCGTGAAAGCGACCACCTGCATCTCCAGATCGCAGGGATCTGGGAACCCAGCACCCTCGCCCCCGATCAGCAGGATGCTGAGGATTCCCTCCCCGAAGGAGACGATTTTTTCTCGATCCGAGGTGAGCTGATCTTCACCAAGCCTGAAACGGGCGAACTGGTGGTGAAGGTCCGCCAGCAGCCCCGTGGTGATGGGAACAGACCGCTGCCGTTCAAGATTCAGATGAAGGGTGAGCTGCCCCTTGAACACCTCCGCCATTTCGTCAGCCTCGACGTGCGTCGGCAGGGCCAGGAGCTCCACCTTGAGCGTTACGAGGTGATGGCGCCGATGCCCACGCGCGGCGGCAAGTCCAAAGCGGGTCGTGGTCAGGCGGCCCGGCGCGGCCAGCCCGTCCGTCGCAGCCAGGTGTCCCAGCGCGGCACCCGTGCCGGCAGCTGATGGCTGAAAGCCAGGGATCCACAGGAGTCCTGCGGGCAGGTGTCGCCGTTGCGGCGATCACCGGGCTTGGGGCGTTCGGGCCGGTCCTTGGCCTTTCCCCCGCCTGGATCGTGGTTTTTGTGGGTGGAGGGCTGGTTGCCCTCAGCGTTGATGCAGCCAACTGGCAGGGCATGGGTGGCCATCTGCTGGCTGAGGCGTTGCCCGGTGGCGAGGCGCGTCTGCGGCGGATCGCGGTCCACGAAGCGGGGCATCTCCTCATTGCCGAGGACGAGAAACTGCCGGTGGAACGGGTGATGGTGGGGACCCTGGCCTGTCTCAGGGCCGGTCTGCGCAGCAGCGGCGCCACTGAGTTCAGTCTTCCCGACAGCGTGCGCATGCCGATGGAGGATCTGCGCCGCTGGAGTCGCGTGTTGCANGCCGGCATCGCGGCCGAAACCGTGGTGTATGGATCCGCGCGCGGTGGGGCGGATGACCGCGCTCTGCTGGGGCGTCTCTGGGGGTTGTCGGGGCACGATGTGGCCACAGCCCAGCGTGAGCAGCGGCGGGCCCGCCGCGAGATCGAGCAGCAGCTGCGCCAGCGTGAAGCCGTCCTTGAGCAGCGGGTGGGGGAGCTGCTCACCGCAGCGCCCCGCCTGGGTCGCTGAATCAACGGTTGAGATGAGCGCTCTGCACATCGACTGCCCGACCGGATTGGCCGGNGACATGCTGTTGGCCGGATTGATCGATCTCGGTGTGGATCGCGCCGTGATCGACGCCCCTCTGGCGGCTCTCGGCCTCGCCGGTCGCTACCAGCTCACGATCGAGGAAGCCCGCAGTGCTGGCTTTCGGGGCAAACGCATCACGGTGTTGGGCCTTGAGCGTGAACCNCCCTCCCGCCACTGGGCCGGGATCCGCCGGCAGATCGAGGCATCCGCCCTGGAGGCATCACTCCAACAACGGGTGCTTGCCGTGTTCACCGCGTTGGCGGAGGCGGAGGCTGCGGTCCACGGCACGGCGCCTGAGCAGGTGCATTTCCATGAGGTGGGGGCCATCGATGCGCTGGTGGACGTGGTCGGGGTGTGCGCTGCCCTGGAGCATCTCAAGCCCACCAGCATCAGCTGCAATCCGCCACCGTCAGGTCGAGGCAGTGTGCGCACAGCCCACGGCGTGCTGCCGGTGCCGGTGCCAGCGGTGCTGGAGCTGGCGCGACGGCATTCCATTCCGCTGCATCAGCCCGCGGACCTTCCCCCCGGCGAATTGACGACACCGACGGGTCTGGCGCTGATGGCCGTTCTTGCGGATCGTTTCAGCCCTCCCCATTCCTTTGTGCCCGCGGCGATCGGGGTCGGTCTGGGCCATCGCGAGCTGGATCGCCCCAACCTGCTGCGGATCTGCCGGCTTCAGTCCAGCGCGGCGGAGACCGGACCGATGCCGCGCTGGCAGCCTCTCGTGGTGCAGGAAGCCTGGATCGACGATGCCAGCGGCGAGGATGTGGCGATGCTTGTGACACGCCTTCGTCAGGCCGGGGCCGTGGATACCGCGGTGATGCCGGTGCAGATGAAAAAAGGTCGTGCGGGCCATGCCATCACCGCTCTGGTTCTTCCGGATCACGCCGAGGCGGTCCGCCGTGTCTGGTTTGCGCTGGGCAGCAGCATCGGATTGCGAGAGCGTCAGCAGGGACGCTGGTTGTTGCCCCGTCGTGCCGGCACGCTGACGACCTCCTGGGGTGTGCTTCGTGCCAAGCAGGTGCTGCGGCCGGATGGGCGCAGCACCGCCAAGCCCGAGGCGGATGATCTGCAGCGCCTCAGCGCTGAGACCGGCTGTGCCATCGATGCCCTGCGCGCAGCGGCGTCCGCGGCGCCTTTCGAGAGTGAGGAACCCTGGGGATGGTGATCCGCTGGTTGAAACAACCGAAGCTGTGGATCACCCTCGCGAGCCTCGCCTTCATCGCTGTCGCCCTGATTCAGCAGGGGGGGCAGTTGCGTCAGCAGAACCTCGATGCCCGTGGCTTCTGCTGGCTGCTGCTCGGGTTGGGCCTGAGCTGGGGGAGCATCTTGGTCAACGGGCTGGCCTGGCGGGTGCTGCTGGTTTGGCTTGGTCACCTGCCGCGACAGGTGGAGGTGGTGCCCCTGTTTGTGCGCACCAATCTGCTCAAGTACCTGCCAGGTGGCATCTGGCACCTGGTGGAGCGGCTGCGCGTGCTGCGGCCCGTCATCGGCGGTGGCCCTGCCCTGGCGGCTGTCCTGCTGGATCCGCTGCTGATCGCTGCCGCCGCCGTGCTGCTGGTGTTGGTGGGCGGCTGGCAGAACGGTCTGATCCTGATGGCACCCCTGCCAGCACTGCTGATGCTGCCCCGTTGGCGGGAGCCGATCCTGCAGCGATTGGAACGGGGCAAGGCGGACCAGCTCGAGGCGGCCGGTGCCGGCGANTTCAAGGATGTCGCCGGGGGGAGCGGTCGCGGTGGTTATCCCTGGCTGCCTCTGGTGTGGCAGCTGGCCTTCGTGATCTGTCGGTTTCTGGGGTTTTACTGCAGCGTTCTGGCTTTTGGCCTGCAGCAGCCTGACCTGCTGGTCTGGTTGGCTGGCTTCGCGCTGGCCTATGCCGTTGGCCTGGTGGTTCCAGGGGCGCCGGGAGGCCTGGGGGTGTTTGAAGCCACCCTGCTGTTGCGCCTCGGCGGTTCGGTCGCCGAGGCGCCCTTGCTGGCTGTGGTGCTCAGTTACAGGGTGATCTCCACCGTGGGTGATCTTCTCGCCAGCGGTGTTCTTGCCGCTGATCAGCGTCTGATGCGACGGTTCAGCGCCAGTCGCTGAGATCCATGCAGCTCTCACTTCCCTGTCCTCTGGAGGCCGGATGGGAGTTGATCCGCACGGTGGCCTTGCCGCGGCAGGGGGCGGATGGTCTCCCCCTGGGAGGGTTCTCCGCAGCCGCTTACCAGCCGGAGTTGGACCGGCTCTGGCTGCTCAGTGATGCGCCCCGTGGTCATCTCGTGCCGTGGGGTGGATTGGCCCAGCTGCTCAACGGCATGGCCACCACCCTGGCGCCCGGGCCAAGGCTGCTGCTGCGCACGTCGGCTGGGCAACCCTTGCCCGATGGTTTTGATGGCGAGGGCCTGGTGCTGGAGGGCAGCCGTGCCTGGATCATCAGCGAGGGACGCCGCACGCCGGATCGCACCGCCCGGCTGATCCGCATCGACATCAACACAGGCCGGCAGCAGGAGGTGCTGCCGCTGCCGCAGTCATGGAGGGCGCTGCCGGGTCGTGGTCTGGCAGCGAATCAGGGGCCGGAATCCCTGACGGAATTGGCACCATCCGAGCTGCTGCTCGCCGCTGAGCGACCTCTGTTGCAGAGCGATGATCCCTCGCTGGTACCGATGGCGCGCGTCAGCAAGGGAGCGACGGTGCGGGCCGAGGGTGCGTTGCAGATCCGCCCCCTGGCCAAGACCGCTGGTCTCACCGACCTGCTGGCTCTTCCCCGGCACCAACGTCTGCTGGCTCTTGTCCGCGGATTTCAACCACCCATGACGTGGACAGCCCGGCTGCTGCTTTATCCCTATCCCTCCGGCAGCGCTGCCCCGCCGCTTCAGCCTTTGCACGGCTGGGATCTGCTCACGGCTGGTCTGCCGCCGGACAACTGGGAGGCCCTGGCCGTCGGCCCACGACTGCGCGATGGACGCACCACGTTGGTATTGGGGAGTGACGACAACTTCAACCCTCTCCAGTCAAGCTGGATCGTGGTGATGGCTCCTCGCCGCACCGAAGCCTGTCCCGACTGATGCGATGACGATGCGCCGCCGCTCTGTTCTCTCCATGCTTGGCCTCGGAAGCGTGGGCCTGCTCACGGCCAAGGGATTGTCGGGGTGTTCCTCCAACGGCGTTGGATCCGTGGCCAGCAGCAGGGCCTTCCCCTTCACTCCGGTGCGTGTGCCCTTGCCGGTGAACAGCGATGGCCTGACGGCCGCGGAACAGCAGACCACCTACCGCGAGATGGCTGTTGAAGACCGGCTTGTCGTGCCGGAGGGGTTTCGTTCCGATCTCCTTGCGGCATGGGGAGACGCCCTGGGCAGCAGTCGCTTCGGGTACAACAACGATCACCTCGGCTTTGTGCAGCACGACGCGAATCGGGCGTCGATGACGGTGAACTTCGAGTACATCAGCCCGAAGCCCTGGGTGGATGGCTTTGAAGAGGTGGTGGGCCAACCTCTCCCTTATGCCGCTGTGGTGCGGGCGTTGGCGCCCGTGGATGGCGTGATCGATTGCACGGCGCTGGCAGCAGGTGACCCTCGCCTGGCGTCGATCCGTGCCGTCGCAGATCAGGCGATGACCGATCTCGGCGTTGGTGTGATGACCTTGAAACGGGACAACCAGGGGCATTGGGTGCGTGCCAAGGGTCCCCAGGACCGGCGCATTGATGGCATCGCTGGCCTTGAGAATCCCGCAGAACGGCTGCGCTGCTCGGGTCCGGCCACCAAGGTGTTCGAGGCGGCCAGCCGTCAGGGCTACGACGACGGACTGGGCAGCGCGGTGATCGGCACCTTCGCCAACTGCGGCGGCGGCACCACCCCCTGGGGCACGGTGCTCAGCGCCGAGGAAAACTTCCAGTCCCAGGTGCCGGAACCGGTGTTTGCCGACGGCAGTTCCGTGGCGCCATCCCAGCGACCGTTCCTCTGCCTTGAGCGCAAGTTGTACGGGCTNGGCAACGTCTACGGCCTCGCGGGCAACAAGTACGGCTGGATGGTGGAGGTGGATCCGGATTCCCCTGCTNAGCAGGCGGTGAAGCACACGGCGCTGGGGCGGTTCCGCCACGAGGCGGTGGCCGTGCGTGCGGAAGNGGGCCAACCCCTGCTCGTGTATTCCGGCTGCGACCGACGCGGTGGCCACCTCTACCGCTTCGTCAGCAGCAAGACGGTCACGGATGTGAAGGACAAAGCCAATTCCCGGCTGCTGGAGGAAGGAGAGCTGCAGGTGGCGCGCTTCCAGGCCGATGGCACGGGCGATTGGCTGCCGCTGCGCCCCGACACCGCGGTGGATCCATTCCTGCCCAGCCGGTTTGATCAAGCGGGCCTCGCCTGTCCTGTGGAGCTTCCCAACAGCGATCGCGAGCAGGCCGTTGCCGAGCTGTTCCGCGACGATGCGTCTGTTCAGGCTTACCGCGAGCGCTATCCAACCCTGGCCAGCCTGTACCGCGGCGATGGGGAGGCACTGCAGGGAGCGATTCTGGTGGATGCGCACCTGGCGGCCAGTGCCGCCGGCGGGACGCCGACTGCCCGCCCGGAGGACACCAAGATCGATCCGATCAGTGGTGATCTGTTGATTGCGTTCACCTCCGGTTCGCCGGGGATCACCGGTGGTGCTGATCCTGCGGTGTTTCAGGGGCCGGAGGGGCAGGCCAGTTGGCCCAACGGCTGGGTGATGCGTCTGAGCGATCAGGGTGAGAACGGCTTTCGCTGGCGCATGGCGGTCACGGGGGGGACCCCCTGGGCCGGTGGTCTGGGGTTCACCAATCCGGACAATGTGGCCGTCGACGCCAAGGGCAATCTCTGGATCGTCACGGATCGCTCGATGAAAGGATCCGCCGGAGATGTGTTCGGCAACAACAGCTGCTGGTTTGTGCCACGCGATGGTGGCGAAAACGGAAACGGTGGCCAAGACGAAACGGCCGCCTGTTTTGCCATCGGTCCGATGGAGTGTGAGGTCACCGGCGTCTGCCTGGATTCTCCGGAGAAAACCCTGTTTCTGGCGATTCAGCATCCCGGTGAGGTGCATGGATCGCGTCAGCAGGGCGATGAGGAGTTCCAGGCCCACGAGCTGGTGGATCGGGAGGGCACGGCGTTTCAGCAATTGCGTCAGCTGCCTCTGGGATCCAACTGGCCAGCACAGGCCCCTGGCCGGCCACCTCGCCCGGGGGTTGTGGCGATCCGTCGCAGCAGCGGTCAGCCCCTGCTGGAGGTCTGATCGAGGCTGGGCACCAGCGCCATCGACGCCAGCAGGCCCAGCACCAGGATCATCAGGGCTGGCAGCAACGCTTCAGCCAGGCGTTCGTCGCCGGCGTACTGATACACACGCACCGAAAGCGTGTCGAAATCAAAGGGACGCAACGCAAAGGTCAGGGGTAACTCCTTCACGGTGTCCACAAACACCAGCAGCAGGCCCACCGTCATCGGTCCGCGCAGCATGGGCAAGTGCACCCGTCGCAGTACTTCGGTCCAGGAGAACCCGAGCCCAGTCGCCGCTTCATCGAGGCTGGGGCTGATCCGTTCCAGTGCTGCATCAAGCCCCCCCTTGGCCACGGCCAGGAAGCGATCGCTGTATCCCCAGAGCAGCAGGACCAGAGGCGCCAGCTGCCAGGGAGCTCCGGTGATCAGCAGGGCCAGCGCCAGAACCGTGCCTGGGATGGCATACCCCATACCCGCAAGAAAGGTGAGGCTGCGCAGCCATGGAGCGTTGTCCCAGCGCTTGGCAATGGCGAGAATCAAAGCCGCCACCACCGCCAGCAAGGCGGCCACAAAGGCCAGCAGCAGACTGCGCAAGGTGAGCTGAAGCAGGTCACCAGCCGGGCCTTGTTGCCATGGCCCGAGGTTGAGACCACCCCAGAGCAAGGGGATGCCAAGGCTGAACAGGGGCGGCAAGAAAGCCAGCAGCTGCGCTGCCAGGGCCCGTGCCCCATGCAGNGGCCACGCCGTGGCGTCGCCTCCGGCGACCCCATCGCTCCAGCGACGGCTGCGGCGGCGGAGCTGACGCTCGCTGGCCACCAGCAACAGCACGATCATCAGCGTGATCAGCGCCAGGCCGATCGCACCTGCGGGATTGCTGTCCGCCTGCCAGGCCTCGAGGATGCCAGCCGACAGGCTTGGGATCCCAAGCAGTTCCACGGCCCCCAGTTCATTCACGATCTCCATGCCCATCAGGGCGACGCCGGCACCGATCGCCGGCAGGGCGATCGGCAACGCCACGCGTCGGAAGCTTTCCCAGGGTCCGACCCCCAGGCTGCGGCACGCCTCCAGCTGGCGGCGTCCGCTCATGGCAAAACTNTCGGTGCTCAACAGGAACACATAGGGNTAGGTGGACAGGGCCATCACCGCGATCCCCCAGGCGAGGCCATGGATGCGCAGGCCCTGGCGGCTGCCCAGGTCCACCAGGGTTGCGGAGAGCAGATAGGCGGGGGTGGCGAGGGGAATCAACTGGGCGATGCGCAGCCAGCGCCGCCCCTTGAAGCGGCAATTGATCAGAATCCAGCCGTTGGCGGTGCCGATCAGGGTGCCGATCGCAGCGGTGCCGAGAAGAAGCTGCAATGTCCCCAGAATCTGCCTGCCGCCGTCGGGACCCAGGCTCATCATTCCGTCCTGAAATCCCTTCAGACCTTCTCCGAGCAGATTCAGCAGGGGGAGCAGTGCCGAAAGAGCCAGCAGGATCGACAGTGCACTGAGAAGCCGGCGGTTCATCCCAAGGTGGCTTGCTTGACGAGACCCAGCTGTGACCTGTTGTGCTGCAAGGGCTGCTGATGACTTCAAAGAAGGCGCAGGTCCCAGCGAGGGCGCTTTGGTTCAGATCTTAACTGAGAGTGAATCTCAACATCAATGAAGGCGTGGTGGCCGCGGCTCTGTTGTTGGGGCTCGCCCCGGATCCGGCTCGCCATGCCTTGGTCGATTCTTAACAACCAACCTCGCGATTCAAGAGAGGCTCGAGGAATCGCTCGATCTGTACCACCTCACGGGTGTGCAATGCACATAATTGAGTTGGGGAAATCGCTCAGGGTTCTGAGATCCCAATGCCTCAGNGCCCTTTTCCCCTTTATATGATCAGAGATTGGTTTTTTTGATGGTTGTGATGTGATTAAAGAATTGCGCTCCAGATGAGCTGCTTATATGTCTTCGTCTAGAGAGGTTTGATCCATGGCCAATGCAGTCATGGTCTCTTTTCGGTAAAAAGAGCACTTGTTTTTATTTCGCTCCCCCAAATGGGGGAGAGTTCGGCATCAGGAGATCCCCCGAATGAGGGATGGTTGTTGGGTGATCCATCAACACAATATTGATATCGACCGACTTGAATGATGGTGACGCTTCCGAGGCTCAAATTGACGGCTGAACGCGAAGCATTGATCCAGTTCTTCTGCAAACCGTGTGAGGATGACGTGAACGATCTTCAAGTCAGGCAGTTATTCAAGACTCACGTTCTGCAGATGGCTGACAGACATGTGTTGGATTGTGTTGCTGTTGTGAAGGGATGATCATGCTGATTGTTCACTGGCTTGTGGGAGCACTCTCTCCCAGCAAATAATCGAATTTGCCAATCGGCACACCGTTGTGGCGCAGGATTGCGTAGGTGGTGGACACATGAAAATAGACATTGGGTAGAACAAAGAAACGCAGGAAATCATCGCCGGTGAATTCCCGCTCTCCCCCTCCCATGCTGCTGGGGATCGGCAAGCGGATCAAGGCCTGTTCTGCTCCGTCCAGTGCTTCAGGACTGACCGCTTCGATGAACCGAATGCTGTCGCTGATTCGATTCTGCAGCTGGTCAACGTCCGTTTCGTTGTCCTCCACGACAGGAGCTTCCAAGCCCGCCAGGCGCGCCACGCCGCGACGCGAGATGTCGGTGCTGATTTGAACCTGTCGCGTCAGATCGAACATGTCTGGATACAAACGGCTGGTCAGAAGAACCGCCACAGGAAATCCAGCGGTTTCAGCGTGGGATTCGGCACGCTTCAGCAGATGACTGAGATTCTGCAGATTTCGCACAAGGGGTGGAACAAGCTCTGCGTGAAACCGGTTGGACATTGCATCTGGATCGCACGCTTTCTCTTTAGCGAGAACAGATCGTCGCGTCGCAGTCCTCTCCGATGAGATGGCTCAGGACTACTTGCGCTTCTTCGTGATGTCTCCGAAGTCGTCGTCGTTCGGCTGCAGAATCTGCCAGACCACCGGAACGGTGAAGACCACCACAAGCCCGATGGTCGCCCAGATTGCGACGGTGTAATCGCCCATGGTTTCTTCAACACGTCACCGCGACCCTAAACCCGATTTCTTCAGGGGCGGGTCAGGTCATCGCCAGCCATTGGCCGCCATCAGATCTGACGCTTCACGGTTCAGTTCTCCAAGCCTGGCCACCGACACCTGCGATTCCTTGAACGTCCCCCAGGAGGCCAGCACGGGGTCATCACCGAAACCGATCAGGGGATATTCGTGATTGGCCGCGGCGTAGCCACCCTTGAAGTCGGTCGTTGCCAGAAACTCGAGGAAGCGCACAGCCGCCTCGTCTTGACGACTGTGCCGCGTGACCCCTCCGCCCGTGATGTTGACCTGCACGTCCGGTTGGGGCCAGACGACCTCAACAGCGCGACTGAGTTCGGCGTCCTTGCGACCGACATCGCCTGCTTGCAGCCTGGCCAAGTAGTAGGTGTTGGACAAGGCAACACCACACTGACCACGAGCAACGGCTCGAATCATCGAGACATCGGTTTTGAACACCGGCTGGGCCAGGTTCCTGGTCAGGCCCTGGATCCAGCTCGCCGTTTCCTCTGCGCCGATCTGGTCGATCATGAAGGCGACCAGGGACTGGTTGTAGACACTGCGTCGGTTTCTCAGGCAAACCTGTCCCTTGAGCTCTGGCGACGCGAGCTTGGTGTAGCTGTCCACCTGGGTCGGGACCAGCGTGCCTTTGTGGATCATCGGCACACGCAGTCGTCGGGTGAGGCCGAACCAGCGCAGATCGGGATCGCGCAGGTGGGCTGGGATGGCTTGCTCAAGAGCGTTTGAACGCACAGGCTTGAACAGATCCAGATCGGAGGCCCGGTCCAGCCTGGCCGCATCAGCCAGGATCAACACATCGGCTGGACTGTCTGCGCCTTCGTTACGGAGGCGCTCGATCACAGACGTTCCCTTGCTCTCCAGCAATTTCACGCGAATGCCGGTTTGGCGGGTGAATTCGTCGTAGAGGGCTTGATCGGAGTTGTAGTGCCGGCTGGAATAAACNCCGATTTCCGTGCCTCGATCACGGCTGCAGGCAAGGCCGTTGAGGCTGAGGACAAGAAGCGTGACGGTTGTGAGCCAGCGTCGGGCTGCCACCCGCATGGTCAGGACGGTGAATTTGAGAATGATACGCAATTGCGTTCGCTCCCTCGCTCGGCCCCTTGCCTGCCGCCATCAAAAAACCCCCTTGCTGGAAGGAGGTTGGTCGTGGTGTTCAGTTTTAGGGGATGGTTTCAGCGGCGCTGATCGCGCACTGGAATTGGAATCAGCACCGGTTCGCGCAAACCCCCTCCGCCGTTGTCATCGTCGGAATCGGCCAGCAATAGCAGGATCAAACTCGCTGCAAGCATGAAAGCTGTCAGAGCCAGAATCTCAGCCATCGCTTCTCCAAATCTCGAACCAAGATAGTCAGGTTTTGTCGGCTTTGCCTGCTGAACCGAATCCACTGTCCCCTTTGGGCGCGACACAGGCCTGCAGTTGTCGTCTCAACGTGGCGTGATCCAGGTCCCGACCGATCAGCACCAGTTGGTTCTTGCGTTCGCCGGTCCAGTCGCTGTCGTCGATTGAAAAGCGTTTCCCGGCCAGATGGAACACATGCCTTCGCTCGCTTTCTTTGAACCACAGAATTCCCTTGGCTCGGAAAACCTCCGCCGGTAGCTGATTGTCGAGAAAGTTCTGAAATTTCCGCAGCCGGAACGGTTGTTCACTGCTGAAGGAGAGGGACGTGAACCCGTCGATGGCCAGATGATCGGAGTGCCCATGGCTGTGGTCGTGTCCATGGCTGTGGTCGTGCCCATGGCTGTGGTGGTGCTCATGGCTGTGGTGNTGCTCATGGCTGTGGTCGTGCTCANGGGTGCACTGGTCATGGTCGTGATCGCAGTCGCTGTGGTCGAGGCTCGGATCATCGGCAGGGCGGGTCACCCGATCGGATTCGAACAGGCCCACACTCAGCAGCAGCGGTAGCGGCACATCTCCTTTGGTGGATCGCAGGATGCGTGCGTCATTTTTGACCTCCCTCAGCTGGCGCTCCACCTCCTGCAGCCGTTCCTCTGAAACCAGGTCGCATTTGTTGAGAAGCATGATGTCGCCATAAATCACCTGAGCTCTCCCCACCTGTGTTTCAAGGACGGCGGCGTCGAAGTTTTCGGCGTCAACGAGCGTGATGATCGAGTCGAGACGGGTTTGATCGCGCAGTTCACTGCCCAGGAACGTCATGGCCACGGGGAGTGGATCGGCAAGCCCTGTCGTTTCAAGAACGATGTAATCGAGAGGTTCCGGTCGGTCCAGCACCCGTTCGACCGTTTCCATCAGTTCATCGTTGATCGTGCAACAGATGCAGCCATTGCTGAGTTCCACCATCTCCTCACCGGTGGACACAATCAGATCGTTGTCGATGCCGATCTCGCCGAATTCATTCACCAGCACCGCCGTTTTGACGCCGCTCTGGCTGTTGAGAATGTGGTTNAGCAGTGTGGTTTTTCCAGCTCCAAGGAAACCGGTCAGGATGGTGACAGGAACCCCTGCAGGGGCTGGGCTGATGGACATGGCGATGTTTCCTGATGTGGTCATGCTGGCAGCAGAGCATCAATGGCTGCAGCCAGTTCGCCGTCCAGATCGCTGATTCCCCCCAAATCATGGGTGGTGAGTTCAATCGTCACCCGGTTGTAGACGTTGCTCCAGTTGGGATGGTGATTTCTGGCTTCAGCCAGCAGTGCCACNTGGCTCATGAAGCCGAAGGCCTCGACAAAATTGCGAAAGCGGAGATCCCGTGAGAGTCGATCCGTTTGCACGGACCAAGCCGGTAACTCCTGTTGAAGCGCCAGGCGCTGTTCGGTGCTGAGCAGTGTCGCCATGAGAACTGTGAGACCTTGACAGAACGCATTCTGAACACGTCAATTCTGAGAGGATGCACTGATTGGAATCGCTGAATGGTGCCCGCAAGTTTTCGACGCTTTCTCAGTTTTTGCGCAGTCGCCCTCCTCACCACATGCCTGACGATTTCTCTGACAGCAGCATCGAGTGTTGCCTCAGAGGACAACGATGGTTCTGGAGAAGAAAACGTAATTGAACAAGTGGCACCGATCATCGAGATCGAACAGCTGCAGCCGATTGTCAGGATTGATCAACAACCCTTTTTTGATGAACTCAAGCAATTTGCTCGCTTTTGGGATGATTCTCCCATTGGCCATGTTGAGGATATTTCTCCCAAGAGCACGTTGCTGAATTTCTATGCAGTGATGGCGAAAGTTGGTGCAGAGATCGAAGCGATTCGCGAAGATGCAAAAACAGATCCAGGCTTTGGTTGGAGCCCAGGGATGAAGGAGCGCATTGATGATGTGGATACTTTGTTTGGTTTAGCGATCAAGGCGTTGAACGGCTCTGATTTTCCAGAAAGCGTCCGCAATGATCTGGTCGACGAGGCGGCAATTGAGCTNAAACTGGTTTTGGATTATGTGTTTTCAAACAGTCGTCGGAAGATCGAAATACCAAATTTGAAGGATATTCGAGCTCTTAACAGTAATTTGGTTAAAAAAGATGTTTTGACCTGGCGGCTACCTGGAACAGCGATTGTCCTCGCAAGTAACGCTGAGCAAGAAGGGAACGACTGGTATTTCAGTCCGTCGACGGTTTCAGGAGCTGCACAAATGTTCCGCGAGATCGAATCAGTTGCTGAAAAATTGCAGGGTGTTCCATTCGCAACACCTGATTTCTACAGGAATTTCATTCGTACGCCTGGCCACCTGATTCCTCCCAAGTGGTATCTCACCCTCCCTCTCTGGATGCATGAAATTATCGAGGTTGAAGTCTTTGCAGGGCAGACGGCTTTTCAGCTCTTGTCCACAACGTTGGTATTTGTCGCATACCTAATTATTGTTTACCTGTTGGTTTCCAGGTTGGTTTCGAGCCATGTTCACTACGAGCGGGTGAGGGCTATCGGTTCGGCTCAGGATCGGTTGGATGGAATCTGGCAGGAAGACGAAATTGCTTGGCAGCGAGTTTTTCTTGTGCTTCCCATCCTCCCGCTGACATTGCTTTGTCAGGTTTTTGTTGATGACTATCTGAACTTCACAGGAGCGCCCCTCGTTTTTACGACCTATTTCTTTTACGTCGCCGGTTGTTTTGCTGCTTGCCTTTTTGCTTTTTATTTTTTCGAATCCGTCGGCAAATCTGGCGCGGAAACGCTGCTCAGGCTTCGCGGTATCGACTCTCCACTAAAGCTTCAACGCTGGGGCAGCAGGGTTCAACCGATCTGCAGAGCCTTATCGGGTGTTGCGGCATTGTTTTTGGTGTATCGCATGTTGATTCAGCTTGGTTTGCCGGGCAGTCTCGTTTTGGCCTTGTCATCCGTTCCTGGTTTGGCCATTGCCTTGGGGGCGTCGAAACTGCTGAGCAATCTGTTTGCCGGATTTTCAATTCAAACCGACCGCCCCTTGCGTGTTGGTGAATTTTGCAGGATTGGTGAAAACCTCGGTTTTGTTACCAAAATTGGCTTGCGATCGATCGAAATTCAAACGCATTGCAGCACGGTTGCAATTCCCAATTCGATTGCAGATGATTCCATCATCATGAATTATTCAGACCGTCAGAGGTTGACAGGCAATGCTCAGCATCAAGGGATGGAACTACGGATGCCGATCAGTTTTTCCCTGACGTCTGCACAGGTGAATCAATTGCTGTTTTTTGTCAATCGATATCTGGAGAGCCTCGAAGAATTAAGCCATACCAGTCTGAATGTTGAGCAGACCAAGGGTGGAGAGATGACCTTGATTGGTTTCGGTTACGGAGAATTTTCAACATGGGATCAATATCTTGAGTTGCGCAAAAAGATTTTCGTTCGTTTCAGGCAGCTCATTGCCACTGTTTTGATGTCTCGCATCATTCTGCGTGTGGCCTACCAAACGCCTGAATCCCTGCGTAAACGAATCCCGGAAGATCTCAAGAAAATTGTCCTTCGCGATGAGCAGATCACCTTCGGCAGTTGCGAGCTATTGAAAATATCGGACTACAGCTACGACTTCATCTTCGATTTCCGTGCATTCCATCCCACGTATGGAATCTTCCTGAAAGCAGTGGATCGCATTAACAACGATCTTCTTGCTTATGTGGAGAAGGAAAATATCGTGATGCCGTTCCCAACGTCCATCTTTATCCAGAAGCCTGCAGAACTCTCCGATCCACGAGGCGTCAATCCTGTCTGAAATCAGTCCTGTGCCGGGACCCCTTTCATTCCCCCGCCAGGTCGTGTAAACGATCCACCAACAGGTCAACATCGGTCTCGACGCCGCTATCGGTCGCCCAGGCTTCAGGATTGTGGCGTTCGTGAATCGCCCTGTTGATTCGCGAACCACTGCGACGATTCAGCAGAACTGTCTTGTTGGTCTCTTCCGCACGACCTTCGCTCTTGTCCTCCCAATCCCCGATCAACTGGCAGAGAACGGTGCGGTGATGGGGTGCATCACGGTGTTCCCAGAGATACACCGCCTGCCACGTCCCCAGAAGCAGGTTGCCGCTGGCAACGCTCAGGGTCATCGTTTGCGTTGTCAATGCCGTGCGGATATGGGCTGGCATGTCATCTGGTCCTTCATCGTCGTGGCTGTAGGGGTAATCGCGCGGCACGACCCGTCCCATCCAGTCGGCCAGATCACGCAGCACCCTTGGATCAGCGTTTTCATTGATTGTCAGGCTGGCACTGGTGTGCAGGCAGGTGAGATGCACCGCGCCATCCCGCACCCCTGTCCTGTTCAGCCATTGGTTGATCAAGCCATCCAGGCGGGTGAATCCCGTTCCGTCGGTGCCGACGGTGAGTGCATGACGCAGCTGCTTCAGTGTCATGGCCTCGATGCTGATATCACCAGTCTGGGGGTGCCGCCGCTCGCGGTCGCCCCGTCTCTTGCATCAACCTGAAGCTGATACAGCGACGTGATGACCGACTCTTCAGCCGTGCAGCTCACGCTTCTCTTCGATGGAGCTTGTCCTCTTTGCATGCGAGAGGTGCGTTTTCTCAAGGTGCGCGATCTCAACAAGCGGATCGCCTTTGTGGACATTGATGACCAGGAGTATGCGGCGGCCGATCACGGTGGGATCACCTACCGGGAGGCCATGGGTCGGATTCATGCCCTCAGGGCAGATGGAACCGTTCTTCAGGATGTCGAGGTCTTTCGTGAGGCCTACCGATTGGTCGGACTCGGTTGGGTCTACGCACCGACGCGCTGGCCCTTGATCGGGCCCCTGGTCAACGGGATCTACAGGCTCTGGGCGTCACAGCGGCTTCGACTCACACGCCGACCAGGGCTGGATCAGTTGTGCAAAGACCGATGCAACCCNGANNCTGTCGCTAGGGCGTGATTTCCAGCCGTCGACCGCTGGAGACAAGAAAATGAGCCTTTTCACACGACTCGAGGTTATAGATCAATGAACTTCGGGGATTCTCAGGAAGTTTTCTGCGGAAGTCTTTGCCTTCCTTGAACACTCCATCTCTGCGCAGTCGATAGATTGTTCTTTCTGAAATATTCAGTTGTTCTGCTAGTTCTGAGCAAGTTAACCAGCGTTTTCTGTCTCTTGGAGAACGGCGAAGCTCAAGCAGGATGTCCTCCAGGAGTTCGATCACGAGATCGAGTTTTTGCTCTGAAGAATCTTCCATCCCCTGACCTTAAATGCTGGGATCTGTGTTGCGTGGGGCTTGATTCAGTCCACGCGGTGCTCGTTAGGGTCTCTCCACTGAACAGCGGTGAGCGGTGACGTCGACGGCCTGGACCCAGCTTGGTGCTTACTTAAGGGAAACCCAGCTTCTGGGGTCCGTCCAGAGCACGCTCTACTGGGACCAGAACACGCGAATGCCCAGCGCTGGGGCGCCTTGGCGAGGGGAACAGCTGGCCATGCTGGCCACCCAGTTGCATGCCCGTCAGAGCGCTGAGGCCTATGCCGATCTGATCATGCAGGCCAGGCAGGAATCATCGGAAGCGGTGACGTCATCTGTTGGATCCGCGCGCAGCCGCAATCTCGATTTGTTGGAGGACGATCTGCGCCGCCAGCAGGCCCTGGATCCAAAACTGATCGCCGAACTGGCGACGGCCAAGGCAGATGGCTACCACTGCTGGCGTCAGGCGCGTGAGGATTCGGACTTTGCGGGTTTCGCGCCTGCTCTGAAGCGCTTGATCGCCCTGCGACAGGAGCAGGCTCGCCAGCTTGGGGAAGCGCGCAGCTGTTGGGAGACACTCGCTCAGCCGTTTGAACCTCAACTCTCCCTGACGAGGCTGCAGGAGCTGTTCCGTCCTCTGCGTGAGCAGCTCCCCCAGCTGTTGGCCAGGGCCACCTCTGCGCCCCGTGCGCGGCATGCGTCCTGGGATCTCGAAGACACGGCGCAGGATGAACTCTGTGCTGAGCTTCTGGACAGCTGGGGGAGGGATCGATCGATCACCTGCATGGCGCGTTCACCCCATCCCTTCTCGATCACCCTCGGCCCAAGTGATTACCGCATCACAACGCGCGTGGTTCCCGGGCAACCGTTGTCCTGTTTTCTTGCCACCGCCCATGAATGGGGCCATTCCCTCTACGAACAGGGTTTGCCGGATCAGTCCCATCAGTGGTTTGCCTGGCCCCTCGGTCAGGCNACGTCGATGGCAGTGCATGAAAGCCAGTCCCTGTTCTGGGAGAACCGTGTCGCCCGCAGTCGCCCGTTTGCGCAGCATTGGTGGCCGCGTTTCAAGGCTGCGGGGGCTCCTCTTGAAAATTCCGATGATCTCTGGAGGGCGATGAATCCCCTCTCGCCCGGTCTGAATCGGGTCGAAGCCGATGAACTCAGCTACGGCCTGCACATCCTGATCCGGCTTGATCTTGAACTCGCTCTCCTGGAAGAGGGGTTGCCCGTGGAGGATCTGCCGGGAGAGTGGAACCGCCGTTACCGGGATCTGCTGGGCGTGACGCCTGCCAACGATGCAGAGGGTTGCCTGCAGGACGTTCACTGGAGTGAAGGTCTCTTCGGCTATTTCCCCTCCTACCTGCTTGGCCATTTGATCAGCGCTCAGCTCAGTGAGGCGATGACCACGGCCATCGGATCGCCGGAAGAGCACATCAGGGAAGGGGATGTCACGCCGTTGCTGGGGTGGCTGAGGGAGCATGTTCATCCCATTGGTCGTGGGCTCGATGCCGAAGGTCTGGTTCGTCAGGTCACGGGCCGCCCCCTCAGCAGCGAACCCTTCCTGCACTACCTCGAGACAAAAATCGATGCCTTGACGGCCTTAACTCATTTGCAGGTTGCCCCGTAGGATCCCGGCGCTGTTGACAGCCTTCCATGGCCAACCTCGATCAGGCTCCCAGCCGCAGCATGCCGAATCTGCTGCATGTGCTGCCTGCCTTCGCTGATGAAGCGGAACTCCGATTGAACACGATCGTGGAGCTCAACTCCAACACGATCAACAAGTACGAGCTGATCACCGAAACCGGTCATCTGAAGTTGGACCGTGTCGGTTATTCATCTCTGGCTTATCCCTTCGCCTACGGCTGCATTCCCAGAACCTGGGACGAAGATGGTGATCCGCTTGACATTGAAATCGTCAACGTCACCGAACCGTTGATCCCTGGCTCCATCGTCGAAGCCCGCATCATTGGTGTGATGACCTTCGATGACGGTGGAGAAGTCGATGACAAGGTGATTGCGGTGCTTGCTGATGACAAGCGAGTGGGTCACATCAAGAGCTGGGAAGACCTTGGTGAGCACTGGAAGAAGGAAACCACGTACTACTGGGAGCACTACAAGGATCTGAAAAAGCCTGGAACGTGTTCCGTGAACGGCTTCTTTGGCACCGACAAGGCGGTGGAAATCATCAAGGCCTGCGAAGCCCGCTACATGGCGGAGATCGACCCCAAACTGGTGGACTGAACGCGTCCCGGGGGGTCAGGTGGCAAAAGGCAACAGGCTTCCCAACCCTCCGGAGTACATGTTCACCAAGACGCTTCGGCTCGCGTCTGGATGCTGGGGATGTCCCCGGTGGGCACCGCGCTGGGACGAGAGAACCATGTCTCCAGCTGATGCCAACATCGGCAGGGCAGCCTCCCCTTCCAGTTGGCTGTACTCATAGGTGCTGATGCCATGGCTGGCATTGAAATGACGACTTCGTTTCCAGCTCGTCTTGTTTCGATGCGATCCCTTCACATAGCAATAGGGCCCAATGTCGAGTCGATGCACGTCGCTGAGAAACACGAACGATTTGAATTTCAGCGATCGTCCATCACAGTGGTAACCACGGGTGTCTGACACTCCGTTGTTGAGATACAGATTCCTGCACTTCACCTCAACAGGCGTGAGGCTGGCGGCCATCACAAGTCTGCCAATGAGGTCTTCATGCAGAGCTTGACGAATCAAAACGTCCATATCGGTGGAGAGACGTTCCGGGTGAAAGATGTCGATCATCCCCGCATCACTGCCACTGCGACCATCGGGCCGCTTGACGCGGTAATTGATCACCGCTTTATCGGCGTCAACGAAGTTGTTGTAGCCCTTGAGAACCCGACGGTCCGGCAGGTTCAGGTAAGCAATCTCATCAATTCCCGACGTCTTGTACCGCTTCACATTCTTGAGAAGCTTGCGGATCTTTTGGTTCAGGTTGTTGAGGTGTTCCGTGGACACCGCTTGCTTCAGCAGGATGATCCCCTCACGGTTGAGGGTCCAGGCTGCACGGAGAAAACAGCGTTTGCTGCGAATCAGATCAGCGAATTGGAAGCTGATCGCATCGGTCTCTCGCTGCCGTGCTTCTCCTTCCAGCAAAACCGGGAGGGTTGGTTGATCAACGTCCAGGGAGGATTGGGCGGTCGCGACTGGCATGACGCGGCGTTTTGGGCCGGAGCGTGTGGGCAGAAGGGTACTGCCAGGTGCCGATGCAGCGAGGGACGCTCCGCGTGAGATTGCCTTGAGACCAGTTTGAGACGAAGAGAGTCTTAAGAGTGCAGGCGTGGCAGGGCGTGCCGCGGTTTTTTCGCTCGGCGATGCATAGCTTGAGACCAGCGGGTCTCATGCGTCTTATGCAGAGAGTGTTGTTGGCCGGGTTGGCATCCTTCGCCCTGGTTGGATCTGCGTTGATCCCGGGCGTCGCCAAGGCAGCCGATCTGGCCTTGAGAGAGGTCACTTCGACGTCGCGGATCGTTCTCGATTTGCAGAAGCGGCAGATCAGTGTGATGCGTGATGGTCGACGGCTGGGACCATGGCCTGTGGCCATTGGGGATCCGAAAACCCCGACACCCGTTGGAGAATTCGCGATTCTCAACAAGAAGGTCAACCCGGTTTACATCACCCACAAATCAGGCCAACGCAAAGAGCTGAGCGGGCCCTCAAGCCCGATCGGTGATCGTTATCTGGCCTTCCACCGCAACGGACGTGGCGAATTCGGCATCCATGGCACCCCTTGGCCCCACTGGGTGAAGATCCGTGCGGCGGTCAGTCTGGGTTGCGTTCGCATGTTGAATTCCCATGTGCGTCAGTTGTTTGATGCCGTGGATGTGGGAACCACCCTTGAGATCAAAGGTTGATCAGGCTTCAGGGCGAACGGTGTCGAAGATCTCCTGGAGAATCTCACCCGCTCCCTGCTGTTTGAGGATGTTGGCCAGAGCGATGCCGATCGCTTCAGGGTCGCTGCAGGGTCCACTGGTCTGATCACGGATCAGCCTCAGGCCGTCCAGGCTGGCCACCATGCCGGTCATCATCAGCTGCTCTCCTTCGAAGCGAGTGTTCACGCCGATGGGGACCTGGCAACCACCCTCCAGTTCGCGCAAAAAGGCCCGCTCGGCCAGGCAGCGCTGCGCGGTGGGGGTGTGTTCCAGCACCTTGATGATCTCAAGCACCTCAGGCTTGCCATCCACGCATTCGATGCCGAGAGCCCCTTGTCCCACAGCATGCAAGGAGATTTCACCGGGAATCAGCTGGTGGATGCGATCGGCAAAGCCGAGACGGCCGAGTCCAGCGGCGGCAAGGATCAAACAGTCGTAATCGCCAGCATCCAGCTTTTCCAACCTGGTGATCACATTTCCCCGCACATCCTTGAAAATCAGATGGGGATAGTGATGGCGCAGTTGGGCCAGCCTGCGCAGTGAACTGGTGCCCACGACCGATCCTTCGGGCAGGGATTCGAGGGTGTGGTCAGCATGTTTTGCGTTCACCACCAAGGCATCGGCGGGGTCCTCCCGTTCCGTGATGCAACCGAGGATCAGTCCGTCGGGAAGATTGGTCGGCAGGTCCTTGAGGGAATGAACAGCGATCTCCGCTTGCCCCACCAGCATCTGGGCCTCGAGCTCCTTGGTGAACAGGCCTTTATCGCCGATCTTGGCGAGCGCGACATCGAGGATCTTGTCCCCCTGGGTTGCCATCGCTTCAACACTGATGGTGAGGCCCGGATGGCCCTTTTCGAGTTCGGCCTTCACCCAGTTGGTCTGCACCATGGCCAGCTGACTGCGTCGGGAGGCGATGCGCAGGTGGGTGAGGGACATGGGGCCTGAAACTCAGCAAACAAGACTACGCAGTCAGGTGTGCAGCGAATTCATGGTGGTTGTTCCTGTTGCCCTTCGCCCTGCAGCTGCTGTTGTGAGTTCCGCTCCAGCGATGATGGAACACTGCTTAACATCAAAGCCATTCGTTGGCTGGCCATGCCGGGTCCGGTGGTGAGTGGTGTGCGTCAGTTCGGTGCGTTAGGGGAGCCCGATGCGTCATCGCCCAACGCTGCCGAGTTTCTTCCATTGATGGCGGAGGGAAGCATTCGCCTTCTCCTGCTCACCAGTGGCGACATCCTGATGGCACGGTTGCGAAACACCACGGATCGCGATGGTGAGCCTGCCTATCAACTGATTCGACCTCGTCGGGTGGTTGTTTTGGAGGCCCGGACCGACACCGGCGATCAACCAGCATGGCGACTGGACCACTATCTCAATGGTCTGACAACGCAACGCAACGTTGTTCTGTTCAAGACTGCATTGGCGTCTGTGCTTGAACCTGATTCCCGTCTCGTCCAGGCTTATGCGGAAGCGACTGCGCAGGAGTGTCCATTGGAAGAGACTCCCGTGGAACGCCTCAAGCGCGCATTCCAGGAGTTCACCGAGAGCATTGAGTCTGAGAAAATGAAGCCATGACTGAGTTTTTGCAATAAAAAGCCCCAATGATCCATTGGGGCTTGATCTCTTCCGTGTGAGGAGGGCGTCTCATTTCCCTCACAGCACTTATAGGTGGCGACGGGTGAATTGGAAAGGGGGCGTTGTACTTATGTAGCAGAATGTACAAATAAAATCTTTGACTTCACTGGTATTGCGATTAAACGTCAAGCTCAAGACGAATTGAGATTAAAAAAGAATCGTTTATCAAGGGTCTAAAGAAAAATTTTACGTACCCAATGAATCGCTTTATTGTAGTTGAATAAAATATATAGGATATTATTGCATCTGCTTGTTGATGGTGAAATGTCTATTTCTTGGCTGACTTCGGATCCAANAGCTCAAGTAATTCTTGGAGCTTGTCGTTGGTTGCTCTCACGGCAGAAGGGTCGGGCATGGAGCCTTCTTCCATGACGGTTGTATGCATCTCTCGGCACATGTTACGTAGCTCCTGAAGGCGGGATTTAACGTCATCCCGCTTTTCTGCTGCTGTTGCCATTTGATTCAAAGCAATAAATCTAGTTTAGCATCTAGATGTCAACGCTTCGCTTTGTTGTTTTGGGTGGGCTGGGTACGTACAACGCGCAAACAAGGCTGCTGATTGGGTTGAAGCGTTTCCATCTCTTGTCATGCTGAATCACAGATGGATTTTGGGTGGCTTCAGTGATTAGGTTTTAGTGGCGAAGGCTGGGCATTCTTCTTTNGCGATTTGATGCAAAGCTTTNAGTGATTGNTNGATATANTTTTTCTTGAAAGATGCAGGGTGCCCCTTTAAATAATTTGGATTGTTTGTTAGTTCTTTGCGATGTAGNCGCTCAAATGCTTGCCATGGAATTTCGTCTGTAAGTGTTTCTTCTTTCATGAGCACGAATATGAAGCAAAAAGCATTGGTGTTGACTTTTATTTTAGGGTTGTCTGAAGTCTTCATTGCTGAATAGAGGCATGCCTTGCTTACGTCGTCGAGGCATGGGTAAGCAGTCTCAGAGGCCTGGGCAATCGGCATGTTGTGGGATGCCAATGCAGCAAAGAAAAAAAGCGTAAAATAATTGATTAATTTTTTAGGAGTGAATGGATTATGTCGTTTTTCGTCGAATGTTCTGTTGAAGCGTTCAGGTTTGCAACCGATGATGGGTGGATTGTGGTTGCTTGNATGACNNGAAANAGCATGGAATGAACAATGAGCCATTCCATGCNGTTGGAGATGCATCNGTAATTCTTCTGAATTATTTGATGTATTCCTTGAGAACTCCATTGCGATTGGGATGCCGTAATTTACGCAATGCTTTGGCTTCAATCTGGCGAATGCGTTCGCGCGTGACGTCGAANATNTGACCGATCTCCTCAAGCGTTTTCATCCGGCCATCATCCAAGCCATAGCGAAGGCGAAGCACATCCCGCTCCCGTGGGCTGAGCGTTGCCAGAACACCTTCAAGGTCTTCCCGCAGCAAGTTTTTGGCAACGTCCTGCTCTGGATTTTCGATATCGGCTTCGATGAAGTCGCCGAGGCGCGAGTCTTCTTCCTTGCCAATCGGTGTCTCGAGGGAAATGGGCAGTTGGGCGCTCTTGGCAATGAAACGCAGCTTCTCGATGGTCATCTCCATCGATTCTGCGATTTCTTCCTCCGTTGGCTTGCGACCGAATTCCTGACTCAGCACCTTGGTGGTTTTCTTGATCCGGGAGATCGTTTCGTAGAGGTGCACGGGCAGGCGGATCGTGCGGCTCTGGTCGGCGATGGCACGGGTGATCGCCTGACGGATCCACCAGGTGGCGTAGGTGGANAACTTGTAACCCTTTTCGTGATCGAATTTTTCGGCGGCACGGATCAAGCCGAGACTGCCCTCCTGGATCAAATCCTGGAAGCTCAGTCCCCGGTTCATGTACTTCTTCGCGATGGACACAACCAAGCGAAGGTTGGACTGAACCATCTTTTCTTTGGCCCGTCGTCCGAGCATGAGCCGGCGACGGAATCTGATCACGGGCATCTCAACCAGGGCGGCCCACTCCTTGGTGTCCGGGAGCTTGCCGTTGTCACTCTCGAATTGAGCGGCGAGTTCNTCGAGATGCAGNAGATCGGCGATCTTCCGTGCAAGCTCGATCTCCTCGTCTGGCCGCAGCAAGCGGATGCGTCCGATCTCCTGCAGATACACCCGAATGGAGTCTTCGGTGTAAACACCCTTCGGCCCAATCTTGATGCTGGCAAGGGCTTTGGCCTTGGCTTCTTTTTCAGCGATCGCAGCTTTGGCTTTTTCTTCTGGAGTCAGGGTCGCNGGTGTCGCTTTTGTCGCGGCTGTCTTGGCAGTGGCTGTCTTGGCAGTGGCTGCCTTGGTCGTGGTCTTGGCTGCAGCAGATTTGGCTGTGCTGGTTTTGGCCTTGCTGGCAGTGGCTTTTTTCGTTTTTGCAGCCGGTTTTGATGTGCTGCTTTTGCTCGCTGCAGAAGCAGCCTTCGCGGTGGTGGTTTTCTGATCCGCGGCAGCGAGAAGTTCGTCGGCGGCGGCGGAAAGATCTTTGCTGCTGGAGGAGGTGCGGGAACTGCTGCGTCGCGTTGCGGATTTCTTATTCGTGGCCTTCTCCGTTGCTTCCTTTATCACTGCAGGCTTCAATTCTTTGGTTTCGCCATCGGCGTTGGCCAGAAGGACGATGTCGGGTGCGGCTGCTTTCGTGGCGGCTGGGCTCATGATGCGAGTTGAGGGCTGCGGTGGATGAAGAGACAGATCAACAAACGAACAGGCTTCTCTTCTCAAAGAAAAAGTGGCATCTGCGCTGGCAGGTCAAGCCATCGAGACGAGAATGAGAAGGCGAAATTGGTAAGTCAGCTCAATTGGAAGAAGACGGTCGTGACTGGCCTTGATGGAGGGTGGTCCTTAGGGACTGAAGTCTGGGCTGTCCGGGGTGATCTCAGACCGGTTGAAGGGGACAGGAGGATGTCCTGTCTTCAAGCTGCGTGTCTTCCGCAGGAACAAGCACAGATGTTGGCAAATTCAGACCAACCTGTTCAGGTTAATGAAGTTTTCTTCTCGATGCAAGTCCTAAACCCAGTTTGGTGTGCTCGCTGACGTCTGGTTGGAGGCCGGTCGGGAGGGCCGCACGTTCACGTATGCCGTTGGTCCTGATTTACAGGTTCAGCCCGGCGATCTGGTGCGCGTGCGACTCAGGGGAAGACCCCAACATGGCTTGGTGGTGCAATTGCAGTCTCACGAGCTGATCGCCGACACCGCCTCCCCCTCCAAGCTTCAACCGGTCGAGGCGGTTGTCCAACGCGCTGCCGTCGATCCCAGCTGGCGCGATTGGATCGAATCGGTCGCCCGGCGCTGTCACCTGAGCAGCTTTCGCATGCTCAAGGCCGCTCTCCCCCCTGGCTGGCTCGGACAGGCTCGCACCCAAGCGGTGTCCACCGGTCGTGCTCAGTGGTGGGTGGCATTGTCGAGCCCAGATGTCCAGAGCGATTCGCTGCCCGAGCGGCAACGCCAGCTGATGGCGGTGCTTCATAACCATGGCGGTGGTCTGTGGCAGCGGGATCTTGTTGCGGCTGGTTTCAGTGGAGACATCATCCGCCGGCTTGAGTCCCGCGGTGTTGTGTCCAGGGAGCGTCGGCGCTGCCCGCAGATTGCAGCCATCAAGACGTCCACGGGGTCCGACAGCTCGGACCAGCCGCCACCTCTCACCGAGGAGCAACAGGAGGCCCTGAACGTCTACCAGCGCCTAAGTGCAGGCTCGGGCCTGCTGCTGTGGGGTATCACCGGCTCGGGCAAGACGGAGGTGTACCTGCAACTGGCTGCGCATGAGCTCCAGGCGGGACGTCATGTGTTGGTGCTGACCCCTGAGATCGGATTGATTCCGCAGCTGGTGGATCGCTGTCGCCGACGGTTCGGCGCAAGGGTGATCGAATATCACAGCGGCTGCAGTGATTCGGAACGATTGCGGGTCTGGCGTCGTTGCCTGGACCCTGATCAGCCTTTGCTGGTGGTGGGAACCCGTTCCGCGGTGTTCATTCCGCTGCACGCCCTGGGGTTGATCGTGCTGGATGAGGAGCACGACAGCTCGTACAAACAGGACGCACCGATGCCCTGCTATCACGCCCGTGATCTGGCCATGGATCGGGCTCAACGCTGCGGCGCACGACTNGTNCTNGGCAGTGCCACCCCATCGCTTGAGGCCTGGATCCAGCAGGCACCTCAGGGACCGCTCTCTCTTGTGCGCCTGCGGCGTCGCATCTCTGATCAGCCCTTGCCACCGGTGCATGTCATCGACATGCGGCTGGAGCTGGCGGATGGTCACCGCCGCTTGATCAGCCGCCCCTTGATGGAGCGTTTGGCTGCCCTTCAGGAGCGCGATGAACAGGCGGTTGTGCTCGTTCCCAGGCGGGGTTACAGCCCTTTTCTGGGCTGTCGCAGCTGTGGCGAGGTGGTGCAGTGCCCCCATTGCGATGTTGCGCTCACGGTGCATCGGGGCCAGGCAGGGCGTCAGTGGCTGCGCTGCCATTGGTGTGATCACCGAGAGGAGATGGCGACACGCTGTGCCCACTGCGGATCGACGGCTTTCAAGCCATTCGGCGCCGGAACCCAGCGTGTTCTGGATTTGCTCTCCCAGGAGCTCGAGGGATTGCGTCTGCTTCGCTTTGATCGCGATTCAACCGGTGGTCGCGATGGGCACCGCCGGTTGCTCGATCGTTTCGCCGCAGGAGAGGCGGATGTGCTGATCGGAACGCAGATGCTCGCCAAGGGCATGGACCTTCCTCGGGTCACCTTGGCAGCCGTTCTGGCCGCGGACGGACTTCTGCATCGGCCCGATCTGCGCGCATCTGAACAGGGATTGCAACTGCTGTTGCAGCTGGCCGGTCGAGCNGGGCGGGGAGAACGTCCCGGCCAGGTGCTTGTTCAGACCTATTCCCCGGATCATCCGGTGATTCGACACCTGGTGGATGGTCGCTATGAGCGATTCCTCGAGGAGGAGATCAGCGTGCGCAAGGAGGCGGGCCTGGTGCCCTTCAGCCGTGCCTGCCTGTTGCGTTTTGCAGGCGAGTCAGCCGCTGCCACCGCGACGGCGGCCACNGTCCTGGCGGAGCAGTTGCGTCCCCTTTGTCAGCGGCAGAACTGGTGTCTGGTGGGACCTGCTCCAGCGCCCGTGGCCAGGGTTGCCGGCCGTAGCCGTTGGCAACTGCTGCTTCATGGCCCGGCGGGATCATCCCTCCCCCTGCCTCCAGGTCAGGAGCTCTGGACCACCCTTCCCAAGGNAGTCNCCCTGTCGGTGGATCCAGATCCCATGGAACTCTGAACTGTTCCGGTTCAGGCAGGCAGTTCTGGAAAGCCAAACCCCAGTCGCCGACGCAGCCCCTGCAGCACTGAGCTCAGCACCAGAAGGGCCGAAACAGCGAGGCTTCCCAGCCCAAGTGGGCTCCAGCGCCAGCTGTGCATCTCCAGGGTGCCGGCGTCCCCCCCNTGTAGCACCTGTCGCTTCTTCGCTGACGGGAGTTTCAGCTCAATCTCCAGGCCAGGAATGGTGGGGAGGTCTGAAAGATCCATNACGACGGTGAGCCTCTGGTCCACACCAACCAGCCAGTTGTGTTCTTGCAAGGTGATCAAGGGCGGATGGAGGGCCAGCCCGGTGGACTCCGCGGCGAGCGCTGTGATCCGGTCCAGATCCGCTGTCAGTTGACGGGAGGGGAGAACCGCGCTGCTGATGCTTTGGATCCCCGGTNCGGGATGGCTGATGCTCAAATCGTTGATCTCCCGTTGCAGATGCGTTTCAAAGCGCCGTTGCCACGGCAGCAACCTGCCGGTGTCGCTCTGGATCTGCCAGGTCATCTGCAGATGGTCCGGCCTCGGGCTGGTCAGATCCGCTTCGATTCGCATACAGCCGCTCAGCAGCAGGGTCAGACCAAGCAGAACCGCAGTCACGAGAGCTGCGAATCCGATGGCTGGAGCTTTGGTCGGCCCTGTTGGCGGAGGCGGCGGTGGTGGCGGCCGGCGGGAGCGGCGTCGGTTGCGAGCGGGTGGCGCCGCATTGCCGGTGGCTGTCATCTCCAGGTCCGGCAGGCGCATCGACCAGCGTTCCGGCCTGGCGAGACTGGGCGCCTCAAGGATCGTCAGCAGTTGTTTGGCCTGCAGGCGCAGGTCTGGATCCTTGCTGCGGCTCAGCAACTGGCAGGTCGCGAGGGCGTTCTGGTCGTCTCCCTGCCCCATCCAGGCTGTGATCATCAGCAGTCGGATGCGGGCTCCTTCCGAATCCGTCGCAGGGTGCGTCTCCGCAAGGGGGACCAGCAGCTCAAGGCACTGGCCGTAGTCCCCCCGTTCCAGTGCGGCTTCCGCCGTGGTCAGATCCAGCCGTTCTTGCCGATCCGTCACGCTTCAACCGCGCCCCACCACCATCGTGCCAATGCCGGCATCGGTGAACACCTCCAGAAGCAGCGCATGGGGAACGCGACCGTCAATGATGTGAGCCGCGGAGACGCCCTGGGCCAGGGCACGGATGCAGCACTCCGTCTTGGGTGTCATCCCACCGGCCACCACGCCATCACTGATCAACCGTCGGGCTTCCGATAGGCGCAGCTTGCGGATCAGAGATGCCGGATCATCCTTGTCTTGAAGGATGCCGGGTGTGTCGGTCAGAAGGATCAGCTTCTCCGCTTCGAGGGCAGCCGCCAGCTCACCGGCCACGGTGTCGGCGTTGATGTTGTGGGAGCGTCCATCCGCTGTTGCGGCGACGCTGGAGATCACCGGCATGTAGCCACGCTCCAGCAGTGGTTCAAGCAGATCGGGGTTGACCCGAGCCACATCGCCCACCAATCCGTGGCTGCCCTCTCCCCAGGGTCTGGCTTCCACCAGGCTTCCGTCACTGCCGCTCAGGCCAACCGCACGTCCACCCAGTCGATTCAGGCCATTCACGATCTGCTTGTTGACGCGTCCGACCAGAACCATCTCCACGACGTCCATGGTGTCGGCATCGGTCACCCGCAGACCATCGCGGAATTCGGCGGGGATCTCGAGACGCTTCAGCCATTGATTGATTTCGGGCCCACCGCCATGAACCACAACGGGTTGAACACCCACCGAGGCCAACAGAGCAAGATCGCGAAAGACGGCATCTCGCAGCTGGGCGTGGGCCATCGCGGCGCCGCCGTACTTGATCACAACGCGGCGGCCGGAGAATCGCTGGATGTACGGCAACGCTTCGCTGAGGACGGAGACACGCAGGGCGTCATCGCCTGTCTGGATCGCATCAGCCATGGGCAGCTGGCAGGAGGATCAGGTCAAGACGATCGTCATCCAGGCCCTTCAGTTCCGCTTGCATCCCCTTGGCGAAAAATCGCGCCAGTCGATCCTGCTTGTCCAACCAGCGCTGCATCGGAACGGCATTGAGCTCGAAGCGCAACCTCAGCCCGTAGCCACCCTCTCCATTCAGTTCCTCAACCTCCAGAAGTTGAGGAGGGTTGTCGTCGTCCCAGAGCTTCAGGGCTTCCAGAGAGGTTTCAAGGTGGGCTTTCTGGCCGTAGCGCCAACGGGTGATGTCACCGAGCAGCTTGGACAACTCGGGTGCTGCGTTCTCACGCTCTGTGCGAAGTGCGTTCTTGGGCGTGATGCGACGTGCGGGAGGTAGTTCCGAGGACTTGAGGGCAAGACCTCCCAGAAAAATCGGGATGCCGTAAAAGATGGTCGGCAGGCTGAGATTGGCACTCCCGGTGGCATAGGCCACCGCCCCGATCACGGTGAGAACACCTCCGGCAACCGTCACCAGGCTGCCAGGAGAGAAGACGTCTTTCATGACCACCGTGAGATGGACGCCATTGTGACGCCCCACCCTTCAGGATGGTTTGGTGCCAGACAAGCTGTTGCCGTGCCCGAGTCGTCCCCCGAACAACTGCAGCAGCTTCTGCAGCAGTTAGATGCTGATCGGGCCTGGTTGCTTCAGCAGATCGATGGAGGGCGTTGGCCCGAGCTGCGTCTTGATCTCGCCGCTCTCGAACGCGAGCTTGGTCAGATGCTCAGCCGTGCTGGGGATCTTCAGGAGGAATCGGGACGGCGGTGAGATCAGAAGGGGATCTCATCGGTATCCGGCACGAGTGGCGCCGTATTCCAGCTGGCGGCCTCAGGTTCGGTTTTCGTTCGGGCAGCTGGTTGGGCTGGCTGCCGTTGGGAGGCGTTGGCGGAGGACGACCCAGCAGAGGCTGGAACAGCAGCCCCCGTTGCGGCGGCGGATGGACCTCCTGTTGGGTGAAGGCGCGCCAGCGTGAATTCAGCTCGCTTTTCCTTCATGCCGTCCTGACGGGGCACGGTGTTCATCCGCAGACGTCCCTCCAGGACAAGTCTCTGTCCAACCTGGACGCGGTTCTGCAGGTCCTGGGCGAGGTTGCCCCAGCCCACCACCTTCAGTTCGCCTGGAGCGTCGTCGGGCCGCAACCCATCAAACCGGACGGTCATCTCGGCGATCGGGGTCTGATTGTCCTGCGTGTAGCGGAGGGTCGGAGCCTCCATCACCTCGACCTCCAGAACACAGTGGTTCATGTCCCATTCCGACGCGTGGAGCCATCCTGATGCACCACGGCAGAGATCGCCAGAAACGTGTGTGGGTTCTGGCTGGAACAGGGGAGGGGCCCCCTCTTGTCTCTGCTTTGCTGCAGCGGGGCTGGCAGGTTCAGGTCAGTGTGGTCACGCCGCAGGCAGCGCAGGCTTACACAGGCCTATGCCTCGACCAGCTTCATGTCGGTGCCTTGGCTGGGCCGCCTGGCATCAGCGATTTGCTGGATCGATGCGGTGGCTTTCGCTGGGTGGTGGATGCCACCCATCCCTTCGCAACGCAGATCAGTGATCAGCTTCAGCAGGTGTGCAGCGACAGGGGGCAGCCCTTGCTTCGCCTGCTCAGAGCGGCGCAAACGGGTGGAGAGGTGGTGGTTCTCAGCCAGCTCGCCGACCTGGCAGCCCAGCGTCTGAGCCGCCATCGGATTCTCCTGGCCATCGGTGGGCGCCGGCTCGCCACGGCCGTTGCTGCCGCTCGTGCTGCTGATGCAGAGGTCTTCGCTCGGGTTCTGCCATCCATCGAGGGCCTTCGTGCTGCTCTGGCGGTCGGCTTGCCCGCCGATCAGCTCGCCGTCCTGCGCCCCCTTCAGGGAGAAGCCTCCGGCAGCATCGAGCGGGCCCTGATCCGTCGTTGGCAGATCACGGATGTGCTGTGCCGTCAGTCCGGTGGGGTCACGGAACATCTCTGGCGCTCGATCGCCATGGAGCATGGCTTGCGGCTCTGGCTGTTGAAGCGGCCGGCTGAACCCCTGGGTGTGGAGACTGTTGTTGGAGTGCAAGCGCTGCTGCAGCGTCTGGACCATGCCGGAGCCACCGACTGTGATCCTTGTGCTGACGACGGAGGCTGATGCGATCAGGGCTGAAGCCCTGGCCTCCGAATTGCTGGCGCGCCGATTGGTGGCCTGCATCAGCCTGATCCCGATCACCTCGATGTACCGCTGGCAGGGGGCGCTGCAGCGGGACACGGAGGTTCAGATGTTGATGAAAACCACAGTGGATCGGCTTGATCAGCTTCAAGCTGCCGTGATGGAACTGCACAGCTACGACACACCTGAGTGGTTGAGCTGGCCGGCGCAGGCCTCACCGGCTTACGGAGGTTGGGCTGCAGAGGTGGTCAGCCCAGTCGATCAGCAGCAAGCTTCTTGAGGGACACCTGGGGGCGAGCTCCCAGCTGGGTGACCACCTGACCGGCGCAGAGAGCACCCAATTGCCCGCAGCGTTCCAGGGATTCGCCCTGGGTGTAGCCGTGCAGAAAACCACCGGCGTAGAGGTCACCGGCTCCAGTGGTGTCGACGAGATCACCGAGGCTGTAGATGCCGATGTCCCAGCGCTGGTCTCCGCTGAGAACCACGGATCCCTGGTCGCCACGGGTGAGAGCTGCAACTGCACAGCAGCCGCGGACCTTTTCCAGCGCGGTGTCGAAATCATCTGTTTCGTAGAGCGCCATGATTTCCACATCGTTGGCGAACAGCACGTCCACATGCCCGTTCACCAGCTCGAGGAAGCTGTCGCGGTGGCGGTTCACGCAGAAACCGTCGGAGAGGGATAGGGCTACCTGGCCGCCGGCATCACGGCATGCTTCCGCCGCTGCGATGAAGGCACGCTTGGCGGCCGGGCTGTCCCACAGGTAACCCTCGAGATAGAGAACCTTGGCGTCTCGAACCATCGACAGGTCGAGATCCTCAGGTTCAAGTTGTGTTGACGCGCCGAGGAAGGTGCACATGGTGCGCTCCGCGTCGGGTGTCACGTAAATCAGGCAGCGGGCCGTGGTGGCACCGCTCGTGGCAGCAGGGGTGTCGAATCGGGTCCCAACGGCGCGGATGTCGTGGCAAAAGATGGAACCGAGCTGATCGTCGCGAACGCGACCGATGAATCCCGCCTGACCTCCCAGCAGGGCGATGCCCGCCAGGGTGTTGGCTGCAGAGCCTCCGGAGGTCTCCAACCCAGGCCCACTCGAGGTGTAAAGCACCTCGGCCTGTTTCTCGTCGATCAGGGCCATTCCACCCTTCTGCAAACCGTGCTCACTCAGGAAGGCGTCGTCGGTCTGCACGAGGACATCCACAATGGCGTTGCCGATCCCCACCACATCAAGGGTGCAGGAGCTGGGGAAGCGGTCACCGGAGGCCATAAAGGATCGGAAGAAGACTGGAAGTATGCCCTCCGGTTCCGATCAGGCGCTCAGCAGGGCTCGTTTCGGTCCATGGATCGGGTCTTCGACCACGATCGTTTGATCTCGGTTGGCACCCAGGGAGACGATGGCGATCGGCACCTCCATCAAATCCGCCAGAAAACGCAGATAGGCCATGGCGGCTTCCGGCAGATCCTCGAGTTTGCGACATTCCTCAGTGGAGCATTGCCAGCCGGGCAGGACCTCGAAAATCGGCTTGCAGCGGGCGAAGTCGTCAGCGCTGCTGGGATAGTGCTCGACCCGCTCACCATCCAGGTCGTAGGCCACACACACCTGGATCTCATCGAGCTCATCGAGCACATCCAATTTGGTTACAGCGAGACAGTCGAGGCCGTTCACCTGCACGGCATAACGACCGATCACGCCATCGAACCAGCCGCAACGGCGACGACGTCCTGTCGTGGTTCCGAATTCACCACCACGTTCGGTGAGCTGATCGTTGAGCTGACCGCTGAGTTCGGTGGGGAACGGGCCCTCGCCAACCCGGGTGGTGTAGGCCTTGGCAACCCCGATCACCCGATCGATCAGGGTGGGGCCGACCCCGGCGCCGATGCAGGCCCCGCCTGAGACCGGGTTGGACGAGGTGACGTACGGGTAGGTGCCGTGGTCAAGATCCAGCAGCGTGCCCTGGGCGCCCTCGAACAGGATGTTTTTGCGGGCTCGGGCAGCCTCATGGATTGCACGGGTGCAGTCCACAACGTGGGGCGCCAGTCGGCGTCCGTAGTCGAGGTATTCCTGGATCACCGTGTCGGGATCGAGCGGATCAACGCCGTAGATGGTCTGCAGCAGCTGGTTCTTTTCGCTCAACGGCCCTTCCAGCCGATCCCGCAGGCGCTGCTCATCCAGCAGGTCGATCACGCGGATGCCACTGCGCTGGGATTTGTCGGCATAGGTGGGTCCGATCCCCCGCCCGGTGGTGCCAATCCTTCGGGCCCCTCGCTGCTTTTCCATCGCCTGATCGAGCAGGCGGTGGTACGGCATGGTCACATGGGCCGTGGAGGCAAGCTGCAGGCCGGAGATGTCAATGTCGTTCTCGCGCAACATATCCAGTTCCCCGAGCATCACCTTCGGATCCACCACGGTTCCTGATCCGATCAGGCAAATGGTGTCTGGATAAAGAATTCCCGAGGGAATCAGATGCAGTTTGAGAACACGGTCGTCAACAACGATCGTGTGGCCTGCATTGACTCCCCCCTGATATCGAACGACGACGTCAGCTGATCGACTCAGCAGGTCGGTGATTTTGCCTTTCCCTTCGTCACCCCACTGAGCTCCGATGACGACAACATTGGCCAAGGACACTGCGGCCCGAAGCCGCCAATCTGCACAATCCGCGATTATTTCAGAAGCAGTGTCGTCTCGTCAAAACTGACGTTGACAAAATGTCAGTTGCCGCGGACCGCTGAACGTTCGGCCTTGGTGAATTCCTTTTCAAGCCGATCATGAAGCGACTCTGGAATGGGCCGATTGGCGTAGCTGGCGTAGTGGCCGGCCAGTGAGTTAACCGCTGTCTGCATCGTGGTGAAGGAGGCCAGACCGTTCACCTGTGGTTTCGGGCGGTAGCGGGACATGTAGTCATTGATCAAGGCACGTGCCTCCTGTTCCGCCTGGGAATGGCCTTCTGCATCCTGCGGTTGATCAATCACCTCGCGCAGGCTGCGGGACACAGCCACGGTGTCTTCGACGTAATTGCCGCTCAGACGGGCTTCGGCATCACCGCTGCAGGAACTCAGCAGAAAACAGAGGCCCAAGCCCATGGCGATGGCCGCCCTGGATAGCTGCTTGAGATGTTGAACCAGGGCAGTCAGCATGGTTGGCGGGACGTTGGGGGGGACTTTAAGGGCGCAGTGCCTGCATCAGGGTTTGGATGGCCTCAGGGTGGGCTCGCTTCTGAACATCTCTGTTCTTGCGCTGGACCAACTCCACGATTCCCTCCGAGGCATCACGCCCCACCACAAGACGCCAGGGGATCCCGATCAGGTCGGCATCCTTGAATTTCACGCCAGCCCGTTCGCGACGGTCATCGAGAAGGGCATCGATCCCCGCCGCCTTGAGCTCCTCGTACAACGCTTCGCCAAGTCTGGCCTGGGTTTCATCCTGAATGTTCGCCACGACAACGATCACTTCAAAGGGTGCGATGGCGCTTGGCCAACAGATTCCGGCGTCGTCGTGATGCTGTTCCACAGCCGCTTGAGCCAGGCGTGAAATGCCGATGCCGTAGCAGCCCATCCAGAACGGTTCATCCCGGCCTGACTCATTGGTGAAACGGCTTTCGAGGGCCTCTGAATACTTCCGGCCCAGTTGGAAGATGTGTCCCACCTCGATGCCCCGTTTCTCGATCAGGCGCGCATCGGGGTTGTGCAAACAACGGTCTCCGGCGCGGGCGTTGCGCAGATCGATTTCGATCGGGGTCTGATCGAAATCGGCCCAACGGCTGAAGCTGCGGTGACGGTCCACGGCGTTGGCGCCGCAATGAAAGTGTTCAAGAGCCGCCGCTGTGGGATCGGCGAGACGCAGAAAGCGTGGCGTCCAGCTGTTGGCTTCAGTCAGGACAGCATCGTCAAGATCCGGTCCGATGGATCCGAGAGGGAGACCCGTCACACCCTGTTGGTCGAGCGCCTCACTGCTGATCGGACGGCAATCGAGCACGCCCTGTTCACTCAGGCGGGAGATGGCATTGATCAGTTTCACGTCGTTGAGCTCTTGATCGCCGCGGAGGCTGACCAACACCGGTTGATCTGTGCCGTCTTCCAGGTGTGCCAAAAGAAGCAGCACCTTCACGACCTGAGAGGGGTGCCAACCCTGGGCCGCACACAGATCGGCGATGGTGACCTGTCCAGGCGTGTCGATCAGCAAGCCACCGGTTGGCAACGTTGCTTCTGTGGTGTCCAGGGGGATGGCCGTGGAGGCCAGAGAAACCGCCTTCTCCTGATTGGCGGCGTAAACCCCGTCATCGCTGATCAGAACGAGGTCTTCGCCAGCTTCGGCGGTCACCATGAACTCCTGCGATGCTGCTCCGCCAATGGCGCCGCTGTCAGCATCAACGGGCACGGCGTCCAGTCCACAACGCTCGAAGATGCGGCGGTAGGCCTGATCCATCACCGCGTACGTCGCCTTTAGATCCGACTCGTCGGCGTGAAACGAATAGGCATCCTTCATGATGAATTCCCGTCCGCGCATTAACCCAAACCGCGGTCTGATCTCGTCTCTGAATTTGGTCTGGATTTGATAGAGGTTGACGGGTAACTGTTTGTATGAGCGCAACAACTCACCGGCAAGACTGGTGATCACCTCCTCATGGGTTGGTCCGAGACCCAGTTCCCGACCTTGACGATCTTCAAGGTGGAACATGATCCCTTCGCCGGCCGTGTATCCCTGCCAGCGACCACTGCGCTCCCACAATTCGGCTGGATGCAGCTGGGGCAGCAGGGTTTCCAAGGCTCCGGCTTGATTCAGTTCATCGCGAACGATGCTGGTGATGCGGTTCAACACCCTCCACATCAGCGGCAGGTAGGCGTAGATCCCGGATCCAACCCGACGGATGTATCCGCCTCGCAGAAGCAATTGATGCGACGCGATTTCTGCTTCAGCGGGAACATCACGAAGCGTCACCAGCATCAGGCGGGAGACGCGCATGTCATGAACTTGAAAAGATTTGATGAACGTATCACCGTCCTCTTGCGGTGCCGATCGGTTAAGTGTCTGATTCTCTGGGAAACCGCTGTACGACCTGAGTCTCGACTGCTACCGTCCGTGCAATCCAGGTTGTCCTAGGCCCGTCTCATGTTTCCTCGGTCAATCGAATCTGGCGTTGGACATGTCAATCAGATCGTGGAAGTTGGTGTTGAGCCGGTGATTTCGGTGGCACATTCTGAATCACTCGTCGGTATTGATGATGTTCAGAAGTCCTTGAATCGATCGCGTGCATCTGTGTATCGATATACGAATACCGATCCTCGCAATCTCAATCCTCCATTCAATCCACGGAAGCTCAATCCTGAGTACAGAAGCGATCAAAAGGATCCTCTTCTCTTCCATCCCAACGAGGTGGCGCGATTTGCCAAGGATGTTCTCAGGATCAAGGAAGTCACCGTTGAAGTCCTGAACTCCCCGTCGACCGCTACGCAGCAGATGCTGGGTGCCATTCTGGATGAACTGAAGTTCATCCGATCCCATCTGGAAGGTCTGGAAGAGGCCCCTTCGGATCTCGTGGCTGCAAGGCGTGAGCGTCAGGATCGGCCGGCTGCCTGACGGGATGCGCTTCAGCGAGTTCGATGCCAGAATAATTTTGCTCATTTGATATCGAAGGCGGACGAGGTTCGACCTCTTCCCATGGCATGGCCACAGATCAGGTTTCTTCCACCCCAGGCGACGAACAGATCAGTCAGGACTCTGACGAGCCCTTCAGTTACAGCGCGACCTCCACGGCGCTTTCAGGCCTTGTGATCGCCTTGATGAGCTTTTCCGTTCCGCTTGTTGCCGTGGTCACGGAGCGAGCGGCTGGCTCGGGACAGCTCCCCCCGATGGCTTACGACCATGGACCTCCAACCGCTCAACCCATCTCCCTCTCAGGGAGTGATCAACCTTCTGATCGAGATACCGGCTGGTAGCCGCAATAAATATTCCTATCAGGCCGATGCAGGTGTGATGGCACTCGAGCGCGTTTTGCACGCCTCGATTCGTTATCCCTTCGACTACGGCTTCGTTCCCAACACGAAAGCCGACGACGGATCAGCCCTCGATGCCATGGTGATCATGGCGGAACCCACGTTTGCAGGTTGCCTGATCAAGGCACGTCCCATCGGCCTGTTGGATCTGCATGACAACGGCATCTACGACGGCAAATTGCTGTGTGTTCCGATGGCGGATCCCGCTCAGTCGATGATCCGCAGCATTCGTCAGATCGCGTCCTCTCAGCTGGAGGAGGTGGCGGAATTCTTCAGGACTTACCGCAGCATTGAAGGCCGGGAGATCAGCATTGATGGGTGGCGGGACGCTGATGCCGTTGATCCGCTCCTGAAGGCTTGCATCGAGGCGGCTTCCTGAAGGACAGCCACTCCACTTTCCTTTGCAGACACGCGGTTCAACCCCAGGATGCTTGTAAGTTGGTGCGCACTTGTGATTTCGTAAGAACCGTGCCCACCATTCGATTTGACCAGGAAGGACAGCAGGTGGGCTGCATTGAAGGGGCCAATCTTCGGCGCGCTGCTCTTGATTCTGGTTTGAATCCTTATAAGGGACTCAACAACCTCAACAACTGTGGTGGCGTTGGTCAGTGCGGAACGTGCGTGGTGGAAGTTGTTGAAGGCCTTGAAAATCTTTCGCCCCGAAGCGATGTGGAAGAGGTTTACCTCTCCGATCGCCCGGCCAATTACCGCCTGAGCTGCCGGACCACCGTCAACGGTGACGTCACAGTGCGCACCCGACCCGACGACGGAGCAGGCAAAGGATCCAACAGCCTGGTCGGTGCCGTTAAGTCTCTGTTTGGTCGCTGATCGCGGTGGCGTCTCTTCAGGTGTTCTCTTACAGCCGCTGCAGCACCTGTCGAAAGGCGTTGGCATGGCTCGTTGAGAAGGGCATCGACCATGACGTGATCGACATCACGGAGACTCCCCCCTCGCGGGATCAGCTGTTGACAGCGTTGAAGCAATTCGGAGACCGGAAACCTCTTTTTAATACCAGTGGGCAGAGCTACAGAGCTTTGGGTGCTGCCACCGTGAAAGCGATGAGCGATGACCAGGCTCTCGATGCTTTGGCCGCTGATGGCAAATTGATCAAACGCCCCTTTCTGATCAGTCCCTCCGGAGACTGTCTCGTCGGTTTCAAGCCTGAGGTCTGGAGCGCTCATCTGGTGGACTGAAACTGAGACCATCAATCTCACGGATCAGATCGTCCACGCCCCACTGATTGTGCAGCTGCTGGAAACTGGATCGCTTGAGATCCTCCAGTAGTGAGGCCAGCAGCTCCTGGCTTCGCTCCATCACTGGGCCCTGCTCCATCACCCTCGCGAGTTCCTCCCAGAACCGGTCGATCGTGTCACTTCCGAGCTCCTCAAGCACTGGATCTCTCTGTTCCAAACGGCTTCCAGCTCCCCTGGAGAGGTTCAACACTGAATCCACAAGACTCTCGGAAAGCTGACGGCTCATCTCTGACTCAGCTTTTTGCAGCCCTTTTAGACCTCGCAAGGGATTAAGCACCGCGTTGCGTTCCAGCCCTTGTTGCAAAAGGTGTGCGAAGAGCGCCACCAGCTGGGGTCGCATGTTTGGACCGACCTGATTGAGCAGGAGTGGCAGCCAGATCTGCGTGAGCTGCACCAGCTCCTTCTGCTCGTTCTGCTCCATTCCCTGGTAGGTACAAAAGCTGCGGATCCGCTGCGGCAGCTGTGGGGATCGGATCATCTCCTGAAGGGCATCCACCACCCGGATCGTGATCACTTCAAACAGTTCCATGGCCAGCAGGGCAACGACCCCACGACTGATCACAGCCCGTAACGGTTCCAGTTGAATCAACCCGGCTCGAGACAAGCGCTCCGTCACGGGCACCGCCCGAAGCAGCCGTCCAATGGGCAGCAGCAAGGGCAGGTCGATCCACCGCCGCAGCAGAGCATCCCGCCATCGGATCGCTGGGTAACGACGTTTCAGGCGAATCGTCCGAAGGAGGATGTCCACCAGAAACAGCAGCTGAAAAGGCGTATCAATGCGCCAGCTCAGATCGGTCGGCTGACCGTTCTCATCCATCCCCCTCCAGTAGTTGATCTCCACCAGGGGCAGGATCCGACGGGTCCAGAAGATGCGTTCAGCGGTCCAGCTGTTCTGCTGCAAATAGGGCGGACTGAGCAGAAGAACGGCCGCTTCTCGCGATGATTCCAGACCTGCCTGAGTTCGCAGACGGTTCTTCAGCCGTTCCAGCGTGCCTGCGTTGCCGGAATTGAGAAACGGATTGGTCTCGATCATCTCGATCGTCAGATCCGTTTGCTTGTTCAGCAGTTCCTGCACAGCCGGCGCATCGATCCCCTGGGCCATCGCTTCCCGGTCCAGGGTCTGGAAATGGTCCAGATAAGCCTTGGTGTCGCGGTGCGGTTCGATTCCCTTGAGCGGGTCGTACAGCGGTGTGATGTCCGGCAGCCACGGCAGCGGCACCACAAGCGGCAGCGAAGGCAGCGGATAGAGATTGCGCTGCAGCCAGAAACTGCGCAGCGCCACGTAACTCAGATCAAAAATCACCCAGGCCAGATTCAGCGCTGCAATCAGCGCGATCGCCTGGTCCCAGCGCCGCCAGACGAGGAGCGGACCGGATCGGTTGAACCGTTGCCAGCGGGGGCGGATCATCGAGGTTCGGGGCCGGGACTGTCTTCACCTTGCCTCTATGGTGAAGCGTCTTTCCCAGCATTACCCGTTGGCTGACGAGCAACAGAATCGCTCAAGACTTCATCCCTTCTGGGATTTCTGGGGTCCGGTTCTGTTCACATTTGCCCTTTATTTCGGCATCAGGCAATTCGTTGTAGAAGCCAGATACATCCCATCGGGTTCGATGTTGCCCGGCCTTCAAATTCAGGATCGCCTGCTGGTCGAAAAGCTCAGTTATCTGCCCCGCCCGCCCAAACGCGGCGAAATCGTTGTCTTCAATTCACCGTATGCCTTTGATCCGGCACTCAGTTCAGGACAGAGGCCATCGGCGTGGCGCTGCATGCTTGTGAATCTTCCGCTCATCGGGCTGATTCCCGGTCTGGGAGATCCGGCCTGTGATGCCTACATCAAGAGAGTGATCGCTGTGCCTGGTGATCGCGTGTCAGTCAACCCACTCGGAGAGGTGACGCTGAACGGAAGCAAGCTCAAGGAGCCGTACGTCGGTCGCTTCTGCAAGCTCGATGACCAGGGAATGAGCCCCTGCCGAACCGTGAATGGAACCGTGCCCGAGGGATCGGTTCTGGTCCTCGGCGACAACCGCAGCAACAGTTGGGATGGACGCTTTTGGCCCAGCAGTCCCTTTCTTCCTGAGAAGGAGGTTCTCGGACGAGCGGTCTGGCGCTTCTGGCCCTTGAATCGTCTGGGTGGTCTCAACGACTGAGGCCGCAGGCCCGCACCTTGCCCTGAAGTTCCCTCCCCAGCAGGGGGAGATTCGCGGCCAGAGGTCCATGGTCGTCATGGTCCTGCGCTCGCCAGGTGCAGTCCGGATCAAACAGCAGCCAGCGGCGGCTGCCGGGTTGAAGCTGTTCGGGCGTCAGATTCAGCAACGCTGATGGCCCGAAGCTGAGCGCCTGCCAGAGCTGGGCAACGGACCATCCACCGTGCCGAACGAGCGCATCCCAGAGGGCTGACAGCACGAGATGGTGGCCGCTGAGTCCCGGCGGCCGTTGATCCGGTGGCATCAGCATGTCCTCCGCGTCGAGAGGGACGGCATGCACGGCCACACTGATCAACCCATCGGCCACCGCCTGTTGCAGTGCAAGGCGATCGGCAGTTGTTCCGATGGATGGGCGCACGCACCAGCCCGGGTCATCGATGTCCAGTCCTGCGCTGTCCGCCAGGAGGTGCCACCAGCTCACGGTGCCTGTGGGAGGGTGCGGTTCCCGTCGCAGTTGGTCCACCGCTTCGGCGGTGGACAGATTCATCAAGCGCAGTTGCCGTAACGGATGGCGACGCTGCAGGGCAAGCAGTTGGGAGACAGGTAGAGATTCGCTGCTCAAAGGATCGGGAGCCCATCCCGCTCGCAGCGTTTCCACGCACGCTCTTGCCATGCCATCCCCCTGAAGATCGGGGTCCCTCGGAGCCAGTAGCACCGGAGCCGCTCCCATGTCGCCGAGCAGCAGCCCCCGTTCCAGCAGAGGCAGGGGCAACATGAAATCATCGTCAGCGATCCCGATGGCCCCGTGCTCGATCAGATCAGCGTGGGGTGCGAGATCGCTGCCGAGACCGTCACGGCTGAAACTTCCCCAGACGTTGATCTGGACTCCCCGAGGTTCATTGGGCTGCAGGAGGTCCTGCAGCCGTGTCGGTCTGTCGCGCCAGGTACGGCTACGGGGAAGCAGCGCGATGCGGCCGTAGCCGCCGGTGCTCGCACACCGCTTCAAGCTGTCCAGGGTTTCCGCACGACCGTTGATCGGATCCTCGAGGACGGAGTGGGGATCGACGAGGCATGGAGCAATCAGCTGGGTCGAGGCCTCGCTGGGGATGAGTCCGAGCAGTGCTGCCCTGTCCCTGGCAACTTGATCCAACCCGTGCAGAACTCCGTTTTCAATCAGAACCGCTCCCTGCCGCTCATCGTGTCCCGGTCCTTGCAGAATCCGAACAGGGTCCAACAGCAGGCTGTCGTTCATTGATTCAGAGCGCTCCCGCGGCCGTCTGATCGATGACGCTGCCGAAATGGGAGGTGAGATTGAGACAGGACACGACGGCAGGCTGACGCGGATCGCTGGCGATGTCGACCACGGTGACCCCTCCGTTTCCCTGTTTCACAGCCCAGATGTCTGCGGGTGTGAGACCGAGCAGGTCGCAGAGAATGGTTTTGTTCACAGCATCGTGGGCGACCACCAGAGCCGTTTCGTTCGGCTTGAGCTGATCGCTGATCTCCTGCCAGCTGCGCACCGACCGGGCCCAGACGTCCTGAATCGTTTCCCCTTCAGGCATCTGAACGGTTTCCGGCGTGCTTTTCCAGCTGTCCAGCAGGGTGGACCAGCCCTCGCGGATCTCGGATTCGAGCTTGCCCTCCCAGAGGCCATGTCCGATTTCGACCAAACCATCCGTCTGGCTCAAGTTCACGTCGGGGTGCGCCTCGAGAATGATCTGGGCGGTCTCGGTTGGACGGGAGAGGGTGCTGCTCCAGCTTTTGTCGATCTGGACGTCTTTGAGGAATTCTCTGGCCGCAGCCGCTTGGTTGCGGCCGTTGCTGTTTAGGGGAATATCGATCTGCCCCTGGAAACGACCCTCCTTGTTCCAGTCGGTTTCGCCATGGCGCACAAGGATCAGCCGGGCACCCTCACCCTTCGCCGGCAACGGCGACAGATGAGTGGTGCAGTTGAGGCATTCGATCTGCACCTGGGGACCCGCTGTGCCGGGACGCAGGTTGAAGATCGAGAGGGAGGTGTTGTCCACCCGAAGCCGACGGAACCCGTTCTCCGGCCGGTTCAACAGCACCAGCATCAGGCAGCGAAGAATGGCGTTGTGAGCCACCACCAGCACCGTGTCATCACCTTCCGGTGGATGCCGTTGAAGCAACCCTTCCAAAAACGTCTGCGCCTGATCCATCAGTTCCACCAGCGGCCGGTAGGAGCTGCCGTCGCTGTGCTGGAGCTCCAGCTCCAACGGTCGAAGTTTCCAGGTGGCGTAGGCCTCAGGAAACCGTTCGGTGAGCTCGTTGATCCGCAATCCGCTCCAAGGTTCCAGATCCACCTCGAGCAAGCCGTCATCAAACACGGTTTGCGGCGCCTGGCCACCGCGGCCCTTCAGCAGGGTTGCTGTGGTGGATGCCGCCCGTTTCAAGCGCGAGCTGTACACAGCGGTGATCGGCACCTCAGACAGAGACTCCCCCAGCCGTCGCGCCTGCTCGTGGCCCTCATCAGAGAGCGCTGAGAGGTCGTCCCTCCCCTGGATGCGGCGTTCCTGGTTGAAGCTGCTCAGTCCGTGGCGAACCAGGAGTAGGCGGAGTGGCACCGTTCAGCGACAAGGCGCGGTCATCGTATGGGGCTGGCCCCGCAGGGGGACAATCGGTTGTGTTCGAGCCAACGTGGTGCCAACCAGTTCCTCCAGCCAGCCTCAAGCGACCTGGAAGACAGCTCTTGCTGTTCTATCGCTGGTGCTGGCCGCGGCGATCTGGGTTTCCGGCCTGGTGGCGAGCCTCACGCGCCCGTCCGTTGCGCCGACGCTCTCCCTTCAACAGCAGGAGCTCACGCTGCTGGCGGAACCTGCCCTGCCGCCCCAGTTGAGGCCATTGCTAGCGGGACCTGAACCGCGTGATCTGCTGAGGCAGGCCATCCAGGCCAGCCCACCCGAGCAACGCTCCGAACGGCAGCAGCGGATGCTGACGCTGTTGTCCAAAGCGTCGGACGGGATTCATTCCCAGGGCTCAGGGGCCGAGGCCGATCCTCTGATCAGGCTGCTCTCCTGCGAAGCGCTGAGGGGAAGGACCGATCGATGCGTGGATCCCGCTGTTTCCCAGGTCGCCGCTGTGCGTCTCGGTTTGAGCGTTCTGGTTCCGTTGATGAGCATCGTGTTGGGTTGTGGCTTGTTGCTGCGGCAGGGGTGGCTGCTGCTGCGTCGCCGGCAGGAGCCATGGCCATCGCTGAAAGGACCAGCTCTGACGTTGATCGACATGGCTTTGCTGGTTGCCGGAGGTTTTGTGGTGATCAGTGCCGTCGGCGTCCCGGTGGTGGCAGCTCCCCTGGTGCGCAGCCTGACGGCCGGATTGGTCAGTCCACGCCGTGAGGCGATGGAGGTGGTGATTCAGTACTCGGTGATGGCCTTGCCGAGCCTGCTGATCCTCCGCAGGCAGCTGAAAGCACTTCCCATGGAGCGCTGTCCACCTGGTGGCTGGCTGCAATGGAAGCTGCGACCCCCCGCTTCGGCCATGACCGGTGCGGTGGCTGCCTGGCTGATGGTGACGCCGGTGGTCACATTCACGGGTTGGCTTCTGGTGCGTTTGTTGGGGGATCCAGGTGGCAGCAATCCACTGTTAGAGCTTGTCCTGAGCAGCCGTGATCCGATCGCTCTTGGTCTGATGGCGTTCACAGCTGTGGTGCTCGCTCCGTTGTTTGAGGAGGTAATTTTCCGTGGTGCGCTGTTACCCGTGCTCACGGAGTCTGTCGGTGTGTTCTGGGGGGTCGTGCTGAGCGGCCTGACCTTCGGTCTGGCTCACATCAGCATCGGTGAACTCGCTCCTCTCACGGTTCTCGGCATCGGTCTGGCGCTGATGCGTTTGAGCAGTGGTCGACTGCTTCCCTGCGTGTTGATGCATGCGCTGTGGAATGCCGTCACCTTCTTCAATCTGCTGCTGCTGTGAAGCCTGGCTTCGCCACCTTGCCGAGGCCCTGAGCGAATGGTTCACTAGCTCATTGTCCTGGAGAATCGGTGGTCGCCGCACCGGAACAGCGCTCTTCATCCAAGACCTTCGAGCTGATCCAGGGGTCCCTCTCTGCTGGTCGAGTTGCGCGTCGCTCCCCTTGGTTGGGAAGCCTGCATCGTTTGGCGGATGGAACGATGCTCGGGGTGCTGGCGGCAGTGGCCGTCCTGAGCGGATTAACGCTTCATTGGCAACACCGTTGGACCCTTTCGTTCAACCGTCTGGAGAGCACCCGTTCGCTCGCACATCGATTGACCGAGTCGACGGCCGTGATGGAACAGCATCTGCTGCGACGGACCACGCGACCATCTCGCATGGTCCCGACCAAGGTGGCCAACTTGGTTTATCTCAATCGCCCCTCGACAGCAGCCGAGCCGATTCCTGATGTGTCGATGCTCCCCTCCTTTGACGAGCTGATCGAAGAGCGCATCCGACCGGGTTACTAAATGAAGGGTCGATCATCCATGGCGACGATTGCTCCAGCACGCCGCAGCCGCGCCCGCGTCGTTCCTCTTGAGACGGTCTCCGCGCAACGTCTCTGGTGGATCTTCCTGATTCTCTGCACCGGCTTGGTTGGCCTGATCGGCAGGATGGCCTGGCTGCAGTTGGTCCAGACCTCGGAGTTGGAAGCCAGAGCGCGTCAGCTCCAGACGCAGCGAAGTCAGCCTCTGGGGCAACGCCGACCGATCGTCGACCGCAACGGTCGTCTGGTGGCGATGGATGAAAAACGGTTTCGTCTTTGGGCGCACCCGCGATATTTCAATTTTCCAGGGGATGACCCGAACCATGTGCGACCAGCCGGTGATGTTGCCGAACGGCTCTCCCCCGTGTTGGGCGTTCCTGCAGACCACCTGTTGAAGCAGATTGGTGACCGCCAATCCGGAATCAAGCTGGAGGAGGGCATTGATCCCGAAACCGCTTCCACGATCAGTGCCTTTGGAATCAGCGGCCTGGATCTCGAGCCCTACCCCCAACGGGTGTACCCCCAGGGTGATCTGTTTGCAAACGTTGTGGGTTTTCTCAACGATGAGAGGGTCCCCCAGGCTGGCCTGGAGCAAAGCCGAGACGACGATCTGCTGAGGCACGAGCAGGCCCGGAGCCTGCGCCGTGGAGCTGATGGCACCCCCTTGCCTGATGATCTCGAGCCCGGAGTGTTTTTCGGTGATGATCTGCGCCTGCAGCTCACCCTGGATTCCCGACTGCAAGAACTGACCGTTCAGGCTCTCGATGCCCAGGTCAAGAAATGGAAGGCCAAGAAGGGTGCCGCCATCGTGATGGATGTCACCAACGGGGAACTGCTGGTGCTGGCGTCCACCCCCACCTATGACCCCAATCGGTTCTGGACTTACGACCCGGGCCGTTTCCGGGAGTGGTCGGTCCAGGACCTCTATGAACCGGGCTCCACGTTCAAACCGATCAACCTTGCCCTGGCTTTGCAGGAAGAGGCCATCCAACCCAACGACCGTGTTCATGACGTTGGTCAGTTGCAGATCGGTGGATGGCCGATCAACAACCACGACAAGCGAGCCAATGGTCTGATCGACTTCCCAACGGTGCTTCAGGTGTCGAGCAATGTCGGCATGGTCCAAGCCATGCGTCATCTCGAGGATGGCCTCTACTGGGATTGGATGGAACGTCTAGGCATCGATGCCAAACCCGACACCGATCTTCCCGGTGCTGTTGCAGGACAGCTGAAGACCAAGCAGCAGTTCACCACGCAGCCGATTGAACCCGCGACGACGGCCTTCGGCCAGGGCTTTTCTCTCACGCCGCTCAAGCTTGCGCAACTGCATGCCCTGATCGCCAATGGAGGGCGGCTGGTGAGCCCCCACATCACGAGGGGTTTCCGGTCCGGACACGCTCTGGCACCAGCGGCGGCTCCAGGTGGGCAACAGCTGATCAAGCCGGAGGTGACCCGCACGGTGATGAGTTGGATGGAATCGGTGGTGGATCAGGGAAGCGGCAAAGGCGTCAAGACACCCGGCTATCGCATCGCTGGAAAGACGGGCACAGCGCAGAAGGCCCTGAACGGGATTTATCTGGCGGGCGCTCGCATCTGCAGTTTCGTGGCCTCCCTTCCCGTCGAGAACCCCAAGTACGTCGTGTTGGTGGTTGTTGATGAGCCCCAGGGAAACAATGCCTACGGCTCAACTGTTGCTGTTCCGGTGGCCAAGCAGGTGATTGACGGGTTGCTGGTGGTGGAAAAGATTCATCCCTCAAAACCAGCAGAATTGAACAAGGCCTCGAAGAGCTGACGCTCTGAAAAACGTCGCTACGTTACGGACGAAGGCCCGTATCCCCTGCCATGGCCAGCCTCCTCGAGCAGCTCTCCACCATGACCGTGGTCGTGGCTGATACCGGTGATCTGGAAGCGATCCGTAAGTTCACCCCCCGTGATGCCACAACCAATCCTTCCCTGATTCTCGCTGCAGCTCAGATCCCTGCCTATCAGAGCTTGATTGATGAAGCATTGCGGTCCTCCCGCAAGCTCATCGGTGAGAACGCGCCTGTTGAGGATGTCGTTCATGAAGCGCTGGACGAGATCAGCGTGATCTTCGGAAAAGAGATTCTCAAGATCGTTCCCCGTCGCGTGTCGACGGAGGTGGATGCCCGCCTCAGCTACGACACGGACGCCACGATCGAAAAAGGTCGCAAGCTGATTCGTCTCTACAACGACGCTGGCATCAGCAATGACCGAGTCCTGATCAAGATCGCCTCCACCTGGGAGGGAATCAAAGCTGCTGAAGTGCTGGAGAAAGAGGGCATCCACTGCAATCTCACCCTNNTNTTCGGTTTNNGTCAGGCCGTNGCCTGTGCTGANGCTGGNGTNACNNTGATNTCNCCCTTCGTGGGNCGCATNCTCGATTGGTATAAAGCTGANACCGGTCGCGANTCCTATCCNGGNCCNGAAGANCCNGGCGTGATCTCGGTGACCAGGATCTTCAACTACTACAAGACCTTCGGCTACAACACCGANGTGATGGGAGCGAGCTTCCGCAACCTNGATGAGATCACCGAGCTGGCCGGCTGCGATCTNCTCACCATTTCACCGAAATTGTTGGATCAGTTGCGTGAAAGCAACGCCGAGCTGACCCAAAAGCTGGATGGTTCCAACCCCACGGGTGGTGAGGAGCAGATCCACGTGGACCGGGAACGCTTTGACGCCATGATGAAGGAAGATCGGATGGCNACCGACAAGCTGGGCGAAGGCATCAAGGGTTTCAGCAAGGCGATTGAAACACTGGAGCATCAGTTGGCCCATCGCCTCGCCGAGCTTGAGGGAGGTTCAGCCTTCGGTCATGCCGTTCAGGAGATCTTCATGCTGAACGACATGAATGGCGATGGTTCCATCACCCGCGACGAATGGCTCGGAAGCGACGCCGTGTTTGATGCCCTGGACAAAGATCATGACGGGCTGATCTCCCAGGAAGATGTTCGTCAGGGGTTTGGCGCTGCTCTGGCCCTCACCACAGCCTGACCCTGATCGGGTGCACGGTGAAAGAGGGGGCATTACCTCCTCTTCACCTGTCATCAGCACACTTTTGATGACCCCATCAATTGACAGTGAACGTTCTCGACACCATGCGCGCTCTCGCCACNAAGGGCGAAGTGGTCACGCTCAAGGCTGGTGATGTGCTGTTCAGTTCCGGGGAGACCGGAAAATCCATGTACGGCATTCTTGAAGGATCGATCCGGCTCACNTGGATNGGCGAGGACGGCAAGGAAGGCCATGAGGATATTCAGGCCGGTCACGTNTTCGGTGCTGGTGCGTTGGTGATGGAAGACCATCAGCGGCTTGGCACCGCCAAAGCTGCTGAGGATTGCCGTCTGATTGAGATGAACAGGGAGAAGTTTTTGTTTGCCATGCAGGAAGCACCGATGTTTGCGATCGAGCTGCTTGCGTCGGTGGACGAACGCCTGAGGGACATCAAACTGGCCTCCACCTGAGCCANAATTGTTTTTTTCGTCTCAAATGGATCGAGTTCTTGTGCTAGGGGCTTCGATCTGTATTGNTGAATCGTTCAGGACGACTTGGGCTCAGGCTCGGGATGTTTCAGCTGAGTCTGGGCATTCTGGGCGTCCTCACACTTGGCCTTCTCAACCGTTTGCTGATTGAGGAGATTCAACTTCCTGCTGCCGTCGCCGCGCTTGCGATCGGCGCTCAGGAGTTGATGGGNTTCAGTCGTGCCTTCTTCGGCAACTGGTCGGATCGGTTGCCGTTGGGGGGTCTGAGACGAACTCCTTTCTTGCTGGCAAGCGCGCTGGCGCTCTCCGTGTTGTTCGGAGGGGTNGTATGGGTGGTGCTCCAGCTCGCCATCAACGCCCAGGTCGGAGCNTCCGTTGGCGTTCTGACCTGGGTTGTGNCTNTGATGCTGCTGTTCATNGCCATCGGTGTGGCTGTCTCCGCTGGTGGNACAGCCTTTTCCGCTCTGGTGGTTGATCTCACCTCGGAACGCGAACGCACCAGGGTGTTGTCCATCGTCTGGTCGTTGCGTTTGTTCGGCGTCCTGCTGGGTACGTTTCTGGTGAATGCCTTGTTTGGTTCCGCCTGTGCGGTTGGGGCCAGTGGTAACGATGTGGTCATGGGCTTAGAGCGCCTCATGGTTGTGGCGCCACCCATCCTGTTTTTGTTGGGGCTGGTTGCCGTCATCGGTCTTGAGAACCCCCGTCAGTCAGCTGGGACCCAAAGGGAAGGCCGTCAACGCTTGCAGCTTTCGCTTCCACAGTTGCTCAAGTCTGTCTTCTCTGTGCCTCAGGCCAAGGGATTCATGGCGGTGATGTGTTTGTTCACCTTCAGCATGTTTCTCAATGACGCTGTGCTCGAGCCTTATGGAGCGGCCGTGTTTGACATGAATATCTGTGCAACAACGTCTCTCAATGCTCTGCTCGCCCTGTGTTTTCTGGCGGGCCTGTTGATCAGTGGATTTCAGGTCGTACCGAGGATTGGCATGGTGCGTGGTTCCCAGTTTGGAGCGCTGATGGCCTCTGTGGCATTGGGCTTGATGCTCGTGGCTGCTCCGGATCAGTTGCAGGGTCTGCTTCGGATTGCCATTGGGCTGTTTGGTTTTTCNTTGGGGATCTGCATTCATTCCTGCCTGAACATGATGTTCAACTTTGTGCAACCAGGTTTCAACGCTGCCTTGCTGGGTTTATGGGGTGTGGGGTATGCCTATTCCCGAGGTTTGGGCACGATCAGTGGAGGTGGGCTGTTGACGTTGCTGAAGTCAATCACCGGTGGAAATGTGATGGCGTCCTACAGCGGTGTGTTCGGTCTGCAGATTCTCCTGTTCTTGATCGCAGCGCTCCTGATGAACAGGTTGGATGTTCANGGATTTCGNAATCGTATGAAAGTCAATCTGGGCGCGATGCTCCAGATGGTGCCTGACTGAATCGGATCGAAGACGTCAGCGCTGTTCAACGATCAGGATGAATCGATTAGAACTGATGTTCTTGTTGCCGGTGGATGGCTGCCCTCCAGCTTGTCTGGTTCAAGCGGGATCTGCGGGTTGTCGACCATCGTCCGCTGGTTGAAGCACAACAGCTCGGACCTGTCCTACCGCTCTATGTGGTGGAGCCGNAGTGGTGGCAGCAGCCCGATGCCTCCGAGCGGCAGTGGCTCTTCTGCCGGGAGTCGCTCGTGGAGTTGCGTCAGGCCCTGGCAGATCTGGGCCAACCGCTGGTGGTGCGCTCAGGTGATGTGGTGCAGGTGCTGGAGCGGGCCCGGCGCCAGTTCGGAATTGACCGCCTATGGAGCCATGAGGAAACCGGCAACGGCTGGACGTACCAGCGCGACAAACGCGTGGCGGCCTGGGCCCGTCAGCACGGCATCGCCTGGAGTGAAATCCCGCAGTTCGGCGTGACGCGGCGGATGCGCAGCCGCAACGGCTGGGCCAAGCGCTGGGAGGCGCAGATGGCGGAGCCCCTCACGCCAGCGCCGGCCGCGTTGCCACGGCTGGAGGGCATTGATCCCGGCGTGATCCCGGAGCGGCCCTGCCCTGAGTTGCCGCCGGATGGTTGCCCGCAGCGGCAGACCGGCGGGCGGTCATTCGGCCTGGGGGAGTTGCGCGATTTTCTGCAGCATCGAGCCCCGCGCTATCAACGGGCCATGTCGAGTCCCAACACGGCTTTCACGGGTTGTTCGCGCCTGTCGGCGTACCTCACCTGGGGTTGCCTCTCGATGCGTGAGGTGTTGCAGTCCAGCCGCAGCCACAGCGGCCGCGGCGTCAGCAGTTTTGAATCACGGCTGCACTGGCACTGCCATTTCATCCAGAAGCTGGAGGATCAGCCGGCGATTGAGTTCAGTGATTTCCATCCGTTCATGCGGGGCATTCGTGAGGCGGACGCCGAGCGCTTGAGGGCCTGGAGCGAAGGCCGCACTGGCGTGCCCTTTGTCGATGCCTGCATGCGTGCCTTGCGGGCCCACGGTTGGATCAACTTCCGCATGCGGGCGATGTTGATGTCCTTCGCCAGCTACAACCTCTGGCTGCCCTGGCGGGACAGTGGTTTGCATCTGGCNCGCCAGTTTGTTGATTACGAACCGGGGATTCACTGGAGCCAGTGCCAGATGCAGTCGGGCAGCACCTCGATCAACACGATCCGGATCTACAACCCGATCAAGCAGGGGATGGATCACGACCCTCAGGGCGTGTTCATCCGCGAGTGGTGTCCGGAATTGCAGGATGTGCCGGTGATTCACATCCATGAGCCCTGGGCATTGGGAGGCGGCATGCCAGCACCGATCGTTGATGTGGCGGCATCCATGCAGGAGGCGAAGGATCGGATCTGGGCGATTCGCCGCTCGTCGGGTTTTGATCGCCATGCCGATGCGATTCAACAGAAACATGGTTCGCGTCAAGCAGGTCTGACGCCGACGCGATCATCGCGAAGAAGCCGTCGCCCCTTGAAATCCTCTGCAGCGGAAGTCCAACTATCTCTTGAGTTCTAAGCGCGATCTCTTGTCCATCTGACTGTGATCACCGTCTTCATTTCTGTTGCCTTTTCAAATCACCGCCGACATTTCCTTCACAGTGATGTTCGATGTTCTTGAACTTGCTGAGCCATGCGCCTCAAAATTGCTGATCAAGAGCCCCATTGATCACCTTGATGAAGTGTTCCGTGGTGCATTTGCATGCGGTCAAGCGTTGCTCGTTCTTGATCCCGCTCAGTTCCGCTGCAGCATCAGGCGTCTGATCACACGCTGGGCGATATCGCCATAACCCATCTCCCCCGAAAGAATCTGGGCGATGCGTCTGGGAGCCGTCGGACGTTTGATGCCGAGTTGATACCCCACACCTGGAAATCTGTAAAACACCCGTGCGATGCGTCGACCCCAGGCCATGGATTCGCCCCAACGCACACGCATGGCATCGCTGTAACTGCGCAGGCTTCGCTGCTCTCCGTTCAGCCATCGACTCAGGTGGGCCGCTGCCTCGCATCCGCTCATCAGGGCTGGTCGCAATCCCTCCGCCAGAAAGGGATCGCAGAGAGACGCCGCGTCACCTACCACCACGACACCCTCGCCATCGAGGCGGTGATGGCCATTCCAGATCCGCAGCTGCCGTTGTTGGCGCATCCCAGCATCCGCAGCGAAACCCAGATCCGGCAGCAATTGTTCCAACACCGCATCACTGTCCAGTGTGCTGTTGCCAATGAACGTGCCGACACCCACATTCACACCACCCGCCAAGGGGAAGGCCCAGGCAAACCCGTGATGCACGAGGCCGAATTCAAACCGGGCACTGCCATCGGTGAGATTGCCCTGCCCCTCCAGTCGCACGGATGTGGTGCAGGCATGGTTCACACCTCGGGGACCCAGCCCCAGATGTTCCGGCCAGGGAGAGCCTGAGCCGTCGGCAATCACCAGGCTGCGGCCTGCCCAGAGACGACCATCCCGCGCTGTCACCAGCCAATGGGAGCCTCTGCGTTCGACATGGCTGACCTCAACACCCANTTGATGGGATGCGCCATGCACGGTGGCCTGCTCCATCAGCAGATGATCCAGTCGCTCCCGCCGCACGATCCAGAACGGTGCGTCGCCCGGCAGCTCCGCGATCACCGGGTCCTCGAGGCACCAACTGAATTCCACCCGGTTGATCACCTGCTCAACCGCTGGCTGCAACGAGAACGGAAACCACTGCTGAACGGAAGCGGCCATGCCGCCACCGCAGGGTTTCACGGGGACGCCGCTCGAGCGTTCGAGCACACAAACGTCATGGTTGGCGGCTGCCAGGTGAACAGCCGCTGCTCCCCCTGCGGCTCCAGAACCGACAATCAAAACATCATGTAGAGGCTCGGAGGATCCACTCACACCTTGAGGATGTCAGCTTCCTTCTCCGCAAGGTGCTTCTCAAGTTCGGTGATGAATGTGTCGAGCGTTTTCTGGATTCCGTCCTGCTCGTCGCGGCTCTGGTCCTCGGAAAGGTCGCCTTCTTTTTCTTGCTTTTTCACTTTATCGATGGCGTCTCGGCGCAGATTGCGCAGGGCAACCTTTCCTTCTTCCGCATATTTGGATGCCAGTTTGCAGAACTCCTTGCGACGCTCTTCGGTGAGTGGCGGCACATTGATACGAATGATCTTGCCGTCGTTGTTGGGTGTGAATCCCAATTCGCTCATGGCGATCGCTTTTTCAATTGCGCCCAGAGCGCTCATATCGAAGGGCTGAATCTGGATTGTCTGAGAATCTGGCGTTGAAAGAGTTGCCAGTGATTTCAGTGGAGTGTCCGCTCCGTAGTACTCAACACTGATGCGATCCAGGAGTGAAGAGTTCGCCCGACCGGTGCGGATGGTGTTGAAGTTGCGCTGGGTGGCTTCCACCGATTTGCGCATGCTGGCTTCGAGGTCCTTCTTCGACATGGTGTTGGGAACGGGTGTCTAGAAACGTGTTGTCCGGGGACGTGGGTGCTGGGTCGCTCTTGAACTGAATCAGGCGGGATTGCCGATGCGGGATCCGATTGCTTCTCCTGCCACCGCTCTGCCGATGTTGCCAGGCTCGAACAGGTTGAAGACCACGATCGGGATGTTGTTGTCTTTGCATAACGCGATGGCGGTGCTGTCCATCACCGCCAACTCCCCACTGAGCACCTGTTGAAAGCTGAGATGCTCGTGCTTCACAGCATCAGCATGCTTGGCCGGGTCCTTGTCATAGACCCCATCGACTTTGGTGGCCTTGAACACCACATCGGCGTTGATCTCGGCTGCCCGTAAAGCGGCCGTGGTGTCGGTGGTGAAGAAAGGATTGCCGCAGCCTGCCCCGAACACCACAACCCGGCCTTTTTCCAGATGCCGCATCGCCTTGCGCCGGATGTAGGGCTCGGCCACTTCCTGCATGGCAATCGCGGTCTGCACCCGGGTGGCAACNCCCGCCCGCTCCAAGCCGTCCTGAAGCGTGATCGCATTCATCACGGTGGCAAGCATGCCCACGTAGTCGGCTGTGGCGCGTTCCATGCCGGCGGCAGATCCCTTCAATCCTCGGAAAATGTTGCCGCCACCCACGACGATGGCCAACTGTGTTCCGCTTGCCACGACGCCTGCGACGTCCTCTGCAATCGACTGAACGATCGCTGGGTCGATTCCATAGCCTTGAGAACCCATCAGGGCTTCTCCGCTGAGCTTCAGCAGGACGCGCGAGTACGCCATCAAGTCCCTTGATCCCGCNGACAGTAGCAAGCACTGGTCAGGAGTTCTCTGGACCGCTTGGATGGTGACAACGCTTTGAGGTCATGGCCGAACCCGACGCCAGTCACAGCGCCGTGATGGCTCGTCTCACCCTCTCGGCCCTCGAGCGTGCCAGTCGTGATCCCTCCTGCTGGCGGGAACCCACCGTTCATCGGGCTTTGTTGGTCAGCGGTTTGTCCGTGCTCACTGAAGCGACTCGTCGCCTCAACGAGGACCTGGAGGCCGCGGCCTGAATCGGGTCAGTATTCGATTCCGGCCTGAGCCTTCACGCCCTGCTCGCGGAAAGGATGATGCACAAGGGTCATCTCGGTCACGAGATCCGAGCTTTCGATCAATGCTTCCGGTGCTCCCCTGCCCGTCAGAGCGACATGGGTGAGTTCGGGGCGCAGCCTGATCCCCTCCAAGACCCGTTCAACCTCGATGTAACCGAGTTTGAGAGCGACATTGATCTCATCGAGAACCACGAGCTTGATCGCTGCATCGCCCAAATAATTCAGGGCCGTCTGCCACGCTTCGGCCACCAGTTGTTGGTCCCGCTCACGGTTCTGGGTTTCCCAGGTGAAGCCTTCCCCGAGGGCATGCCAGCACACCTGACTTCCGAAACTGCGCAGCGCCCTGGCCTCACCAGGCTCCCAGCCGCCCTTGATGAATTGCACGACGGCGACCCGTTCACCGTGGCCCAGCGTGCGTAGCACCAGTCCCAGTGCGGCAGTGGTCTTGCCTTTGCCGTGGCCGGTGAACACCAGCACCAGTCCCTTCTCCTTGTTGCGCTCCTCCACCCGCTGACGCTGCACCTGCTGGCGACGTTCCATGCGTTTGCGGTAGCCGGCTTGATCGGCTTCCGGGGCCAGGTGGCCACCCATGCCGAGTTCTGAGGCTTTGCTGTCCAGATCTTGCGTCGTCATTAGTTCGGAGGGGGCGAGGGCCGTTGGGCGGTGATCCGTTGCAGGGCCTGACCGGCCAGCAGCTCCTGGCTCACCGCCATGAAGCCGAGCTGGCGCAGCTGGGCCGGCAGATCGTCCTCCAGCATCGCGGTGGCGGTGTCTGTTTCGAACAGTGCGCAGAAGAGCTGCTGGGGAAGTTTCAACAGGGGTCCTGCCGGATGCAGATCCACCAGCACCAGCCAGCCTCCCGGTTGCAGCAACCGAAGACAGCTCTGCAGGACCTGTTCCCGTTCCGGACGGGGGAATTCATGCAGCGCCACACTCAGCTGGATCGCCGCGAAGCCAGCGTCCTGGAGCGGTGGATCCTCGGCCAACCCCTCCACCCGCTGCAGGGACGGATGGCGTTCTGCAGCGAGATCCAGCGCTCGCGGAGCGATGTCCAGCCCGGTTACGGCGAATCCGGCGGCCAACCATGGAGCGGCTGCTTCCCCGCTGCCGCAACACAGATCCAGCACGGGGGCTCCTGGGCGAAGCCGTTGCTGCAGAGCCTCCAGTCCCAGACCGCGCAACCGTTCCACGCCGCCCACACTGAGGGAGGACACGGCGGTGACTGTGTCGTAGATCCAGCGATGGCGGTAGGCCAGCGGCCGCAGAAAAGAGCTCATTCGGGGCTGTTCGTTAAAGCGTGTTGTGTTGGTTAACGCGTGTTGGTTTAAGCGCGTTGTCGGGACAAGGCCGCATCAACCGCCAGCTGCTGATCTCTGCGGGTGATCCAGTGGTGATAAGTGCGGGTGTGAATGGCCACGGAATGGCCCATCATCCTGGCGGCAACGGTGTCTGGAAGGCCGATATGGATGGTCCTGACCGCCCAGGCATGGCGCAGGTCATAGGGGGTGATGGGCAGCTGATAGCGGCGGAACTGTTCGCTCACCCGGCGGCCCACCTGCTGCAGCGTGGTTTGGCGTAAATCGGTGCGGATTGCTGGCAACGAATCCGGGGAGTCTCCAAGCTGCTGCAGCCCGAATCGTTCCACCCATTCGGGCTGGAACGGCCATGCCTGATGCTCACCGGTCTTCGTGGCGGGCAGAACACGAAGCACCCGATCTCCCCCTGGAGCCAAGGGACTGAGATCACAGAAAAACACCTCGTGATTTCGCAGCCCGTAGGTGGCCATCAGGCCATAGGCCAAGCGCCAGCGTGGATTCGGGATCTGCAACACCGCTTCGAGAATCTGCCCGTCGCTTGGCAGGCGGCGGAAGCGTGCCCTGTGCAGTCCATATCCGGCCGATTCGTTGCGCCAGTCGTCCGGCAGGGTGATCTCCAGATGCCGCGCCAGTGCCGCCAGAGCAGTTGCGCACTGCTGGCGGCTGCGGCTGCCGTCCTCATAACTGGCCAGGGTGTCCTGAAGCAGGTCCGCGTCGATGGGGCTGTCGTTGGCCCTGGCTTGCAGCCGACGCAGATATGGCAGATAGGCACCGGTCCAGGTGGTGCGGCTCCCTGGCTTCGATCGTCGCCGGCGAGGGTCGGCAAAGAAGGCCTGCTCAAAGCGTTCGATCGCTTCGCCGGAGGCCTGAGGCGCTGCATGGGCTTTGCTCCTCTCTCCCCAGTCGCTCCAGCTGAAGCTGCCACGCTTCAACTGCAACGCCACCAGGCGCAGCGTCTGTTCCGCCTGCTGGAGACCAGCTTCATCGGCCTTCACACCGATGCTGAGCCGTTGAATCACAGTCCCCTGGCGTCCATCCCGATGCGGTAAAGCGCCACGCAGGTTCAGACGCTGTCCGCGTTGCTCGAGCTTCAAACGGCAACCTTCGCTCTCCAGACGTGCGTTGAGAGCGACGAGTTCGTCGCGAAGGTTCATCTGCCTGTGCTTGCAGCCCACCATGACTTGAACAAGGGCTACGCTCAACCCCCTGTGATGGCTGTTGTCTGCATGGCCCGCGTCGGCGTCCTCTTACTGAATCTGGGAGGGCCTGAGCGAATTCAGGATGTCGGGCCTTTCCTATACAACCTCTTCGCGGATCCGGAGATCATCCGGCTTCCCATCCCTGCACTGCAGAAGCCACTGGCCTGGTTGATCAGCACCCTGCGCAGCAGCAAGTCCCAGGAGGCCTATCGATCCATCGGCGGTGGATCACCGTTGCGACGCATCACCGAGCAGCAGGCGCGCGATTTGCAGAGTCTGCTGCGACAGCGCGGAATCGACGCCACCAGTTATGTGGCAATGCGTTATTGGCATCCCTTCACGGAGTCCGCCGTCGGCGACATCAAAGCCGACGGCATCGATGAAGTGGTTGTGCTTCCGCTGTACCCCCACTTCTCCATCAGCACGAGTGGATCCAGTTTCCGGGAGTTGCAGAGGCTGCGTCAGGGGGATGCGTCCTTCAGTCAACTGCCGATCCGTTGCATCAGAAGCTGGTTCGATCACCCCGGCTATGTGCGGGCGATGGCTGAGTTGATCGCTGTGGAGGTACGCAACAGCGAAGATCCCGAGCAGGCGCATATTTTCTTCAGCGCCCACGGTGTCCCCAAGAGTTATGTGGAGGAGGCCGGCGATCCTTATCAGAAGGAAATCGAGGCCTGCACGGGATTGATCATGGACCAGCTGGCCAGGGAACTGGGCCATGCCAATCCCCACACGCTGGCCTACCAGAGCCGTGTTGGCCCCGTGGAGTGGCTCAAGCCCTATACGGAGGAGGCCCTCGAGGAGCTCGGTCAAGCCAAAACCAAGGACCTTGTAGTCGTCCCGATCAGCTTTGTGAGCGAACACATCGAAACCCTTGAGGAGATCGACATCGAGTACCGGGAGCTTGCCACCGAGGCGGGTGTGGTCAACTTCCGCAGGGTGCGTGCTCTCGACACCTATCCACCCTTCATCGAAGGCCTTGCCGATCTGGTGACCACCAGTCTTGAAGGTCCGGAGGTGACCCTCGATGCAGCGGCCGAACTTCCGACCAAAGTGAAGCTCTATCCCCAGGAGAAATGGGAGTGGGGTTGGAACAACAGTTCCGAGGTCTGGAATGGACGACTGGCGATGCTGGGCTTTTCCGCATTTCTGCTGGAGCTGCTCAGTGGCCGAGGTCCATTGCACGCGCTTGGCCTGCTCTGAATCTGCAGGGCAATGACGGGCCGCACTGGAGCGCAACACACGACCGGCCCTTAACCTGAAGGGTCAGTTCCTCCGTCGAGCAATGACACTCATCTCCGCTCCGACGGCCGTCGGTGGATCTCCGTCTGGGCAGGCCGTTCGCATCAGCGGCGCAGCGGCTCTCATGGATGCTCTGCGTCGACATGGTGTCGACACCATTTTTGGTTACCCCGGCGGAGCGATTCTCCCGATCTACGACGCGCTTCACATCGCTGAAAGCGAAGGCTGGGTTAAACACATCCTGGTGCGCCATGAACAGGCCGGCACCCATGCCGCCGATGCCTATGCCCGCGCCACCGGAAAGGTNGGTGTTTGCTTCGGAACATCAGGACCNGGCGCCACAAACCTGGTGACTGGAATCGCTACGGCACAGATGGATTCTGTGCCGATGGTGGTGATCACCGGTCAGGTGCCTCGCCCGGCGATCGGCACCGACGCCTTCCAGGAAACCGACATCTTCGGCATCACCCTGCCGATCGTGAAGCACTCCTGGGTTGTGCGAGATCCAGCGGATCTTGGCGCGATTGTGGCTCAGGCGTTTCTGATCGCGTCCTCCGGCAGACCAGGGCCGGTGTTGATCGATGTCCCCAAGGATGTCGGCCAGGAAATGTTCGACTATGTGCCGGTCGAGCCTGGTTCGGTGATTCCCCCGGGTTTCCGCCTGCCGGAACCCCCTCTGGATGCAGCTCTTTCCGATGCACTGGATCTGATTGAACAGGCGCATCGACCTCTCCTCTACGTGGGGGGAGGGGCCATCTCTGCAGGAGTCCACGACAGCCTCAGGGGTCTGGCCGAGNGTTTTCAGCTGCCTGTCACCACCACCTTGATGGGGAAGGGTGCGTTCGATGAAAACGATCCTCTGTCGGTCGGCATGCTTGGCATGCATGGCACCGCCTACGCCAACTTTGCCGTCACCGAATGCGACCTGTTGATTGCTGTCGGAGCCCGTTTTGACGACAGGGTGACCGGCAAGCTGGATACATTCGCTCCGCGCGCCAAGGTCATCCATTTCGAGATTGATCCGGCCGAGGTGGGCAAAAACCGCCGAGCTCAGGTGGCTGTTCTCGGTGATCTGCGCCTCAGCCTGTCCCGCTTGGTGGAGTTGAGCCTGCAGCGACAGCACGAGCCCCACACCAAGGTTTGGCTGGATCGCATCGATGCCTGGAAGCAGCGTTATCCGCTGAGCACGCCATCGCCGGAGGGAGAGATCTACCCCCAGGAAGTGCTTCTGGCCGTTCGTGATCTGGCACCAAAGGCCATTGTCACGACCGACGTTGGCCAGCATCAGATGTGGGCGGCTCAGTACCTGCGCAACGGCCCCCGCGGCTGGATCAGCAGTGCAGGTTTGGGAACGATGGGTTTTGGAATGCCAGCGGCCATGGGTGCTCAGGTGGCCTGTCCCGGTGAGCAGGTGGTCTGCATCGCTGGCGATGCCAGCATCCTGATGAACATTCAGGAGCTCGGGACCCTCGCCTCCTACAACCTGCCAGTGAAGGTGGTGATCGTGAACAACCACTGGCAGGGAATGGTGCGCCAGTGGCAGGAGAGTTTCTACGAGGAGCGTTATTCCGCTTCAGACATGCTTCCAGGAATGCCCGACTTCATCGCGCTTGCCAGCGCTTTCGGTGTCGGTGGCGTGAAGATCGACAACCGTGAACAGCTCCATGCTGATTTGAGCAGCGCCCTGCAGGCACCGGGCCCCATGCTGATTGATGTTCATGTGCGCAGGGGAGAGAACTGTTACCCGATGGTTCCCCCGGGCAAGAGCAATGCTCAGATGGTTGGTCTTCCTGCTCATCCGGAGCTGGCCATGGGCACCACACGCAACTGTCCGGCCTGCGGCGCGATCACGGCCCATGAACATCGTTACTGTCCCCAGTGCGGGGCATCGCTGTGATCCGTCCTTCTCTGTTTCGTGTCGCTCTGATCGCTCTGGTGATCTTGCTGGTTGGCGTGGCGCCCGTGAATGCAGCCGAGGTGCTGCAGGTTCGCACCGCCTCCCTCCTGCAGGTGGGAGACCACAACCGCACTTACACAATCGAGTTGCCTTGCCTCAGCGTGCCTGAGGGAGAAGAAGCCGCAGCCGTTGCTTGGTTGAGGCAGCAGTTGCCCCGTCGCAGACGGGTGAATCTGCGTCCCGTCGGGTCCCGGGATGGGCAGCTCCTGGCGAGAGTTACGCCGATTGGTGAGAGCCAGGACCTCAGTGCTGGCCTTGTGGCAGCTGGACTGGCCCGTGATGCCTGCACGGCTGGAGTGACCTGACATGGCGGACAACCGCATCGCCCGGGGCATCGTGCTTGTGCCGTGCCTACTTCTCGGTGGCGCTTTTCTGGCAACAGCTGTTTGGGGTCAGGGTGCAGCGGCAGAAAATCGTCCTCTTGCTGCGCTTCTTGGCGTCGGATTGCTGCTTGCCGGTGGCTTATCCCAGGTGCGCTCGTCAGATAACGAGATCACAAAAACAGACGTCTCCGACGACTCTCACTAGCTTGATCTGGTTGGGTTCCGTCCACCCTTTCAATGACTCCGCAGCAGGCCATGCCGGCCTCGCAACCGATGGGTTCAACGCCGAGCCTTGAGCGCTCCAGCGCGATCTCCGCTGCCGAAGATTCCGGCCAGCAATCAGCAGACAAGCGTGCTCTGCGTCGTCCGATGGCATGGCTGCACAGCAAGCCGCTGCTGGCCTGGATGGCCGTAGCCGCCAGCCTGATCGGCTGTCAGGCCCTGGTGGCCAGTGGGTTGAATCAGCCAAGAATCACGGTGATGCTTCCCTTTGGCCCTGGGGATGATCGGCTTCGTCAACAGTTCCTGCGTGGATTCACGGTTGGTGAGGAGACCGTCAAAGCCTGTGGTTCGTCCCTTCCACGAACGAGCTGGTTCGGACTGTCCCCCGATGCTTCTCCGGTGGCGGCTCTGGCCCGCATGCCTGATCAGCAGCTTGTGGTGGCACCGCCAACAGCGGATCTACGCGCCTTTGATCGCCTGGCGGTTGATCGCAAGCTCAGTGTGTTGTTGCCGTTTCAACGCGGAGAGTCCCTCGGTGTTTTGCGGGGCCTTGAGGGGCGTCAACGGCTCTGGCCACTGGTCCCATCACGCCGAAAAGATCTCGAGGCCATTGCCAAGGCTTCCGTGAACAACGGTTGGGGGTGGGCGATGGTGATCGCCGATCCAGACTCACTGGCGTCCTCGGATGTGGCGACCTTTGTGGAGGCCTTCCTCAGCGCTGGCGGTGCGGTGAAGAGTTACACCGCGGAGGACGTTCAAATCGTTGATCCAGCGGATGACAAAGCTTTTGAGCGTTTGTCCGATGACATTCTCTGGTCCAGGGTGCCCACGATCGTCGTGGCCGCTGATCCAGACGGACCACTGGTCAAGAGGCTGCGAGCCCGTCAAGCGGAGGGCCGTTTCGGGACTGGTTTGAAGAAGGAACCGAATTGGATCTGGCTCAGTGATGCCACTCAAATCCAGGACCTCGAACAGCAGGCCTGGCAACAGCTCGGGCTGGACCACCCGGCCCGGGGCGATGGCTGGTCCAGCTTTGCTGAGGCCTACGAAAAGCGGTGGGGAGAATCTCCACACCTGCTGGAGGCAGCCGCCTTTGACACCGCCAGAATTCTGGCTCTGTCGGGGGCAGCCCCTCTGCCCGTGTCCAAGGAGGGCTCCCTGGATGCCATGGGTTGGGTAGATCCGGAGGCGAAGCCGGTCTCGATTTGTGAGGGCCTGAAGCTGCGCCAGCAGGGAAAAACACTGCGGGTGAAAGCCGCTGCCAGCGATTTCACACTGCGCGGCGGCGAGGCGCCTTCCGGCAGCGCCTTGGCTGGCCTGATCAAAGGCTGACGTTCTGATCGACCACTCACGGAGATTGTTTGACGCGTGCTGCGACTAAGTGAATTGCGTCTGCCGCTGGACCATGACCCAGAGGACCTTCAGGCCGCTGTTGAGCGGCGGCTTCGCATCGGGGCGGATCAGCTTCTCAAGCTGCAGCTGGTCAAACGCAGCATCGATGCCCGTCGACGCGATCGCATTCAGCTGATCTACAGCGTGGATGTGTCGGTCAAGGCAGAAGCGTCACTATTGCGACGCCACAGCGGCAATCACAGGATCCGCCGGGCTCCGGACACCCGTTATCGGGCTGTGGAACAGGCGCCTGCTGGATTTCCGAGCTCCCCTGAGTGGCGCCCCGTTGTTGTTGGTGCTGGGCCCTGTGGCTATTTCGCAGCGTTGCTGCTCGCCCAGATGGGATTTCGCCCGCTGCTGCTCGAACGGGGCCAGCCGGTGAAGGAGCGCACGCTTCAAACCTTCGGGTTCTGGCGTGGGACGCGGCCGTTCGATCCCGAGTGCAATGCCCAGTTCGGCGAGGGAGGTGCGGGCACGTTCTCCGACGGCAAGCTCTACAGCCAGGTGAGCGATCCCGAGCATTACGGCCGCAAGGTGCTGGAGGAACTGGTGGCCAGTGGTGCGAGCAACGAGATCCTCACCCTGCATAGACCACACATCGGGACGTTCAAGCTGGCCACGGTGGTGCGTGGTCTGCGCTCGCGGATCGAGAGCCTCGGCGGTGAGGTTCGCTTCGGCAGTCGTGTGGATGAGCTGCTGCTCACCACTGCAAGTGATGACAAGGCCTTCCGATTAGAGGGTTTGCGCCTCGCGGACGGCCAGCGCATGGCCTGCCGTCACCTGATCCTGGCCCCTGGGCATTCGGCTCGTGACACATTTCTGATGCTGGAACGCGCCGGCGTGCAGCTGCACCGCAAGCCGTTTTCCGTGGGAGTTCGGATTGAGCACCCACAGCCGTTGATTGATCAGGCGCGCTGGGGGGAGTTGGCTGGTCACCCCCGCCTTGGAGCGGCGGAATACAAGCTGGTTCATCACGCCGGGAACGGCCGCTGTGTNTACAGCTTCTGCATGTGTCCCGGTGGATTCGTGGTCGGCGCCGCTTCGGAGCCTGGAGGCGTGGTCACCAACGGGATGAGCCAGCACTCCCGAAATGAGCGCAATGCCAACAGCGGGTTGGTGGTGAATCTTGAACCGGAGGACCTCAGGCCCTATGAACGCTTTCCTGGGGATCCCCTGGCGGGCGNCACACTGCAACGGGATCTCGAACAGCGGGCTTTCCGGCTCGGGGGAAGCTGCTATGCCGCTCCTGCTCAGCGCCTGCAGGATTTCCTCGAGGGCAGCCCATCTGCTGATCTGGGCTGCATCAACGCGTCGTATCAGCCGGGTGTGACACCGAGCGATCTCAGTGGTGTGCTGCCGGAGCCAATCATTGCGGCATTGCGGGAAGCTCTACCGGCTTTTGCAGCCCGGTTGCCGGGATATGACCATCCTGATGCTGTGCTGACCGGCGTGGAAACGCGAACCTCCTCCCCGGTTCGTGTGGCCAGAGATGAGCAGATGGAATCGATCAACACCCATGGACTGATTCCTGCGGGAGAGGGTGCCGGCTACGCCGGAGGCATTCTCTCGGCTGGGATCGATGGGATCCGAGCGGCGGAAGCCATGGCCCGTCGCCTGGTTGCCGAGGCTCAGTCGGCCGCCTGACTCACGATGCCGCTCCACTGGACGGCCTTGACCTGATCGCGGCGCCAGGAATGAAACAGATCCGGCTCTCCGATGGTGCACAGCGGACAGCGGGCGATCTGTTCTTGATCGAGGCCTTCCTTCAACAGCTGCTCTACGGCGGAGCCACGAATGTCGAGGAGATGTTTTCCCTCTTGAGGATCGGCCATCAGAGCTCCTGCTGATCGGAGTTGTCGCTGCCGTGCCTCTCGATCACCGGGTTCGGCAGCCAGGCCATCGCTGATGGCGTCCACCACGTCCTGACCGACCTGATAGCGGGAGCCACTCACCGCNGGGCCGAGGGCGACAACAAGGTCGGTGCGTTGCGCCCCCCTTTGCTCCAGACGAGCGATCGCCTCGGGGAGAATCCTTGCCGCCACNCCCCGCCAACCGGCATGACAGGCGGCGGTATGGCCCGTCCCCGGGTCTGCGATCAGCACCGGGGTGCAATCCGCTCCGCAGACCCAGAGGCTCTGGCCGCCGCGATCGCTCACCAGCCCGTCGGCCTGAGGCCAGGGCTCGGCCACGGCTTCCCAGGCGTCCAGGACGATGCCGCTATGGATCTGCTGCGGACGGTGAACGCTGATTCCTGCACTGATGTAACCGGCCAGCTCGTCCGGCCCGCGCCCCTGCCAGCGACGGGTGAAGAAACCATGTTCGAATCCCCGATCAACAAGTCGATCCGCCTGGAGGTAGTAGCCGCCATAGCAACCGATCCAGGTCCAGCCTTCGAGGTTGTTGAAGCCGCTGTCCGGCCGATCGAAAGGATCCCTGCTGGACACGGTTCTCAAGGCATCGGGACGTCCCTCATCATCCAGAATCCCGCGAAGGATTGCGCCTCCTGGTTGGCCTGTACAGCNATGAACTGAAGGCCGCGCACCGCATCTCTGGCCTGGCTCAATGCTGCCTCGATTCCGCTGACGGCGGATGGGTCCAGATCACTGACCAGCCATCGGTCATCCTGACCGGCCTCGAGGATGAGTTGACGGTTTTCAATGGTCAGCCGAACAGGCTCCAGGCCTCCCAGCCAGCCAGCCAGGGCGAGCGCTCTGCTGCTGCTGAACAGACGCAGGCCTGGAACGGCCGCATCCGGTTCGATCGCATCGGGCAGGGGAATCAGGCCGTTGAAATCCATCGGCCATTGCTGAGCATCCTGAAGCATTCCTGCAGGCAGGCTTGCCCAGCTCCAAGCATCCCCNTGTACGGCCTCCGGCAGGGGAATCGGCGGTGTTGCAATCGGTGCTGGGGGCGGTGCTAGCGGACCAGCCATGAAGCCTTCTTCGTTGGGATAAATCTCCTGTTCCCGTTGCGTCAGCCAATCGAGCAGGGCGTAGGTGCGTCGGCTGGCGATCATTTCCAGATCAAGCTCAGTGGCAGCGCGCTGCACCATCGTGCGCATGGAACTGCGCCAGCAGCGCAATCTCAGCGGCTGGCCATAGCCCTCTGCAGCGGCCTGCTCGATTGCTTCTTGCAGTGCTGAGGCGAGCCAAAGGGAGTTCACCTCGCCCGATGGGCAGCGTTTGGCAAAACGGAACGGCTGTGGATCCCCAGCAGCAGGTGGTGTGGTCGTGACCAGCAGTTCCCAGCGCTTGCGGCCGTCCGCTTCGAGGATCGGTCTTGAGTAGAAGTCCAGTTCCCAGTCGGTGCCGCTGATGTTGGCAGCGCTCATCCGGCGTCCTGTTCCTTCTGCTTCAGCATGTTCTGGGCGCGAGAGGCGCGATCCTCCGCCTCAGCCATCACTTTGTCCTTTTCAACCAGCAGCTCCCCGGGTGGGCCCTCCAGCAGGGCGGTGTTCAGACCGATGCGACCGCGCCCAGGGTCCAGTTCGGTGATCAGCGCCTTCACCCTGTCGCCCTGGTCGAACACCTCACGAATTGAGCGCAGGCTGCCATTGGTGATCATCGACTGGTGCAGCAGGCCGCTGACCCCTCCAAGATCGACAAACAGGCCATAGGGCTTGACCGCCGCGACCTGGCCTTCCACCAGCTGACCAACTTCCAGTTCCTGGAAGCGAGCCGCTAGAGCTGCGCGTTTTTCGGAGAGGACCAACTTGCGGGTTTCGGAATTCACCTCCAGGAAGGCCACGCCGAGACTCTTTCCCACCAACTCCTGGTGATTTTCGCCGTCCTGAAGCTGGGAGCGCGGAATGAATCCCCTTAACCCCTCGAGGTCACAGGTGACCCCGCCACGGTTGAAGCCACTGACGATCACCTGAACCACCAGGCCCTGCTTCTCCATCTCCTTCACCCGCTCCCAGCTCTGACGCAGGGCGAGAGCGCGGCAGCTGATGGTGACCATTCCATCGGCGTTTTGCTCCCGGGTCACCAGCACCTCCACCTCGAGACCTTTGGGAAAGCGCTCGCGGAAGTTGGTCACCACTCCGAGACCAGCCTCGCTTTTGGGCATGAAGCCAGGGGCCTTGCCGCCGATGTCGACGTAAACCCCGTCGCTTTCCAGACCGATCACCGTGCCTTTGATCACTTCACCTGTCGTTCCAACAGGGGCGTTTTCATCAAGCGCGGCGAGGAAGGCCTCTTCATCGAAATCGAAGTCATCGACGCTTCTTGGTGCATCGTTCTCCTCACGCTTGCGAGAGGACTTCTGATCCGGTGCACCGAGAAGATCGGCCATGGTCATGCCGTCCATGTCGCCGAGGTCGAAGCGCTCCTCATCGCTTGCGGGAGCCGATTCTGGCGTTGGGGGCTGGGGCCGGCTCGGTGATTTGAGGCCTGCTGCCTCCTCCAGTCGGCGTGCTTTCTCGATCGCTGCTTCCGCTGCCGCACGGGCCTCTGTCGCCTCGCGCTGCAGCTTCTCCTGCTCTTCGTCGCGCCGATTGATCTGCATGACCTGAAGCGGTTTGCGACCGGCGTTCGCTGCGGCTTTGGGGGCCTTCGGCCGATTGGGCTGCGGACTGCCGGCTGCGGCCATGGACCTAAGGGGTCGTCAATGAATCAGTCTGGCAGCCGGGCTGGGAATTTCTACCTCTGCTTGGAGTACGGATGTCTCGTCATCAACGGCATTTCGAGCGGTTGCATCAGCCGCAGGCGCAGATGGCTGCTCAGCAATCAGGTTCCACGCTGATCTGGCCGTTCGGAGCCATCGAACAACACGGGCCCCAGCTGCCCTTGGTCACCGATGCCCTATTCGCTGATCAAGTCCTCAACGCCGTGCTGGATCGGCTGCCCATGGAGTGTCCCGTCTGGCGCTTGCCGACTCAAACGATCGGATTCTCGCCGGAGCATGGGGACTTCCCAGGCACCCTCAGCCTTCCTGCGGAACTGTTGATTCAAATGATCGGGAGCGTCGGCTCCCAGGTGGCGTCGATGGGATTCCGTCGTTTGGTTCTGTTCAACGCCCACGGTGGACAGATTGCCTTGCTTCAGGTGGCCGCGCGGCAACTGCGCCGCCATGTTCCATCCATGGCCGTGTTGCCCTGCTTCCTGTGGAGCGGTGTGCAGGGACTGTCTTCACTGGTGTCGGATGAGGAACTGAACCATGGTTTGCATGCCGGCCAGGCCGAAACAAGCCTGATGTTGCATCTGGCTCCGGATCTTGTCGGTTCAGCACGACCTCGGGATGGGATGCCGGATGCGATGGCGACATCACCCCCGCCCGGATGGAGCCTTGAGGGTGCGGCGCCCACGGCCTGGCTGACCTCAGACCTCAGTGAGACCGGTGTGATTGGAGACAGTCGAGCCTCATCGGACACGCTTGGGAAAGCCCTGGCGGAACGCCTCATTGAGCATTGGTATGACCTGCTGACAGCGCTGCTCAGCAGTGATTGGCCGGGGACATCCAGGGGGCCTGCGTCCTGAACTGAGCACGCTGATGTCCCCGACTTTGAAGGAGCTGGTTATTCTCGGTCCCACTGAAAGTGGTTAATCGCGTCCTATGACGACCCTCAATGCTGCTGCGGCTGCCGTGATGGAGGGCCAGGACGCGCTTCCGGATTTCACAACGGAGTCCTACAAGGATGCGTATAGCCGGATCAACGCCATTGTGATCGAGGGTGAGCAAGAGGCTCACGACAACTACATCTCACTGGGCACGCTGATTCCTGATCAGGCCGAAGAGCTGACNAGGCTTGCCCGGATGGAGATGAAGCACATGAAGGGCTTCACCTCCTGTGGACGCAATCTGGGAGTGGAGGCGGACATGGCCTTCGCAAAAACCTTCTTTGGTCCACTGCACAGCAATTTTCAGACGGCACTGAAGGACGGCAANGTGGTGACCTGCCTCCTCATCCAGGCACTGCTGATCGAAGCCTTTGCGATCTCGGCTTATCACATCTATATCCCCGTTGCGGATCCCTTCGCGCGCAAGATCACTGAGGGTGTGGTGAAGGACGAATACACCCACCTCAATTACGGACAGGAGTGGCTGAAAGCCAATTTCGAGGCCAGCAAAGAGGAACTGTTCGAAGCCAACAAAGCCAATCTTCCTCTGATCCGCTCGATGCTCGAGGAAGTGGCTTCCGATGCAGCAGTGCTCCACATGGAAAAAGAAGATCTGATCGAGGATTTCCTGATCGCTTACCAGGAAGCCCTCAACGAGATCGGATTTAGTTCCAGGGAAATTGCTCGGATGGCCGCTGCNGCTTTGGCGATCTGATCCTCACTGGATTTCTGATCCATCCGCTTNTCGATCGGGCACATGCTGCTCTAGATCCCGCTCCATGGGAGCATGGGCTGTCGGGAGTGCTCCCAAGGAACGTTATCGGCGCCGCATGTTTGGTCTGATCGGACACTCAACGAATTTCGACGCTGCCCGTCGCAAGGCGTTGGAACTCGGATTCGATCACATTGCTGACGGCGATCTCGACGTGTGGTGCAGCGCACCTCCCCAGCTTGTTGAGCACGTTGAGGTCACCAGTCCGGTCGGCACCAGCATCACGGGGGCCTACATCGACTCCTGTTTTGTTCCGGAGATGCTCAGTCGTTTCAAGACTGCGCGTCGAAAGGTCCTCAACGCCATGGAATTGGCTCAAAAAAAGGGCATCAACATCACTGCCCTCGGTGGATTCACATCCATCATTTTTGAGAATTTCAACCTTCTGCAGCACCAGAACGTCCGCAGCACAACTCTGGATTGGGAGCGATTCACCACCGGAAACACCCATACCGCCTGGGTGATCTGCCGCCAGGTCGAAAACAATGCCCCTGCGTTGGGGATCGATCTGAAAAAAGCTCGTGTGGCCGTGGTGGGAGCCACTGGAGACATCGGTAGTGCAGTCTGTCGCTGGCTGACGGCACGAACCGGTGTTGCGGAAGTGCTGCTTGTGGCTCGTCAGCAGCAACCTCTGTTGGATTTGCAGCAGGAGCTGGGCGGAGGCCGCATCCTGTCCCTGGAAGATGCCTTGCCGGAGGCGGATGTCGTGGTCTGGGTCGCCAGCATGCCCCGCACGCTTCAGATCGATCAGTCCAGTCTTCGGGAACCCTGTTTGATGATCGATGGTGGATATCCCAAGAACCTGGATGCCAAAGTTGCTGGTGGCGGAGTTCGTGTGCTCAAGGGAGGCATCGTCGAGTTCTGCCGCGACATCGGCTGGACGATGATGGAAATCGCTGAGATGGAGCGACCTCAGCGCCAGATGTTCGCCTGTTTCGCTGAAGCGATGCTGCTTGAATTCGAGCAGTGCCACACCAACTTCAGCTGGGGGCGCAACAACATCACGCTGGAGAAGATGGATTTCATCGGCGCAGCTTCAGTTCGCCATGGCTTCTCAACGCTCAATCTGCATCCCAGGCTTCATGTCGCAGCCGCCTGAGGTCAGCCCCAGCTCACTCACCGTTGTCATCTGATGTCGCGTCGTCCCCTGCTCGAGTTTGAGAAGCCCCTGGTCGAGCTGGAGCAGCAGATCGATCAGATTCGTCAGCTGGCTAGGGATTCTGAGGTTGATGTGAGCCAGCAGCTCCATCAATTGGAAACGTTGGCTGAACGCCGGCGGCAGGAGATCTTTCAGGCCCTCTCACCCGCCCAGAAGATTCAGGTGGCGCGGCATCCCCACCGCCCCAGCACCCTGGATTTCATCCAGATGTTCTGTGATGACTGGATTGAATTGCACGGTGATCGCCGGGGGAACGACGATCAGGCCCTGGTGGGGGGTGTGGGCCGTCTGGGTGATCGGCCTGTCCTCCTGATTGGTCATCAGAAAGGCCGAGACACCAAGGAAAACGTGGCGCGTAACTTCGGCATGGCCACGCCGGGGGGGTATCGCAAGGCCATGCGCCTGATGGATCACGCCGATCGTTTCCGACTGCCCATTCTCAGTTTCATCGACACCCCTGGTGCCTATGCCGGTCTTCAGGCGGAGGAGCAGGGGCAAGGTGAAGCGATCGCGGTCAATTTGCGCGAGATGTTCCGCTTGCGGGTCCCGATCATTGCCACCGTCATCGGTGAGGGTGGTTCAGGCGGAGCCTTGGGCATCGGTGTTGCCGATCGTTTGCTGATGTTTGAGCACAGCGTCTACACCGTTGCCAGTCCGGAAGCCTGTGCCTCGATTCTCTGGCGCGATGCGGCGAAGGCACCNGAGGCAGCAGCGGCGTTGCGAATCACCGGNNCCGATCTGATCGATCTCGGGGTGGCAGATGAGGTGCTCCCAGAGCCATCAGGTGGCAACAACTGGGCACCACTGGAGGCCGGACAGACGTTGAGGGAAGCCCTCGAGCGTCACCTGAGCGAACTCCTGACGTTGTCCGAGGCGGAGCTCAAAGAGAACCGTTATCGCAAATTCCGTNCAATGGGCCGTTTTCTTGAGCAAGAGTCACAAAAACCTGGGATTGCCGCTTAGTCTGTTGCGGTTTGCTGACCAGGATTGCCGACGGCTCTGATCACAGGTGCAAGCCGCGGCATCGGCCGACGCACCGCTGAGCTCCTTGCCGACAACGGTTGGGATCTCATGCTCACCGCACGCAATGGTGAGCAACTTGAGGTGCTCAGCACACAGCTCAGTGGAAACGGCCGCTCCGTTGTCTACGAAGCTCTGGATCTCCTTGATTCGGCGGCCATTACGCCTGCCATGCATCGCTTGCTCGGTCGCGGCGAAGCACCAACTGTTCTGATCAACAACGCAGGAGTCGCCTACACCGGTGATCTTCTGGCGATGCCGATCGACCGTTGGCAATGGCTGATGCAGCTGAATCTCACCAGTGTGATGCAGATTTGCTCAGCCGTGGTTCCAGCCATGCGCTCGGCAGGTGGATTGGTGATCAACGTCAGCAGCCATGCGTCGCGCAATGCCTTCCCTCAATGGGGGGCTTACTGCGTGAGCAAGGCAGCCCTGGCGAGCTTCACCCGCTGCCTGGCGGAAGAGGAGCGTCGTCATGACGTGCGTGCCTGCACCCTCACNCTCGGATCGGTGAATTCGCCCATGTGGGACGAAGAATCCGTACAAAGCGATTTCGATCGTCGTGCCATGCTCTCCCTNGATCAGGCGGCTAACGCCCTGGTGCATCTGGCAGAGCAACCGACCAACCAGGTGATCGAAGACCTCACCCTGATGCCGGCCATCGGCGCCTTCTGAAGACCCCCATGACTTCCACTGTCCCCTTCGTCTCCAATGGCGCTGCCCTGAATGGCAACGGCAATGGCAACGGCTTCTCCCCAAGAGACGCCAAAGTTCTGAATCCAATCGTTTCGGCTCGTATTCGCGAGCGCCTGCAAGAGGCGGGTGTTTCGTTCGTGGCCAACGACAACGTGTCGGCGTATATCGAGCCTGGCGAGATGGCTGAGCTTGAGATTGAAGTCGCGGACAAGGTTCGTGAACTTCTGCGCAGTTTGGTGATTGATATCGACAACGATCACAACACCCATGAGACAGCCGAGCGTGTGGCCCGCATGTATCTCCATGAGGTGTTCAAGGGGCGCTACCACCGGCAGCCCAAGGTGGCCAGCTTCCCGAACGTGAAGCAGCTGGATGAGATCTACACCGTTGGCCCGATCACGGTGCGTTCCGCCTGTTCACANCACCTCGTCCCAATCATGGGCAACTGCTGGATCGGCATCAAGCCAGGGTCACGGGTGATCGGACTCTCCAAGTTCACCCGTGTTGCTGACTGGGTTTTCTCTCGCCCTCATATCCAGGAGGAAGCTGTGATGATCCTGGCGGACGAGATCGAAAAGCTCTGTGAGCCCCAGGGACTTGGGATCATCATCAAGGCCCAGCACTACTGCATGAAGTGGCGGGGNGTGAAAGAGCCTCAAACCAGCATGGTGAATTCTGTGGTTCGCGGTGATTTCCGCCATGACCCAAGCCTCAAGCAGGAATTCTTCGAGCTTGTGCGTCAGCAGGAAGCCTTGCTCAGCACCTGATCAACGCGTCTGCACAGCGTTCAGCAAGGCCTGAACCTTGCTGAGATCCTTCCATCCGGGTCTGACCTCCAGACGGCTCGAAGCATCGAGTCCGTCTGGCTGAACCCGTTGCATCAATTCTGGAATCCATTCGGCGCTGATGCCTCCTGCCAGCCACCAAGGCAGCGCTAGATCGGTCTCCGCAAGCCAGTCCAAAGGCAAACGATGGCCTGTCCCTCCCAGCTGGTCCGGGCTCCAGGCATCGAGCAGAAGTGCATCCANCACACCGCTGTAGATCTCAAGCCGTTGCAGGTCGTCTGCGTCGCGTAGCCGCAAAGCTTTCCACCATTTCAAGCCAGGGTGACGCTGTTTCAGTTCGAGGCATCGCTCGGCTGTTTCGCTGCCGTGGAGCTGCACCACGCTTGGGGCACCGCTTTGCNTGAGCGCCCTGTTGAGCGTGGCATCGTCCGGATCGGCCACCACCCAGACCCGCATTACAGACGGTGCCTTGTGCTCCAAAGCTTGGAACAAGTTGCGCCGTGCCTGGTCTTCAACGAAGCGCGGGGTGCCGGCCACGCCGATCACCCCGATTGCATCAGCTCCCATGGCCGCAATGGCCAGAGCCTGCTCTGCATCGGTGAGGCCACAGATTTTGATGAGCGGGTTGGAACGTTGAGCGCGCAAGAACTCGCAGGGCAGGTCTTCCTAGGATCACGAACGATCGTTCGCTGCGGCGACACCAACTGGACAACCTCGTGGGTGATGGCTGGGAGTTATTGAAGATCCGGGGTATCCCTCTCCGGGTTCATCCCAGTTGGTTTGTGATCCTCACGATCACAACGGTGATGTTTCAAGCTCAGGTCGCAGCGGATGTCGGCACAGACCTTGCGGTTGCCATTACCTGGTGTGCTGGTTTTCTTACAGCCCTGCTGCTGTTTGTTTCCGTGCTGCTGCACGAGCTCGGCCATTCGCTCGTGGCCTTGCGCGAAGGCGTGAAGGTGCGCAGCATCACGCTGTTTCTGATGGGTGGGGTGGCCCGGGTTGAAAAGGAATGCGGCACGCCGATGGGTGCGCTTCGGGTGGCTGCCGCCGGTCCTCTGGTCAGCCTTGTTCTTGCTGGTCTGCTTCTGGGCTCGGTGCCGATGATGCAGCCGAGCAGTCCCCTCGCTGCCAATCTCCTCTCCCAGTTGGGGGGCCTCAACCTCGCCCTCGCGCTCTTCAATCTGCTGCCCGGTTTGCCCTTGGACGGTGGATTGATCCTTAAAGCACTGGTCTGGAAGTTCACCGGCAGTCGCAGTCGGGGCATCCAGGTGGCGACAGCTTCCGGTCGGGCGCTGGCGCTGACGGCAATCCTTCTGGGCCTGTACACGTTCCTTGTGGTCAAGAGCGGGGGCGGCCTGTGGCTGATGCTGCTGGGTTGGTTCGGTCTTGGTGCCAATCGCGGCCAGACCCAGATGCTGCTGCTTCAGAAGGTTCTGCAGGATCTCAAGGTGTCTGAGGCGGTGAGCCGCCGCTTCCGTGTGCTGGAGGCGGATCAGCCGTTGCGTCGCCTCAGCCAGATGCGATTGCAGGAATCCGATGGGCAGCGCGGTGGCGATTGGGTGCTGATCTGTCGTGCTGGACGGTGGATCGGATGGGTTGATGACCAGCCCTTGCGCGATCTCCCTGTGCAGCAATGGGATCGTCAACGGCTTGAGGATCACCTCAAACCATTGGACGAGCTTCCCTCCATCCCCGACAAAGCTCCCCTATGGAAGGCGGTTCAGGCGCTTGAGCAGGCGCCCGATGGGCGCCTGCTGGTGTTCAGTCCAGCGGGTCTTCCATCCGGGACGATCGACAGGATGGACGTTGGTGAGGCCGTTCTGCAGAAGCTCGGTGTGCGATTGCCGCCTCAGATTTTGGAAGAGGCCCGCAAGAGAAACGCCTACCCCCTTGGCTTGGTGATGCTCCCTCAAGTGGTTGAAACGATGCAGTCATCCGAGCCTGAACTGGCCAGTCCCAAGGCCTGAGCCTCCTGCTCTGAGAACGGTTGTTCAACCCAGTTCAAACCTGACCATTGCCGCCGCAGGGCCGTCTGCAGGTGTCGATCAAGCCCATGTCGTGGAATCGATGCGCTGGCGGCATCGGGAGGCTCCTGTCCGAACACGGATCTCCAGAGCTCAGCTGGTGGGTCCAGGACGATTTCACCATGCTGCAGAAGGCGGCCCTGCTGCCAGCGCTGGGCACTGCCGATGCGTTTCACGCCATTGGGATCCACAAGATCCGCAGCGGTGGATCGCGCAAAGCAGTTGGCACTCTCGGTGCCGCAGGCCTCATCTCCGAACTGCAACTCCAGTTGGAGTGTTCGGAAGCCGTCAATCAGCCACTGGCAGGCTTCGCGGTAAGCCTGATGCCGTTGACGAGGAGCGTTGGGCCAGATCAAGGCATAGGTGAGGCCGCCTTGATGCAGAACAGCCTGGCCTCCACTGGGCCGTCGCACCAGAGACAATGCACCTGCTGAGGCCAGATCATTCCAGTGATCAGGCCAGTGCCTCTGGTTCCGGCCAAGTGAGAGCCACGGTCCACTCCAGTGGTAAAAGCGCAGAACAGGAGCCGTGCTGGTCTGCTGGAGCAGATGCAAATCCAGGGCCATTTGACGGTGCCCATCAGCGCGAACAAGCGGCAGCAGGCGGCCCTCGGAAGCGTCAGTCGTCATGCTGGAGGTCCTGATCGACATGACGCTGTGCTGCCGTGGTGGGATATTCCATTGCTGATCGCCCTGGGCCTTTTTGCCGGTGGACTGGCCGGGCTCCTGGGAATCGGGGGTGGGTTGATCTTCGCGCCTCTGTTGCTCTGGCTGAACCTGCCACCCCATCAGGCGCTTGCCACGAGCAGTTTCGCGATCGTGCCGACCGCTCTCGCTGGGGCCGTGACGCACCTGCGCAGTGACAGCATCCCCAAGCGCTCGGGCCTCGCGATTGGACTGGCGGCTTTTGGCTCGGCATTGCTGTTCGGAGGGTTGGCAGGCCTGGTCTCCGGTTGGGTTCTGCTGGCCATGCAGACGGTGATGTACANCGTGCTGGCGTTTGCCGTTCGGGCCCGACCGGAACAGGAGGAGCTTGAGGTGGATGTGGACAGCAAGGCCCCGATCCTTGCGGGGGCTGGCTGCATCGCCGGCTGGACCGCCGGCATGCTCGGATTGGGCGGCGGTCTGGTGATGGTGCCCTTGATGAATGGGCCGATGGGCGTGCCGATTCATGGGGCTGTGCGGCTCAGCACCATCGCGGTGTTCTGTTCCGCGACGGCGGCGTCCATCCAATTTCTCCACGAGGGTCGGGGTGTCCCCTGGATGGGTCTGCTTCTGGGCGGAGTGGCTGCCTTCGCAGCACGCTGGACCGCCAGTCGGCTGGATCAGTTTGATGCGAGCTTGCTGGTGCGGTTGCTGCGCGGTCTGGCGATCGTGCTCGCGATCGACAGCAGCCGACGTGCTCTGCAACTGGTGCTGAGCTGATCGTTCAGGTCAGCATGGCCCAGAAACCGGCATCCAGCTCATAGCCCAGTGCCGCTGCCATCAGGCTGAGGTTGCCGCGAACCTGTTGGTCGTTGTTGCGGCCGAGGTCATCCAGTTGCATCAGNCGGTGGGTGATCCACAGCTCAAGCGCTTGGGGATCGAAGCGCAATCCTTCGGTGCGGCTGAAGCTGTGGGGAACCACCATGGCCACATGGCGGATCAGGCTGCCGTTGTCCCGTTCCAACACCAGTGGAAGCCAGGGGTGGCGGGCATCAGCCCTTAGAGCCCAGAGGCGTGGCTCGGGACATTCCGCCAGTTCGCGGGGATCCTCAGCATCGCGTGGCCAGTCGAACTGCAGTTCCAGCACGGGCCCAAGTGTGAGAAGTTCGCCCAGCGGCCGTTGGCTGCATGGTGTCAGCGCGCTGAGATCCAGTCGGCGGATGGCCGTGGCGTTGATCAGAACCGGATCCATGCTCTGGTGTGACAGGCCTTTGCGAATGATGGCGTGCAGCCTCCCTCGTGAAGAAGAATGAGACCGTTTCCCAGCATCCACCTTCATGGACACCGCTCTCACTTCAGCTGAGATTTTCATCGCTCTCGTGGTGGCCGCCCACGCTGCGGTGCTGGCCCTGCGCCTTTCGATCAGCCTCTACGAAGCCTGATCGCTGACAGCGGTTGACAGCGGGGCTTGGCAGCGAAGGTTCGTTGCGTTACAAGCGGTCATTCGACATGTTCAGTTGGCCTCGTCCACGGCCCCGCGTCCATCCGACGACGCCGTTGATGCTGCAACTCTGGCGGCATCGATTCAGCGGCAGACCGATCGTCGCGAACTGCAGTGCAGCATTCTTGCCCTTGCGGTGAAGCTCGGTTTTGTTGTTCTCGGTTGCGTGAGCATTGTGCGGCTCTCAAGTGCTTATCAGGAGCGGTTGGAACGCCACAGTGAGATTGATGCCGTGGTGACTGTTGAAACGGCCAAGCTGCAGACCCTGCAAAACCGTTTCGATCGGTTGTTCAGCATCGGGGGAGAAAAGCGTCTGCTCAGCGAGCAGGACCAGTGGATTGCCCCCAACCGACTGCGCATCATCTGGCGCTGAGTTTCATGTCTGCTCCCGGCTCCCCGTGAGCTGAAACGGCAGACTGACGGGCTGCACTCGCCTGGCCAGATGGGGACCCCCGGCACAGTTCTGATCACTGGCACCACCTCGGGGGTGGGCCTGAATGCAACCGTTGCCCTTGTGAGACGGGGTTGGACGGTGATCACGGCCAATCGCAGCCCACAACGGGCTGCCGCCGCTGCCGATGAGCTGGATCTTCCCAAAGAACGGCTTCAGCACGTTTTGATGGATCTTGGTGATCTGGACAGCGTTCGCCGTGCTGTTGCTGAGCTGCCGGACTCCCTCGATGCGCTGGTCTGCAACGCCGCGGTGTACAAACCCAAGTTGAAGCAGCCCGAGCGATCACCGCAGGGGTATGAGATTTCGATGGCCACGAACCACTTCGGCCATTTCCTGCTGGTTCAGCTGTTGCTGGAGCGGATCAAGGCCTCCAGTCACCCATCGAAACGGGTGGTGATTCTCGGGACGGTCACAGCCAACTCCAAGGAACTGGGGGGCAAGATTCCGATCCCAGCACCGGCTGATCTCGGTGATCTCTCCGGTTTTGAGGCCGGCTTCAAGGAGCCCGTGGCGATGGCCAGTGGAAAGCCCTTCAAGCCCGGTAAGGCCTACAAAGACAGCAAGCTCTGCAACATGATCACCACCCAGGAGTTGCACCGTCGCCTGCATGGGGACACGGGAATCACTTTCGCGTCGCTGTATCCCGGTTGCGTTGCCGATACACCATTGTTCCGCAACACCCCAAAAGCGTTTCAAACGATCTTCCCCTGGTTCCAGAAGAACATCACCGGTGGTTATGTGACGCAGGCCTTAGCAGGTGAGCGGGTGGCGCTCGTGGTGTCGGATCCGGATTTTGCTGAATCCGGTGTGCACTGGAGTTGGGGCAACCGTCAAAAAAAGGACGGCCAGCAGTTCAGCCAGGAATTGTCCGATAAGGCCACCGACCCAGACACGGCACGCCGCGTCTGGGAACTGTCGTTGCAGTTGGTTGGTCTTTCGTCAGTCGAAACCCAGTAGATCGAAGATCTCGCGGTCTTTCAGGGATGTGGCTTCCAGGGGCTCCACCTTGTCCAGCATGTTCTGAGCGAGGCGCAGATACTCCTCGCGGACGGCTTGCACCGCCTCGTCGTCGTCATCCATTTCGAAGATCGTGCACTTCTTCAGGCGCGAACGGCGGATGGCATCCACATCCTTGAAGTGGGCCATGGTGCGCAGGCCGGTACGGGCATTGAACTTGTCGATCTGATCGGTGTCTGCAGAGCGGTTGGCAACCACGCCACCNAGGCGCACCTTGTANTTCTTGGCCTTGGCCTGGATCGCCTGCACGATCCGGTTCATCGCAAAGATCGAGTCGAAGTCATTGGCNGTNACGATNAGGCAGTAGTTGGCGTGTTGCAGCGGTGCTGCGAAGCCACCGCACACCACATCACCGAGCACATCGAAGATCACCACATCGGTGTCNTCNAGNANNTGNTGCTCNTTGAGCAGTTTCACGGTCTGGCCCGTGACGTAGCCACCGCAGCCGGTGCCCGCCGGCGGCCCGCCACTTTCCACGCACTGCACGCCGTTGAAGCCGGTGAAGACAAAATCCTCAGGCCGCAGTTCCTCGCTGTGGAAGTCCACCTCCTCNAGGATGTCGATCACCGTCGGCACCATCTTGTGGGTGAGGGTGAAGGTGCTGTCGTGTTTGGGGTCGCAGCCGATCTGCAGCACCCGTTTGCCCAGCTTCGAGAACGCTGCCGAAAGGTTGGAGGAGGTGGTGGATTTACCGATGCCTCCCTTGCCGTAGACGGCAATCACCAGAGTTTCCTCCTGGATGTTCAGCGATGGGTCCTGATGGACCTGCACACTGCCTTCACCGTCTGTCGGCCGCGTCAGGGTCGTGGTCATGCAGCGACCTTTACAAGAGNAGTCGGTTTCATTCAACAGCAGCAGATGTGCACAGGCTGGATTTCACCAAAAAACGCAAGATCTTGATGTTTCCGTGGCGTGTCGCCGGGANATTGCTCCGCTTTGTTGATAAAAATAGGTGATCTTACTCAGGCGCTTGGGCGCCTGGTCTGCCANGCNGGTTCTNAAAAGTGTTCCGTGTNCANTGGCATGGTTGCTGGCTCTGTTGTCGCTTCTGGATTGGTCGGTTCCAGCTGATTCTGTTGTCTGCNTGGGTTCAGATGTGATCACTTTTTGATTTCTGGATGGTTAATTAATGCTGGAGTTGTGTTTGTTGGTGCCTCTTGGTAACTGAACCCAGGAATGGCTTGTATCGATGATGACAGCCCTGATCCAGTGGTCCCTTTACAAGGACATANATCCCAGCTTGATATGCATCTCTCTCGACGATCGCTGATCTCGTCAGCGGGAGCAATCGCTGGTCTCGTCGCTGTAGGTTCTGGGTCCAAAGCCAGGTCTGCTGACCAAGGCGATTCNGTTGANGTGGTGGTGATTGGAGGTGGCCTTTCCGGGTTGATCTCCGCCCGTGAATTGAAGAGGGCTGGTCATTCCGTCACATTGCTTGAGGCGAAGGATCGTATTGGCGGGCGCATGGTGAATCAGGGCGTTGCCGGTNACGGTGTGATTGATCTGGGTGGCCAATGGGGCGGCAAAACGCAATATCGCTTTGAAGCTTTGACGGATGAACTCGGTTTGAAACGTTACCCCTCTTACTACGACGGCAAAGGTGTCTTCCTTTGGAACGGCAGGTCCTACGCCACTGATCTTTTTTCCGATTTTGATCGCGCCATTGGCTTCTCCAATCCTGATGACATTGATCTGCCTGAACAGGAGAAAGAAGCTGCTTTAGCGNTCTGGAAAGAACTGTTCGAGATCGCCAAGACAATCTCCGTTGAGAAGCCCTGGACATCTCCTAACGCTGAGGACTTGGACGCAACGCCTGTGTCTCAATGGCTGGCGGATCGCAATGCTTCTCCGCTGGCTCAGTGGATGTTTGGTTGGATCTGTCGTGGTGGTGGAGCTCAGGTGTTTGAGCCCTATGAAGCGTCCATGCTNCATCTGGCCTGGACCATGGCTGCGGCTCCACCGAGCGAAGTCCCCGAGGACTGGTTGCTCTACAAGGGCGCTGGAGAGGTGTCCAAGCGTCTGGCCGCTGAACTGGGCTCGGATGTGATTCTCAACGCTCCGGTGTTCAAGATCGATCAGGATGCGAATGGCCTTTCCGTGATGTACGGNGATGGTGCAACCTTGAAAGCCAAGGTGGGCATCGTTGCGATTCCTCCGGTGAGGCGTCTCAGCATTCAGTTCAACCCTCCCCTTTCACCACGGTTTGTGCAGTTGATGCAGCGCACTCCGATGCCATCGAAGTGGAAGGTGTTGGCGGTCTATCCGACTGCGTTCTGGCGCGATCAGGGATTCTGCGCAGCGGGTTCCGGCAATCTTGAGGTCCTGGAGCAAACCGCAGATGCCTGTCCACCCAGCGGAACACCAGGAATCATTGCCAGTTTTGTNTCCGGGAACAGGATCGGTCGGTTCAGCCAGCTCAGTCATCAGGACCAGGAAGCATTGGTCCTGAAGGACCTCGTTGCTTTCTGGGGGAAAGAGGCCGGTCAGCCGATTGAGCTNGTGATCAAGCGATGGACAGAGGACCCTTGGCTCACTGGGGGATACGGTTTGACCCGCACTCCAGGTGCCTGGACNGCCTATGGATCCACCTGGCAGGATCCGCACGGCAAGGTGTTCTGGGCCGGGACAGAGCAATCAACACGTTGGCCTGGCTATTTCGAGGGNGCGATCGAGGCGGGGATTGCTGCGGCGCAGCGAGCCAATGCGGTGCTGGCCTGATTGGAGCATCCGGGGTGGTTGCCGCTGATTGTTNTCACTGGCTGTGTTGATTGAGATGGTCTTGAATCGGTGCCAAGTCAGTGTCAAGATTTCGGTTGGCAATGTCGTCGGGCGTTGAACGTGTCGGTCNTTTTGATGTTGTAGAACATCTGTGATTGAGCTGATTCGGGATGGGTCAGTTGTCAGTGCTGCGACACCAATTCATTGCTGTGTTTGTATTGCTGAAAGTGTCATGATGGGCATCATCGATTGNTGAAGNTCTATGCTTNNNNGNNAGTTGNTCTNGGNTGCTATCTTCTTTTTTTTTGGAGATCGGCAAGGNNNNTTNTCTNAGGGCTATTATCNNCGGGTNTGTTNGACGANGAAGNCCTTGTTNGNGAGCTGACTTGCTCNNNTTTTCAANAGAGACTGATTGAGTTTTTANANNAGAATATGNNCCGNNNTGNNGTTNGTTNGCNTTNNTNATTGGGAATCTTTGCCTCGCTTTGATCTCTCTTTTGCACAGTGCAGAAGGCGTCAGGCTGACGCTTTGATGACGTTTTGATTGTCGGCAAGCATGCTCATGTTTGTGCCATCGCTTTGATCGATGCCTGAACACCGGCTTCAATGGCGCCTTCGAAATAACCCGGCCAGCGGCTGGAGGCTTCCGTCCCAGCCCAATGAATTCGACCATGNGACTGTTGCCAGCCCTGGCCATAGGTTGTCCAGGATCCCGGTGTCACAAAACTGGTGAATGCTCCTGAGGACCAGTCCTCCTGATTCCAGTTCTGCAGAATCAATTCCTCCGGTTCACCCGCTTCAGGTCCCCAGTAAGCGATCAGGTCGTCAAGAACAGCGCGGCGTTGTTGCTTTTCACTCATTCTCTGAAATTCAACGGCGGCACTGGCTGTCACGAAGCTGGCGAGGATGCCGGGTTGACCACTTGGAAGGGAACTGTCTGCGGTCAACTCAAGCGTTTTGAGGTTGCCAACGCCGAATCCGTTCAAGCCCGTCTCGCGCCAGAACGCCGTTTTGTAAATCGCAAACACCTTGATCATGGAACCCATCGGACTGCGCTGCANAAATGAGCGGCTTTCAGCAGGCAGATCAGGCGTGAAGGTGATGCGCTGACGCAACGGGGGTGGAATCGCAACAACGGCGCTTTTGGCCTTGATCCGTTCACCGTTGCCGAAATGCACGCTGATGTCTTTGTCGTCTTGATCGATGCCATGCACGGCTGCTTGCAAACGGATGAATGGCCTGAGCTCGTCGGAAAGCCGTTCAGCAACCTGACCGGCAGCTCCCTTCAACAGCCAGGATTCCGGCGCTTCGTCCTGTGGGGCAACCGCCTGTGTCCACGCCAAGTGGAGAATCGAGGCATCCCAGGGATCGAAGCCACCGGATCCCCCCACAACCGAGAGCCATTCCAGTTCGAAATCGCTGAGTCGGGAGGCGCTGTTCTGCTCACACCAGGCTCGGATGGTGGTGCGATCGAGCTCCGCCGCGTTGGGCGCCAGCCAGGGTTGGCTTGGATCAATGGATGCGGCGATGGCTCTGAAGGCCTTCAAGGCNGCCTTGGCCTTGGTGACCTCTGCGGCGGGCTGCTCAATTTGATCGCCTTCAAACAGCAGCACACTGTTCTCTGGCGCTGTGGCCATGTCGGCCACGATCCGTTGGCGATCCCAGACCAGNACGCCTTGTCCGTCGTAGTAGCTGGGGAACGTCTCGATTCCCAGCTCATCCACGAGGCTTTGAAACCGATGATGGGTCTCACCACCCCACTGCCCTCCCAGGTCGATCACGGCCCCTGTTCGGGTGATCTGACGGACCATGCGTCCGCCTGTTCGTGCCCGTGCTTCAAGAATCTGAACGCTCCGTCCGGCACGCCGCAGCTGTCGGGCAGCCACCAGACCGGAGAGCCCCGCTCCGACGACCACAACATCAACGCTGGAGGGCATCGAATGCTCCTCCGCCCGGCTCNATTGGTGCCGTGCCAAGGAGCCAAGACCGGCGAGCCCGGCTCCAGCGATCAGCTCACGACGNGAGAGAGCCATGAGCAACCGCAATATCAATTTGTTGTAGGCGAAAAACGCAANCCATCAGTCGTCAACGCGACTGAATCGGCAACGTCTGAAGCACGGTTGGTGCCTCAAGCTTTGTAGTGAGCCTTAGCGTCGTAAAGCGTTTCGCTGCTGATCTCGTTGCAGCCCACCTGGCGGGCGTAGGCCTCGGCATTGCGTCGGACCTTGCCACGCACGAAGAAGGGGATCTTCTTCAGTTCCGCCTCACCATCGGCGGTCCAGATCAGGCCGTCGCCCCCGACCTCAGGCACATCACTGTGTTGAACGGAGTCGGATTTGGATTCGGTTGCTGTTCCGGATCCACCTGTGTGCCCGAGGTGGCTCTGGTGGCCATCCACGAACTCGAAGTCGTGGCGGAACATGCCGATCAGGTGTTCCTCCAGGCCCATCATCAGCGGATGCACCCAGTCATCAAAGATCACGTTGGCTCCCTCCCAACCCATCTGGGGACTGGTGCGAGCCGGTACATCCTGCACATGCATTGGTGTGCTGATCACGGCGCATGGGATACCAAGCCGCTTGGCGCTGTGGCGCTCCATCTGGGTTCCCAGGACCAGCTCAGGAGCCGCCTCCGCCATGGCCGCCTCGACGGCGAGGTAGTCGTCGCAGATCAAAGCTTCCAGCCCCATCGCCTTGGCCGCGGCCCGCACGGGCCTGGCCATCTCGCGGCTGTAGGTGCCGAGTCCGACCACTTCAAAGCCCAGTTCCTCCTTGCAGATCCGCGCTGCCGCCAGAGCGTGGGTGCCGTCCCCAAAAATGAACACCCGCTTGCCGGTGAGATAGGTGGAGTCGACCGACTCCGAGTACCAGGGCAAACGGGAACGCTGGTGGCCTTCACGGCGATCCGGTGGATCCATGCCCAGCAGTCCATGCACCTCACAGAGGAAATCGTGNGTGGCACCAATGCCGATCGGCACGATGCGCGCGTATGGCATGCCGAAGTTGCGCTCGAGCCAGCTGCAGGTGGATTCGGCAACTTCCGGGTAAAGGCAGACGTTCAGATCCGCTTGGGGCAATCGCTGCACATCGCTCACGCCAGCTCCGAGCGGCGCCACCACACCGACGTCGATGCCATGCATCGTCAACAGCCGCTGCACTTCCAGAACGTCATCGCGGCAGCGGAACCCGAGCAGCGAGGGGCCTAAAAGGTTCACCCGCGGACGACGGCCTTGTTGACGCCATGCCGTCGGGTCATGGCTTGCCTGCGGCGGCACCTGCTGTTTCAGCAGGCTGCGCACCAGTTGGTAGAAGGTTTCCGCTGCCCCCCAGTTCTCCTTCTTGCTGTANGCAGGGAGTTCCAGCGTCACGACGGGCATCTCCAGCCCCATTCCCTGGGCGAGGGCACCGGGTTGGTCCTGAATCAGCTCGGCGGTGCAGCTTTCGCCCACCAGCAGGGCATCGGGCTGGAAGCGGTCCACGGCTTCGCGCACATGCCGTTTGACCAGTTCTGCTGTGTCGCCCCCCAGATCACGGGCCTGGAAGGTGGTGTAGGTGACCGGCGGCCGCTGTCCGCGCCGCTCGATCATCGTGAACAACAGGTCGGCATAGGTGTCACCCTGCGGAGCGTGCAGCACGTAGTGCACCCCTTGCATCGAGGCGGCGATGCGCATGGCGCCCACATGGGGAGGGCCTTCGTAGGTCCAGAGCGTCAGTTGCATGGCGTCAGGCGTGAATGGGGTTTTGGGCGGACGGATTGAGGCCGGGTTGGATCAGGCGACGGCGGCGCAGGGGGCGGGAGAACAGTTCCGCCAGATCTCCGGCCTGATCGATGCCGTGGATCGGGCTGAACACCAGCTCGATCGACCATTTGGTGGCGATGCCTTCGGCTTCAAGCGGGTTGGCCAGGCCCATGCCGCACACCACCAGATCGGGCGCGCTCTCGCGAACCCGGTCCAGCTGCTGCTCGACATGTTGTCCCTCCATGACCGGGGTTCCTTCGGGCAGCAGCGCCAGCTCCTCGGCCATCTGTTCACGGTTCAGGTAGGGGGTTCCGACCTCCACCAGTTCCATGCCGCATTCCCGTTGAAGAAAGCGGGCCAGCGGCAGTTCAAGTTGCGACTCCGGCAGCAGGAAGATGCGCTTGCCGCTCAGCACCTTCCGATGCGGTTCCAGGGCGATCCGGGCGCGCTCCATCAGCGGGTCCAGCACCTCGGCCTGTCGCTCGGCGGGCACCTGGAAGGCCGTGGCACCGGCCTCCATCCAGCGGCGACTGCCCTCAGCGCCGAGTGGGAAGGGGGCGGTGAGCACCGTGGCGCCGCGATTGCGCAGCAATCGAGCGGTATCGGTGAGGAAGGGCTGGGTGAGCAGCACGGTGGTGCCGGGTCCAACCGCGGGCAGATCCGTGGACTGGCGCGGCGGCAGGCTGCGGATCGTGTTGACGCCGAGACGGCCGAACAGGTGAACCAACCGGTCCTCCACGGCATCGGCGAGGGTTCCTACCAGCAACAGCTGGCGCTCTTCGCTGGCGGGAAGCAGAGGCACCAGTGCGGCAAGAGCTCCGTCCTCCCCCTGGGTGAAGGTGGTTTCGATGCCGCTGCCGGAGTAGTTCACCACCCGAACCCGGCCGTTCATCTCCTCGTTGAGCCGTTCAGCAGCACGGGCCAGATCCAGCTTGATCACTTCACTTGGACAGGACCCCACGAGAAACAGGGTGCGGATTTCGGGCCGGCGTTCCAGCAGTTCATGGCAGACCCGGTCCAGCTCCTCATGGGCGTCGGCCAGACCAGCGAGATCGCGTTCCCCAAGAATGGCCGTGCCGAAGCGTGGCTCCGCGAAGATCATCACGCCCGCCGCGCTTTGGATCAGGTGCGCGCAGGTGCGGGAACCCACGACGAGAAAAAAGGCATCCGGCATGCGTCGATGCAGCCACACAATTGAGGTCAGGCCGCAGAACACCTCCCGCGGTCCGCTCTCTTTCAGCAGGGTGGGTCCGGCCATCCTTCGCTCCATGCAAGGGGCATCCCTTCAACTTGCAAGATCGAGGGCCCCCGAGGCCAGTGCGAGGTCAAACTCTTTGGGATGAGTACAGGAATGGGGTCATTGCTCAGCCAGATATGTCCATGTCACAACGTTGCAGGATGTTTATCGTCCAATTCAGAATGAGTTGAAAAGCTCAGAGAGATTCACATGGCTGGCGTTAACCCCAAATTGTTGATCAGCGCAAAGTTTTCAAGGCACACCAAAGCTGCACTGGAGATTGATGATGATGACGTACTGACTTATTACATTGATGACTCCGACGGGAAGCAAACTCTCGCGGATGGTCGCAGGATCAGAACTTTGCCGCACACGGTTGAAGAGGTCAGGTTCATTGAAGCTATTTTCGATGATCTGGACTCTTTGCTAGCGATTGAATTTCGGCGCTCCCGAAACAACAAGGTTTCAGATATTGATATTTATTCCGTTGTGAAATCAAGTGACTGGGGCAAGGATGATCTGGGGGAAGTTGCTGATCAGGGAGACCGGCATAGTGGTGGAACGTGGTGGGATGTTTTGTGGCGTGATACCGATGGGAAGAATTCCCAGAATAAAAGTGATTTGTATTCAATTATTCACGAAATCGGTCATTCATTGGGACTCTCTCACCCTAACGAAAAGCCTTACAGCCGAAAGTGGGATTCATCCGACACGGTGATGTCATACAACAAGGGACCCAACGGGTGGGACACTCGTTTTTCGTCCTCCGATCTGCAAGCTCTTCAAACGATCTGGGGATCACAAGATGGGTCTGTGAAGGTGAAAGGTCAGAAAAAGAATTCCGGCAGCAAAGTTGAAGAATTTTTTGGCACCAGGAGAGATGATGACATTATCGCCACCAATGGGGACGATGATGTTTTTGGCTTCGGGGGTAATGACTTTATTCAAGGCCTTTCAGGTGATGATGTTCTCTATGGAGATGCTGGTGATGATTTGCTTTTCGGTGGCAAAGGTGATGATGTCCTCGATGCAGGCCGTGGTATCAACGGCTTGAAGGGTGGGCGGGGGCAAGATATGTTTGTTGTNGATGTAAAGGGATATCAGATTATTCGGGATTTCAATCTTCAACAGGATGAACTCTGGATCGTCAGGGGTTCAAAAACGTACTGGAAATGGGACTGGGAATTTGATGGCAACAGGACGTATATCTTTGATCAAAAAAGTGGAGACGATATTGCTGAATTAAAAGGTCGCCACAACTTAAATAATGCTTTTATCTATGGCTGAGTTTTCGATGAATCAGAGCCGACGTCGAAATCCATCCTGGCGGAAGTTTGTTGCGTCGTTCTGATCAACCCGGCTGAGACGCCAGACATTGCGGCTGACCTTGCGGGCCACCAGCCCTCCTCGCTCCACCCGCTCGGACCCTGGTCGGGCTCCCATCAGGAAGCCCACTTCCGAGGTGCTGAGAGGGGCTCCGGTCTCGAGGGCGAGGGCGGTGAGTTCAAGCCGTTGACGGAGCTGACGGGTTCGTTCCGCCTCGCCATTGTCTGCGTCGGCCAGCCACGGAAGTTCAACTTGGCCCTCCTGGGCCAGACGCTGCATCAAGCCGAAACTCACCATCCCCAGAGCCTGATCGGCATTCACCGCCACAGGAGGCTGGAGCTGCTCAGGTCTTGCCATGGTCCTCGCGTCGCTGAGCGGAAGGTATCGGCTCAAACGCAAGCCGCAAGACCGCCGTGAACCGGCCTTTTCACGTCGGGCGTCTTTAAAGCGTCCGTTACACTCCCGGCCATGACCCGATTCGCCAGCTTCGAGGAACGGGAGCGGCGGCGCGGAGGAAGCGCTCTCGTCACCGGTACTGAAGTGCATCCCCAGACTGGGGGTGCAAGCTGCGTTGTGACCACCGATAGCGAATCGCCGCGGTTGCTCAGGCAGAACAGTCATGTCCAATCGATTGAACTGCGCACCTACGTCTTCCTCGATTCGCTTCAGCCCCAGCTGGCGGCCTACATGGGCTCAGTCAGCCAGGGCTTTCTGCCCATTCCTGGCGATGCCTGCCTGTGGATGGAGGTTTCCCCCGGTATGGCCGTCCATCGGGTGACGGATATTGCGCTCAAGGCCAGCAATGTTCGCCTTGGTCAGATGGTTGTGGAGCGAGCTTTTGGTTCGATGGCGCTGTANCACCGGGACCAAAGCACCGTTCTGCACTCCGGTGATGTTGTGCTGGAGGCGATTGGCAGCTCCATCGAGCTGCGCAGTTCGGCCGATGTCAGCTGGACGGAGGTGATTCGCGCGATTACCCCTGACCATGCAGTTCTGATCAATCGCCAGAACCGTCGCGGTTCGATGATTGAGGCGGGGATGAGCATGTTCATCCTCGAAACCGAGCCCGCCGGTTATGTCCTGATAGCGGCGAACGAGGCCGAAAAGTCATCCAACATCACCCTCGTGGACGTGAAAGCCGTCGGAGCGTTTGGACGCCTGACCCTGGCTGGACGCGAGGGAGATGTGGAGGAAGCGGCAGCAGCTGCGATGCGAGCCATCGAACTGATCAACCGGCAAGCCGTTCCGCGCTGACGCTCAGGTCAACAGCAGCAGNCGCCGCAGGTCAGGTGCGAGAGCGCGTGCTGCCTTCCCACGGCTGCCGAGACGCAACAACTGGCTGTGGTTGAGTTCCCCATAGGNGCACCGTGCTTCACGCACCCACAGCAGCGACTCGTAGCACCCTCCCGGATACGCCGGTTTGGTCAGGAGCTCACCCCAGCAGACCCCCTCAGCGGANGCGACGCAATGGCCATGGGGATCACTGATCACCATTGTGCTGCGGAAACAGGCGCTTCTGTATGGGGTCGGACCTAATTCGGACAGAACACGCTCGATTTTTGAAGCATTGCCATTGGCGTAGCGAGCCGAAAAGAGACCAGGAGCTCCACCAAGAGCATCGATTTCCAACCCTGAATCATCCGCGATGGCCCAGCGACGTGTGCGCAGAGCAGCAGCTGAAGCCTTGAGCTGGGCGTTTTCGAGGTATGTCTCTCCGGTTTCCTCAACGTCGAGGTCGTCGGGCTGACGACAGACATCAAGGTCGAGCGGACTGAGCATCGCTTCAATTTCAGCAACCTTGGTGGGGTTGCCGGTCGCGATGGTCAGCAGAGGGCGCAAAGGTTCACCTGGAAACGCAAACCATTGTGCTGATTGGATCGACCAGGAGTAACGGGGAATATGCCAAACGAAAGGTGAAGCGGCATGGGTTGAACATTCCACCCCGCNGCAAGGCCTTGGGAACCGCTTCGCNGTGNAACCTATGGAGCTCAGCCGTGCTCGACAACCTTGTGTCTGCAGGCCATCACAGGATTTCCCACAGAAGTTCGAAACAATTGTCGCGGNTGAGATAAGCCCTGCTAATCANGTTCACTATGGACAGTGATCAAGTGATTTCGTAAAAGCGCTTGACGGAAGAGGGTGCTGCCGAGCAGTCTTCGCGGCGAACATTCCACCTTTTTCCCCGGTAGGCAATGGCTAACGAAACCATGGGCATCGCCCTCGGCATGATCGAGACTCGCGGCTTGGTCCCCGCCATCGAGGCAGCTGATGCCATGACCAAAGCCGCCGAAGTGCGCTTGATCGGTCGTGAGTTCGTCGGCGGCGGTTACGTCACCGTTTTGGTTCGTGGTGAGACCGGTGCCGTCAACGCTGCCGTTCGTGCTGGCGCTGACGCTTGTGAGCGGGTTGGTGATGGTCTGGTCGCCGCTCACATCATTGCCCGCCCCCACCGTGAAGTGGAGCCTGCTCTGGGCAACGGCAACTTCCTCGGTCAGAAGGACTGAGATCTTCCGCTGAGCCTCTGAACTGAGGCACGCGAACGTCTCACCCCCCTTCACCGACCTAACGGATTTTTCCCATGAGCAAGAAGTACGACGCTGGGGTCAAGGAGTACAGGGACACTTACTGGACTCCTGATTACGTTCCCCTCGACACCGACCTGCTGGCCTGCTTCAAGTGCACCGGTCAGGAAGGTGTGCCCAAGGAAGAGGTTGCCGCTGCAGTTGCTGCTGAATCCTCAACCGGCACCTGGTCCACCGTGTGGTCCGAGCTCCTCACCGACCTCGATTTCTACAAAGGCCGCTGCTACCGCATCGAAGACGTCCCTGGCGACAAGGAGTCCTTCTATGCCTTCATCGCCTACCCCCTCGATCTGTTCGAAGAGGGTTCGATCACCAACGTTCTGACCTCCCTGGTCGGCAACGTGTTCGGCTTCAAGGCACTGCGTCACCTGCGTCTGGAAGACCTGCGCTTCCCGATGGCCTTCATCAAGACCTGCTACGGCCCGCCAAACGGCATCCAGGTCGAGCGCGACCGGATGAACAAGTACGGCCGCCCTCTGCTGGGTTGCACGATCAAGCCGAAGCTCGGCCTGAGCGGCAAGAACTACGGCCGTGTGGTCTATGAGTGCCTGCGTGGCGGTCTGGACTTCACCAAGGACGACGAGAACATCAACTCCCAGCCTTTCCAGCGCTGGCAGAACCGTTTCGAGTTCGTCGCTGAAGCGATCAAACTCTCCGAACAGGAGACCGGCGAGAAGAAAGGTCACTACCTCAACGTGACTGCCAACACGCCTGAGGAGATGTACGAGCGCGCTGAGTTCGCCAAGGAACTCGGAATGCCGATCGTCATGCACGACTTCATCACCGGTGGCTTCACGGCCAACACCGGTCTGTCGAAGTGGTGCCGCAAGAACGGCATGCTCCTGCACATCCACCGCGCCATGCACGCGGTGATCGACCGTCATCCCAAGCACGGCATCCACTTCCGAGTGCTGGCGAAGTGCCTGCGTCTCTCTGGTGGTGACCAGCTGCACACCGGCACCGTGGTCGGCAAGCTTGAGGGCGATCGTCAGACCACCCTCGGCTATATCGACCAGCTGCGCGAATCCTTCGTTCCCGAAGATCGCAGCCGCGGCAACTTCTTCGATCAGGACTGGGGTTCCATGCCTGGTGTCTTCGCTGTTGCCTCCGGTGGTATCCACGTTTGGCACATGCCTGCGTTGGTGTCGATCTTTGGCGACGACTCCGTTCTGCAGTTCGGTGGCGG
>NHKA01000013.1:0-160695 GCA_002169615.1 Cyanobacteria bacterium TMED229
GCTCAAGGCAGGGACCGTTGATGCGGTGGTGGGAACCCACCAGTTGCTCAGCAAAGGAGCTGCCTTCGACAAACTTGGCTTGCTGGTTGTGGATGAAGAACAGCGATTCGGAGTGAATCAGAAGGAAAAAATCAAGGTGTTGCGCAAGGACGTTGACGTCTTGACCTTGTCAGCGACTCCGATCCCACGAACGCTCTACATGAGCCTCTCCGGTGTACGGGAGATGAGTCTGATCACCACGCCACCACCGCTGCGNCGACCGATCAAAACCCANCTNGCAGCGCTGGATCCTGAGGCGGTACGCAGTGCCATCCGTCAGGAACTGGATCGAGGGGGTCAGGTGTTTTATGTGGTGCCCAGAGTTGAGGGAATTGAAGATGTGGCGGGAGGTCTACGCGAAATGATTCCGGGCTTGAAGCTGCTGGTGGCCCACGGCCAGATGGCGGAGGGCGAACTGGAAAGCGCCATGGTTGCCTTCAATGCCGGTGAAGCTGATGTAATGCTCTGCACCACGATCGTGGAAAGCGGACTGGATATCCCGCGGGTGAACACGATCCTGATTGAAGATGCCCACCGCTTTGGTCTGGCTCAGCTGTACCAATTGCGAGGACGCGTCGGCCGCAGCGGCATTCAGGCCCATGCCTGGTTGTTCTATCCCGGCAATGCCTCCTTGAGTGACAACGCCCGCCAGCGATTGCGCGCCATCCAGGAATTCGCCCAGCTCGGCAGCGGTTATCAACTGGCGATGCGGGACATGGAGATCCGGGGCGTGGGCAATCTTCTGGGCGTGGAACAGAGCGGCCAGATGGAAACGATTGGATTTGACCTATATATGGAGATGCTNCAGGAATCACTGGCAGAGATTCAGGGGCAGGACATCCCATCCGTGGATGACACCCAGGTGGATCTGCAGGTGACGGCATTCGTGCCGGGGGACTGGATCACCGATCCAGACGAGAAGATCGCGGCATACCGGTCTGCTGCTGATTGCCGCAGTTCAGAGGCNCTTGTGGAACTGGCTGCCGCCTGGGCCGACCGTTACGGCGCCTTGCCTGCGGCGGTGCAGTCGCTGCTGCAGTTAATGGAGTTGAAGCTGTTGGCCAAGCGTTGCGGGTTCTCACGGATCAAACCGGAGAAACCGAACATCGTTCTCGAAACACCGATGGAAGAGCCCGCTTTCCGTCTGTTGCGTCAAGGATTGCCACAGCATCTTCATGGCCGGTTGNTGTATCAGGCCGGAAGCGGGATTGCCCACAAGGTGATGGCCCGTGGCCTTGGCGTCCTGCCGATGGAAAAACAGCTGGAACAACTGATGGAGTGGCTGAAGCAGATGGCAGCCCAGATCCCGGATGCGGAAGGAATGACGCCCTCAGAGCGCGAAACAACGCAGGCCGAACGCAATGCAGCCGTCCTGCGGGTTTGAACGCGTACTCACATTTCTGAGAAAACCCCCACAACAAAGCAATCCTTCGTTACATTGGGNCNAGACGCNACTCGGCTGTGGGTGAATTCATTGAAATTGGCGCCTCCAGCGGATCGTTTGGTGTGATCAGTGGTCTTTTTTGTGCAGGGGCACTGGGCATCTTTGCTCTGATGCAGGACGGTACAAGTGANGATGATGATTCCAATGGTGGNGGCGNTGGTGGTTTGATGCAGCCCATCGCCTGATCATTGGTGCTGAAGCGCCTGCACCCCTNCGAAATGCTTTGAGACGCATTTGATCATAATTTCAATATTTTTAGTTGNTTATTAGTNGGATCCTNATTNCAGACTAATTGTGATTCATTAATTGAATGCATTTAGCTCTTAAAATTTGCATTTCTACGGTCATCTGCAACTTTTTGGNATCCCCCTTATCTGCNTCAGCTGGTTCATGGACCGATGTGGATGCTTTACGCGCAAGGCTCGAGCAAAACGGAGTGCGTGTTACGCAAGGGGATTGCCAGAGGGGATTGCAGGGTGCCTACGACTCACGACGNGATGTCCTGATTGTTTGTCGTGCCCATCNAGGTCCGGTCGATGTGTGGAACACCCTGGCCCACGAGGCGGCTCATCGCATGCAGGACTGCGCTGGTGGTCCGATTTCTCGTCGAGAACACATGCAATCAATGGTGAACAGTCTTCGGCGTTATTCCCCCCAAGACATCGCATCGCTGAGGGCCTATCCCCGCTCCCAGCATCGCGCTGAAATCGAGGCCCGCTACACAGCCAAACTGCCTCCTCAACAGGTGATGCACCTGTTCGATCGTTACTGCGGACGGAATGGACGAGGGCGTTATCAAGCCTGAACCAACCACAGGCGACTCACCGTTACAGCGGTTGGATCTGGTCACAGGTTCGTTGCAGATGAATCGCATAAGACCAGTCCTGCGCTGACAACCTGGAAACAGCACACAAGCAAGGAGGCTTGAACTCTCAATGGAATCACTGTTGATGCAACTTGCCATGGCTGCACTAAGTCAGTTCGGCGGTGGAGGAATGGGCATGCCGATGGGGCTGCCAATGGGAGGCGGAATCGGTGGCGGAATCGGTGGCGGAATGGGCGGCGGAATGGGGCTTCCGGCCAGCTTGCCCATTAGGCCTGTGGCGCCATCGTCTCCAGGCCGGNGATCAGCCATGCAGGCGAGCACGTTGGCTGCGACCACATGTCTGTTGCGGAGCGGCCAGATCGGTCGGGATCAGGCCATCAGCATTCTTGACCGACAAGGACNAAGCAGAGGTTGGACTCCGGGCTGGGGTCGCAACATTCCAATCGCCGTGGTGGATCAGACGATCGACCGTGCCGGCGGATGCCAGGCGCTGCTCAACGGAATCCGGAACGGGGGAGGGATCCAGACCGTCGCAACCCAGATGGCTGGACAGGGTTCTGGAAGTCGCAGCCAACGGGAGGGATTNGGTCTGTATCCCTATCGCTGAAGCGCNGACTTGAGGTTGCTGCTGGTTGGGTTGNAGGTCTGACCAGCGCTGGCTTTTCCGAGCAACTGCACGAGCGTTGTTTCGGCGATGCGGTACTGACTGTCCTTGCCGGTTCCGAGATCCTCTGCCGTGATCGAGCGGATCTCCTTTTCGCTCATCTCAGCCTCCACGTCCGGCTTGATGCCGTTCTTGTGGATGTCCCGGCCGCTGGGCGTGAGGTATTTGGCAATGGTCACGGTCATGCCGGATCCGTCTGCGAGACCCCGAACGGATTGCACGAGGCCTTTGCCGAAGGTCTTCATGCCGACCAGCTGAGCCCGTTTGTTGTCCTGCAGTGCTCCGGAGAGGATTTCACTGGCACTGGCTGAACCTTCATTCACNAGCACCACCATCGGCTTGTCCGTGATGGCACTCCCCGTGGCGCGTCGTACATCCCGGATTCCCTCGCGGGTGCGGGTGCTCACAATCGTGCCTTCGTTCAACCACTGACGGGCGATATCAACGCTTGCTTCCAGCAGCCCTCCAGGATTGCTGCGGAGATCCAGGACATAACCCTGGGCACCTTGCTCCTCAAGCGCGCGGATCGCCTTGCGCATCTCACGCGAGGCATTCGCATTGAATTGCTTCAAGCGGATGTACCCGACAGGGCGACCGCCGGGTGCCGTGTTCAATGACGTCTCGACAGAATTGATTTCGATCCGTGCCCTNACCAGCGGAATCGACACGACGGCTCCCTTGCGCCGTAAGCCGAGCACCACTTTTGAGCCCTCTGGACCACGGATGAGCTTGACGGCATCTGAGGTGGTCATGCCATCGGTGGATTTGCCATCGATGCTGACGATCACATCCTTGGGCTGCACACCGGCCTTGGAGGCTGGTGTGCCCTCGATCGGCGACACCACCACCAGTTCCTTGGTGTCCTTGTCCTGGGTCAGCTGAATGCCCACGCCCATGAGCTCACCGGACGTGTCGATCTGCATCTCCTTGAATTCCTTCGGATCCAGAAAACGCGTGTAGGGATCCTTGAGGCTGGCCAGCATCCCCCGGATCGCCTCGTANGACTCACCGGTTCCGGCGTAGGACTGCGTCAGCAGTTCGCGGCGCAGCGCCTTCCATCGATCCGGTGTNTAAGCACCACTGGAATCGAGAAAATCGCGGTAGACGATCTGCCAGACCTGATCGATCACCTCCTTCGGGCTGTCGGTGATCGCACCACCGGACGCTCCCGGCAGGTTGAGAGCTGGCTGAGCAACCGCTACAGCCGTCACCACACCACCCAGGCCAAGGGTGATCAGCAACGGTCCCGAACCCAACAGGGAACGGAGGCGGTTGGATTTGGGCATTTGCCCTCAGAATTGATTCTTCACACTAACCAGTTCAGGTCGGATCGACCCAGCGACCGTCGTCCTTAATCAACTGGATCAAGGCGTCCACACCCTGCGCCTCCGGAACTTTGCGAATTTCTTCGCGTCCGCGATAAAGCGAAATGGTGCCGGGGGTCTTGCCCACGTAGCCGTAATCGGCGTCAGCCATTTCGCCAGGACCGTTGACGATGCACCCCATCACCGCGATGTCCAGTCCGGTGAGGTGGGACGTGGCATCCCGCACCTTGTTCAGGACGTCTTCAAGATTGAACAACGTGCGGCCGCAACTTGGGCAGGCCACGTACTCCACCATGGTCTTGCGCAGACCGAGCGACTGCAGGATCGAGTAACAGACTGGGATTTCTCGCTCCGGGGCCTCGGTGAGTGAAACCCGAATCGTGTCTCCCAGACCATCGGCCAGCAGGGTGGCGATCCCCGCAGTGCTCTTGATCCGGCCGTAGTCACCATCGCCGGCTTCCGTCACCCCGAGATGCAGGGGATAGTTGTATCCCTCCTTGTCCATGGTGTCCGCCATGAGGCGATAGGCCGCCAACATCACCGGAGCCCGTGAGGCCTTCATCGAAATCACGATGTTGTGGAAGTCGAGCTCGTCGCAGATGCGCACAAATTCCATCGCTGATTCCACCATTCCCTGTGGTGTGTCGCCGTAGGTGAAGAGCATCCGCTCAGCGAGAGAGCCATGGTTCACGCCGATCCGTAACGCCTTGTTCTGATCACGCAGGAGGGTCACGAGCGGCTCGAACGTCTCACGAATGCGGGTTCCGATGGCGGCAAATTCCTCGGCAGAAAACTCCTGACGGTTGGGATCCGGCTTATCAAAGACAAACAGACCGGGGTTGATGCGCACCTTGTCGACATGTTGCGCCACCTCCAGGGCGATCTTGATGCCGTTGTGATGAACATCAGCGACCAGCGGCACTGAACAACCGCGACCACGAACCGCAGCGCGAATCTCTGCCATGGCCCTNGCATGGGCCATCGAGGGGGTTGTGACGCGGACGATCTCACTGCCGGCTTCCGCGAGACGAATGATTCCCGCCACCGCCGCCTCGATATCAAGCGTGTCCTCGTTGATCATCGACTGGACGACCACAGGGTGGTCACTGCCGATGGCGACATCTCCCACCATCACGGTGCGGGTTGGGCGCCGGTGAATCTGGGTGTCGTAACGACGGTCCACAGCGGCCGCTGGGGTCTGCAGTGTGGCGGTCATGGCAGGGGGTGCCGCGAGCGGCTCAACGTTCGCACAGGTGCTGTTTCACCATCGTTAGATCCTGCCGTGTCAGATCCACAGGTGATCCCGGATCGGCGGATGGGTTGCGGAGCAGGTACGAGGGGTGAAAGACCGGCATGACNGACACGTCCTGCCAACGNTGCCAGCGTCCACGNAGCTTGGTCATGCCTCCCTTGATGCCAAGAATCGCTTCTACAGCGGTTGCCCCCGCCAGCACGATCACCACTGGGTTCACCAACTCCAGCTGCAGATCCAACCAGGGGCGACATGCCGCCAGTTCCGCCCGCTTCGGGCGGCGGTTGGACGGCGGGCGACATTTGACTGCATTGCAGATGTAGACGTCCTGCTGGAGGTCAAAGCCCACGTCAATGAGAAGACGATCGAGCGCCTTNCCGGATCGGCCCACAAAGGGCTGGCCTTCGGCGTCTTCCTTCGCGCCGGGCGCTTCTCCGATCACCATCAGCCTCGCGTCTGGATTGCCCCGGGCAATCACCACCCGCTGGCGGGTCTCGGACAGACCGCAGGCATGGCAGTCAGAACAGGAACGCAGATCCAGATCCGTCAACGGCTGGCCTNCTCATTCAGCAATGGCACCACCAGCAACAAGGCATTGGCCTCTGGATCCAAGAGCCAGGTTTCCGCCCCGAACGGTTCAAGCCGTGGAGGTTCATCGATCACAGCCCCAGCGGATAGCAGCTCGGGAAGCAGTGCCTGTAACGCCTGTTCTGGACTGGAGCTTGCTGGTAAGCGCAGACATGGTGCCAAACGTCGTCCCGTCANCGGAAAGGCCCGGGTTCTTGAGGGTCGGTAGATCTCAAGGGTCATCCCCTCGGCCAAGGGAAGCACCCAGTGATGTTTGGAGAAGCCAGATTGAGCCGTGATTCCAAGAACCAGGCCGTAGAAGCGAGCGAGACGTTCTGGCTCCCTCGCCGCAAGCACCCAACCGAGTTGTGAACAAATCATTGGTGACACGGCATGGTTGTCTGCGACACCAGGTGAGGCAGGATGAGGTATTTAGAGCGCACCTGGGGTGGTGCGTTGATAATGCCCCGTTTGCCAGCACTCTCCGATCGCGCTCAAGCCCTCAAACCCTCGCTCACTCTGGAGATCTCGGCACGGGCCAAGGAGCTTCTCCAGCAGGGCCAGGACATCTGCAGTCTCAGTGCAGGAGAGCCGGATTTCGACACTCCGGAATTCATCGTTGAAGCGGCACAAAAGGCGCTTGGTGATGGGCTGACTCGCTACGGACCNGCTGCGGGCGACCCCGACCTTCGAGCGGCAGTGGCCGAGAAGCTCACCGTGGAGAACGGAATCCCCACGAAAGCATCGGAGGTTCTGATCACCAACGGCGGCAANCAAGCCATCTACAACCTGTTTCAGGTTCTGCTGAATCCAGGAGATGAGGTCCTGATTCCAGCTCCGTACTGGCTGAGTTACCCAGAAATGGCACGCCTGGCTGGGGCCAGCGTCANTTTGATTCCNTCCCAGGCTGATGAAGGCTTCCGTCTGGATGTGGATGCACTGGAGCGAAGCATCCGTCCGCAGAGTCGGCTGTTGATCATCAATACACCAGGAAATCCCACGGGCAGGGTGATGCAACGGGACGAACTGGAGGCTGTTGTTGATCTTTTATCGCGACACCCACAGCTGCTGGTGATGAGCGATGAAATCTATGAATTTCTCCTGGCGGAAGGACAGACCCACATCAGTTTCGCCTCCCTCGCTGAAGATCTCAGGAGTCGTTGTTTCACGGTGAACGGCTTCGCCAAAGGCTGGGCGATGACCGGATGGCGACTGGGCTATCTCGCCGGGGATGAACAGGTGATCAAGGCGGCGGCTGCGCTTCAGAGTCAGAGCACCAGCAATGTCTGCAGCTTTGCCCAACGTGGTGCCCTGGCGGCCTTGAACGGATCCCGGGACTGTGTGCGGGACATGGCAGCCAGTTACAACCGCCGCCGTCGCATGCTCAGTGATGGTCTGCGCGAGATCGAGGGGATCGTCCTCGAGGATCCAACAGGAGCGTTCTACGCGTTTCCTCAGTTGCCAACATCCATCAACGATTCAATGGATTTCTGTCGCCGAGCCCTCGAGGAGGTTGGGTTGGCCGTGGTCCCCGGAGCGGCTTTCGGAGATGACCGTTGCATCCGTCTCTCCTGCGCGGTGTCACGCGAAACGATTGGTGATGGTCTGCAACGTCTGCGCACCATGCTGCATCGGTTCTGAGCTGATCTGGGAGGCATGGGACTAACACCGAAGCAGCTCGTGGTTCTTGGCGACAGCGGCGTGCATGGCTGGGGTGACCGCGATGGCGGCGGCTGGTGTCAACGGCTGCGTCTGGAGTGGATGAACCTTCCCGAAGCACCGGTGATCTATGAGCTGGGTGTGCGAGGTGATGGTCTCGAACGGGTTGCCCAACGCTGGGATGCCGAATGGAGCTGTCGAGGTGAGCTGCGGCGCAAACATCCGGACGGCCTATTGCTCTGTGTCGGTCTGAACGACAGCGCACGGGTGGGGCGCCTCGACGGTCGTCCCCAACTCAGTCTGGAGGCGTACGCCTTTGGCATGACCAGGCTGCTTGAGGAGATCAAAGAGAAGACCCCCGTCATGATGCTGGGGTTGACGCCGGTGGACGAGGCGGTGATGCCGTTTGCCGACTGCCTCTGGTACTCCAATCGCGACGTGGAGCTCTATGAGGCCGCTCTGGAAGAAGTCTGCCTCGAGATGAATGTGCCGTTTCTTGCCGTGCACGACGCCTTTCGCCGTGAACCGGATTGGTTGAGCTGGATGGAACCGGATGGCATTCACCTCAATGCCGATGGACACCGCTGGATGCATCAACGGCTGCGGACATGGGCAGCACTTCTGACTTGGGCACAACTGACACCCGTCGCTAATGTGTGCGTTCGCTGACATTGATATCGATCCATGGCNACCGGACCACGGTTCGAGNCAAGGTCCCGGGCCGTTTCAGCTCAACGCAAAACAACNCTCAAATGGGATGAAAACGGAGAGCTCACAGCTGTGGATATNGCCAGAATCATNGAACGCTTGACGCATCCGGAGCTGCGTCGCATCGAGATCGAGCGGANCTGACACAGGTCGTCCGAATCGGGGCTCAGCACCCGAGTGCCGGATTGGGGCACCCTGGTGGGCGGCGTCATGGCAGGGGCGTCGAAATGCTGGACGTGACTTGCAAACTCACGTTGAACACCAGTGATCGACAACGTCGGGAAGACCGACGTGGCTTGCCTGGCTGCATCGCCAATCGCAACCGAACCCTGCTGCAGCACATCGGCTTGGCCCACCATGCGGCCCGCCAGCAATGCTCACGCGGTCCGGACGATCTGGATGATCTGATCCAGGAGGCCAGCATCGGTGCAATGGCTGCCGTTGAGCGGTTTGACCCACATCGCGGCCACAGGCCGAGCAGTTACATCGTCAGCCGTGCCAGAGGGCAAATCCTTCACTTTCGAAGGGACCGCTCCAGAACGATGCGTGTCCCCTGGCGCATCAGTGATCTGATCAGCAAAGTCGAGCGTGTCCAGGCAGCGCGCATCTCCGCAGGTCAACCACCACTCCGCGAGGACTGCTTGGCGAGACAGCTGGGGGTCAGTCGTGACCGTTTGCAGCAGTGTCAACGGGTGGTTCACGCAGCAAGCCTGGTGAGCCTCGATCAGAAGCAGGGCAAGAGCGGTGAACGTGCGCGTGATCGGATCGATTCCATCGCCACCCCGGGACCGGAAGAGGATCCCCAACTGGATTGGCTGCGCGGAATCCTGTGCAAGCTCAAACGTCGGGACCAACGCCTTCTGGAGGCCTATTTCGTAGGGGGAGAGAGCCTGACGTCCTTGTCCAAACGCTTCAAAACCGACGTCCAACAGCTAAAAAATTCGATCCACGATGCCGTGTGCCTTCTGCGGCAATGGGCTAAGCGAGATTCAGCATTCGGCTGACAACCATCGCCAGCATGGCGGCAATCAGCGTCTGCAGGGCATTCACCAGCTCATTGCTCAGCCAGGACACCCGATCCTGAGCAACAGCTCCGATCACGCTTTCAACGAGCGTCGCCAGCAAGCCGACAACCGACACCACAAGGGCAGCGAACCCCAGGGGCACGAGGTTGAGCATCACCATCACAGCGGTCATCAGCACACTGCCGATAGCACTGGCCAGGGTGCCTTCAAGGCTGATCGCGCCCTCCGTGCCGGGTTCAACCCGTCGAAAGCTGGTGATCAGCACCGTTGTCTGTCCCCAGCGTTTGCCAACTTCGCTGCCGAAGGTGTCTGCCAGCTTCGCCGCGAAGCTGGCGGCGAAACCAATCTCTGCCAGTGCTCGGAAGGGAACGCCTGACCCAATCAAAAGAGCAAGGATCGCCCCTACGGCAGCTGAACCCCAGACATTCTCAGGACCTCTGCGCCCGCCACGAGCCTCGGAAAGACCGCGTCTTTGCTTGTTGTTCCAACCAATTTTGGTCACCAGGCTGCCGAAACCGAGGTAGGCCACAACCGCCAGCCATGCCTGCCACCCCATCGCACCCCAGAGAATCGTGCCGAGAGCTCCGGCATGCACCCAACCTGCGGCGGTGAGCAAGGGAGCTCGCTGGGCGGCTGCGATCAGAACGGTGTTGATCAGGAGCGCCGTCAACCAAGACATCGCACCCGAAATAAAGATCTGATTGTGCGAGGCTAAAGCAATGTCTTACGCGTGAGACCCTCGTCGCTTCCACCAGGCAATGATTGGCTCCTCAAAAAAACAAACAACAAGAAAAGCCAGGAACATAAAGATTGGTTCAATAAAAACTTTATAACCAAAAAGCATGGGTGCCCATACGAAGAAACCCAAAAGAATCAGTTTGACCTTGAAATCGAGGCTTCTACCAAGCTGAACTAATTTTGCCCTGTTTGTTTCACTACAGTCGACACCAAGACTTGAGAGCCTTGCCATCAGATTAAACATAACGGCAAAGATTGTAAATATCGTGATCCACATGAACCAGTGAGCATTCGCCCAATGCAAAACCAGTTGCCGGGCATTGGACACCATTTTGAGAGTCTCAGTATCAAGCTCCTGTCTGGACTTGATGATCAAAATAACATTCCCTGCCGCAAGGCAACTTAATGCCATAATCGTACCGTTTAAGATATTCTGCGATTGCCTCTTCAATCCGCCCAGCCTCAAAATAGTTTTGTGAACGGTCCATACATCATAAAAAAGCAAAAACGTGGCCAAGTAAGAAACAAGCAGATACAATAAGACTTTGGCTGTCATGAGGTCACCCATCAGATTATTTGGCAAAACAGCAATATGCCGAACCAATTCAGGCAGTTCGACAGCAATTAGTGTCATCGACACGGCATAGACAGCATCCAGAACACCTATCCAGGCTTCTCCATCAACACTTTGCAAATGCTTGATTGAATGTTGCATCTTCGATTGAATATTCAATCGAACTATTCATCAATGACTGAATTTTGCAAGCTATTATGGCGTATTGAAGATCATAAAAGTTGCAACGCGATGCGAGCCCGGTGACTGAAGGCAACACCGCAACACGTTGTTTCACTCCTCTAAGCGACGCGCCGAATGGTGGACGAACGGGGGAGAATCGTTGACTTGAACGCAAAAGCCCTCCCAGCATGCTTTTCAACGCAAGGAAAGAAAGCTTCTTTCTCAACCTGGAGAGCGGCAACGATCAATCCACGACTGTTGTCCTGACACCCCCACTGGGCCGATCTGCTGATCAGGTCCCTGAGGAGCAGCCCAGTGCGCCGGCAGAGTTGTCGCTCACCATCGCAGCTGACAGTGGGACTGAGGCAGCGGTGTCCCAACCGCTGCAGACCGCTTCGACCAGCGCCGCGCCAACACAGGCTGTTCCAACACAGGCTGTCCAAGCAACAACCGTTCCAACAACAGCTGTTTTAACAACAGCCGAAGCGATTGCGGCTCAACTCGCCGCTGATCAAGAGGCCAGACCCGCAACTCCGATGGCAACCTTCGCGCCCGACTATCTCCTGCCTGGAAATGGCCTCACCCAGAGACGCCGGAGACCAGGAGCCAGCATGAAGAACTTCCGCGCGATTGCTGGCGATCTGTTCAGAAGCTGAACTGCATTTGTTCACGCCACCGAACCATGCTCACCGCGGCTCGGAGGGACGCTGTGGATGATCTGAGGATGTGATCGCCGAAGCTCACCGGCTGCCATCCGAGGCTCTCGGCAAGCTCGATTTCCGCGTCGGTCCAGCCACCCTCCGGTCCGATCACCAACCAGACCGGATGTTTGGAATCAGAAAGCGACGTCAACCAGTCCTGATCGGTGCGGATGCCTTGACGGCGAGCCACGCCAAAGGCCACCCGAGATTCGTTGCCGGGGTCCCATCCGCGCAGGTCTTGCAGAGCCAGCAGTTCCGGGCACCACAGCCGCTCGCACTGCTCTGTGGCTTCCCTCAGAACAGTTCGCCAACGTTCAGGGCGATGCTCCGCCTGCGGAGTGCAGCGCGCCATGCGGAGCGGCTGAAACCGATCAATCCCAAGCTCACACCCCATGCGCACGGCGTCCTCCATGCCACGGCGGACCAGCGCAAGCGCCAACCCCAGGGGTGGGCAGGGAACGGATTGCGACTCTTGAGGACGATCGAGTGGAGAACTGAGTGCCAGCTCTGCAGCACCCTTCAGCTGGGCTGTCCAGCGATGGCCAGCTCCATCAATCACCGTTAAGGGGTCTCCTGATCGCAGCCGCAGAACCCTGCGCAAGTAGTGCTGTTCCTCGTTGTTGAGCGCAATCAACCTGTCTGTTCGATTCACCCGATTCAGTCGGGAAGGTTCGATCAGCAGTCGACGCAGCTCAGCCACCGCTGGGGAAGATGCTGTCGGGGTGATCCTCCACCGGCCAATCGTCATTGACGCCGCCGACGACAAGCTCCTCGATCTGCACCAGATCCGTATCGAGCTGACGCAAGGCGTTGATCAGCACATCGATGCCGATGCCGTCGCTTGTTCCCATGTCGACCCAGCAGCGAGCCCAGTTCTGCGCATACTCAAGTTGTCCCATGTTGTGCATCAGCGCTGGAATTAACGCGTTGGCCTCGTCGTTGTCGTACCCCATCCAACTCAGATCAGCGCCCTCCTCGTGCACCTGCAGATTCTCAGCATTGAATCCACCCAGACGACCGATGACGTACCAACTATCGAAGACACCATCGAGATAATTGCGTTCCCCCTGACTCGGTACCTCGGAAAAACGCAACCAAAGCCAACAGTTGAAGGGATCGACTTCGCGAAAACGAACGTCCATGGGTGCAACCTCCTCAATGCATCATGGGCCAAGCTTTGAAGAATGCTTGAACTTGAGCGCCTTCACTACGCCCCGGCAACGGCCGCAGCTCCGATCCTGAGGGGTGTCCAGCTGCGGGCGTCGCCAGGCCAGCCCGTTCTCATTGCGGGCGACAGCGGCTCGGGCAAAACCAGCCTGTTGGAGGTGATCAACGGGCTGGCACGCTGTGGACAGGGATCCATTCGCTGGCAAGGAGAGGAACTCAGCCAGCGTCAGCGTCGAGCCCTCTGCGGCATGGTGTTTCAGTTTCCGGAGCGCCACTTCCTCGGCCTCACCATTGGCCAGGAGCTGAAGCTCGGACATCGACGCCTACCGGGCGAACAGGTGGACCAAGTGCTGCGTCGTGTTGGTTTGGAATCGGTGGACCGTGTGATGGCACCGGAGCGTCTCAGTGGGGGACAGCAACGCCGTCTGTCACTGGCCGTGCAATTGCTGCGTGGTGCCCAGGTGTTGCTGCTGGATGAGCCCACGGCAGGCTTGGATTGGTCGGTGCGTGATGAGGTCCTGGGGCTCTTGGCGGATCTCGCCAGGGACAGGGTGCTGATCGTTGTCACCCACGAGCCGGAGCTGTTTCAGGGTTGGAGTTGTGACCGTCATCGTCTGGAGGCCGGTCAACTCAGCCCGATGACTACATTGCGCTGAGTGTTGAAAGGACGATGGCCGACCGGCTGGTGCGAGCAACGGCGGCCGGTGGAGGAATCCGCCTCGTGGCGGTGTCCACCACAGAAACAGTGCAGGAGGCCCGTGATCGCCATGGCTTGTCTTACATCACCACAGTCATGTTGGGCCGGGCGATCTCAGCCTCGCTGATGCTGGCGAGTTCCATGAAAGTTCGCCACGGCCGCGTGAATCTGCGGCTGGGTTCCGATGGCCCGATCAAAGGGCTGATGGTGGACGCAGGGCGTGACGGCACGGTGCGCGGTTACGTGGGGACTCCTGATCTCGAGCTGGATCCCATCGCCGACGACAACGGTCATTACAGCTTTGACTTTCGCTCAGCCGCTGGAACGGGTTACCTCCATGTGGTGCGTGACATCGGCAAGGGAGAGCCGTTCAGCAGCACCGTTGAACTGGTGAGCGGAGGCATCGGGGACGATGTTGCCTCCTATCTGCTGCACTCGGAGCAGACCCCTTCAGGTGTTTTTGTTGGCGAGCGGATCAGCAGTCAGGGGCTGCACAACAGCGGCGGGCTGCTGGTTCAGATTCTGCCGAAAGCAGCGGAGGAACCGGCACTGGTGGAGCTGATCGAACAGCGCTGCCGGGAGATCCACGACTTCAGCCATCGACTCGCACAATGCGGGCCGCGTCTGGAAGATCTCCTGCAAGACGTGTTCCCCGATCTGGATCCCCAGCCGCTGGAGGACGCCGATGCATCCCAATCTGTGCGATTCGCGTGTCCGTGCACCCGTCAACGCAGTGTTGGTGCTCTGAAGTTGCTGGGCCGTGATGAACTCACCGACATGCTCGAAGAGGACGGCGGCGCTGAGCTGATCTGCCACTTCTGCAACACGCGTTATGCGATCACGGGGGCAGAGCTCAAGATGTTGATTGAGGAATGCCCATCAAAGGCTTAAAGCAGAAACAGAGCGACAACCCAAAGCAGCAGCAGGGCTGGCAGGGATTGAAGCTGGTCGGTCGTCAAGAAACTCTGGCTGGCGAGGGGATCGGCGAGCAGGGCGGTGATGATGCCGCCTATGACAACACCCACCAACAGTGGCAGGAGAGACCAGCCAAGAGCGGGCAATGCTCGCCTGCCGCGTCGGCTGTTGCTGATGAAGCAGCCGATCACAGCGAGCGACAGCACAAGCTGAACGCTGTTGACGCTGAAAATCAACAGAAACAGCAGGACTGCCCCTGCTAAAAGGCGCACGACCAAACCTTGCCCCTCAACAAGGCTCCATTCAGGAGCAAGGGTCTTGAAGGATTGGGATGGATCCGGCAGCGAGGAACGGAAGCGTTGCAACACACCAACCGATGGAGATGGAGCCTTCACCGAAGCCTCACTGATGCTGTCTTCCCGAGCCGATGCTGACGCTGCAGCCTGACTGATCTGACCACCCTGACGATCCCTGAGCCGCCCCATCAGAACGGCGTCGTAGGCCGCTTCGACCTTGGCTTGCTCCTGGGAGTCATCGCCGGCAAGGGTCAGACAGCGCTGACGAGCGGACTGAACCTCCTCGAAAGTCGCTCCCGGCGAGAGACCGAGACGACTGTATGGATCTGTCGATCCAGAATTCGGGCCGGGATCACTCACCGCAGCCATCGCGGCCTTAATTCAAACTGAGACAAGCGTATCGAGGGCCGATCAGAACAGGGGTGAACCGTGGCGAAATCCCTCTTTCCCCTCCAGACGACGGCGACGGTGCAGCGCATCGGAGGGATCAAGTCGCCATCGACGCTTGAGAAGAGGCATCTGAGGCGGCAGGTGATAGGCCTCAATCATCTCGACGGCACCATGATCGTCTCTGAAGCAGACGTACTCCGTACCTCCATCTGCACCTGTGCGACGTAGCCAGAGCGTGTCCACCAGTTGTGCAATTTCTTAACCCAGTCTGGCGAGCGTCAACGAGCAACGTGGCTGCCGTCTGCACCATTTCTTTCACGCGCTGGAGAGACGNAATGANGAAGCAATGCGTTGCGCCTGGGGATGGACCTTGACANGGNTTAANGNNTGGTTAAGNCTTGATTAANGTCTCAGTTCAAGATGAAGAAGATTCACCAGTTGCTCAAGCTGATGCAGATCGAGGAAAACGCTCGGACCTGCACCACCCGTTCCGAGGCTCAAGCCTGCATCCGTCGAGCCGAAGAGATCCGCCATGAGCTCTGGGGAAACAGCATGACCATGCGATTCACCTCCGGCTGAAGCAAAGGCCAATCAGAGGCTGATCGGCTCCACACCGCTCACCACGGGCGCCACATTGCTGAGCTCAAGCTCCGGATGATCCTCCTTGAGCTGATTGAGGTTCCACTCATTTTTGAACAGCAGAACAGGACGGTTCCAGGCATCGCGAACCGTTTTGCAGTTGAAAATGCGTCCCACCTTCTCCAAATCCGACCAGCCGCCGGAGACCCATCGCGCCACCTGGAACCCGAGCGNTTCCAAGCGCGTCTCAACGCCATACTCGTTTTCGAGACGGTGCTGAACGACTTCCAGCTGCAGTTGTCCGACCGCAGCCAAGATCGGATCCCGCTTGCTCTCATCGGTGTCGTAGAGGATCTGTACAGCACCTTCCTCGCGCAATTCGTTCACGCCCTTGCGGAAATTCTTGAACGCTGATGGATTCGGATTGCGCAGCCAGCTGAAGATCTCTGGGCTGAAACACGGGATGCCTTCGAATTCGACCCGAGGCCCGACATAAAGGGTGTCGCCGATGGCAAACATGCCTGGATTGTTCAAACCGATGACATCGCCTGGGTAGGCGTCCTCCACCACCGCTCGGTCCTGTCCGAACAGTTTCTGCGGACGCGANAGACGGATGGCTTTGCCTGAGCGGGCATGCCGCACGGTCATGTCCTTCTCAAACCGTCCGCTGCAAACCCGCACGAAGGCGACGCGGTCCCGGTGCCGAGGATCCATGTTCGCTTGCAGTTTGAAGACGAACCCACTGAAGCCCTCGCGCAGGGGATCGACCATGCCATCGCTGCTGGAACGAGCAATCGGCCGCTGAGCCATCTCAAGAAAGGCATCCAGGAAGGGACGCACCCCAAAGTTGGTCATGGCCGATCCGAAGAACACCGGCGTCAGCTCACCTGCGTGAACCATTTCGAGATCCAGTTCAGCGCCGGCAGCCTCGAGCAGCTCCATCTCCTCAATGGCGNNGTCCAACAGGTCTTCCTCGACCGACGCGCGCAAGGATGGGTCATCCAGGGAAAGGCGTTGTTCGCTGGCCTGTTTGCCCCGCTCAGCACGACTGAACAGGACAACCTCACGGCTCCTTCGGTCAATCACACCTCGAAACTGTTCACCGCTGCCGATGGGCCAATTCACCGCCCAGGGGGTGAGACCCAGTTCGGATTCGATTTCATCGAGGAGTGATAAGGGATCCCGACCGGGGCGATCCATCTTGTTGATGAACGTGAAGATCGGAATCTTCCGCATCCGGCAGACTTCAAACAGCTTGCGTGTCTGAGGTTCAAGTCCCTTTGCGGCATCCTCGAGCATCACGGCGTTGTCAGCCGCCGCCAGGGTCCGGTAGGTGTCCTCTGAAAAATCCTGGTGGCCAGGTGTATCCAGCAGGTTGATCGTGGTGGTGTTGTAGTCGAACTGCAGCACGGTGGAGGTGATCGAAATGCCGCGCTGTTTCTCAAGTTCCATCCAATCGGAGGTCACCTTGCGCTGCTCGCCGCGCGCTTTCACGGCCCCGGCCTGTTGAATCGCACCGCCGTAGAGCAACAGCTTTTCCGTCAGTGTTGTTTTGCCGGCATCAGGGTGGGAGATGATCGCGAAGTTGCGACGACGATCCACGGCCGCCGCCAGATCCGCTGTCAGATCAAGGTCCGTTGCTGCGATAGGGCCGCTCATGGCGCGTCGTCAATCCACCAAGCCTGACACCACCAGATAACGGTCCTCCTCCTNCTGCACACTCAGCCCGTTGAGACCGGCACGGCGCAGCTGAAATCGCACCTCTTCCAGCTCGAACGCAGCGGCCAGCGACGCTCTGAAATCGTGCACCAGCACGGCTGGTGCATCGGAAAGATGAAGCTCTTGCAGGCGATCGATCGCGCTCGCATCGATCGGCCGGCGGAGGTCCCGATGCAACACGCGACANCCAGGGGACGCGAAGGCCTGTGTCGCAGACCACAGCACGGAGGGGTCGTGGAGGTGATGCAAGAGGCTGTTGCTCACAATCAGGTCGGCTGAGAGTTGATCAGGGTTGCCGTTCTGCAGCGGCAGACATCGGAATTCCACTGTCAGCCCCTGGGCAGAAGCACGGCGACGGGCCTCTTTCAGCATCTCCTCAGACCCATCGATGCCGATCACACGTGCCTTGGGCAGCCATTCGGCCAAGAGCAGTGTGATGTTGCCGGGACCACAACCGAAATCAACCACGGTGAGCACGTCCTCAGACTTGGGCCATCGCTCCAGAAGAGCTTTGGCCAGCGCAACCGTATGACGATCGCCGCGGCTGAAATCCGCTGCTGCATAGGCCTCCACCTGACAGCGATCCGTCATCAATTCCGGTTCCGGATGGCGCTGCATCAGTCGATTTAAGTGGCGTCCATTCTGAATCGAGCGCTGCTGATGGTGCCGACGCACCCTTGCTGGCCCCATCTATGGCGTTAGGGTTCGATCATTCCAGCGAAGTGCTGCAGGTGACACTGACCACGTCCCGCGCTGAGCCCGCAGTGGGCAACAGCGCTTGTTTCGGAGCTTTTCCCGCCTCAGCTCCGGCTGCCAATCCAGTTTTTTACAGGACCTACAGCCGCCGCATGGCCGAGGGGCGCGAAAGCTGGGCCCAAGTTGGGGACCGCAATCTCGGCGGCCTTCGCAAGCTGGGCCAGCTCAGTGACGCGGAGGTGGAGCTGCTGGCGCGGATGCAGCACGAGAAAAAGGCCCTTCCATCAGGGCGCTGGCTCTGGATCGGCGGCACCCCATGGATCGAACAAACCGAGAATTTCTCAGGCGCTTACAACTGCACGTCCACGAACCTCGTGGATTGGGAAGCCTTTGGTCTGATGATGGACCTGGCGATGATGGGCTGCGGGACGGGCGCCATCATCGAACCGCATCTGATCGAGCGGCTCCCGGTGGTGCGCAACACCATCACGGTGTTATCGGTCTCTGAGATCGGCATCACGCCGACCGAGCAGAGACAGGACCACTGCACGCATTGCGTTGAGGGCAACAGCGTGCGGATCAAAGTCGGCGACACGCGTCGCGGCTGGGTCGACAGCTACCAGCTCCTGTTGGAACTCAGCAGTGATCCGCGCTTCTCAGGCGGTGAAGTCAAGGTCGAGGTCGACCTGTCCGATGTTCGGCCGGTGGGCGAGACCCTCAAAGGGTTCGGTGGAATGGCCAACCCAGTGAAACTGAAGGACCTCTACCACCGCATCGCCCGACTGCTGAACAAAGCGGTTGGACGGCAGCTCACGTCGGTGGAGTGCTGCTTGTTGATCGACGAGGCGGCCGTCACCATCGTGGCCGGCAACATCCGCCGCAGTGCTGGCATGCGTCAGTTCGCTGCCGATGACGCAGCGGCATCCTCCGCCAAGGACAACCTGTGGCAGCAGGACGATGCCGGCAACTGGCGGATTGATCCCGAGCGCGACGCCCTGCGCATGGCCAATCACACCAGGGTGTACCACACACGCCCCACCAAAGAGGTGGTGCTCTCCGCAGTCACCAAGCAATTCCACTCGGGTGAGGGTGCGATTCAATTCGCCCCCGAAGCGATCGCCCGTTCCAACGCCGATCTGCTCACCACCCCTGAACTGCGTAGCGAGTTCATCGACATCTATTGCGATCAAGGGCGGGAGGAAGCCGCACGCTGGCTGCAGCTGAACCACGGTCCGATCGATGAAGCCGAGCTGGAGCACAGACTGGGTCGTTACGGCCTGAACCCCTGCGGGGAGATCCTCGGTGCTGACTTCCACTGCAACCTNGCTGAGATCCATCTCAACCAGATCGATCCCAGTGATGAGGTTGGCCAGGAGGATGCCTTCCGTGCCGGTGCACTGTCCGTGGCCTGTCTGCTGAACCACCGCTTCGAGGTGGAGCGCTACCGCCAGAGCCGTGCCTGGGATCCAATCGTCGGCGTGAGCTTCACCGGCCTGTTCGACTTCTTCGTGCATGCTTTCGGAACCCCCTGGCTGCAGTGGTGGGAAGCCGGACGTCCCGACACCGAACAGGGTCTTGAGTTCAAACGTCAGGAGGCGGCCTTCCTGAGTCGTTGGAAGCAGGTGGTGACCGACACCGTGTGGGATTACTGCGATCGGCACGGCCTCCGTCGCCCCAATCGCTGCACAACGGTGCAACCAGCAGGCACCAAGAGCCTGCTCACCGGCGCAGCGCCTGGTTGGCATCCGCCGAAGGCACAACGGTTCATCCGCCGGATCACCTTCCGTAAGAACGATCCAGTGGCGATGGCTTGCATGGACTANGGCTACACCGTGGTGCCATCCCAGTCCGACAAAGACGAGCAGGGCCGTCTGCTGGACGATCCTTTTGATCCCCGTTGCACCGAATGGCTGGTGGAGATCCCGACGGAGGTGAGTTGGGCGAACCTCCCAGGTGCTGATGCNGTGGACATCAACGGGTTTTCGGCGATGGCCCAGTTCGACTTCTACATGCAGGTTCAACGTCACTACACCGCCCACAACACCTCAGCCACGATCGAATTCCGTGAGCACGAAATCGAGCCATTGGCCAACGCGTTGCACCAGGCAATGGAGCAGGGTGAGGGTTATATCTCGGCGGCCCTGCTGGCCCGCTTTGATGCCAATGCCACCTTCCCAAGGCTGCCGTTCGAACCGATTGACGCGGACACCTATGAGCGCCTCCAGAGTGAGGTGATTGAAAGGCGGGTCAGCAGCGACTTCTTCGAGGCACTGCAGCGGTATGACCAGGGGGAGTTGAAGGAGGCCGGTCCAGCTGGATGCGACTCCGATAAATGCCTTCTGCCGCTATCAAAGCCTCAGACATAGTCGAAAACCTCGAATTGAAAATGATGACTGATATTTTTGAGTGGAATTTTAAAATCTTCCGGATATATGTATGGCTAATTAATTAGCCATACTCTTAATCCTATTCAAAGTAGCACTCTATACAATTTTAGAAANTCATATTTTTNGGACAATAAATTTCCTCCTTCATTCTGGCGAACACATCAAAAAGCAATCCTTAGACGCATTCCATGCTTGAGGCGTTGCGCANGATACACCAACTACAAGGGAAATCTTTAATTTTGACATCTGTTTAAAAAAACAAGTATCTTAATGTTATNGCGCATTTTTAAAATGTCCTCCGTNGTTGATCTTTATGAACTATTTCTATGGGGTTCTTCAACTGATTTTGTAGAAAACATATCAATAGCGAGCTTCGACGATGACGTTGTAGCGNACTCAGATGCTACAACTGAAATCGATGGCACATTTCCCTATGACCTTGGCACGGTCAGAATGGGTTATGACTANGAAAAGAACAGCANCACAAATGTTACATATGACACTNNCAAGACAGCGTATTTCGGAAGAAGCGTTGATCAAACAAGCAACTATTTAAGCGCTGACAGCACTGGCAATGCAATAAAGGGCGATGGAATCTCTGATGATGGGTATTCGTCTTATATATTCAAGACATACAGTGACAAAACATCTACATATTTCGATCTAGGAAGCTTTCTAGACAAGGACTATACTAACCTTACTTCGGCAAGTGATATTTTTCTATATAATTCTGCTTCAGCGCCGTTTATTTTATATTCTCATTCTCTTTCGTTGAACGATTATTTCATGAGTGATGGTTCATGGAATGGAGTTGATGATGGAACAACCGATGCAGCTACGTGCGCAACTGGTTCAAAACAGGATGTTATTCAANTTTGCACTCCAGCCAAAGAAGTTTACTTTTCAGTTGANGANACTTATTTANATAACATTACATACATAACTGATGAAGATGGTGGATTAGTTNTTGGTACGGGCACGGTCACTTATGCGAATGTTGATGTCGCGGATGGCGCGCTCGCTACGAACACATTTACATATGGAGTAGGTGATAATACAACCACACTTGAAACAACAACTACAAGTGAAATATCAACCTCAACTACATCTGGAACAACGTCCTCTAATACTAATTCAGAGACAGCTAGTGTTGCTATTACTCAAGGATCGTCCGTAACAGCNGGTGTCGAATCTNCGGTTGGTGTTGAAGGAGTTGCAGAAACCACTGTTTCTGTGGCAGCAACTTATTCAGAGGAAATAGAAACGGCATTCGAGTCAGCATGGGAAACAACAGATGAGGTATCTTTTTCTGAAACTTCAACAGANAGTACAGGTACAGCGAATACTAAAANTGTGTCGGTAACGTTTGATGCTACTGATGCTACAGAAACTGATGATGATGGCAATAGATATAGTGATGGCACATACACCTACACGGATGATGAAGGCAAAGAGGTCACGACAGGAATCGATTTATATGTCGGAGTATCGTATACGGTTGCATTAAAAGAAGTCGATTCAACAATTTCAAACACGGTTAGTGGGACTTATCAAATCAGTGGAACACCTGGACCTGTTACCTACAATTATGAAGCAGAAACTGCCACTCATACATCAACCCCAGCGTATGCATATGCTACATTATACCAAGGCAGTTCTGCGGAAATACTTGAAATGGCCGACAATTATGATGCAGCAACAGTTCTTGGCTATGAAGATGATTCCTTTGACTTTAGTGATGGCGTAGCTAAATTTACTGGAACTTCAACAGGCAGCACTTCTGTTTCGACAAGCTTTTTCGTAACCGTTTATGAAACAGACTCAGCTGATGATGATGATGCATTGGTTAAGCCAGAAAGTATGGCTTTGGTTTCGAGAGAGTCTGCGAGTGATTATGGCCTCACAAATACTCTTGGTGATGTCGTGCAATATGATCTTGGCCTTGTTAATAGATACAAAAAAACCAACGTCGGATTTTGGCTTAATGCCTATTCAAATGATGGAGACTTGGTAACCGTAACTGGTGCTAACAGCTCAAACAACGTGGTTCGAGCTGATCCGGCTGGCAATTACAAATTCACAGAATTTAAATCATCGTTGTTGTACGGGAACGACAATGATGACCTCTACAAATTTAAAAAGGCATCAAGTGGAAACACGATTCAATCGATGGGTGGCGATGATAAAATAGTCTCACATGTTAGAACAACTGCAGATCTCGGGGACGGTGATGACACCTATAAGATTAGAAATGGCAGTCAACATTTGATTAAAACTGGCAGCGGTGAAGACAAAGTAGTCATTAAAAATTTAGAAAATTACACTGGAAAACATATACTTCAAGTGTCTGATTTCACTCCGTTTGAAGACAGTATTTACTTCAGAGGAAATTACGATGAATCGCTTATCTCTACTGAACTAGTGTTAATGCCAGGTTCAGCAGATAAAGAGACTTCTGAAGCAACCGCATTGGATTATGCCATTGACTTAAAATACGACGATGAAATTATTGGAAAAATATATTTGGATATGTCTTCTGATTCAGGTTTTATGAACTTTTTCAGTGGAAATAGAAGTATTCTTGCAGATCTTGCGCTCTTAAATACAGATAAATTAAATACCTCAGAAATACTCGGTACGATTGGTAAAGGAGAAAAAATCACAGCACTTGAGTTGCTAGAAATGATCGTTGAAACACGCGGAATAGTTAACACAAGACACAATACACCAAGCTCCTGGTCTGATTTATCAATTTCAAAACGTAATAAATTACGTACAAAAGCGTGGAAAGCTCTTGGATCTGAAGTTTCAAATGCCGAATGGAAAGATTTTTACAGTGATTTACTACCCACAATTAACAACAATGACTTTGACATAAGTACATTTNTTGAACACGGCTCAGTTTTTTCAGGATTATCAACTGATGAGTTATCGGTCTTNGACGGCTTAAGTGGATCAGCAGCGGAGGCAAGCGCCACGGCCACGACTGTAGTTGACACTGGCACGAGCACCGTAGAGAACCTAGTTTGATACCTATTCAATTGCATGGTTAACATTGGAAAGCAAAAAGCAGTCATTAGACCTCGATATATAAAAAGTGGAACTAAAATAAAGTCTAATTATTTGACGGATGACGCACAACTTACAAAAGCGCGTGAAATTTTAGGATCGACTAAAAAAGTAAAGCTTTGGTTTTGTCCGAAGAAGAGGAAAGCCCCAGTATTGGGTGGTGAGTTTGGACCACAATTGATAGCAACTAAAAGATGGCCAAAATCGTACATTAAAGCAATTATGCAATCGATGAGAGAAGTTAGTGCTTTGACTGATTTAAAAATTAAAAAAGTCAACAAGCGAGATAAGTCAACACATCAACTTTTTCATGATGAAAATATCAATCTTAATAATGGCATTAAATATTTTGGTCTTACTATACATAATAGTAAGAAAAGAAATGTCGGCGGTAACTGGGAGATCTTTCTCAATAATTCGGAACTAGAGAGCAGAGATCAATTTATTTATACTGCACTACATGAAATAGGACATACTTTGGGGCTTGAGCATCCACATAGTGATAGTGATGGTGATTTCTACAGAAACACATCGGCTCAAAATTCAGCAAGCCCAAGTCAAACGATAATGTCCTATGCCACGCCTAATTGGAATACATATCCAACTCAATATCAAGCCAATGATCTAAATGCGATTATTCATGCATGGGGTAAAAAATCATCCAAGCACAAATTGAATTCCATCATTACAGAGCCGATTGTTCCATCACTTAACTTGAATGATAAAATAATAAATGCCAAACTTAATAACAAAAGAATTATTATTGATGGCAAAGCGAGTCCTAATGCAGTGATTCGCGCAAAAATTTGGACAAATGCATTTAAAGACAGGCAGGCTTCAAATCAAGGTGATTGGACATTGGTTATTAAGCCTGAGGATTTAACAAAAGCAAAAGTTGGTGCAAATTACACTTTATACATCGAGCAAATGGATACAGCAGGTATCATAACAAGAGCAGAACCACACACTATTAATTTTATTTAGATTGTATCTACTTGTTTAAACCATTCAAACAAGTGAAGAAGTATTGCTGTTTTGCCAATCAATCCTATGTGATTNTCGCAAATCTCTGTTTACAATTAAGTTTATTGTATGTANNCTTCATACGTANGCGNNGNAAAAGNNCANANGAATANATGCATGTATTTTATCATTCTGGCAGACACAAAGAACTTGTATATCACTTAAACATGCCAGTATTTATTCTGGACATGTAAAGCTCTAACATTGAAATTCAAACTAAATGAATAGCAATGAACGATAAATGATTTGCCTGCCATAAAACAAAAAATTTGTAATACAATAAAATGCTTGCACATTGCGATATTTAAAATAAGCCTATTCAACAAATTCAATAAATATTGATGGCTCGGGGTTGCCAGTTGCAACTCAGCTGTGTATTCATATCATCAATTAAACAAGACTTTCATAACATCAATATAATGTTTTAAAATCGATATTGTAAGTAGTATGAAATGATCAAGCGTAATATCACTGGATAGATGAAAAGCATTCCATCTCACAGCGCTCCAAAAGATCGTGTAAACCCAGCAGCACTGCTCTAAAGTGGACGAGGATAACTGCTCAGTTGTCCCATAGGGAGAGGTGGTCGAGTGGTTGATGGCTCTGGTCTTGAAAACCAGCGATGTGAAAGCATCCGTGGGTTCGAATCCCACCCTCTCCGTTCCAATCATGGCCTCAACCCCAGTCAAAGTCTGGGGTTGTTCTGTGCCTGAGGTAACGCGAGCGCCTGACCTGCCTCGACAAGGATGACCTAAAGCTGAAGGCAATCGCTTGCACCCTGATTCCAAAATGGGAACGAGCCGCATCGGTGAATGAGTTTTCAAGCCGGGCAGCTGTAGACGTTCAACGACTTGCCCTCGTCCGTCTTGACTTCACCGGTCTGTATGCATCCCAGGCCTGAAGGGGGAACTCTGGAACCGATGTGTGTGGTGTAGCTCCCATCACCATTCACACCAATCACCCAGACAAGAGCAAATGTGGCGATAGAAAGCAGAGCTGAAATGAGCAACCGCATCTGAGCAAGACAAAGGTTCTTGATTCTGGGAAAAAAATCGAAACATCGACGATTCATCCTGCTGAAACAAGCTCATGGGCGTCATGAGCATCACCGGAGATGTGCTCAACATCCATTGGCCAAGAGCACGCAACAGCATGCCCCCATAAGGGGGAGAGGTGACGATGAGTCTTTCCCCCGAATGGGTGATGTGATTTGTGGCTGAAACGACGATGGTGTGTTCACAAGGGCAGAACCTTCACAACAAACACACAAACAAGAATCATGAACAACGTCAAAGCTCTGATTTTCACTGCCATGGCTGCAGCAACCCTCGGTTTAACCGCACCGCAAGCTGCTAACGCTGGTGGGATTTACTGGAACAATAACGGCGGTGGCGCTGTCGTCATCAACCGGGGCGGTCGTTACTACGGACCACGTGGTTACAACTACGGACCGACGTATTACGGCGGTCGCAGATATGTCCAAGGCCCAAACGGTGCTTGTGCCCGTGGCTACTACGGTCGTGGCGCTTGCGTCCGCTACTGATCCACTCATCCGTTCACTGGCATCAGAGTGGTTTATTCCCCTTACTCATATCCCGTCAGCAATGGCGGGATTTTTTATAGGACATCGCTGCTCCGTAAGTTTTTCAGGTGATGGGGCCCTGAATCACCTGTTTTTCACCACCAACACAATCCATCCACACCAGAGAGAAACAGAGGCGCTCACCAAGACGACTGGAATCGTGTGAATGTCATGAACAGAATGCCATGAAGCCCATTGCAGACATCAACACAGAAACAACCACCAGTGAATCAATCCCAACCGTTGAAGACTCCATCACTGGCGGTCTCTTGACCTCAACAGCAACCAAGAGCACGGACTTACTGATTGGCCGTGGAGACGGTGATTTTAAAAATTTAGAACCAGAACATGGCGACTTCCGTTCTTCAGATCATGCGACAACGCATGGTTCAGCCTGCCCCTTCTCTCATGAGGAAATGACGCAATTGGTCTTTGATCTCCTCTCGACTCCTGGAGGGGAGGCCTATTACATAGCAGAACAGAGATTCTTCTCTCTGATGGAACCTTGCCAGCACATCTAAACGCAGCTTGGCCAAGCATCTTGTTCCAAGCTTGCAACATCTGACTTATCATCCAATCAAACAATTATTGATATACCACAGAGTAAATCGCAATGGAGTGCAAGCTATCATTCAGGTTGAAATCAAATGATTAATCTTAGGGTAAGATGTGAATATTGATCTATCACGATCAGATCATGAAGATTTGAGGCAGACAAGATAGCGAGTGAGCTCATTAAAGACGGAAAAAGAAGCTGCCAAATTTTTCGCCTGGTTTCTGGTAGCGAGCCACCACTTCGCTTAATATTGGGTTACGTTCTCAAAAAATGGCTGAAATGCAAGCCAACCAGTGAAATCGTGAGGGATGTCTAGTTTCGTCTTCTTCGCACCAAAGCGCATGTGATTTGTGAATGTCGTTTGAAAAAAACCTCTCTGGAGCGACAATCAAAAGTTGAATTTTATTGTGAGCAGAAAAGCGAGGTTTGCTCGCCCGTTTCACTCATTGATACAACTTTCGCCAAGGACCCTCCAAGTCAGGCAAAAAAGATCAAAAATGAGATTAATGTAGAGAAGAGTTGACAATTAAAACGCCACGATTGCAATCGCCCATCAACATTGAAGCTTGTTAACCAAAATAAGATTCGTCTATGGTCACAATATTTGCTTCTGGTTTAAATTTCCCCATTGGATCTGGAGAAAAACTCAAACCGCCTTCAGTAACGAAACTCATTGAATACAGCTGTGGCACATAATCCATCGTACAAGCCATGACTTTGCGCGGATTCTTTGCAAGCTGCCAATCACATAGATGCATTTGCTTCGTTAAGCTTACTTGAGCAACATTTGTTAATTCATCATATGGGGCATCAAAGATCTTGCCCTTGAAGATCAATTCACTTTTACTGAATTTTCCATCTTCATTCCTATCTTGATAAAGCTTGATCTTGGTTGACTTCTTGCCCTCTTTGAATTTAATCCTTCCCTCTAATCCGCCCTTTGGATACAGTGACTTATTGAAATCGATTAAATTGTTATCATTATCGACAGATCCCTTAATTTTTCTGATTTTAGCAGGCATACAATTTGCGCATTTCTCATTGATCATACCTGCCTATCGAAAATTTTTCAACTGTCTCGCACACTCTCCAAGTGGGAGAACAACAAAACAATCAACTTGTAGCACGAAAAATTTTATTTAATAATTATCGATCAACAATCATATTTTTTACCAAAATTTCAATCCAGTCTGTAGGTTTCTGCAGTTCTTCTTNAATTTAGCCCAGAGACAAATACGTCAATGCTCTAGGTTTACACCATCTTTTCGCTGAATCACGCAAAATACTTAATCCTCACTGGCAAGTATTAACAACAGATTCGACTTGCTTATAAAAAGAGATCCCATTCGTTGAAGGCAAGACACGATTAACGCTGTTGCACGAACGACGATTCATGCATTATTACAAGATAACGTGGTCATGCAAACAATCCATCTGCTGGCATTTTGCAGTTTGACTGCGATAACAGAAACATGTGTTGACGGTGTGCCAAAGGAATGACCTCCATTTTGAGTACTATCATTGTTATGGAATTAGGCTTGAGAGCTTATAGCATCTCATTTGGCATCATCATCAGCATGCCTACCGTTTATCTGCCAATCCTTGTATTGAACAGCTTTCATCAGGTGAAGAAGAACTCATTATCCATTTCATCGGTTACATAAAGCTCGTAATCATCTGTGAACAGATGAGGTTCATCCTTCTGAACAGCAACAAATTTCTCTTTCGCCTCCAAAAGAGTCTTAAAACTTCCAAGAATGTAATGGTTATCACTTTTATCTCGATAGTTTAGATAGAACATGCTGAAGTTCTTGAGAACAATTGATTCCTTTTCATTGGTGATCCAGATTTCATCAAACAGTGATTTTTGATTGAGATCATCATATGCTCTTTTGCATTCATCAAATTCATTATAGCAACAAGAACTGTAGGAGTCGTCTTCGTCAAGGATGTGAAGGCGAAACATCAAGGGCAAACATCCTGAATTGATAGAGCATCAATGCCCATCGTTTAATATAAGAAACATCTCCGTCTCTTGCGGTTACTTCTGAACAAATTGTCCACAAAAATGCATCGCTTGGTACAAGATCAACACCATCTTGCCTCAGAACTCATCGAGAACATCAGGCCAGCAGGTCCGATCTGCATTCCGTGAGTAAGACCATCAGAACCGACGAATCCCAGACCTGATCTGATCTGATGAATCATCCTCATTTCATTTGGCATTCAGTGCAGATCGCTTGTTGTGGGAGCAGACATGCTGCGCTTTACGGGATCTGACAAGGAGAAATCAGCTCAGCTCTGAACATCATTCTCGGAATCCTGTTGGCTTAGGTGCCACATTGATCATGATTGTTTTGTAACCAGGTTCCATGTCTCCTAAAGAGATCCTGGCCAGCAAGCTCTGATTTTGATTGAAGACGTTAAAAACCGATTGCTGTTGAGGTCTGTAATCGTCTTCACGAATCTCTTCGCTCAAATCAATGGCATCACCATGTGTTTGATCAAGATCTATCAAACGATTGGTCGATTTCATTCCATATTTGATTGCTTTGAAGTAGCTCTTGCGGTAGCGATCATGAAACAAAATCGTCATCAATTTGATCAAGACTATCTTTCGAGTAGGAGTCGAGATGCAAGCAGTTTCATTTCTTCTTTTGTTGAATCTCGAAACACCCAACAGCATCCTTATCTCAGAAATTGTCACACTCTTCGTCACCAAGAAGCAACTCGGATGCTGTCCATTTCAGGATGATCGTCTTGCTGCTGGCTTTCACGCTCTTGTAAGAAGCAAAGCCCTGAAATCCGGTGGATCAAATCCAACCCATCGGTTCATAACGAGGCCAGCCCACCACAACATCATGAACCGGGAACCACTGACCGGACCTCGCCCATACACTAGAGTAGTACACCAGTACTGAACGTCAATCGTGGCGGGAGATCATCCGTTGTCCAGCTCGATCGCCATGCCACCTATCTTTCTCAGCGTGAAAGCTGGGATGACAGTGATCTGTGGCAGCACCGAGACCGATGATTGGTGGATGGCCGACGTCATTCATGTGGACGGTGGCGCCCGAAACCCGGGCGTCCCCACCTTGTTTCAGGTGGCGGATGTCGACGATGGGACGGTTCGCTGGATCTGTGCCGATCTGGTCACCCACATCGTCCCCAGGGTTTGACCCTGGCGTCGGTGTGGAGCGAATGATCACAGGCCAGGCTCGTCATCCAATCCCATAAGGCTTGTCATGACCAACGGCAAAATCACCATCGATTCCAGACTGATTCAGACATTGTTTCACCGTTAGAACAGCCAAGGTTGCTCCGGTTTCGTCATCGCGCAGCATGTAGGGGCGGCCTCGCACAATGCAACGGTGACGCGCATCCAGATAGGCCTCAAATTCGGTCTCGTTCGAGCCGTCGTCCACCCAGCCGCAAGTGCTCAGGTATTGCTTGTGGATCATGGTGCCAACGAACGCAATCAAGTCATGGCTCAGATCGGGGGCAAACCAAACAACCTGCGTGAAGTCTTCGGGATCACATGGAATCTGAAGTGCAGCGTTAGCGGATCAATCAACGCGTTGGCTCACCCCAGATCTCTTCGCAGTGGGACAAATCCTCCGCAATCACCTTCTCGATGAATGGATCACCATTCAAATAGTCCATGCATTGCTCATAGGGCGTCATGCCGGTGTACCAGTCCCAGGAGTCGTCTCCGATGGCATGCACAGGTCCAGACATCAGACCGATTAACAACGCAACAACACCGAACCGTTCACACATCCAGGCGACCAACCATCAAATTCCATTCTGGTGATCATCACCGCCTCGGTGAAGCCTGAACAGGGGGCTGATCCATAAGACGCCGACCCCTGAAGGCACTCCCAGGATGCCTGGAAGACACCATGTGGATACTCAGCAGTTGCTTAACAGTAACCAGAGAGTTACCTTGAAGTAACTCCAGGGATCCTGCATTGATCAAGGCCGGAACACGCGAGAACCAGGTCAAGCTGACGGTTTCCGTGCCGCCAAGCCTTCATGTGTTGCTCCGTAGCTGGGCTGTCTGCGAAGGTCGGGAGCTCACCAGCGTTGTTTTGCAGTGCGTTGAACTCTCCGTTCGACAGCTCAAAAGCAACGGATCGATCCCATCTGCAGCGATCCGCAACTATGAGGCGGCCTGCGACGAACGACTTGCCATTGGAGGGGTGTGATCATGGATCTCGATCAATTCGACAAGGCATTGCAGGCACCCACGATGGAGGCTGTGATCGCCCTGACGGAACGATTTCAAGATCTGGAGTCCAAGCCTGAAGCGATGGTCTTCAGTTTTTTGCGCAAAATCGACCAAACGATCGCCGTTGGTTACAGCGACGATTTTTCAACAACCCGTTCATCTTTTGAACAGCGCGACTTCGTCTTGATCGATGCGCGTCGTGGCACCAAACGAGAGGAGCGACTTCTCCTCCTCACGCTCAAGGAAATTGGCCTGAACAGCACCTACAACAAAAACTGTTTTGACCTCAATCAACACCTGCTTCAAAATTTGAACCATCTCGGCTGGCCGATCGGTGATTTGAGGCCATCACGCTTTCACAAGCAATTCGGAGACAGGATCAATCGGCCGCTCGATCAGTGCTGAGCTCGATCCGTTCTATCGAGCCATACCAACCACAAGCGCTTGGTTGGAACACAGTGCCCTGGCTGACTGCACGAGAGCATGAACATCCTCCGCAGCTGCTGGAGTCCGTTCCCCAGAGGCGACTGCCCTGTAGTGATCGGCCACACTCCACGCCTGCGTCGATGGATCGGACACAAACCGGGGAATGAGATGCAGGTGGAGGTGCTGAGCGCCTTCCCCGAAAGCGATGGCGTAGACGCGATCGCATCCCGTCATCGTTTGAACCAGACGGCTGGCATCCCGAGTGGCGCGTCCCCAATCCTCGGCCTCAACCTCATTGAAGGCGAGAGGACCGGAACAGTGACGCACAGTGTCGAGCAGCAACCAACCCGCAAGAGGAGCTGGTTCTGGATGATGGCGAAGCACCCAGAGATCAGTGCGTTGGATCTCGAAACCGCGCATGTCTTGATCGCCATGCAGTGAACAGATTGGGCATGACATCAACATTCAGCGAAGGGCAAGCATTGCCATGGCGAAGCGATCAATGAAGCCATCAGGCTCGGCGAAGCCAACCATGATGGAACCAGCCTTTGGACCCATTCGAATGCGATCCAGCCTGAGTTGGCGATTGGCGCTGAGTCTGTGCATCGGTTGGTTCGGAACAGTGATTCCAGTGCTGATGGCACAGGCGGTGAAAAACCTCAGCTGGGGTCTGCGTCTGGTGTTGCCCGCCTGGATCGTGCACGGAACATTCGCCATGTTGCTCGTGGTGTGGATTCTTCTTCTGATCAGCCTGCTCAACAAGCTTTGGCGAAGCAAGCGACCGAAGGTCACCGAAGGGCATGCCGATCAGCGCTTCGCAACCCCTCGACCATTGCCGATCAATCCCAGATCAATGATCACGCCGATGGCGACGATGAGGAGACCACTGAAATTCGACACCCCCCCAAAGGACTGGGACGCCCAGCAGTAGCCCAGGGTTGTCGTCGGCAGAAGCAACAGGCCAACAACAGGGATCACTGGATTGGGGACCGCGAAGCCCGCAAAGGGCTGAAGCACAAAGCTGCTGTTGAACAGCCACATCAGCACCAGGATCAGGCGGGGTGCAAGCAATCCAAGCGCAGCCAGAAGACACATTGGTCAGGGTTCCGTTAACCGGCTGGTAGCGACGGATTCAAAACTGCGCCGGATCTTGGTGACAAAGGCCACAAACCTGAAATGGTCCGTTGAGGGATGCATCGTGTTGAGCACACAAACACGTCTCCGCCTTCAGTCCACCTTGCGAAGGCTGACGACGACGCCAAGCTCACCATCAGGGTGCAGAACCTGTTGACCCGTTCCTGAAACATTTGGATCTGGGGATCACTCACGTCTCCAGAGCGCAATTCACCGCCAGTTCAAAAGGAACCGCCGCATTGTCGACCTGCAACAACGTGCTCGAGAGGGTGGCAATGTCCTCAGGCTGAGTCATCTCAAGAGGTTCGACCGAGCTCACGGAACGTGCCATGGCGGTGTTCACCCAACTCGGGCAAATTGCCGTGATCCGGATGCCGGCCTGCCAACCCTCGTTGCGAATGGCCTGACAAAGACCCATCAAGGCGAATTTGCTCACCGGGTAACCCGCCATCCGGCCCTTGCAACGTTTGCCGCTCATCGAAACAAGCACCTGTATCCGGCCCTGACCACTCGCACTGAGGGACTTCCAGGCCGCACGGGTCAACCACCACGGCCCCATCACATTGATCTGCCAGAGGTCATTGAGATCGGACTCATCGCCGTCCACGAACAGCAGAGGGGTCGATCGCAGAATGCCGGCACAGTGAATCAGGGTGTCGATCCCTCCAGACCAGCGCACGGTGGCATCGACCCAAGCTGCGGCGGACGAAGGATCCTGCGCCTCGTAGGGATGGATCAGCAGACGATCCGCCCCCCAGCGTTCAACATTCAACAGCGATCCAGCCAAAGCGTTCGGATCCCGAACCCCAAGGCTGAGACGATGGCCGTCACGCAGCAAACGCTCTGCAATCGCCTTGCCGATGCCTCGGCTGGCCCCACTGAGCAGCACGGTGCGTGCCATCAGCAGCGTTGGATCAAGGCTTGAACGAGAACTTCAGCCTCAGACTCGATCAGAGCAAGGCTGCGGTGTTCCGTGGCCAGAAATCCCTGAGCCACAGCAGTGTCCAGACACTGCAGCATCCCGTCGAAATAACCCTGCACATTGAGCACACCACAGGGCTTCTGGTGGAAGCGCAACTGTGCCCACGTGAGGGCTTCAAAGAATTCCTCGAGAGTGCCCAGCCCACCAGGCAGCGCCACCATCGCATCGGCCAGCTCGATCATGCGTTGCTTGCGCACATGCATGGACGGCACCACCTCCAGGGTGGTTAGGCCTCGGTGAACAACCTCCTCGTCGAGTAAGGACTCTGGAATCACACCGATCACCTCACCACCGCCAGCTATCACCGCATCAGCCAGCACACCCATCAGGCCGATCTGCGCTCCGCCATAGACCAACCCGATCCGATGGTTCAGCATGGCGGCAGCCAACGCTTCAGCGGCCAGGCTGAAGGCGGGATCCCTCCCTGTTTTCGAGCCGCAGTAGACGCAGAGCCGTTGCAACGATCGTCAATCACCTCCACGATCATCCCCGAGAGGTGATCCACCGACTTTGCACCGTTTGGATTGGTTGAAATGCTGAACACATCAGACAACGCGACCCAGCCATGAACACCAACGGGCCTCTGACCCTGAAGTTGAAGCTGATCGATGAGCACCGCATCTTCGACAAGGCAGCAGGGCTGAATGAGCCCTCGGGTTTAACCCTGAATGCTGACGGCACCGCTCTCTACACCGTTAGTGACGACACCAAGGCGGTGTTCTGTCTTGATCTCAAAGGACGGATGAACGTCAGCGACTCCTTTTTCATCGGTGTGGATGATCTGGAGGGAATCGCCATCTCCGCTGATGGACGTCAGCTTCTGATGGTGCAGGAGGAAACGAATGCGATCGTCACCGCCGACCTGGAGAGTCGCCGCGAAATCAGCCGCAGACCCCTCGCCGGGATGGAGAACTACAGCAGCATCAGCCATCTGTTTCCGAACCCCCCCGACAACAAGGGCCTCGAGGGGATCACGGTGAACACGCGCAACAACCACATCTTTGTGGTCAAAGAAGGGCGGCCTGGTGTTCTGATCGAAGTTTCCGAGGATCAGAGCACCATTCTTCAGTCGCGGCTGCTGTCCGCTGAAAACGGTTTTGCCCACCCCAGTGTTGGGCCCGAAAAGCTTGATTTTTCAGGTCTCAGCTACGACGCTCAGCGCGACACCATCTGGATCACCAGCGATAAGGGCCAGTGTCTGTTCCACTACGACTGGCAGGAGGACCGGGTTCTGCAACGTCTTGATCTGACGACCGAGGACCACGGCAAAGGACGCATCCGCAAATCGGAAGGCGTGGCGATTGATCCCGTCCGCAACAGGCTTTACGTGGTGAGCGAACGCGATGGCCGTCTCTACGTCTACAAGATTCATGACAAGAGCTGATCAGCCCCGCCTGCTGATCACAGGCGCCAGCTCCGGCATTGGCTTGGAAGCCAGTCGCAGGCTTGTTCTCAACGGCTATCACCTGACCTTGCTCTGCCGTACGCCGCAGCGCTGCCGGGAGACGAGCGATCGACTCGAGGACGATGGCGCTGACCCCGACAACCTCGACGTTTTACCAATGGATCTTGCGGATCTGGAGGACGTTGAGCGGAGCTGTCAGCAGTTGCTTGAACGCGGTCACCGCTTTGACGCCCTGATCCTCAACGCAGGATTGCAGTCCGTTGGTGTGCGTGAGCCGCTGTTCACTCCTCAGGGAATCGAACGCACGTTTGCTGTCAATCAACTGGCCCATCAACTGATCCTCATGCGCCTGCTGCCTTTGTTGTTCAAAAGCCGCCAGCCACGCGTGGTGATCACCGCCTCTGATGTGCACAACCCATCGAGTGGTGGTGGCCGGGTCGGTCGTCCGGCTGGGCTCGGGACCATGGATGGCCTGCACTCCGGCGCAGGCTTCACGATGGTGGATGGAGACAGCGCCTATGACGCCGACAAGGCCTACAAGGACAGCAAGCTCTGCAATGTGTTGATGGGCCGGGAGGTGGCGCGACAGCTGCAGGAGCAGGGGCGATCCATTCCTGTGATGGCGTGGAGTCCAGGGTTGGTGATCCCCCGGGGCCAAGGCGGTTTCTTTCGAACCAGCCGCCAACAGAACCCCCTCGGACTGGCTCTCTTCGCATTGGTGGCCCGTGATCTCTTGCGGTTGACCGAGTCCGTCCAGACCGCCGGAGAGCTGCTGGCATCCCTGGTGATCGACGCTGACTACAGCAAGCCAGGCTTCGCGTACTACAGCAACACATTGCTGGGACCAGGGCGCCATCGCTTCCAGAGCTCGCCAACGAGTGAAGAGGGTGCTGATGCATCCAAAGCAAAGGACCTCTGGCTTCGCTGTGAGGAGTTGATCTCAGCAGTGATCCAGGTTGATCCTCCCGCCGCCATGCCGGAGACATCAACTTGAACGGTGTTCGGTCATGACCGGGGTTCTCGCTGCTCTGGGTGCGGCCCTGGCTTGGACGTCGGCCAGCTCGATCTGGAGATCGCTGTCATCGGTTGGGTCCGCCGTGCAGTTGAACTGCCTCAAAAACGGCCTGGCAACACTGTTGTTTGCCCCCATGCTGGTGTTGCTGCCGTGGTCGACGCAGTTCGGAGGGTTAGGCCTGCTGCTTCTCAGTGGGGCCATTGGTATCGCCGCCGGCGACAGCTTCTACCTGGCGGCTCTGAGGCGTCTGGGAACACGCCGCACCCTGACAGTGGAAGCCGTTGGACCGGTGTTGGCCAGTGTTGGATCGGTGCTGTTGATGGGTGAGCAACTCAGACTTCAAGCCTGGATCGGTGCATTGCTGGTGAGCGGCGCCGTGGTGCTCATCGCCCGACCGGGAGGTGCCTCCGGTCAACTCAGCAGGAACGGACTGCTCTGCGCACTGATGGCTGTTGTTTGTGGCCTCAGCGGTGCGTTTATCGCGAGGACGGTGCTAATCGATGGTGGTGTGAGCCCACTTCATAGTGCCGTGGTCCGGTTGCTGGGTGGCTGGTTGATGCTTGTCCCGATCTCGGCCTCCGCGTTCACGCGGATCAAAGGGAGCCAGCGCTCCATTGCGCTGCGGGTGCTGCTGGCCACAGCCCTCGGGACGAATCTCGGCATTGCACTGCAGCAGGTGGTGTTCCAGCAACTGCCCGTCGGACCTGGCGTGACGCTGATGAGCACGGCTCCCGTGATGGCGCTGGTGGTCGCCCGATTCGAGGGTGAAGCGCTTCAGTGGCGTGGTGTGATGGCGGCGTTGCTTGCTGTCAGTGGCGTCGCGCTGACCAGCCTCTGGAGTTGATCGCTTATGACGTCGGCGGCGGCTTCCCGGAACGAGAGGACCACCAGGTCAACACCGCCAACGCTTGATGGTGACCAGGCCTCGGCGGGGCAGGGCTCGAACCAGCTGTTGAGACGGGGCCCCACCATCTGCAACTGAAGTGGCAATGGTTTGTCGTTCAACCAGATCCGACCCTTCAACCGCACCACGAGCTGCTCGCTCACCAAAGTCTTCAGTGCGGATTCGATGCTCTGGCGATCAACGCTTCCCTCGAAACGAATCACTCCACTGAACAAATCGACGTGATTGTGGTCGTGATGGCTGTGGTTCTCATCAACAGCGTTGTTCTCATCAACAGCGTGGTCGTGGTCAACAGCGTGGCCGTGATCAACAGCGTGGTCATGGCGATGCTCGAGGCCCAGCACAACCGAAGGGTCAACGACCCCCTGTTGGATTGGCAGCAACGGAACGCCATCTCGAACCCGTGAGCGGAGATTGTCGTTGAGCTGATCAAGCTCCGCTTCAGACACACGATCAGCGCGACTGATCAGCACCAGATCAGCTGCGTTCATCTGATCGGTGAACAGCTCGTCCACGGCTGTGAGGTGATCAACACTTGGATCCTCCTGCCGCTGACGCTCCAGGGCTTCCGGATCCGTCACCGGACTGCCCGCCGAGAGCGCCTCACCATCCACCAACGTCACCACACCATTGACATGGACACGGCTGCGGATGGCCGGCCACGCAAAGGCCTGCAAAAGCGGCGTTGGTAAGGCCAGACCACTGGTCTCCACCACAATCCCGTCCAAGTGATCAGACCGCTCGAGCAGCCGTTCCATCGTCGGCAGGAAATCGTCTTGGACGGTGCAGCAGAGACATCCGTTGTTCAGTTCCAGAACACGGCCCTCCAGCTCCTCCTCTGGACAGAACCCGCAACTGCGAATCAGATCGCCATCCAGACCGACACTGCCGAATTCATTGACGACAACGGCAAGCCGTTGGCCACTGTTGAGGAGAAGGTGCCTCAGAACCGTGGTCTTGCCAGCACCGAGGAAACCGGTGATCACCGTGACCGGCAGCCGCTTACTCAAGTTGGATCAGGGACGGCAGCCCAGACTCTCACGGGTTGACACTCCACTGAGGGCATTCACGCCATCGGCCCGGGCACAGAGCGCGCGCTGTTGAGGCAGATCCAGCACGGCATCCGTGAAATCAGCACCTTCGATGCGGGCATCCGCGAAACGGCTCTGCATCAGCATCGCGTTGGTGAAACGGGTGTTGCGCAGGTCCGCTTCATCGAAGCGGCTGGCGAAACCCACGACATCGGACAGATCCGCGCCGCGAAGATCAGCACCCTGCAGCTGGGAGGTGTTGATCACGGCACCACGCAGATCACTGCCGCTGAGATCAACACCGCGAAGATCCGCCTTGAGAAATTCCTTCTCCTTCAGATCCAGATCGTGCATGTCCTCGGTGATCTCCTGCACAGCCCGTTGACCACGAAGCTCAGGGGCAGTGATCGCCTCGGCAACGGCCGGATGCAATCCCCCGATGGCAAGGGCACAGATCAACGCCATCAGCCAGGTTCCCAGGCGTGAAGCGACAGACATCAGTACGGCCGGCGGCTGGCCGGTAATTTGTTCGCTCACGTTATGGCAGTTGCCGGAGAAGCGAGGTCCATGGCGATGAGCCTGCGGGTGGTAGTGCCCCCTCACCCATTGATTGGCCACTGGCTCACGGTGCTGCGCCACCAGCAGACTCCACCTCCCCTGTACGCCACGGCATTTCAGGAGCTGGGACGCTGGCTGACTTATGAAGCCCTGCGGGACTGGCTGCCCCATCGCCGCGAAGCTGTGATCACCAGCCAGGGCGAAACGGACGGAATCATGATGGAAAGCGGTGTGCCGCTTCTGGCCATGCCTCTGCTCCCAGCCGGTCTCGATCTCTGGCAGGGGGCCCGCAGCGTTCTGCCCTCGCTCTCGTTGTGTCTGGAAGGTGTTCCAGATGCGATTGAAACCAATGCCGGCGTGATCGTGTTCATCGATCAGATCTCGGACGGCGAAAGGATGCACGACCTGCTTGGTCAGCTGCAGCGCCGCGGAGTGGAAGGCCAACGGCTTCGCTTAATCACAGCATTGGCAGCCAACACCGGTCTCAAACGCATTGGAGAGGATTTCCCGGAATTAACCGTTTACACCGCATGCATTGACCCCGATCTCACCGCTGAAGGTCAGATCAGCCCAGGCATCGGTGACCCGTTGCAACGGCTTGATCTCAGACGACCAGCCCGTTCGTAGCATTGAAGCCAGGACAACAGCATTCATGGGTCACGAGCACGACGCCGCACCGGCCACCCTGGCCACCCTGATCACCGGAGCCGTGATCGGCGCTGCGGGGCTGGGATGGTGGCTGTTGAACGAAGCCGATCGCCGGCGCAGGCTGGGGCATCAGAAAGCGATGTTGTATGCCCCGCGCATGCAAGACGGTTCCGAGGTTCTGCACCCCAATGGCCATGGCCATGGATCCAACCAACAGCTGGAGGAGCGGGTGGAAAAACTGAATGCTGCAATCGCCGATGTACGGCGTCAGCTTGAGGCTCTTGGAAAACAGAGCTGAGCGATCGGTAGGTTGACCAGATCCGACCTTGGTCGACCTATCGCCATGCTTCGCTCCGACGCCGTCACGCAAGGGATCCAACGATCCCCCAACCGAGCCATGTTGCGGGCTGTCGGTTTCGGAGACGCGGATTTCGGTAAACCGATTCTCGGCATTGCCAACGGCTTCAGCACGATCACCCCGTGCAACGTCGGGCTGGACGATCTCTCACGTCGTGCGGAGGAAGCTGCCCGACAAGCCGGCGGCATGCCTCAGATGTTTGGGACCATCACCGTCAGCGATGGCATCTCGATGGGCACCGAGGGAATGAAATATTCCCTCGTCAGTCGCGAGGTCATTGCTGACGCCATCGAAACCGCCTGCAACGGCCAGAGCATGGATGGGGTGCTCGCCGTCGGGGGATGCGACAAGAACATGCCGGGCGCGATGCTCGCCATGGCCAGGATGAACATCCCCGCCGTTTTCGTGTATGGCGGCACGATCAAACCGGGGAAGCTCGGCGGTTGTGACCTCACGGTGGTCAGTGCTTTTGAAGCGGTCGGCCAGCTGACCAGTGGTCGGATTGATGAAGCGCAGCTCACCGCTGTTGAAAAGAACGCCTGTCCGGGTGCGGGCAGCTGTGGCGGCATGTTCACCGCCAACACGATGAGTGCCGCCATTGAAACGATGGGGATGAGCCTTCCCTACAGCTCAACGATGGCTGCGGAAGATGAGGAGAAGGCAGAGAGTGCGGCCCGATCTGCGGAAGTGTTGGTGGACGCCGTCAACGCCAACATCAGGCCTCTTGATCTGCTGACGAGGGAAGCATTCGAAAATGCCATCAGCGTGATCATGGCGGTGGGAGGGTCCACCAATGCCGTCCTGCATCTGCTGGCGATTGCACGCACGGCAGGCGTGAATTTAGGCATCGATGACTTTGAACAGATCCGCCAACGGGTTCCGGTGATCTGTGATCTCAAGCCCAGCGGTCGCTACGTGACGGTTGATCTGCACAAGGCGGGCGGCATCCCTCAGGTGATGAAACTGCTTCTGGATGCAGGCCTGCTCCATGGCGACTGCCGCACGGTGGAGGGCAAGAGCCTCAAGGAGCTGCTGGCGGATGTTCCGTCGACCCCACCCCCAGGGCAGGACGTGATCCGACCGTTGAGCAATCCGCTGTATGCAAAAGGTCACTTGGCGATTCTCAAGGGAAATCTGGCCAGTGAAGGCAGTGTGGCCAAGATCAGCGGCGTGAAGAGTCCTGTTCTCACCGGACCGGCGCGGGTGTTCGAGAGCGAGGAGGATTGTCTTGCGGCCATCCTCGAGAAACGCATCAACGCGGGTGATGTTCTGGTGGTACGCAATGAGGGTCCCGTTGGAGGTCCAGGGATGCGTGAAATGCTCGCGCCGACCTCCGCCATCGTCGGCCAGGGCCTGGGAGACAAGGTGGCATTAATCACCGATGGTCGCTTCAGTGGCGGCACCTACGGCCTGGTGGTGGGTCATGTGGCCCCTGAAGCAGCAGTGGGTGGAACCATCGGCCTTGTGCACGAAGGCGACAGCATCACGGTCGATGCCGATCAGCTGTTGCTGCAACTGAATGTGGAGGACGCCGAACTCGAGCGTCGCCGGGCCGCCTGGAGCAAGCCAGAACCGCGTTACCGCACGGGAATTCTGGGCAAGTACGCACGGCTGGTGTCCAGTTCCAGTCGGGGCGCCACCACAGACCACGTCGATTAGATCAGCCTGTCGATCAGGTCAGCCTGACTGCACAAGGGAACGAAGACGGCGGCCCAGCGCCTCCAACGGCGCAGCATCCTGCGGGGCTGCGCAACGCTGGCCCGATTCCCCGTCCATCCAGACCGGATGACGTCCATGCCAGAGCAGGGGGCGATCCGGCTGCTCCCACCAACCGAGCATCAGGTTGATGTCGTCTCCGCTCCGATAAATCTCCAGTTCGAGATCGCGTTCGGGGTGTCGCACCCCATCAGCAGCGCGACATTCAATGCGAACAGTCAGATCATCGAGATCCGAACAGTGGGAGGGATCCAGGGGAATCACCGCGTGGCTGAAGGGTTTAAGGCAGACGTCTGCCGCTTTGGCGATCAGCACCAGCAGGTCCATCGGCTCAGGGCAAGGCGACCACGGAGCGGATCAGCAGCCGAATCGATCCTGAACGGAAACCGGGATTCAACGCACCGGCATCACCGAATTTGGAATGCAACACCTGAATCCTGGTGATTCCCGCAGCATCGAAGCGCAGCGGCAGACCAACAGGTTTCGCCCTCACGGTGGGGCGAAGATCCCGGAAGGGCACGATCACACGGGTGATGCCTTCAGCTTTGGTGGCAACGTCGACCACCCAGCGCAATCCTCCAGGGATGAGCTCGGTGAGGCCCAACGCACCATCACGACAGCCCAAGGCAAGCTTCAAGGTACGTCCCTCAGCTTCGATCTCCAGCTTCAAGGCTGAATAAGGGGATAGATCGAGGGGTGGCTGAAGACGCGGCGAGCGGCAACTGACGAAACCACCCCCCTGTTCAATCAGCTCTCCCTCGAGCAACAGGCCATCAGGGGTGACACGACAGCCCGCGCGACTGCGGCCCCCCATGATGGTGTCGTTAAGGCTGGCCCAGTCGGCGAAATCGCTTCCCTGGAATAGAACCTGCTCAGAGGCCGGCGGCTGCATCCTGATCAGCGAGGATCAGCACATCATGAGCAGGTTGAACCAAACGGGCCGGGGTCCGATCCGGTGATTCAGCTGGATCCATCAGACGCCGCAGGGCCTCCTGTTTGCCTGCACCACTCACCAGAAAGATCACCTGACGCGCGGCACTGAGCACGGGGGCCGTGAGGGTGATGCGTTCCAACCCCTTGCCGCGTCCAACCGTGGACCATCGGTCGGTCACACCTGGTGCATCGGTTCCTGGAAACAAGGAGGCCGTGTGGCCGTCATCTCCGAGGCCAAGCAGCATCACATCGAACACCGGAGGATCACCCGGACACAACCTGGACACCAGGTCAGCAAAAGCATCAGCACTGGCATCCGGAGTGTCGAGTTCCACTGTCGGTACCGCATGGAAGGCGGCAGCGGATCCAGGCGCGGTGGACAGGAGCGTGTTGCGCAGCATCAGGGCATTGCTGGACGCGTCGTCCGCAGCAACCCAGCGCTCATCACCGAGAAGCACGTCAACCCGGTCCCAGGGCAGTTGTTCCTGCCCCAGAAGGCTGTAGGCCTTTGCTGGCGTGCTGCCGCCGGAAAGGGCGATCTGGCATCGATCCCGTTGAGCGAGAGCATGCCCGATGAGAGAAGCGATGGTCTGGGAAGCCCGTCGGGCGAGGTCCTGGGGATCACTCGCCCGCTCAATGCGGTAGTTGGTCATCACCGTTCAGCTCAGCTGAGCCATTCGGTGTGGAAGGTGCCTTCCTTGTCCACCCGTTGGTAGGTGTGGGAGCCGAAGCAGTCACGCATGGCCTGCACCAGGTTCTGAGGCAAACGGCCGCTCCGATAGGAGTTGATGTAGTCGAGGGTGCTGCTGAAGCAGGGAACCGGGATGCCGCACTCGGCGGCACCGGCGACAACCTTGGCCAGGCCGGGCAGACGACGGTTCACCTGCTCAGCGAACCAGGGATCGATCATCAGATTGGAGAGCTGGGGATTGGCGTTGTAAGCGTCCTGAATACGCTTCAACAGACGTGCCCGGATGATGCAACCACCCTTCCAGATCTGAGCGATGGAGGGCATGTGGAGGCTGTAATCCAGGTCATGGGAGGCAATGCGCAGCAGTTCCATCCCCTGGGCATAACTGGCGATGCAGCTCAGAACCGTGGCATCCATCAGCGGTGCCATGGCATCAGCGGGAGTGCCGAGGTCGAAATCCTTGATTTCCGGTCCCTTGAGGATCGATTCAGCCGCCACGCGCTCAGGCTTCAGGGAACTCATCACACGCCCGTTGAGAGAGGCGTAGATGGTGGGGACTGAAGCACCCATCTGCAGCGCCGTGACCACGGTCCAGAGACCGGTGCCCTTCTGGCCGGCCTGATCCATGATCTTTTCGACCAGATCAGCGCCATCTTCCGGATCCTTCGTGCGCAGGCACACCTCGGTGATCTCAACGAGATAGGAGGAGAGCTCTTCAGTGGCGTTCCACTGACCAAGCACATCCGCCATCTGCACACCGGTCATGCCTTTGACCCGCTTCATCAGGTCATAGCCCTCAGCAAGGATCTGCTCAATGCCGTACTCGATGCCGTTGTGGACGGTCTTCACCAGATGACCGGATCCACCGGGTCCGATGTAGGTGACGCAGGGGCCGTCCTCGACCTGAGCGGCCATCTTGTTCACCAGGCTTTCGATGGCGTCGTAGGAGGACTTTGTGCCGCCCGGCATCATGCTCGGCCCTTCCAGCGCCCCCTTGGCACCGCCTGAAACACCCATGCCGATGAACCCGAAGCTCTTGCTTTCCAGCTGCTTCACGCGCCTCTCGGTGTCGTGATAATCGGAATTGCCGCCGTCAATCAGGAGATCACCCTCTTCGAGATAAGGGGAGATTTGATCCACAACGGCATCAACGGCTGGACCCGCCTTGACCATCATCAAGATGCGGCGTGGACGCTCCAGCTTGCCAACGAAATCCTGGAGATCCGTTGCTCCCTGGATGTTTTTGCCTTGACCACGGCCGTTCAGAAAATCCTCGGTTTTGGCGTAGGTGCGGTTGTACACAACGCTTGAGAAGCCGTTGCGTTCCGCGTTGAGGACGAGATTTTCGCCCATCACACCGAGACCGATCAGACCGAAGTGAGACTTGGACATGGTCTTAGGGACCACTGACAACTGACGTCAGTGTGCGCATGGCAACCGAATCCGTCTGCAAATCGCACGACTTGTGTCAGGAATGAAGGATTGAACAGCCAGACGTGTCGAAGACGACACAGAAAAAATATTTAAGTCTTCAACCTGTGGTGATTAGATCACCATGCCGTCGGGGATCGTTGCATTCTTCTGAACCACAACGATGCCGTTGCGGATATAAAAACCCTGATCCGAACGATCAGCTTCCTCAACATGATCCTTGTTCACAATGGTGACATTGGAACCGATTCGAGTGTTTTTATCCAGAATGGATCGCTTCACCGTGGTGCCCTTGCCAACGCCAACAGCAATCCCTCCTCGCTCGCTTAATTGAGCCCGCTCATCACTGGACTCAAAGAAATCAGCACCCATCACAAGAGTGTCCTGAAGGACCACATCGGTTTCAACTCTGCTGCGCACACCGAGCACACAGTGATGAATGCTGCAGGATTTCAGGATAGAGCCTTCACCAATAATTGAATCGGTGATTTGAGCATCAACCAACTTAGTGGGAGGCAGATAACGAGGCCTTGTGTAGATCGGAAATTTTTCATCATAAAAACTGAATGGAGGCCTTGGCTGCTGAGTCAGCGCAAGATTGGCTTCATAGAACGCACCGATTGTGCCGATATCCTCCCAGTAATCATCAAACACATAGCTCTGGAGTTTATCTCCGCGATTCAGCGCCTCAGGAATCACTTCCTTACCAAAATCCTTATGGACTGGGTTGCTATCAAGCAAATCGAATAACGTGTCGCGACTAAACACATAAATCCCCATCGATGCCAGATAGGGACGTTCTTTTGAGGACTCAACACTCAAACCGAAACGAGAGGTGTCAACCGCCATCTCCAGCAGTGAATCCCCCTTTGGTTTCTCACGGAATTCCTTGATGATTCCGTTTTCATCCGTGCGCATCAAACCGAACGCCTCAGCCTGTTTGGGATCCACGGGCAGGGCAGCCACGGTCAGATCAGCGCCGGTGTTGCGGTGGTGATTGATGAACAGGCTGTAGTCCATCCGGTAGAGCTGGTCACCGGAGAGAATCAGATATTCATCAACGTCCCATTCCTGAAACAGCCACTGATATTTGCGAACCGCATCGGCGGTACCTTCGAACCAGGAAGGGCTGTCCGGTGTCTGCTGAGCAGCGAGGACCTCAACGAAACCCTGTCCGAAAGAAGCACTTAGGTTAAAAGTCTGACTGAGGTGACGATTCAGTGATGCGCTATTGAACTGCGTCATCACATACATCTTGTTGATGTTTGAGTTAATGCAGTTACTGATCGGAATATCGATAAGTCGATATTTACCTGCAAGAGGTACTGCAGGTTTGGCTCGCATCTTGGTGAGCGGGTAGAGCCTCGTACCGGCTCCGCCGCCAAGAATGATTGCCAGAACCCGCTTCATGCCGCTAACCGTTTCGGCGTTGCCGCAAGAACTTACCGGACTTTTGGGTTTCCCCAGCGGAATCTCTGCAGATCCGTCGAGAATCCTTTGAATCAAAGCGCGACGAGCGCGCTCCAGCCCTTCAACCGTCGCTCTGAGGCTCGAGATCGAAGAGATGCTCCACCGTTCTCAGCGCCTGCTGACGCTCCTGACGCCCCTGCGGGGCTCGGAGCTGGGTCACGGGTGTATGCAGGATCTTGTTGATGATCCCCTTGCTCAAGGCCTCCACAACCTTGCGTTCGCGAGCGGAGAAATCAGGTCCCATACGGCTGAGCGCCTTTTGCAACTCTTCATTGCGAATCGACTCCATGGACGAGCGCAACCGATTGATCGTCGGCACGGCCTCAAGGCTGTCCCACCATTCAAGGAACTGTCGGGCCTCCTGCTGAAGCAGTTGCTCAGCCTCCTTCGCCATGGCTTGGCGCGCTTCCTGATTGCGTGCAACAACCTCCTGAAGGTCATCGACGTCGTAGGCATCCACGCCATCGATGTCACCGGCATCTGCAGCGATGTTGCGCGGGACACCGATATCGATTAACCGCAATCTGCTGCGACGATTGAGGGGCTCAAGCCTGGCTGCATCGATGATCGGATCGTCGGCAGCGGTGCTGGTGAAGACGAGGGAACAGGTGCTTAAACACTGATCCATGTCGATGAGCGACCGGCATTGAACCTGCAGGTCCGGAAAGTCTCTGGCCAGGAGTTCGGCGCGTTCGACGGTGCGGTTGAGCAGCACCACTCCCGTTGCCCCCTTGGCCTGAAGGTGCTGAAGCAGCAGACGACTCATGCGACCTGCGCCGACCACCGCGATCTGCTCGGACTCGAGTGTGACCAGCTGATCCAGCCCCTTGGACTGACCGAGCTTGAGCTGAGCCAGTTCAACGGCTGCCGAGCTGATGGACACAGCGCCCGTGCCGAGATTGGTCTCGCTGCGAACGCGTTTGCCGGTGCTGACGGCCTGGGTGAGCAGGCGATTGAGGATGGGACCAAGGGATTTGTGCTCCTGCCCCAGGCGCATCATTTTTTTGACCTGGGACAGGATCTGTCCCTCCCCGAGCACGAGGCTGTCGAGACCTGCCGCCACCCGCATCAGGTGATCAACAGCGTCCTCATGGTGAAAACTGAACAAATGCGGTGACAGCTCGCCGGATTCGAGTCCGGAATGTCCACTGAGAAAGTCACTGACGGCACTCACCCCCAGCTCCGGGTTGCGCACCAAGGTGTAGATCTCAAGGCGGTTGCAGGTGCTGAGGATGGAAGCCTCAAGCACCTGCTCATTGCCCCGCAACGATTGAAGGGACGTCTCCATGGTCTGCTCAGGAATGCTGAGCCGTTCACGGATTTCAACCGGTGCCGTGCGATGACTGAGGCCGACGACGGCGATGTGCATGGAAACGTTCCTCTAACCAGACGATGACGATCAGTTCAGAGCGATGCTCTGGGCGCCGTCCTTGATATGCACGGTGTCAGTGAATCGGCAGGTGTTGTCGAGGTTGCTGATCACGAGGCTGCTTGTGCGCGTGCAGTCCGTTTCGAACTTAACGCCACCGAAGAGCAGGCCATCAGTGATGCCACTGCCGGCAAAAACGACGTGCTCACCACAGGCCAATTCTTCAGCTTCATAGACCTTGTCGGGATCCTCGATACCCATTTCAGCCAGACGGGCCAGGTTGCCTTCCCGGGTGAGATCCGCCCATTCCTTCGTCTGAGCGACCGCCGGGTCGTACACGAGCTGACCCTGGAAGTGACCGCCAAGGGCGCGCATCGCAGCAGCGGAGATCACACCTTCGGGAGCAGCGCCGATGCCCATCAGGCAATGGGTTCCTGTGCCGGCGAATCCACAAGCGATCGCAGCCTGCACATCACCATCGGAGATGGGCTGAATGCGCGCACCGGTGGCGCGGATCTCAGCAATGAGGTCTTTGTGACGTGCCCGATCCATCACAACGATGGTCAGTTCATCAGCAGCGAGGCCAAGGCATTCGCTGAGAATCTTGATGTTCTCCGTGGCCGACTTGCGAATGTCCACCTTGCCCTTGGCCGCTGGAGGTGCTGCCAACTTCTTCATATAGAAGTCAGGGGCATTGAACAGACCACCCCGATCGGAAGCGGCGAGAACAGCCATCGATCCCCGCTGGTTGAAAGCGCAGAGGTTGGTTCCTTCACAAGGGTCAACCGCAAAGTCCACGCCAGGCCCGGTGCCGCTGCCCACCTCTTCACCGATGTAGAGCATGGGGGCTTCATCGCGCTCCCCTTCACCGATCACGATGCGGCCCTGCATCTGGATCTGACCCATGCGCTTGCGCATGGCTTCAACAGCAGCAGCATCGGCCTCATTCTTGAGGCCCTTGCCGGAGAGCTTGGCGGAGGCGATAGCGGCCTGCTCGACGACCTCGAGAATTTCCTGAATGAGGGTCTGATCCACGGGACTCCGGTTGTGGGGGTGAGGGTGTGAGGCGCGAGAATGCGGGAAGGACAACCCTTCAAGAAGGTCAGGAAGCCCTTGCCGCAAGGGATCTCGGCGACATAGCGCGGCTCACTGTATCAGTGGTCAAGAAGGTCTCTAAAATCTCCCCGCACTTCCGCGGTTCACAACATGAGCACCAAGCCCCTGGTGATCTCGCCTTCCATTCTGTCTGCCGATTTTTCACGCCTGGGTGAAGAGGTGAAGGCCGTCGATGAAGCGGGTGCGGATTGGATCCACGTGGATGTCATGGACGGTCGCTTCGTCCCGAACATCACCATTGGCCCACTGATCGTGGAAGCACTACGTCCGGTGACCAAGAAGCCACTGGATGTGCACCTGATGATTGTGGAACCTGAAAAGTTTGTTCCCGATTTCGCCAAGGCCGGGGCTGACATCATTTCTGTCCAGGTTGAAGCCTGCCCTCATCTGCATCGAAACCTCGCCCAGATCAAGGATCTCGGCAAACAAGCCGGTGCCGTGCTGAACCCCAGCACACCGCTGGACACGCTTGAGTACTGCCTGGAACTCTGCGATCTGGTGCTGATCATGAGCGTCAACCCTGGTTTTGGTGGCCAGAGCTTCATCGACAATCAGGTTCAGAAGATCCGCGACCTTCGTCGGATGTGTGATGACAAGGGACTGGATCCCTGGATCGAGGTGGACGGTGGCGTCAAAGGCGGCAATGCCTGGAAAGTGATTGAAGCCGGTGCCAATGCCATCGTGTCTGGCTCTGGGGTGTTCAATCAGCCGGACTACGCCGAGGCGATCAAGGGAATCCGCAACAGCAGCAGCAAGGAAGCCGTTCTGGTCTGAATTTCAGGACCAAAAAAGCGCACGCATCAAAGGCAAGCAAAGCTGGATGGAGGTCAATCAGGTCTCCATCCAGCCCAACCAGTATTGAAACGGAACGTCCCCCGAATCGTGGGCTGCATTGCAGGCCTGATGCTCACCTCGCTTGGGGGAGGTCGTGTTGCAGCATCTGAAACGCGTCCCTATCGTCCGGCCGTATTGAGACTGAGTTTCTCAAACATTGAGGGGGATCAAAATAGCTTTATTGACCACACATTAATCCCCCCTGATGGTGAACCCATCGGAAAAAGAACGGGAGTGAATCGAACGGACTTTCGAAACAATTTACGCGCTTTTTATAAACAAATTTCGAGTATGGCGCCCATTTCTGTTGCAGACGCAACTGAACCTGCCAGAAAGATGTACAACCTCCTGATTGGGCCACTGCAGGAGGATCTCAAACGACTAGGGATTACAACGCTGCTGCTCAGCATGGATATCGAACTTCAGTCTGTTCCACTGGCAGCCTTGCATGATGGTGAACGATGGTTTGGCAGCAGCTTCGCCTACTCGGTTACTCCATCAATCAGTCTGATGCCGAGAGTCGATTCACAACCAGGGAATCAAACTTCAAAAAAACTACTTGTTGGCACCAGCAAATTTGAAAACCTCTCACCACTTCCCCTGGTGAAGCAGGAACTAAAAAAAATTTCGACGATTTCAGAATCAACAGTTGCGATTGATGAAGAGTTTGATCACGAAACTCTATTCAGCCAGGCAAATTCAGAAGACACTAATATTATACATTTAGCGACTCATGCAGAATTCATCCCCGGCAACCCCGACAAGTCCAGAATTTTTATGCGCAAGGGTTCATTCACAATGGATGAGCTGCGTCAATTGAGGCTCTCAAGGCAACGCTATCCCCTAGATCTATTTACTCTGAGCGCATGCAGGACTGCTGTGGGTGATAGTGACTCAGAACTTGGATTAGCGGGTCTCGCATTGCTGGCAGGAGCACAATCGGCGATTGGAACACTGTGGTATGTCGACGATGTTGCCACATCATTATTTTTTGTGAGATTTTACACATGGCTTCATCAAGGCGTTTCGAAGTCAGAGGCGATGCGACATGTACGTGATGAATTCATTAACCAGGAACTTACAGTTCAAAGTGGAAAGGTGTTTGATCAAAAAGGAGAGACGATCTTGACCGGCTTAACCCGCCGGCAAGAGATCAAACTGCAGAAGGGAATGAACCATCCATACTTCTGGGCTGCGCCCCTACTGATGGGGAAACCTTGGTGATCCATTCGGCTGTCTTACTGGCTCAATTGGTGACGCCAAACACTCAACCAGGACCAGTACGACTGCCTGGACCAAATCGGATCGAAAGACCAAAGCCACAAACCAATGACAACAATATCGAGGTGGACGATGCACTGAATCAAAAAGGCCAATCAACACCAATACAAAACAATATTCCTGAACATTCAAGCCGATCAACACAACCGGTTGTGGTTGGAGAATTACCATACAATGATCAGCAAATCAAGGAAATATTTGACCAATGCTCGAGAGTGACCAAAAACGAAGAGCGACTTGACGCCTGCGCGGCTGCATTGACAACAAGATTGATCAGTGATGGCTACATCAATTCAAGAGTTTTTGTGAATTCCATAGAAAAAAATGGCCAACTCGAACTGATCGAAGGCCGCATCTTGGAAATAAGAGTTACAGGCCCGGATGAAAGATTGAATGATCGCGTCCAAAAACAACTGGAACCACTTAAAAAGGAAGCCCTGAATATCTTTACGTTAAATAGTCAGCTAAGTGACATCCGCAATGATCGCACGATCAAGCGACTGCAAGCACAACTTAAGCGACTGGGAAGCCAAGTCAGTGATACATCACTCGTCGTGAGTGTTGAACCCAGAGAATTCCCTTGGGCCGGCCTGATCAAAGCAAGCAATGATGGAAGTCATGGCACTGGTGAGATGCGAGGAGTCACAATACTGAGCAAAGAACAATTGTTCCAAAGGAACGATCAGTTTCTACTCTTTACAGAGCTAAATGGAAATACAGTTCCTGACTTTGGCTCCTTCTTGGGATCCGTCAGCTACCGATTTCTCGTAGCTCCAACGATTGATCTCACACTGGCAGGTGGATTTAGCCAGCGGAGACTGATTGATAGTCCAAGTCGTCGATCATTGATCTCTTATCGCACAAAGCAAGGCACCATTCAACTTGACTGGAATGTCCATCGTTCACGGTTCCAGAACTGGTCACTGTTTGGTTCACTGAGTGGAGATCAAACACGTCTGCTCGTTGATGGCCAACCGATCAAGAAAAAGACAACAGATCTTGAATCCGTGGACCGTGAACCAAGAGGAGCCTTTGCAAGAGTTGGAATCAATGGCATAGGAGCCGGGAAGAACAATCGCTGGATGGCAACCCTTTATGCCCTGCAGGGTGTATCGGCAAGCCTGCCTGATCACCAACGTCAACAACGGCTGGAACGTGGTGTTGATGTCGGCAAAGCCCTCAGCCTTGGCGGACAGTTGATGATGGAGTGGGATCTCTCAACATCATGGATGTTCAAAGCAGAACTGGCAGGCCAAGTTGCCTTGAATCCTTTACTGCCTTCGATGGGTTTTGTTTTGGGAGCCGATCAAGGTCTGCTAGGTCTTCCGGCTCAATGGGCCAGTGGTGACAGTGGGTGGCTTGGAGTCATCGAACTACCCTGGACGTTTGCCGATGGGAAGCAGGGACGCTTTCAATTGGTGCCCTATGGAGGAGGTGGTGGATTGAGAACAAATCGGTCACATCGTGAATTTACAAATTCTGCATTGTCCTACGGACTGTTAATGCGTTACCAAACAAGAGAAAACAATTTCAGAGTCGACCTTGGAATTGTTGATTACAAGAGCCAAAATGATGATCGATTTGGCAAATCACAAAACACATTACTCAACCGTGGCTTATATCTGAGTACTTCCTATTTGTTCTGAATTGGCAGAGAATCAAAATTTCTTTGCATGGAAGATCTAAGCATCCTTTGAATATCACTCAAGCCCATGGGTTGAATACGTTCTAAACCAAGCGTACGAGACAACCGACTGACCGCTGTCTGCTCGCGCATCAGAATCTGCTGCTCAATCTGTTGCAGCGTAAGATTCTGGCTGAGTTGGGAAGATTTGCTTGGAACAGCATCGTCAACAGAAACAGATTGATCCGACTGCTGGTCATCGGACTGATAAGCAGCATCAATAATTTGCGACAAATCAACCGAGAGCTGTTCGGCTTGTATCGATATCTGATCACCGGCTTGAATGGAAGTGTCTTGAAGTTCAATCGAATAGGCTTTCATAAACAGATTGTTACCTGCATCAAGACCTGTTGACCTCAATTTTACAGAGCGATCAGCAATTAAATTCAGGTCTTCACCTGCGGAAAGACGCACATTATTAATGAAGACTGAGGGGTGTTTACGCCATTCATCCTCTCTTATTTTACCCTTGACAAAGATACTTCCAGTAACATCAAATCTTTGAGTTTGACTTTTGCCTTTTACATACACTCCACTATTAGAGCGGTTACCACGACCACCATGACCAGTAAGGAAAAAATCATGCTGCTCAGTATGATCAGAATCTCCAACCGCAACTGAAGTGTCGATCAGACGAACACCTTGGTTGAGTCTTCCGTCAGATTGTTTTGCACCTTTTCCAACAACTTTCAAATCGGCAAATGGTGAAGAAAGTTGCGAGTCCTTGATTTTAACTGCAGTATTTTTATCATTACCGGAAAATGCCTTGCCAAAAAGANAGACTGCTGGGCCATCAAAACCAGGATCAGANATAAAACGCAAATTTGAGTCATTCCTAATTTCAANACCTGTATTCAGNTTGCCTTTGGGTGGTTTACCTGCATAACCAAAAATCCTTGAAGAGCTGGCACCGATAAAATCAACATCCCAAAGCACTACACCAGAATTTAAGTCACCACGGGCGAATGGAACATCGTCCTCAACTCTAATCTCACCACCAAATCCTTGTAGGACCATTGATGGTCGTTCACGAGTGATCGGTTCAATACCCTTTAAAGGAAGAGTACTGACCGTTGACTCCTCGAGATAGATACCATCGTTGTAGTAACTATCAGAAAATTGAGAATCATCGTTTTGGATCGTACTTACACCTCCCTTACCTTTCAGATAAATAGAGGGTGATTGGATACTTGAATTTTCAAGAGCAATAATTCCTGCTGTGGAATGAAGATTTGTACCACTACCACCCTCACCAGTCATGTTCAAATGCTGTCCAGCCTTCAAAGAACCATCCTGAATAAATATTCCGTCCAATTGTGAAATTCCTTCTCCTCCCACGCCTCTCAAAACAAGTTGATCTGTTGCCTTAAGTCGAGATTTCCTAATAGCAATTCCTTGATTAAGTTCACCCCAAGCAACTTTATTTTGAGCCGAGGTAAGCGTGTCTTCATCCGGATCGCCAGGCTTACCAACAAGACGGATAGAGTCACTCTTGAGTTTTGAACGTTTCAAATGAATTCCTAAACTTTCTTTCATTTTTTCAAATCCATAACCACTTAAACCGCGCAAGTGCAGCCATCCACTCGAGTCGAAAGTGGAATCTTCAACAACAATGCCCGTTCCATAGTCAACCTTAAAGGCATGTCCTCCAGAACCACGGACAGACATTGAATGATCAGAATTGAAGGATGAATTGTTAAAGTAAGAACTCCAGTACTTTGACGATTAAGACGTCCACCTCCNCCACCATTGCCAACTATTTTTACATTCATGCCATCAATGAACGACGACGACAATTCAATGCCGTGGCTTTTTTTAATACGTTCACCCAAGCCACCGTCTCCAGCTAGCTTAAGTAATCCATCAGAAATCATGCGCGTATCATGAGAATAAATCCCAGAACTATGTTCGAATGAATTGCCTAAAGGATTTCCTTTGCCAATNATTTTTAATTTTGACTCAGAAAATAAATCAGAGTGGTTCATATGCACACCATCCAAATANTTTTGNCCAAAACCAGCATCACCCTTCAGNACAAGAGAATGGTTCGCCTTGACCATAGATTCATTAATAGCTATACCGTGATTATNNAATCCATCTGAATNANCANCAATTNTNNCAGTAATTCGTTGATCCGATATAGCTTGTTGATCTGATATGTCTTGTGGATNTTTNGGGACACCGTAGCCNCGTAAATTTATTTTATCGCCAATTAATTTAGCCTTNTNATACAAGCCTATNCCGTTACTTTGNTGTACATTCANGCCAGTNCCAGCATATCCAACAACATCTAATTTATTGGATGCATTCAAGCGAGCATTTTGAACTAATACACCATCAAGAATTTGGCCTAAACCTTTTGAATTACCACCTTCACCATGCAATAAGATATTAGGAGATTTCAGTTGGGAACTATCATTAATTTTGATGCCTATATTGTTAGATCCAAGCGGGCTATTCATGCTTCGACCATTTAAAATTGCATGTTGTTGAGCTTTTAAATCACTATTCCTTGCAAAAACTCCATACATTCTTCTTCCTCCTGATCCAGATTCACCCAAAATATCAAGAACTCCATTCTTCGCATTGACCGTCGTCTTATCAAGCCATATTCCATGCAGTTTTGTTTCACCATCACCTCCAACACCAGTCAGATATAAATCTCCACGAGACGTCTTCAGAGTAGATTCCTTTAACCATAATCCGACATTCTTGCCAGAGGACTGACCCGCTATCTTTGACTCACGGTCAGAGGCAGTAAGTCCAGACTGATTCGAATTTCGTCCATCGATCTGTGAATAGGCTCCAGGTTTACCAAGCAACCACATTGATCCTGCCTTTAATGTCGAACCGAAGGCATAGAAACCGGCACTATTAGTCATATTTTGGCTTGTTCCCGTTTGTCCGAATGCATCAATGAACCCTTTTGCAACGACGTTGGTGTTGCCAAGGTGAATACCATCAAGAAGTTGAGTGTTTACCTTTTCATTATCATCAGACGAGAAGCCAGTAAACCAAATATTCTTAGCTTTAATATCGGTACCCTCTAAATAAAGGCCAAAAGAGTCTTGGATAGTGTCACCATATCCAGAAATGCCAAACAAGCTGACATCACCTTTAGAGACTACATATGAACCACTGATGGATACACCATCAAGTAACTGATGACCATATCCCCCTTCACCATCTATTTGTAAGTTTCCACTGGTTTTTATATGAGTGTGCGGACTGATGAAAACACCAGAGTTCCACTTAAGCTGATTCTTTTGTTTAACAGGCAACCTTGAAGTGGAATCAGTAAGATCTGAACCAATACCCGATATCAACACGTTATCTGCTTTAAGTCTTGTCTTGTTTCCTATATAAATACCAGAGCCTTGATGGGGTGCTCGACTAGATCCGGCCACTCCAAAGAGTTTGAGATCCGATTGGGCAACAAGGTTTCCACGGGAATCGATGAGGAGTCCTTGCAGACCAATTCCAGCATCATCTCCACCAAGACCTTTGATCGAAATGTCAGCACGGAGCGACTTAATCGTTGACTTTGGCCATAAGACGATGCCTTGGACATGTTTACGCCCATCTCCACCTTTGCCGACCATAGAAATGCGTTGAGCAGCTATCAAACTCGTGTTATCCATATCAATACCCCTGTTTAGGATCTGATCTGATGAGCTGCCCCCACGGCCCTTTAGATCAATTGAATCAGCATTAAAATTAGAGGAGCGAAGGTCAATACCTGTACTTTCACTAAACGGTGAGTTGGGTGAAGCTTTTGCAGAAACATGCAGATCCCCGTCAGCAGAAAGATCTGAATCAAAAACGGACAAACCAGTTACCGAACGGCCAACAGACCCAGATCGAGAGACAAGTCCAAGATCACCAGAAAACTGGCCACGAACGTTGTCGATCTGAATCGCGCTCAAACGTTTGTCACGGTTCAGGACATCCACAGACTTTGTTGGAAAATTAATACGCGACAATCTGGACTCGATATGTACATCGCCTCCAACACTCAGATGTGAATCGGTTAAATGGATCGGTTGTTCAGCTACGACAAGAAGATCTCGATCCACACTTAAAAGTCCACTGACTTTAATGGGGCCGTTATCAAATGGATTCATTAAATCTTTGCCACTGTGTCGATTGCCGGAGGGAAGAAATCGCTTCGACGACTCACTCAAGGACACGTCATTTGGCAATCGAAGTGTAGAGACTTGTTCTGGGGTTGTCTTCAACAGATCAAAGCTACGACCCTCATCCATCTGCACACTGGAGGATGCCGCCAAAGTGAGATTATTGACATTCCGAAAACTTGCACCATTAATGTTCAATCCACCCGGTGCCAAAACAATCAAATCAGCTTTTCCGGAGAGAACAAAAGGAGTATCAAGAAAAGCACCTTTTCGATCAGTCACACCCAGGAAAACTGATCTTACTTTTTTATTGCCAAGATTAAGTTTGATCTTTTTAATGCTTTTCCCTCGAGTATCCAATTGTTTGAGACGGTGAAACAGAAGACGATTTCGTTTACCACCCCGCTGGCCTCCTGAAATTCGACAAACCCCCTTACGGCAAGACCCATTGAGTCGGCCGTTGATCTTGGTTTTCAACCCAGATTTTGCACGAACCTTAATGTCTGCTCGTGCTTCCAAGCAGATGAACTGAGTCGAGGTAAGCGCAATGAATCCAAGGACGCACGATGAAATCCTTATCTTGCAAAAGCACAATCTCAAGATTGGTGCAATCCCCATCACAGAGCCAAGCTACTTGCGATCTAAAGGAATGCAACAAATACAAAGCGAATCCTGATTACCATTAAAAAAATCGTTAGATGCAACCGGTGATCAACACCGTGCTGCATCCAACGAATCACGATTCATCCGCCGATCAGAACTCGGAGGATGACGCCTCTTCGCCGTCATCGTTGGTGTCGTCTTCTTCATCAGTTCCGCCCACAGGGATGAGACGAATCTGCTTGCGTCCAAGCTTGATCTCAAATTCATCGCCGGGCTCGAGATCCAGCATGGCCGTGTAGGCCTTACCAATCAAGAGGTTGCCATTTCCCTGCACAGTCGCCACATAGGAAAGTTTGCGACCACCTTTCCCGATGCCGCCGACGCCAGGACCGCCAAGAGCCACACCCTTTGCTTCCAGGAGAGCCTCATAGAAGGCAGTGAAGTTAAGACGCTCCCCACCGTCCTTTTTGGTGGAAACATAGCCGCAGGAACGAACCAGATCAGACTTTGAGACGTCACCAAGATCTTTGACCTTGTTCAGAAGTTCAGCACCAGTGAGCATCGAATCAATTGATGAACTACATCTATTACACCACATCTAGTGACACAAACCAACCCCTACACCAGATCTAGTGGTGAATCAGAGATCGAATTTTTGACCTCGTATACGAAAAAGCCTCGAAATGGTCCCAAAATTGCGAATTTTGACCGAGATGCAGGAACGGTTTCGACTGCATCTTGGTGCTCGGCTCATTCTGTCCAGAAAAGAAGCGTGTGTCGTCGTTCAGCTCAATGGCGGGATGTGGTGCATGAGATCACCCATGCATTTGTAGAGCAAATCAGGAATAATCTCTGATCTAACTTAATCCTATCTCACCAATCCTGCCAGACCGCAAGCCGAAATGACGTTCATGCCAGCCTTGGAGCTGTGATCCAGCCTGAAATCTGCATGCCGAAGCAAGGCCAAATCCCTCTGAACATGGCGAAATCATTGCAGGCCATCACCAAATCATCAGGTTCACCAAGCCAAATCCGGGAATTTTTTGTCCCGGTGTTGATGCCGCCCCTCAAAAACCCGTCAAAATTCTCAGGGAATCAGGACAATGTCTGACAGAATCAGGGTTTGCGACAGGATTTCAAACCATCCATCACGTTAACAAGGCGCAGGAATGCGTGGTCCACTTGAAATCATCGTGGACACGAAGCCTATCCGAAAAGACAAGCTGGCATTCCACGTTGCCTCGATGACGTCTGTCTTGCTGACCACACCTTGGTCTTGGTTGTCGCCCTCACATGGCCGTCAGATAGAAACCATTCGTAAAGAAATTACAAAAACCAGCCATAGCTATGCAGACCAATCCCCAATAAATTCACACCGATATAACAAACAGCNATCACCACAAGGCCAACGACAGCAACCATGGCCGGACGTCTGCCCTGCCATCCTCGACTCAGACGTGTATGCAAATAGGCGGCGTAGACCAACCAACAAATCAGCGCCCAGGTTTCCTTCGGATCCCAGCTCCAGTAGCTTCCCCAAGCCTCATTGGCCCAGACGGCACCGCTNATNATGCCCACTGTCAACAACATAAAGCCGACCGTGATCGTTCGATAGCTCAAGCTGTCCAGCTGTTCTCCGGTGCTCAATTGAACAGATCGAAGTTCCAACACGTCGGCATCCCCCGTCGCCAAGGCCTGGCGGAAACCACCGCTTCCGATGGAGCTGCTTCGTAATTGCAACGCTTCACCGCGATCGGTGAGCAAGACCGCCAATGACAACAGTGAACCCACCAGCAAGGCGGCATAACTCACCATGATCACGCTGACGTGCATCACCAACCAACTGGATCGCAAGGCTGGCACCAAAGGAGCCGCACTTTGCAAGCTGTCCGGCAANGCAAAACTGGCAAATGCGANGCACCCCAATCCCATCGGTGTGGCCGCCGCCGCAACAATCGGTGATCTCCAATTGCGTTCAACCAGCAACTGCGTAAGGGTGCAGGCCCAGGCCAGAAAACACAGGGACTCNTACAGGTTGCTGATCGGGAAATGGCCCGATTGCCACCAACGCAGAACCAACTGAGCGGTNANCANCAGATTGGCGCTTGCGACCAGCATGCGCACAACAGGAGAGGCTTCCCTGCTGGACGCTGCCCAGAACGAGNCGGGCAAAGCCAGCAACAGAAGGAGGAATGCGATGAATCCGAGTGTGGTCACCGCATCGATCGGGGCAGTCAGCACCAAAGGAGCTCAATAGACCACAATTCTGCCGGCCTGACTCAACGACTGGCCTGACGCAGCAACAATCCACCGCTGCCCAGCGAGATCAATACAGGAAGCCATCCGGCGAGTATTGGAGGAAGGGTGCCTTTTACACCGAGAGAACTGAANCTGAAACTCAACACGTAGTAGCCCAGAATCAACAGAACGCTGATGCCAAATCCCTGACTGCGACTCGTTCTTGAGCCAGGACGCGCNCCAAGACTGCTNCCGATCAGACCGAAGACGATGCAGGCCATCGGGAAGGTGAACTTCTCCTGGATGCGAACCCGCAACCGACGTGCCTCCTTNCTGTTGCCCGCCTCCAGATACAGAGATTCCGCTGCAATCGCCTCACGGATGGTCATGTTCTGAGCGTCTTTGGGCAATTGCGCCACCCGCAACGGTCCAGCACTAAGGGGATAGAGGTAGCGATCGAAATCGACGCGCGTTGTGCTGCCATTGGTGTTCAAGGTCAGAATCTGTCCTTTGATGAATTGCCACTTCGCTTCCGTTTCATTCCATAGAGCACGATCAGCAACCAGCATCTGGCGAAATCCAGCTCGCGAGAAATCGAGAACCGTGACGTCAATCATTTCTCCGTCTTCAAATCGCCTGGCGTAAAACAGCTGGGTCAGGCCTCGGCCTTTGGATGTATTCGTTTCACTGTCCTGAACACGACCAAAACGGGAATAAATAATGTCCTTTCCCTTCTCCGTCGCGAGAGATCTCCCCAACGCNCGCTGCAATGTTGATTCAGCACTGCGATTCGCCTGTGGGACGATCACGTCATTGAAAATCAGCGTCAANCCACTGAGCAGGATGGAGAGCACCAACGCAGGAGCGACAAGCCTGACCGTGCCGACTCCCACGCTCCGCAGAGCCTTGAGTTCACTGTTGGCCGACAACTTGCTGTAGGCCAAAAGCGTGGCAAACAACGTCGCCATCGGAAAAGAGATGACCATGAAGCTGGGCAATTTCAACGCCATCACCTGAAACGCGATGGATGCCGGCAAACCGGACTCAACGATGCGTCNTACAAGATCGAACATCACGCCCACGGACAGCGAAACGACCGTGAACGCAGCGAGTGCAAACAGAAGCGGACCGATCAGTTCCGACAGCAGCCAGCGGTCCAGCAGGGANATGCGNCGGGAGANGTGACTGAACAGTCTCAAAGCTGGAAGTCCTCACCGAGATAGTGGCGACGCACCATTGGATCCGCTGCCACCAGATCAGGAGCGCCTGAAGCAAGAATGGAGCCGTCGTTAAGAATGAAGGANCGATCAGTGATCGCCAATGTTTCCCTGACGTTGTGATCGGTGATCAAGATGCCCATTCCGCGGCTNCTTAACGACTGAATCAATGCCTGCAAATCAGCGACGGCAAGGGGATCAACGCCGGCAAAGGGTTCATCGAGCAACAGATAACGAGGTCCTTCAACGCCGACAGCAAGGGCTCGAGCCACTTCACAACGGCGGCGTTCCCCTCCTGAGAGTTGGAATCCACGCCGATCCATGAAGGCGGTGAGATGAAACTCCTCAATCAATTGATCGCGACGTTCCCGTCGCTGNTGGCGATTGAGGTCCGTTTGATCCAGTGCAATATCAAGGTTCTCACGCACCGAAAGCTGACGAAACACACTGGGTTCCTGGGGCAGGTAGCCGATCCCGAGACGAGCCCTCTGGGGCATGGCCAGATCTGCCACATCTCGGCCATCCAGGTTCACTCGACCGCTGTCGGCCCGCAAAAGACCGATCACGAGATTGAACGTTGTGGTTTTACCAGCACCGTTGGGGCCGAGCAAACCAACAACTTCGCCTCTGCCCAGTTCAAGCGACACTTGCTTCACCAGAACCCTTCCGGCAATGGTGAAGCTCACCTGCTCGAGAGAGAGACTCATGGCATGACCGGTGGGCTGATCACCTCCCCCTGCTTGAGCTGCCATTGACTGAACACTTGCCCCCCTTCATNTGGCATGGCCACGGCCCGTTCGTCGTCGAGCAGATAGATCACACGGTCGGCACGGATCAGATTGCCATCCTCCTGAACCACATCAACATCGCCGCTCAACACAATGCGGGATTCTTTGGAGAAATACTGCGCCTGGCGACTGGTCGCGACAACGCCACGACCTGCATGCACCAACCGGACATTGCCGCTGGCCGTCACCACACCCGTTGTGTTGTCCGCTGACTGCTGGTCCGATTCAATCGTGATTTTGTTATCAACCTCCGCCTGCTCATTCGCCTGACAAGGTGCAGCNGATGAGAGAAGGGCCAGAACGGGTAAAAGACAGGTCAGGATTCTGATCCTGCGCAGCAAAGACGCAGCCACAATCAGCAGTCGGCCTCGAATCTGGGGACGNTACTTCCCATTTCNCGGTTCAAGCCCAATTCAGGGACAGTGCACAACTCGGGATCGTCGCCCTGCTGAAGCAAACGCAGGCGCTCNGCAACACAGACACACAGTCCTTCGAGATCAAGACCGAGATCGGGTGTACCCGGTCTCCTCAGACGGCCGAGAGCCTCACCAAACAGGATGGTTGCTCCGCGTTGATTGCCTCTCTGCAAATGCAGTTGAGCNACGGCCACCTGAAGAATGCCCTGAACGCTGCGACGCTCTGGGTCTGCCGTTTCATGCCAGATCTCTTCAAACACATCATGAGCGGAGTACCACTCGCCTGCATTGAACAGCTTGATCGCCTGCTGAAAACGGGGATCCGTNTCCGGCATCAGCGCTTGGCCATCTTTTTGGCTGGCAATTTGCGCAGACGAATGGATTCAGGCGTCACTTCAAGCATTTCGCCTGGACCGATGTACTCGAGGGCCCGTTCCAGAGTCATCTGGATCGGAGATTGAAGGGTATCCAGCTCATCAGCTCCGGCAGAGCGCATGTTGGTGAGCTGCTTTGTCTTGCAGACGTTGATCTCCAGATCCTGAGGACGGTTGTACTCACCAATGATCATCCCCTTGTAAACCTTGGTGCCAGGTGAGATGAAGAACTGACCACGGTCCTCGGCGTTCTTGAGGGCATAAAAGGTTGCCGTGCCTTCCTCGAAGGCGATCAACACACCGTTCCGACGGGTATCGAAGTCGCCAAGCATCGGCCTGTACTCGAAAAAGGAGTGGCTCATGATTCCCTCGCCACGGGTGGCACGAATGAACTCACCGCGGAAACCGATCAGACCGCGGGAAGGAACGATGAATTCCAGCTGCGTGCGGCCGTCCTGACCGGTCTCCATGTTCTGCATCTCTCCCTTGCGGGTGCCCAGTTTTTCGATACAGCCACCCACAGCCTCCTCGGGCACGTCCATGACAAGCGTCTCCACAGGTTCACAGGGAGTTCCATCGATGGTGCGGAAGATCACCTGGGGCTGGGACACCTGGAATTCATATCCCTCGCGGCGCATCGTCTCGATGAGNATGCCGAGATGCAGCTCACCGCGACCGCTGACAGCGAAACGATCCGGGGAATCGGTGTCCTCCACCCGCAGCGCCACATTGGTGAGCAGTTCCCGCTGCAAGCGATCACGCACCTGACGACTGGTGACAAATTTGCCTTCCTTGCCAGCAAAAGGTGAGTCGTTGACCACAAAGGTCATCTGCAAGGTGGGTTCGTCCACCTTGATCAATGGCAGAGCTGTGGGTTCATCCGGACAGGCGATGGTTTCGCCGATGTTGACGTCATCGAAGCCGGCCACAGCAACCAGATCACCAGCGCTTGCCTGCTCGATCTCAACCCGTTGAAGACCTTCGAATCCCAGAAGTTTGCTGATACGACCCTTTTTGATGCTGCCGTCGTCCTTGATCAACGAGGCGCTTTGCCCCTGCTTGATCACACCGTTGTGCACCCTTCCGATGATGATGCGACCCAGGAAATCGGAATAATCGAGGGTCGTGATCTGCAGCTGAAGCGGCTTCTCGGANTCGCCCACCGGGGGTGGAACATGGCGAAGGATCGCATCGAACAGCGGCCGCATGTTCTCGCTGTCGGTCTTCATGTCCGGCTTGGCAAAACCACCCAAACCACTGCCGAACAAATAAGGAAAATCGCACTGGTCGTCGTCCGCGCCCAGTTCGATGAACAGATCCAGAACNTTGTCAACAGCTGTCTCAGGATCCACGCGAGCGCGATCGATCTTGTTGACAAAGACAATCGGACGCAGGCCCTGTTCAAGCGCTTTCTTCAACACAAACCGGGTCTGGGGCATGGGGCCCTCATTGGCNTCAACGATCAGCAGGCAGCCATCCACCATGCCCAGCACCCGCTCCACCTCACCACCGAAGTCGGCGTGACCAGGGGTGTCCACGATGTTGATCCGCGTGTCCTTGTAAGTGACNGCAGTGTTCTTGGAGAGAATGGTGATACCGCGCTCACGCTCCAGGTCGTTGGAGTCCATCACGCAGGTGGGTACCGCTTCGTTGTCGCGGAAGATGCCCGACTGGGCCAGCAGGGAGTCGACCAGGGTCGTCTTTCCGTGGTCAACGTGGGCGATGATCGCGATGTTGCGAATCGCCTTTTGCTGGGCGCTCATGCAGGCTGACCGTTAGGAATTGTGAAGAACGCCCAAAGGCGCAGGGCGACAGGATATCTCAACGTGAGATTTGACTGGTCCGCTCCGGACCATTCTCGCGCAGGCTTCCACGTGTAACACCCAGCTGGTGGTTGATGCGCTCCTGCTGCCAGACCTGGCGTGGAGGAAGCTGGCCTGACAGCGCATCGGCATAGAGCCTCACCCGCCGCTGCGTGGCCTCGGCATCTTCGTCCAGCAATTCCAGACGGAACCGGCACAATCCAGCTGCCATCAGCGTCGGCAACCCTTCCACACCCGTCTGAGCGGTGCCATTGAACAGGGTGTTCCGACAACCGAGATCCGCCCTCAATGGATGCTCCACGCCGCTGCGGTCCCGCAGTGCGACGTTGTGCAGCTCACAGGGCCTGCCGCAATCGGTGTGGTCATGGCCATCGGAGAGGAAGGCGCAGAACACACAGTGCTCCATGTGGAACAGGGGCATGTGCTGGTGAAGGGTCACCTCAAGCCGTGACGCCTCAACGCCCGCGGCGAGATCCAGCAGCTGGGAGAGATTCAGGTCATAACTGGCGGTCAGGCGCTCCAAGCCCCAGTGCTGGCGATACCAGTTGAAGCTGAGGGGGTTCGCGGTGTTGAGCGAAAAATCACCGATGCAAGCAGCCAGGGGCGTCAGGGCCTCGAGTTGATCGGCATTCCGCACCAGGAAGCCGTCNGGTTCCGCACGGATCAAAGGGTCCAGCGTCCAGCGCTCATTCGGTCGTGTGATCCGGGCTCCGGCGAGCCAGATGCCTTCAGGCCAATGCCCACGCCCGATGCCAACAGCTTCACGCAGCTCACGGGGTTGATCCAGCTCCACCACCACGGAACGGATCGGAACAGAAGCCGTCGGCAGAGCCGCCAGCGCCCTCAGCTGCGTGAGATTGCGCACCAGCACCACAAGACCGGCGTCCGTCTGTGCTGGAGCGGCTGGCTGGGNCAANAGCCGNTGGAGCACCACGGATGGCTCAGNCGANCCNTTCCGNTTTTGAGTCTGAAGACCTGTTCCCACGGCGTTCTCGAGCTGATCGAGACGCTNCACCAAGTCGCGGCGCAGACGATTCAACTCAGCCACCGGCAGAAACAGCCCGTCCTGCATGTGCAGCTCAAGCCGAGACAGGCGCCATCCACTGCCACCGAGACGTCCGAGCTGATCCCTTAGACGCTGATCATCGAGGGAACGTTGGTTGGCGGCCTGCAACGGCATCGAACTCTCCAGGCTCAGACCGGGACACTCCGGTTCCAGCANATCGAGGCGCAGGGGGTGATCGATCCGACCCGACACCCGCAGGGACANCACCCGATCNGTGACAGGCACGCGTTTCTGAACAGCCCGCTGCCAGCGGTTCAACCAGGCTGGGTCACTGGTGAGCCACACCGACGCTCCGGGTTGCAGAGCGCGGGTTTCAAGACGTCCTGGACCCAGTTGCACCTTCAGACAATCGCGTCCGAGGCGCTCACAACGCATCACCCGTCCGCCGACCTCCCGCGGCGGCTGGAGCGGATCCTGGGCGGCGATCTCCAACACGAGCCCCTGCCCCGGCTGCAGTGGCTCGCTGGTCCGAATCCGCAGACAACCGCTGCGATCCACGCTGAGCAGTGACCCCACAAGGGGGCCGCGCTTCTTGCTCCAGCGACCGTGAACAAGCCGTCTGTGGTTTAGCCCCTCCAGCCAACCGCTTGACAGCCCGCGGGAAAAGGCCAGTTCCATCTGACGATGCATGGATGCGGGGGCGCTGTCGTCAAGACGGCGGCGATAGGCATCCGTGACGGCTGCCACATACTTGGCGTCCTTCAGCCGCCCTTCGATCTTGAGACTGGCGACACCGATGCGTTGCAGCTGGGGCAACAGCTCCCACGCCGCCAGATCCTGGGGTGAGAGCAGATAACGCTGATCATCAAGATCCCTGGCTTCTCCGTCGACGATCAACTGGTAAGGAAGTCGGCAAGCCTGAGCGCACTCCCCACGATTGGCACTGCGTTGGCCGAGCGACTCACTGGTCAGACACTGGCCTGAATAGGCCACACACAACGCCCCATGGACAAAGACCTCCAGGGGCATGCTCAAGCGACGCGTCTGCAGCTGNTTCTGCAATCGCTCCAGATCGGCAAGCGACAGTTCCCTGGCCAGCACCACCCGCTGACAACCCAGTGCGGCCGCCTGCTCCACCCCTGCCGCACTGGTGATCGACATCTGGGTGGACCCATGCACGGGCAGCGCGGGAACGAGCTGGCGCGCCAAGGTGCAGAGACCAACGTCCTGCACAATCACGGCATCAACTCCCGCTCGATCAGCAGCGATCAAGAGGTCCGCTGCGCGCGTGAGTTCATCGCTGAACACGAGCACGTTGAACGTGAGAAAACCGAGCACCCTCCGCTGATGCAGCCAGGTCATCACCTCTGGGAGGTCATCGATGCGGAAGTTCTCAGCCCGTTGGCGGGCGTTGAAGGCATCCACGCCGAAGTANACGGCATCNGCACCGGACGAGACAGCCGCCCGCAGCGCGTCCCAGTCGCCAGCAGGTGCCAGCAGCTCCGGGCAGCTCAAGAGGGCGTCTGAGCAAGACGACGGGCCGGTTCGAACAACCGGAGCGCATCAGCGGTGCCCTCGAATCGCCAGTGCCAAGGCTCGTAGCTCACACCCTGAGGATTTCCGACGGGAAACGAGAGAACAAAGTGATATCTGGCCGCATGATCCTGAAGCCAGCGAAAGGCGCTGGTGAGCTCAAAATCNGGAGAAAGATTCGTCTCCGGCGCTCGNCCATCTCCCAGATCGATCGCATAGCCNGTGCTGTGCTCGGAGTACCCCGGAGGAGCNGACACGAGGGCACGCTCCTCGGCCGTCTGATTCCGCTCCGAGGCCACATCGAAAAAGATCGTCTCCTGCAGCTCATGGGAGCGATAGGCGCTAAGCAACCGCAGATCGATGCCATCAGCCAACGCGGCCTGCTGCATGGCAGCGAACGCATCCGCTGCATCCTGATGAAGCTCCAGGCCGGGCGCAACNACGATCAAGCGGTTGTTNAGAGCTTCGGCATAGGGGAAGTGACCCAGAAGCCTTCCATCCGCATCGGGTTGAGGATCCATCTCCACAACCNAAGCTTTCTCTTGATTCAGACGAGCCATCAGCTCCGGCCCGAACAGAACGGCGGCCACACTGGCTCCGCAAACAAACACACATGCCAGAAAGAGACCGACGCCACCTCCGGAGCGGCGTTCAACCGGGCGTGAACGACGCGCCAAAGGGATATCCTCTTGCTGGCGACGTCGTGCTGGGGCTGCCCTAACCACAGCTTTAATGCGTGTTGTATCGATCGTAAGGGCGGGTGCCAGGGGGGCCCACGTGGCCCGAGGTCACGGTGGTAGCTTCAAAAAACAATCCAGCGGAGAGTGCTGAGATGTTGCGTGTTGCTGTTGTAGGCGGCGGTCCGAGCGGATCCTGTGCCGCTGAAGTGCTCGCCAAGGCTGGGATTCAAACCTGGTTGTTCGAACGCAAGCTCGACAATGCCAAGCCCTGCGGTGGNGCGATCCCACTTTGCATGGTCGAGGAGTTCGATCTGCCGGACAGCATCATCGACCGAAAGGTCCGCAACATGAAAATGATCTCCCCCTCGAATCGGGAGGTCGACATTCGCTTGGACCCACTTGGGTACGACGACAACGCTTTTATCGGCATGTGCCGCCGAGAGGTCTTNGATGCCTTCCTGCGCAANCGCGCCGCCGACCTCGGCACCACCCTCGTGAATGGACTGGTTCAGAAGATCGAGACCGGAACGAACCGTCAGGGCCCTTACACCCTTCACTACGCCGACTACAGCGGTGGCGGACCAACCGGGGTGCAGAAAACGCTGGATGTGGATCTGATCATCGGAGCCGATGGCGCCAACTCCCGCGTCGCGAAAGCCATGGATGCCGGNGATTACAACGTGGCGATTGCCTTNCAGGAGCGCATCAAGCTGCCCCCTGAAGAGATGACGTACTACGAGGATCTCGCAGAGATGTACGTGGGAACGGATGTCTCACCCGACTTCTATGCCTGGGTGTTTCCCAAGTACGACCACGTGGCTGTCGGCACAGGCACGATGCAGCAGAACCAGAGCCTGATCAAAGGGCTGCAGAAGGGCATCCGTGAACGGGCCACCAAACGTTTGTTCAAGGGTGAGGTGATCAAAGTCGAAGCCCATCCGATCCCGGAGCATCCACGTCCGCGCCGGGTTGTCGGTCGGATGGCACTGGTCGGTGATGCAGCCGGCTATGTCACCAAGAGCTCCGGGGAAGGGATTTATTTCGCAGCCAAGAGCGGTCGGATGTGCGCCGAAGCGATCGTGGAGATCTCCAAAAACGGAAGCGAGATCCCNACCGAAAAGCAGATCAAGTCCACCTACTTGAAGCGCTGGGATCGGAAATACGGTGCGACCTACGCCGTTCTGGACATCCTTCAGCGCATCTTCTACCGCAATGACGCTGCACGGGAGGCGTTCGTGGAGATGTGCGATGACAAGGACGTGCAGAGGCTGACCTTCGACAGTTACCTCTACAAGCGGGTGGTGATGATGAATCCCTGGCAGCAGATCAAGTTGACGCTGCGCACGCTNGGGAGCCTGATCCGCGGAGAAGCATTGGCCCCGTCCAACTACAACCCCGTGCCTTCCGCCGTCGGGCGGTCCGAGGGAGACTTCCTTGCCGATGAGGCCGCGCAGGCGGTGAAATCCCAGGCCAAGACCAAGAACAANGACAAAGAGAAGGAAACCGCCAGGGTCGGCTGAGACCCTGGGCGTGCTCATCAGATCAGATCGGTGACCTGACCTGCATCGATCTGTTCCTCACTTCCGCGATTCAATCGCCTTGTTCACGCCCTCCTTCAGCTTTTCAATGCCCTGCTGAACGTTCTTGCCAGGGGCGGTCTCCTTCTTGGTCGTGGACCAGACATTCACGGCGTAGATGGCAGCACCCGCAACGATCAGGGCTGCAAGAACAAGGCCGAATCCGTTTCCACCCTGCTTGATGACGACAGGTTGCTGCTGCGTGGAGTTGGTGTCGNCTGGCATGACTGTGATGGTTGATGCAGTTCTTCGATAGCCCGCGGGCAGCNCTTTGCCAATGCTTCAGGACTGAATCAGCTCGAAACGGGCCAGAACAGAAGCCTGATTGCGCAGGACACCCAGCAAATTGAGGCGATTGCGACGCAATTCGGGATCGTCGGCCATCACCATCACACTTGANTCTCCATCGAAAAAAGCCTCCAGCTCTGGAGTCGCTTCGATCAGCGCATCGGCAAGGGGTGCATAAGCACGGGTCTGCGCCAGCGGTTCCAGCTTGCAGACAACCGCATGCATGGCTTGCTCNCTGGAGGATTCAAAGCGATCAGGTTCCACAACATCNGCAGGGCTGAGGCGGTCTTGATCCAGATCCCCTTTCTCCGCAAGCCTGGCNGCCCGTTGAACCACGGCCTGAACCGCAGTCAGTCGTCCCTGGTCCCGCAGCTGATGCAGCAGAAGGATCCGGTCCTGAACATCAACAGGGTCAGCCAGCAGACGCTCGTGACTCACAGCATCACCGGCCACGGCCTGCACCAGATCGATCGGCAACCCCTCCTCCTCCAGCAGGGAGACGATCCTCTGGCGCAGAAGCAAGGCAATCTCAGCACCCAGTGATTCAGGCTCAATCGCAAAGGAGGGGAACAACCTGGTCCAGATGGAAAGGGCCTTCGACAGAAGAACATTCAGATCGAGGCGCCATCCCTGCTTCCAGAGAATCAGCAGCACACCATTGCCCGCACGTCTGAGCGCGTAAGGATCGGACGAGCCGCTGGGACGTTCCCCTTTGGCATAGATGCTCAACAACAACTCCAGACGTTCAGCCAGAGCAACCACAGCGCCGGCATCCGTGGAGGGAAGGTCATCACCAGCACCCCTCGGCAGGTAATGCTCCACAACCGCCAGAGCGACAGACCTGGGCTCACCCTCNTGAAGCAGGTACTTGCCGCCCATCAACCCCTGCAACTCGGGGAATTCGCCCACCATCTGACTGACCAGATCGTGTTTGCAGAGGTGGGCACCCCTGCGCGCTGCACTGCTCTGATCCTGATCCAACCCAAGCTGGATGAGGAGCAGATCCGTCAGCTGCTCGATCCTGTCCGTGCGATCGCGCAGGCTGCCGAGCCCCTCAGCAAAGGTGACGCGGTGCAAGGCATCCCGGCGGGTCGCGCTGGATTGACGCCGATCGACATCGAGAAAAAATTCGGCATCGGCGAGACGAGCACCCAGCACCCGCTCGTTGCCACGAATGATCACGTCTGACGCAGGCTTCAGACCGTTCCCGACCACAAGAAATTCAGGTCTCAACACCTGCTCGGCTGTGAGTCGGAGAGGGTCAGGGAGCACGCCCTTTTTGTCCAGAGGGACATAGCGCTGATGGGCCTGCATCACGGTGCTGATCACCTCCGGCGGCAGTTTGAGAAAGCGCTCGCCAATCCGGCCGCACAACACCTGCGGCTCTTCAACCAGATCGACGAGCTCCTCGAACAGTGCGTCGGGGCAGTTGGGTTGACCATCGCGTTGGTCGGCCTCAGCAGCGATCGCTGAACGGATGTGATCAGCCCTCTTCCGACGATCGACGACAACGCCAACCCGCGCCAGTTGCCCCTCGTACGTCTCNGCGGCATCAATCCGCAAAGGTTGTTCGCCGTACAGGCGATGGCCACGACTGAAACGGTCGCTGCGAATCTCAGGATCCCCGTTCGGAAGGACCAGGGGAATCACCTCCGTCCCCAACAGAGCCAGGAGCCAGCGGATCGGACGACTGAAGCGCTGCGACCCCGAGCCCCAGCGCATGAAGCGCCGCCCTTGCAGGGCATCGATCCAAAGGGGAATCAGGTCCTGCAGGATCGAAANACTNTCCCGNCCAGGGGTGAGCACTGTGGCGAAAACAAACGGGCCCTTTGGTGTCTCGCGTATCTCGAGATCGTTTGGATCAACGCCACAGCGTTTTGCAAAACCAATGGCCGCAGGGGCCGGCGAACCATCCCGGAAGGCCTGGGACGCTGGCGGCCCTTTGCGTTCCTCGGTGAGATCGTCCTGACATTCCTGAAGATCGTCAACCCGAACCATCAAGCGACGCGGTGTCCCCGTCGTCGTGATCGATCCCGAAAGGAGGCGGTTCTCGCGCAGATCGCGNGACACCAGATCATCCAGTTGTTTCAGTCCGAGACGAACGAAATCCGCTGGAAGTTCCTCGGTACCGATCTCCAGAAGAAACGTTGAAGTCACGCCATCGACAGAGCCGTTCGCGACTGTATTGGAAGCCGTTTCGCTAGTTTCGATCTATTGATCCTGGAAGTGCGTGAGCGACGGCCCAACGGTGCTTGAAACTGACATCAACCTTGCGCTGCCCAAAGCAGAACAGCGCAAGGTTGATAGTCAGCACCTGCGTGAGCCACTGCTCACTGAACTTCAGAACGAACTGCCCAATTTCTCGGAAGATGCGCTTCAGATTCTGAAGTTTCACGGAAGTTATCAGCAGGACGATCGCGATAAGCGNGAGAAGGGAAAAGAAAAGTCCTGGCAGATGATGCTGCGCCTGCGCAGCCCCGGCGGACGCATNCCGGCACCCCTGTTCCTGGCCCTTGACGATCTTTCGGATCGACTCGGGGATGGAACCCTTCGGGCCACCACCCGCCAGGCATTCCAGATGCATGGCATCGCCAAGTCGGACCTGAAGGAGGTGATCGGAACAATCGTGCGGAACATGGGGTCGACCCTTGCCGCCTGCGGAGACATCAACCGCAATGTGATGGCACCCCCTGCCCCCTTTGAGAAATCCGGCTACCCGGCGGCCCGTCGCCTAGCTGACGACATCGCAGATCTGCTCAGCCCGGAAGCCGCAGAGGGCTCCTACCTCGATCTGTGGGTTGATGGGGATCTCTCNTATCGGTTCAAACCGACCCGAGCCGTGCGCAAGGCCCGGGAACATCAACGCGATNCCGCCCTGTTCTCAGGGAGCGACAANGAACCTCTCTACGGCGACACCTACCTGCCAAGAAAATTCAAGGTGGCTGTCACCGTTCCCGGTGACAACTCCGTCGATCTGCTGACCCAGGACATCGGTCTGGTGGCCTTCACCGATGCCCAGGGTGAACTGCGGGGCTGCAATGTCTACGTCGGGGGCGGGATGGGCCGTACCCACAACAAAGAGGAAACGTTTGCACGGATCGCCGATCCACTGGGATATGTCGCTGCTGCCGATGTGTTTGAACTGCTTCAGGCGATTGTTGCCCTTCAAAGGGATCACGGTGATCGAAGAATCCGCCGGCATGCCCGGATGAAATACNTGCTCGAGGAACGTGGGATCCAATGGTTCCGAAAAGAGCTCAAAGAGCGTTATTTCCAAGGTCAACTGAAGGGTCTGCGNAACGAACCCAAAGCCAAATTGATGGATTATCTGGGCTGGCATCGGCAGCGGGCGGGCCGCTGGTTCGTTGGATTGCCGTTGCTGTGCGGGCGGCTCAAGGGAGAGATNAAAGCNGGGTTGCGCAAGATCGTCGAAACNTATCAACTGGAAATCCGCCTGACGGCGAATCAGGACCTTCTGCTCTGCAACATCGGCACCCCACAGCGGGCCTCCATCCGTGAGGAGCTCGCAGCCCTGGGATTCGATGTGCCGGAAGCTCCGGCACCCCTCGCCCGGCATGCCATGGCCTGCCCGGCCTTGCCGACCTGTGGTCTTGCCATCACCGAATCGGAGCGGATCCTGCCGAATGTGCTCGAACGCCTCGACGCCCTGCTCCGCCGTCTGGAGATTGAGAAATCACTGCTGGTGCGCATGACCGGATGTCCAAACGGCTGCGCGAGGCCCTACATGGCCGAAATCGGACTGGTGGGCAGTGGCGTCAATCAGTACCAACTCTGGCTNGGCGGCACACCAAACCTGCAGCGATTGGCGCAACCATTTCTCCAGCGGATGCCCCTGGACGATCTGGAAACGACGNTGGAGCCNCTGTTCATCAGCTGGAAAGAGGCTGGTGGGCGCCGCAGCCTCGGAGACCATGTGCAGAAGCTCGGTGATCAAGCTGTGGCGGAANTGCTGGGAGCACCNGCATAGATCGCCTGANNCGCACCGCTGCGCCAGGCCCAGAGCTGATCACCATGGCTGAAATGCCACCACTCGTTCGGGTGTTGTTCAAAGCCGACGGACTCCATCACCGTGCGCAGCAGGGTTCGACGTCCATGCCACAGCGCTGCNGATGAGTTCGGATCCAACGCAGCAGCANCGCGGTAATGATCCGGTTCCGAAACAGCTCCGATGGCATCGATGGCGCCCCCCATCTCCAACGGCTCACTGGCACCAACGGCTGCGAGGGTGAGATCCACGGCNGCACCAGTGCTGTGGGGTGGAGGCGTCGCTGGATCATCACTGGGCGGAGCCCAGAACCGCCCCACCTCGGTGATCACGGCCTGCAGTGCCTCGTGCTGATTCGGATCGCNTCGATCCACACCACGCTGGGCACACTCCTGATCGATGGCGACATTCACCATGTACCTCTGGACCGCGACAGGTCTCCAGGCATCGAAAATCGCCAGGCGAAGACTGGAGTGCTGCTGTTGCAGGAGACGTTGCGCCCGAAGCAGACGGGATACCACGCCGGATCGAAGTCGGAATGGATCGGCATTCGATCCATAGGGCGCGCCCGCACTGACGTACGGGTGGGGTGTCAGCCGCATCAATGTCTCCGGCAGCGGCTGCAGAGACTCAAGGCAGTCAACGATGGGCCGGTCGCTCCAGGGCCTCACAAATGCCAAGCAGCTGATTGATCAATGCTTAGCAGACGTCGATCACGCCGAGGCTGCCGCTGACTTGACGGCAACGTCAATTCAGCGGAGTCGTTCCGGTAAGACGACGCTGCTGCTCCTCCAAAAGCCTGAGCAACACCGGATGATCGTTGAGGCCAGGATCCGTCTCGAGAATCCGGATCGCTTCTGCCCTCGCATCGTCAAGAACAGCAGCGTCATCAGCGAGGCTCGCCAGCGCGAGGTCAGGCAGACCCGACTGACGGGTGCCCAACACCTGGCCCGGTCCTCTGAGCCGCAGATCCATCTCAGCAATCTCAAATCCATCTTGGGAACGGACGAGAACATCCAGACGCTGACGCGCCTGGGGGTTGGAACTTCCATTGATCAGGACGCAATGTGACGCCGCGGCACCTCGACCGACGCGACCACGAAGCTGATGCAGTTGTGCCATACCGAACCGTTCAGCGTGATCGATCACCATCACACTCGCCTCGGGCACATCGACGCCGACCTCCACCACCGTTGTGGACACGAGAACATGGATGTCGCCGTCAGCGAAGCCCTGCAGCACCTGCTGCTTCTCAACACTGCTCAACCTGCCGTGCAGAAGCCCGACCGACAGATCGGGAAACACCTCGGAGACCAGTTCCGCATGGACATCAACGGCGGAACGCAGGTCCAGCTTCTCCGACTCCTCCACCAGGGGAAGNACGACATAGGCCCGNTGCCCTTTCTCCACCTCAGCCCGGATCAGTTCATGGGCCTTGTGCCGCTGGCTGGCGGTGAGCATGACCGTCCGGATCGGTGTACGGCCAGGCGGTAANTCGTCAATNTGACTGACATCCAGATCTCCATGCAGGGANAGCGCCAGGGTGCGAGGGATCGGCGTGGCCGTCATGGTGAGCAAATGCGGCTGCAATCCCTTGTTGAGCAGACGATCCCGTTGATGGACGCCAAAACGGTGCTGTTCGTCGACCACCACCAGGCCGAGTCTGGAAAACACCACGGGGTCCTCCAGCAGGGCGTGGGTCCCAACCAGCACCTTGAGCGACCCATTCGCCAGATCATCGAGCAAACGGCGCCGCTGTGGACGGGGGGTGGATCCCGTNAGCAGATCGACGGTGACGTGGAGCAGAGGCAGCCACTCACACAGATTGCGATAGTGCTGTTCCGCCAGCACCTCCGTGGGCGCCATCAGCGCTCCCTGCCATCCGGCCTCGATCGTGCGCAGCAGCGCGACGATCGCCACAACGGTTTTGCCCGATCCCACATCCCCCTGAACCAGGCGGGCCATCGGTTCAGAGCCGTCCAGGTCATCAGCGATCTCCGCCGAGACACGTCTCTGGGCATCTGTGAAGGAGAAGGGCAACAGCTCCAGAAAACGGGCGACAAGACCATCCCCNTTGACGGTCAGCTCAAGAGCNGGNGCAGGCCTGGACCNNAGNTCGCGGCGACGCCGCAGCAAACCAAGTTGCAGCAGCAGGAATTCATCAAAGACCAACCGGCGGCGGCCATGGTCCAGCGCCTCGCGATCCGCGGGGCAATGCAGGGACCGCAGCGCTTGCGCAACCGGCACCAGATTGCAACGCAGGCGTTCCGAGTCACGCAGCGGTTCCGGCCACTGTGCCGTGAGGGGCAGCACCTGTTCGACCAGAGCCCGGAAGCGATCAGCAGCCACTCCCTCCGTCAANGGGTACACAGGGAGAAGCCGACCGATGCGGCGCGATTTCACCGGTGCATTTGGACTGTCAAGAACTTCNATCAGCGGTTCCTGAAAGGAGAGTCCATAGGCGCCATCCTTCACGAGNCCGCTCACGGCAACGGTGGCGCCAACTGGATACAGGCGCTGTTGACCCTTGAGATAAGCCGTTGAACTGAAGCGCCGGCCCGCCAGAAAGCGACTCACCTTCATCCGGCCGGTGGCGTCCTGCAACTGCAGCTCGAGAATCGCCAGATTGGGGTTGCGGGGACTGACGAAACCGTTGCAACGGCGGACGCTCGCGACGATGGTTGCCGTCTCACCAGGAACAAGCGCCTCGATCCGACGCAAGGCGGANTAGTCGACGTGATCCCTCGGGTAATGCCGCAACAGATCACGGACAGTGAGCAGTCCGAGGCTGGCCAACCGTCCCGCCAACTTGGTTCCGACCCCGCCAATCCCGTTCAGGGAACTGTCCAAATTCAGTGGCTGACTGCGAGCCGGGGCAGACGAAGCGATCGGCTGGACATGCAGCTTCGGGGGTGCCATCGGTGCGGNGGGCTCCACACGGCAGCGCAAGTGATGCAGCCACTGGCGGGACTCGGTCACCANTCGTCNGCGCTGCGGCAGATCGAGCTGCGGGTAGCCGGAAAACTGCTGCTTCAGCGCGTCNAGGCGTTCACGGCTGCCTTGGGGGAACGGCACAGCGGGGAGTTGGTCGAGCTGCTGCTCCAGAAACTGATGAAAGCGCAGCTGTCGGCCCTGGACATCTCCACAGCCACGGTCCATTTCCAGGCTGAGGGCCTGCTGCAACGGTCGCATCCAATCCAACAGCAACTGAAGCTGAACCTGCGTCAGTCCCCGTTGGTGGGCGGTCGATTCGGATCGGATGAAGTCTGCCAATGGAGTTTGGCCTCGCGATCGAGGTAACGGCGCTGCCAGTGCCGCTGCTGACGCACCATTGTGTGCAGATCTCGGTGGTGGGCGCGAAGGCGACTACGGCAACGTCTGAGGCGATGGCTGTCGAATTCCATTTCACTGGAGCGCAACAGCAGACAGAGAACATCCATGCCTTGCTCGATCTCGCCGATCGCCATCGGCAACCTCAAACGCAGAACATTCGATGCAGCGGGTTGGGTTTCGACCTGTCCATTCAGAACGGCCTCCAACAAGGTGATTGGAAGCAATGTGCTGGCGAGGCCGCTTCGCAACATCTGGACGTTGACCGCNTGGGAGAGGTTGCGNAACCGCCTGTTCAGCGCCTGATCCACCGCGTCCATCCAGCGCAGCAGGTCGTCGGGCATCTCCGGCAGNAACCCGGCCTGGGCCTTGGAGTCGTCCGGTCGTCCAAGCGACGTTGCGTTGGCATCAGATGCACCGGCAACCTGCTCGAGCGCATCNCCGGCCAGCTGGAACAAGGAGCGCAGCACATCCAGTTCGCCGGAATCCGCTCCGTCCTGGTCATCCGGCTCCTGCATCGGTTCGGGTGCGGGCTCGGCTGGACCGTTGTTCGGTAACGCCGTGTAACCCTGGGGGTCATTGATCGGCAGATCAAGGCTGAGATTGATCGATCCCGATGGCTCACGGGCACCCGGAGCCGGTGTCGACGCTGCTTGGAGCTCCCCCTGCTGTTGTGCCAAACCCTTCAACATCTCGCGACCCATCCGTGCCTGACGACGCCGACCCTCGTCCTGCATCTGGGATACAAGGTGCATGAGCTGTTCCACGGTGAGCAACACCGAGCAGCGCTGAATCAGGTCGTCAACAACATGCTGAAAGCGCGACCGTGAAGGGGTCGGCAGCGAGGAGAAGCGGCCTGGATCCACATCACTGATCAGCCGGAACAGGGACTGACGCGTGCAGTCACGCAACTCATCCCGCATGATCTGGAGNTAGAGCGCCTGATCTCGATAGACCTCCACTGAACGCTGCCGGCACAGCCGTTGAAGCCGTGCCAGTTGTTCAGTGGGGTCATGGCCCGAGAGGCCGTCCGGTTCACGCACCCGGATCAGCCAGCAGCCTTCATCGAAGCCACTTCGGCTGCGAAATCGGTCTCCTCCACTTCGATTCCTTCACCCAGGGTGTAGCGGGTGAAACGCCGGACCTGAACGTTCTCACCGATTTGTCCGGCGGTCTGTTTGACCAACTCCGCGACGGAGATGGAGCTGTCCTTGATGAAGGGCTGTTCCAACAGGGCCAGTTCCTTGAGGCGTTTGCCAATACGCCCTTCCACGATCTTTTCCTTCATCTTCTCGGGCTTCCCATCGAGATCATCGCGGCCCATCTCGATGGTCTTTTCCCGCTCAACGATGTCTGCTGGGATCTGATCGGTGGTGACGTACTCAACGTTGGGGCAGGCAGCCACCTGCATGGCCACATCGCGAACCAGGTTCTGGAAGATCTCGCCTCGCGCGACAAAATCGGTTTCACAGTTCACTTCAAGCAACACACCAACGCGCGCACCGGTGTGGATGTAACTGCCGACGGCACCCTCGGCCGCTGTGCGGCTGGACTTCTTCTCAGCGCTGGCGATTCCCTTCTGACGAAGCCACTCGATGGCCTTGGTGGCATCTCCATCAGTCGCTGCGAGAGCCTTCTTGCAGTCCATCATTCCTGCGCCGGTCTTGTCGCGCAGTTCTTTGACAAGCTTGGCTGAAACGGCAGGCATCGGAGGAAGGAGAAAAAAGGGGACATCAAGAGCCACCGTCATGCAACAGCAGGACGGCGGCGTGAACTTAGCGGTTCAGCGGAACTCAGCCTTCGAAGTCCTCACCACCACGCTGGTCGTTGGAACCGTGACGACCTTCGTTGATTGCATCAGCCAACCGTCCCAGCACGAGCTGAACCGAGCGGACTGCATCGTCATTGCAGGGGATCGGAACCTCACAGAGATCCGGATCGCAATTGGTGTCCAACATGGACACCAATGGAATATCCAACTTGCGTGCTTCGAGCACGGCATTGGACTCCCTGCGCTGGTCGACGAGAACCACCACATCCGGNAGACGACGCATCGTCTTCAATCCACCGAGATACTTCTGAAGACGCTCCAGTTCACGACGCAGAACGGCACCCTCNTTCTTGGGGCGCATGGCGATCGCACCACTGGATTCCATCCGCTCGAGATCCTTGAGGCGATCGATACGGGCCTTCATGGTGGTCCAGTTGGTGAGCATGCCGCCCAACCAGCGCTGGTTCACNTAGGCGGAGCCGCAGCGGGCCGCTTCCGCAGCAACCACCTCCGACGCCTGTTTCTTGGTTCCGACAAACAGAAAACGCTTTCCGCTGCGCGCAGCAGAACGAATCCATTTGTACGCATTGTTCATGCAGACGGCGGTCTGCACGAGATCAATGATGTGGACTCCGTTGCGCGCGCAATAGATGTAGCGCGACATCTTGGGATTCCAACGACGGGTTTGGTGCCCAAAGTGGGCACCCGCCTCCATCATCTCGGCGAGGGTGACAACAGCCATGGTTTGAGGGTTTCGGGTTCGCCTCCACCTGCCAGGGACGGATCAAGGCATGGCCTGAAGGCATGCACCGAGATCACATTCACCCGAAACGGGCAGGTGTGCGGTTTGAAAGGACCATGTGAACCTATCAAAGCAAGGGGCATTGAAGCCCTGCAGCACTGGCTTCCTGGAACAAGGCGCGCACGCCGATGCGATTGAGCGGAAGACGCAGCAGCTCCATCGCCGTGCCCGGATAGCCGTGCCGGATCAACCAACGCAACAGGGGCTGGAGGCTGCGCTCGTTGATCAATCCCCCAACGGTCAGCAGATTCCAGAGAATTCGATGCAACCAGGTGAACTGAATGATGAACCGCACCCTGCGGGTGGGGTGCTTTCGATAAAAAACAAGCCCCATCCGAGCCCTCTCCCTTTCCACCTCGATCAGACGGGGAATCTGGTCGAGACTGAGCGCCGGATGCCAGTGGTAGCCAACAGCTTCCGGGCATTTGATCAACTGCACACCCATGCGTCGCAGACGCTCGCCAAGTTCAAGATCTTCCCAGCCATAGAGCCGGAAACCCGTATCGAAGAGGCCGGACTGCTCAAGCACCTCGCGATCAATACCAACGTTCCCTGTAGCGAAATAGGCCCAGGACAGATCCCTGAGCTTGTGCCGCTCCGACGTGGGAGCGTCGAAATTGGCTGTGTTCACAACAGCCCCATAGGTGAATGCGAGGCGATCGCCGTGCTGGTGCCAGTGCTGTTTCAAGGCCTTGGCATGGCAGGCAAGAAACGATGGGGTCACCACCAAATCACTGTCGATGAAGACGATCACGTTCCCGCGGGAGTGGGACACACCGCGATTGCGTCCTTCCGCCGGACCACCGTGCGCCTGCTCGATCAGACGAACGTGGGAGAAGCGATCGGCTTCGGAACGCAACCAGTCAGGCGTTCCATCGGTGGAGCCGTCATCAACGACGACCACTTCGTAGTCGTCCAACGCACCATTGAGGTCCTGATGCTCCAAGGCATCCAGGCATTTCTCCAGAATCCCGCGTCGGTTGTAAGTCGGGATCACGACACTGATGTCCATCGTGATGATCTCGACAAGTGCAGGGAACAAAGCCTACGAACAAAGAAGAAGGGGGCTATGCCCCCTTCTCACTCAGCTCGGATGACGCTCGGAGCGTCAGTCAGCGGCTCCACCGTTGTTGGCCGTACCGGTCACACCATTACCGGCACCTTCTCCCCGACCATCGTTGCGCAGCTTGCGCTTCTTGAATTTGCGGGCGTAGGCACGGTTGCGTTCCTGCTTCTCTTTCTTGAGATTGCGGCGCTTGGCCATGCGTTGTCCTCTCCATCTAGTGATTCAACCTTACTCAACAGATGACAACAGGGACCCGTCCTCCATGCGCAGCAGGCGGTCTGCCACATCCAAAATGCGTGGATCGTGGGTCACCATCAGCACGGCACAGGACTGATCCCTGGCAAGCCGGCGAAGAAGCTCCACCACCTCNCGTCCGGTGGCTCCATCGAGGGCCGCTGTCGGTTCNTCCGCCAGCAGAAGTTTTGGATGGGCCGCCAGGGCTCTGGCGATGGCGACACGCTGCTTCTGTCCACCCGACAGGTCCTGGGGGAGCTTGTCCATGTGATCGTCCAGCCCGACCGCCCGCAACCACTGACGCGCCTCATCGCGCCGGACCCGATAGGACAGTCCCGGCAACAGATCCGAGCCCATCTGCACGTTCTGCTCTGCCGTCAGACAGCGGAGCAGGTTGTGCCCCTGGAAGATCATTCCGATCCTGCGGCGGACCTGCTGACGCCGACGCCGACCAGCTCCATCAAGGGATTGACCGAGAACATTGACCCGACCCGTCTGNACGGTTCGGAGCGCACCGATCAGGGTCAGCAGTGTTGTCTTGCCGCAGCCAGATGGCCCAGTGAGCAGCACCACCTCGCCGGGCTGAATGGTGAGGCTGATTCCCTGCAGCACCTGGCGGCGCATCTCGCCTGAGCCGTAGTGATGACAGAGCTCCTCGATCGCAACAGCAGCCATCAGAAGATCTCCGCCGGATCGGCATCGACAAGTCGTCGCATGGCCAGAAGCGACGACACCATGCACATCACCAGGATCATCACCATCACCGTGAGTGCCCTGGTGGCGTTCATGCCCACCGGCAACCGGGTGGCATCACGAACAAACCAATACAACCCCTCACCAGCGATGTAAGCGGGTACGTAGCCAAGGATCGCCAGGTAAAGGCCTTCTCGCATCACAACACCAAGCAGGTGACTGATCCGATAGCCCATGGCCATCAACGTGGCGTATTCGGGGAGGTGATCACTGACATCGGTGTACAGCACCTGATAAACAATCACGCATCCGACCACGAAGCCCATCCCAGCCCCGAGGGTGAAGATGAATCCGATGGCTGTACTGCTCTTCCAGTAGTTCTGTTCAAAGTCGATGAATCCCTGCTTGGTCAGCACGGACACGTCATCGGGCAGCCGTTCCCGCAAACGCTTGATCACAACATCAGCATCAGCGTCGGGGTTCAACCGCACCAGGCCAACTTCAATGGCACCTGCTGGCTTCTGAGGCGAGAGATCCAGGAACGTCTCGGTGCTCGTCAACAGGTTTCCATCAGCACCGAAACTTGTTCCGAGGCTCACAAGGCCCTCAACACGAACACGGTTTCCAGCGATTTCGGTCTCCACCGTGCGACCTTCACCCACCCAATCAGCGATCGGCCCAAACTCCGGCCTGGACAGCTGATCAAACAGGATCCGCCCCTTCTGTTTCAGCACTGGGGTTTTCAAAGCCAGCTCCGGATCCACGAAAAACGGATCGTCCGGATTGAATCCCAAGGCCAGGATGGCCCGATTGCGGCGCGTTTCAGGGTTGCGCCAAAGCATCAACCCCCAGTGAACCGGTGTGATGCCCTGCACGGCTGGATCAGCCAGGGTCTGCACCAGGCGGCGGCGGGGAAAACCAGCCATGCGCACAGAGCTGGCTGACCGCGGGCTGATCAGCACCAGATCGGCATCAAACAGACGATGAATCGTGACGCTGGCATCGAACAATCCATCGCGGAATCCCAGCTGCATGAACATCAGGATTCCAGCGAAACTGATGCCCGCGAGGGCCACCAGCAACCGCACCGGCTGACGGGAGAGAAGCAGCCACGACAAGGGGATGCGGCGGCTCTGCCAGGCCCACCTCATGGTTGAAAGCGGGCGATCACTTTCAACCCCGANAGACGGGCCACACGATCGGCATCAGCTGGATCGAGCGCGACCTCCACCTCCACCACACGGGCATCTGCATCGCCAGTGGGGTCCGTGGATAACACCTCCCGCTGCTGCACCTGCGGGCTGATCCGAACGACACGGCCCTCAAGATCACCTTTGAACCCCCCGTTTTCACTGGTCAGGATCACCACCTGATCCAGCCGGACCCGGGAGATATCCGATTCATACACCTCGATGCGGGCCTGCATGTTCTGACTGGCTCCCACCTCCATCACGCCCTCTGCATCCGGGCGTTCCCCGACCCGTGCATGGAGCTTGAGCACCAGACCATCCATCGGTGAGCGCAGTCGGGTCTTGGCCAGATCCACAACAAGACCCTTGCGCTGGGCTTGGGCCTGAAGCCGCTGACTTTCAAGCCGGATCAGCTCATCCTGCTCTTCCTCAACCTTGACCATCGACACCGCTCCCGAAGCAGCCGGACTGCTGTAGCGGGAGAGCTCCCGTTTCTGAAGAGTGATCTGAGCGTCAAGGCTGCGTAAGCGTGCATCGACCTCCTCAAGATCCGCCAGAAGGCCATCACGGTTGTCGAATTCAGCCAGCTCCTGTCCGGCGCTGATGGCATCCCCTTCATCCACGTACAACTTGGCGATCCGGGGGGCACCCACCACGCCAACGGTGGGTGCCGCCAGACGACGGATCTCACCGGCGGGTTCAAGCTGGCCCAGTGCAGCGACGGATTCCGGAGGTTGCTGAGCTGCTGAGCTCAGATCCGTGGAGATCTGAACGGCCTCCGAGGTCGCTGTCTGGCGATGGATCATCCACCAGGTCAGCCCACCGACCATCACCGTGAGCGGAAGGACAATGAGAAGTCGTGGACGCATCAGATGGGCATCGGCGGATCGTCGAACAGCAGCTCGCTGATGTAGCGATCTGCCCAGGACGAATTGAAGGCTTTTTCGAGGACGCGACGGGTTTTGTCGTTGCGCTTTTGCTGAAGGCAGTAATGACACTGACCCTCGAACCGTTTCAAGGTAAAAGGATCATCGGCTCGATCGGGAGCAGCTGAGATGACCGCAGAGCGCAGCACCTGCAAATAGGTCNNCACAACCTTCAGAAAGCTCTCTTCCTCGTCCGAGCCATCGGGGCGAATGAAACGGACATGGGACGAAAAGATCGTGCCCCAGCCGGGTAGGTCGCGCTCCTGGCGGAAGGTTGGCCGGTCAAGACTGATCAGAGCGGATTCAATGGTCTCCGGCAATCCATCAACGACAGGAGAAAGATCAACGATGGCTGCTGAAATTCCTGCCGGACCCGCCACCACATCAGCCCCGAAGATCGGAAGGTTGTACCGGGGGTCGGGAAACCAGACGCAATGAAGGATCTGCAGGCCCAGCCCGAGACGGGCGATCTCAAGGTGCATCTTGCGCAGGCCACGACAGCACTTGAGCTCATTGCGAATGAACAGCCGTTCGCCATCGAGGGAACCACTGATCCGCTCCAAATCCTGCGACACCCCGAGCGAGCTCAGATCCGGCAGATNTGTCCAGCAGGCTCGGATGCNGTCCGCCATGGCGGTGACCAATGGGTGCAGGCCCTCGGATTCATCCGTCATCGGGGGCTGCATTCAAGGGAGCAGGCACAGAATGGAACTTTGCCACGCAGTTCTGAACACACTCCCTCCCGGTCCAGAGCTTGATCACTGGGTTCTGAACAATGGCGTCCGCTGCGTGCAGGCAGCGATGCCGGATTCCCAGCTGACGTGTCTTGATCTGTGGTGCCGCGCTGGCAGCTGCTCAGAGCACGCTGAGGAGCAGGGAATGGCCCACTTCCTCGAACACATGGTGTTCAAAGGCAGCCAGCANCTCCCTGCGGGGGCCTTCGATCGCGAGATCGAAGCTCTCGGTGGCAGCAGCAATGCCGCGACAGGTTTCGATGATGTGCATTTTCACGTTCTGATCCCAGCGGAACAGGCATCTCGGGCTCTCGATCTGCTGCTGGAGCTGGTGCTCAACCCGACCATCGATGCTGCGGACTTCGAGATGGAACGCGACGTGGTTCTCGAAGAGATCGCTCAGTACGCGGATCAACCGGANGAACGGGTGTTGCAGGAACTGCTGACGCGCTCCTGCCCNATGCATGCCTACGGCCGACCGATTCTTGGTCACAAGGATCAGCTGCTGCGGATGACACCGGCAGCCATGCGGGGATTTCACGCCAGGCGCTANCGCGGCGGCAACTGCTGCCTTGCGGTNGCAGGCGCTGCATCGGAGCAGTGGCACCAGGTGATCGGCAACTCAGCCCTGAACGATCTGGAACANTTCACCCCTCCGCTCTCCAGNGAAGAGCCGCCGCGTGTCGTGAGCGGTCGCCANGACTGCCGCGTGGAACGGCTCGAATCGGCACGGATCTTGATGCTCTGGCCNATGGCNGCAGCGGTGGATCAGCACCGCTTGATGGGGGCGGATCTGGTGACGACNCTGCTTGGAGANGGTCGTCGCAGCCGACTCGTTGCCCACCTTCGGGAGGAGCTGCGCATCGCTGACACCGTGGAGATGGATCTCACCGTTCTGGAGCAGGGGAGTCTTGTCACGNTGGAAATCAGCTGCCGGGAGGAGGACCTGGAGGCCGTCGAACACGCGGTGACGGAGCAGATGCATCAGTTGCTTGATCAGGCCGCACAGGACTGTGAACTGGAGCGGGCACGACGCCTGGTGCGCAGCGGCATGCTGTTTTCACTGGAATCAGCCGGGCAGGTGGCCGGTATCGCAGCCAGCCAAACCCTTTGGAACCGGGATCAGGCTCTGCTGGATCCCTTGCGACATTTGGAGCATTGGAGCGCTGAAGATCTGAGAGAAGACATCCTTCCGCAGTTGCAACCGAGCCGGGCCTTCACCCTGGTGGCCCGCCCCGGTGGGACGAACTGATGGCAGCACCTGAACTGCTGTTTGAACCCCTTCGTACGGCAAATGTGTTGGCGGCCAAGCTGCTGATTCGAGGTGGCAGTGCGAGGGACGCCCCGCACCAGAGGGGATCCCACCAGTTGCTGGCCTCGCTGATGACCCGGGGGTGCGGCCCTTTTGATCATGTCCAGCTGGCGGATCTTGTCGAGGGGCGAGGGGCCGGGCTGCGGTGCGAAGCCCATGAGGACGCCATGCTGATCAGNCTCCGCTGNCTCAGCGACGATGCGATGGATCTCCTGCCGGTCTTGGGCTGGATGGTCANCGCACCCCACCTGCATCAGGAGCAGTTGGAGCTGGAGCGTGATCTGGCCCTGCAGGCTCTGCAGCGGCAGCGGGAGGACCCTTTTCAGATCGCGTTCGACGGGTGGCGGGAGCTGATCTACGGCAACCACGGCTACGGCCATGATCCCCTCGGCGTNGAACACGACCTGACGGGCCTGAACCGCCAGGATCTGAATCCGCTGGCCACACATCTGAGCGAGCAGCGCTCCGTCNTGGCGATTGCTGGGGTCTGGCCGAAAGCAATTGAAACGGAACTGCTGCTCCAGGCAGGCTTCAGCACCTGGGACTCCGCTGCACCAGCATCGATCACAGCTCAGGCGATCCACCCAACCAGCTCGGATGGGAACCGGGGNAATGTTGTGACCCAGGAACAGGACACCGAGCAGGTGGTTGTGATNNTGGGGCAGGCCACCGTGCCCCACGGGCATGGNGATGACCTCGCGCTCCGCTTGCTTCAGGCCCATCTTGGGCTTGGCATGTCGAGTCTTTTATTCCGCCGGTTGCGCGAGGAACACGGGGTTGCCTACGACGTGGGCTTGCATCATCCGTGCAGAGCCGGGCANGCGCCNTTCGTGATGCATGCCTCCACTGGAGCGGATCGCGCGGAACTGACGCTGCAGCTGCTTCTTGACACTTGGAATGAGCTGCAGGAAACACCGATCAGCGATCAGGATCTAAATCTGGCGAAATCCAAATTCATCGGTCAAATGGCCCATGCCCGCCAGACCAGCAGCCAGCGGGCGGAACGTCGCGCCCATCTGCATGGGCTCGGCCTACCGGATGACCACGACCAGCGGATGCACCATCAGCTGGAGCATNTCAATGCAGGAGATCTGCTCAGGGTTGCTGCAGAGCGGCTCAACGCTCCAAAGCTGAGCCTGTGCGGCCCTTCCGACAGGCTGCAGGCCATGACGCGCTGGTGGGAAAGCGTTCAGGNTTGATCGATCGGATCAGCACTCACCAGCTGGTCCAGATCGATCAAAAACGTGCCACGTCGAAATCGAACCGCCACGACCTCCAGGGGATGCAGGGCCACAACCTCTCCCACCTCTCCAGGACCAACAAGGTCCGGAGGGCGAAGCATCGGCATTGGATCAGCCGTCTTGAGATAGCTGAGCTGCTCTTTCAGGCGGAGTTTGTCGCCGATTGAAGCCATGGGATCTGGGCAAGACGTGCATTCTCGAGCAGGATGGGCTGAGCTGAAGCACCCACGTGCGGGCCCTCGCCACCTGGAGCGGTGCCCTGGCCGGACTGCTGCTCATCCTCATTGGCGGCCTTCTTCCGGCGGCCATCGTGATCCCCCTCCCACCGCACCTCGTCGCCTTGCCCGCCACTTGGCAGGTGCCAGCACTGTTGCTGTGCTCCTTGGTCTGCGGCCCAAGGGCCGGCGTGATCGCCTCCGTTGGCTATCTCAGCCTGGGGCTGCTCGATCTGCAGGTNTTTCACGTTGGCGGTGGNATCAACTACCTGCTCGATCCGGGCTTTGGCTACCTCGCCGGGTTCGTTCCTGCTGCATGGCTCACCGGTCGCCTGGCCCAGCAGAACGGAATGGGACAGCTGGAAGCCCAGGTCGGTGCTGCTTTTGGAGGGCTTGTGGTCTTGCACCTCTGCGGTCTGCTGAATCTGGGGATCGGCGCGCTTCTGCAGCGTTGGAACACGCCATTGCCTCAGCTCATCTACCAGCTCTCCCTTGGCCCCTTACCTGCTCAACTGCTCCTCTGCGTCGCTGTCGGAGTGGTTGCGGTGCTGCTGCGTCGTCTGCTGATGATCGACGAATGAAATGAACCAGCGACTCACCGGCCGNTCCACGGTTCTGGTCCTTGCCAGCAGCGTGCTGGTCATCGACCAGACGAGCAAGTTGTGGATGACGTCATCACTCAGCGGTGGACGCACCATCAATGCGGTTCCCGGTTTGCTCGATCTGCATCTGGTTCACAACAGCGGAGCGGCCTTCAGCCTGCTGACGGGATCCACCCTGCTGCTGAGCCTGCTCAGCCTGGTTGTCGCCGTGATCGTGCTCATCTGGCTCTGGCGGCAACGACGTTTGGCGTTTTGGCAGGCACTGGCCGTGGGTTTTCTGCTGGGTGGAACCATCGGAAACGGTCTGGATCGATGGAGGCTCGGCTATGTGATCGATTTTCTTGCCCTCGTTCCGATCGACTTCCCGATCTTCAATGTGGCCGACGTCGCCATCAACCTGGCTGTTCTCTGCTTCGCTCTGGACCTACTGAAGTCCAGAGAATCGTCGCGCCGTGGCTGAACATGCAAGGGGGCAAGCGATGGCGGAGCTGACGATTCATCAGCTCGACCGCCCCGATCGCACCATTCCTTTGCATGGAGACAGTTACCGACTGGGACGGGAAGACCAGCTTGAAATCTTCCTTCCCCATCCGACGATCAGCCGCCTGCATGCACTCCTGCAACGGCAGNGGCATCGATGGACCCTGATCGATCAGGGCTCCACCAACGGGATCTGGTGGCGGGGCCGGCGGGTGAAGGAGTTGACCCTTCAGGACGGTGATCGCATCACGCTCGCGCCGGCGACGGAACCGGGAGCGCCAACCCTCGCCTTCACAAATCCCTCTGAACGTGCTGGCCGCCGTGTCGCCACTCTCACCGGCGCACTGGTGGCCNCATCGCTTGCCATCGGGAGTGCTCTTCTGCTGTTGGCCAATGCCAGCGTTCCTGTGCGCGGACGGCTGGCGACGGTCCAGGGGCCGATCGCTCTCTATGACCGCAACAACCAACCGGTGACATCGGTGGACTCCCAGCGACATCGCGAGCTGGACCGGCTCAAGGACTTTGCTCCGACCTTGGTGGACGCGCTTCTGGCGAGTGAGGACAACCGCTTCTGGTGGCATCCCGGCATCGATGCGATCGGAACGCTGCGGGCGCTGTTCACCAACGTGGCGGGCGGTGAAGTGCTCGAGGGTGGCAGCAGCCTCACCCAGCAGCTGGCGAGNAGCCTTTACCCCGACCAGGTGGGCCAGGGGGACACCCTCGAACGCAAATGGCGCGAACTGTTGGTGGCTCTGCAGCTGGAAAGTCGATTCAGCAAGGCGGAACTGCTGCTCAGCTATCTCAACCGCGTCTACTTGGGTGTCGGTTTTGGATTTGAGGATGCCGCACGCTTTTATTTCGAGACATCAGCCTCCCAGCTGACGCTGGAACAATCGGCGCTGTTGGTGGGTCTGCTCCCCTCTCCGAACGGACACGATCCCTGTCGCTTCCCGCAACGGTCCCTGGAAGCGCGCAATCTGGTGCTCAACAAGATGGCCGATGTCGGCCGTCTTTCCCTCGATGAGGCGCGGCAAGCCCGCCGCCGNCCGATTCAACTGGCTCCAAAGGCCTGCAGTCGCNTGGAAAGCGGCAGCGCTCCCTTCTACACCGANCAAGTGAGGCGCGATCTCACGCAACTGGTGGGGCCTGAAGTCGCCGCAGAAGGAAATTTCCTGATCGAAACCTATCTGGATCCTCTGCTGCAATCGGTGGTGGAGCGTGAACTCAGCAGGCTGATCAAGGGCAGTGGTGGGCTTGGCGTCAGCGAGGGTGCCGCTGTGGTCCTGGACAGTCGCAATGGCGGCGTGCTCGCCATCAGCGGTGGACGCGACTACCGCTTCAGCCAGTTCAACAGGGCCAGCATGGCCGTGCGACAGCCAGGCAGCACCTTCAAGCTGATGACCTACCTGGCTGCACTGGAACGGGGGATCAGCCCTGGCGAGCAAGTGGACTGCGGACCACTGGAGTGGGGCGGCCAGCGCTTCGAGAGCGATTGCCAAGGAACACTGTCGCTGACGAGTGCCTTCGCNNTNAGCAACAACACAGCGGCCTTGCGTCTGTCTCGACGGGTGGGGCTTGAACAGGTGGTGCGTCAGGCAAGAGCACTTGGGATCAACACTCCGCTGGATCCGGTTCCAGGGCTGGCGCTCGGCCAGAGCGAAATACGCCTGATCGAACTCACCAGTGCCTATGCGGCGGTCGCCAACGGTGGTCTCTGGCACCCACCAACAACGATCCGTCGCTTGATGGATGCAGAGACCTGCAACCAGGAGAACGCCAGCNAGTGCAGAAGTCTGACGGCTACCGGCAGCGGAAGCCTCAACGCAGCACGACGGGCGATGAAACCGGAAACAGCCAAGACGATGCAGACCCTGCTGCGCACCGTGGTGCGGAGTGGAACCGGCCGCGGCGCCTTCGTCGGCGGGCAGGAGGGCGGCAAGACCGGCACCACCAATGATGGCCGCGATCTGTTGTTCATTGGCTATGAGCCAACCCGCCACTGGGTTCTTGGCATCTGGCTCGGCAACGACGACAACAGTCCGACAGCCAGCTCAAGTGCACTGGCGGCTGGTCTCTGGGGAGACATCATCCGAGCCGCCGGTCGGGGCAGCAGCAAAGGGTCGTGAACGCACGCACCCGATTGCTGCTGGGCCTGACGGCCGCCCTTGTCGCTCTGGTGGTTGTCGGAGCTGTCCTCCAGGGAATCAGGACGCTGCTCTGGGATCTCAGCTATTTCCTGCCGGGCTGGCTGCTNACGCCAGTGCTGCTGGTGGCCGCGGGGCTCCTGGCCACGTTGGTCATCCAAGTCGGATGGCCCTGGTGGCAAGCGTTCCAGCAACGGCGTGCCAAGAGNGGCGGGCNGCCAACGAGCGCGGAGGANCCGCCCCGGGACCGTCGNCAGGCGGCCANCCGCAGTCTCACCAACATCGACCAGCTGCTCGAACGGCTGGCTGATGATGTCAGCCGCGANGGGCTGCATCAGGAACGGGAGCGGATCGAAGCGGAGCTGGCCCGTGGAGACCTCGTGCTCGTTGTCTTCGGCATCGGTTCAAGCGGCAAAACATCGCTGATCCGGGCGCTGCTGCAGGAGATGGTCGGTGAGACCGGGGCCGCCATGGGCTCGACCCGCAGCAGTCGGGCCTACAGAATGCGCCTGCAGGGCCTGAATCGAAGCGTCCAGCTGATCGACACCCCTGGAATCCTGGAAGCAGGGCTCGATGGTCGCAGTCGCGAAGAAGCGGCACGACGTCAGGCCATCCGAGCTGATCTGCTCATCGTCGTTGTTGATGGCGACCTACGGGCTTCGGAACAGTCGCTGATCCGAGCCATCGCCGATCTGGGAAAACGGCTCGTGCTCGTTCTCAACAAACGGGATCTGCGGGGGAGAGAGGAGGAGCGGCGATTGCTGGCATTGCTGCGGTCCCACTGCTCAGGACTGCTGTCGGACGAAGATGTGGTGGCCTGCAGCGCTGCTCCGCAATCGGTGCCGCGCCCCGGTGCACGTCCATTTCAACCCGCTCCTGACGTCGGGGATCTGCTNCAGCGCCTCGCGGTGATTCTTCACGCGGAGGGAGAGGAGCTGATCGCCGACAACATCCTNTTGCAATGCCGCCATCTCGATGACCGCGGTCGTTTGTTGCTGACCAAGCAGCGCCTGCGGCAAGCCCGCAGCTGCGTGGATCGATACAGCTGGATCGGAGCGGGCATCGTGGCCGCCACGCCACTGCCCGGCGTGGATCTGCTCGGGACAGCTGCCGTCAATGCCCAGATGGTGATGGAGCTGGCCCGTGTTTATGGAATCGAGCTGTCGAAGGATCGCGCCAAGGAACTGGCGATGTCCGTGGGCAGAACCCTCGCCGGGCTTGGCGCTGTGAAAGGGGCCGTGAGCTTGATCGGGAGCGCCCTGAGCCTGAGCCTGCCAACGCTGATGGCCGGTCGCATGATCCAAGCGGTGGTCGCCGCCTGGCTGACCCGCGTGGCGGGGAGCAGCTTCATCCGCTATTTCGAACAGGACCAGGACTGGGGTGATGGCGGCATGCGTCAGGTGGTTCAGGAGCAGTTCAACCTGAATCGGCGCGAGGCGTCGCTCAAACGGTTCCTGGACGCCGCCATGCGACAGGTGATTGAACCCCTTCAACGGGCAAAGGAACCGCAACTGCCGCCGCGACCAGAGCCTCCGGCGGGGGCGGGCGCATCGGACCCCGCGCATCCAGAAGGGTGATCATCAGCAGATAAACCAGGCCGATCATCACGGAAATGGCACCGGTGACGATGGCAATCCAGCGGGAACGCTTCGATGGGTCCGCCATGGCGGCGCCTCTGTTTCAACAGTCCGATCAGATCACAGATGCGTTGATCAGATCCGCCAGATGATCCAGATGTGCAACGGTCGTATGGGGATTGCCAAGCACCGCCTTCAGACAGGGTCCCCTGTCATAGAGCGGTCTGGAGAGCATGAAGTGATGTTCAAACAGCCGCTGACGGGTGTCGATCGACCATTGCGTTCTGGCCTCACCGCTGAGAGCCAACGGTCGAAACGCGACGAGATGGAGTGATCCTCGGTAGAGCCGCAGGCGCTCGTCATCCAGGTTTCGGCACAACCGATCACAACGGTCCAGAGCGTTGCGGAGGATCGACTCGATGCCGCGTTCGCCAAGCTGTCTCAACCCCAGCCAGAGCTTGAGCACCTCTGCCGGGCGGGTCCCCTGGAGACCCACCTCCCCACCATGGTGATCACCACTCGGTTGATCCATGTAGGGCAGGCCTGTCGAGAAGGCTTGCTTCAGCAGAGACCCGTGGCGCAGCAGCAGCAGAGATGAGGCTTTGGTGATGCCCAGAAGCTTCTGGGGATTCAGTGTCAGGGAGTCCGCTGCGGCGATGCCTTCGAGTGGTCCCGCCAGGGAGGGAACAAGTGCGAACACCCCACCGATCGCAGCATCAACGTGCATCCAAACCCCGTATCGACGACACAGTGATGCCACAGCCTTGAGGGGATCGATCGCACCACGCACGGTTGTTCCGGCGGTGGCGACAACCGCCAAACAGGGNCGACCTTCATCCTCCAACCGGCGCAAGGCGGCCTCCAGGGCTTCCACACAAAGACACCCGTCGGCATCCACCGGAAGCTGAAGAAGAGCCTGATCGCCAAGGCCAAGAATCCTGACCGACTTCAACAGGGAGACATGGGCGTCGCAGCTGCACACAACCACGCCCTGCTGACGGGAGGAGGGATCAATCTGCTCACGACCCACCACCAGAGCCATCAGATTGCTGAGCGTTCCGCCGCTGGCCAACACACCGCCAGCCGTGGCAGGCAGGCCCAGCCGTGCGGCAAACCAGCGGCAGAGCTGCTGTTCAAGCTGGGTGAGACCAGGCGACAGCTCCTCAGCCAGAAGATTGTTGTTCAAACCGGCGCAGACCAGTTCCGCTGCGATGGATGCGGTGAGCGGAGGAGGATCCAGATGGGCAAGCGCTCCGGGATGAGAGGGCTGATAGGCCCCCTCCATCACCAATTGCAGATCCGACAGCAATCCCTGCATCCCGGCCCCATGCAGCGAGGGAGCGATATCCGGTTGTCGCCGCACGGGGGGCAACGGCATCCGTTCCGATGCATGGCCGATCCAATCGCAGAGCAGATCAGCGGCCTGATGCAGAAAAGCCCGCAACACCGGGTCGAACCCCTCGGGGGATGCGAACCCAACCAGGTCCGACTCTGAAGAGGACAATGGTGGGCCGGCGTGCAATGGGCGGCATGGGTCTGTCCCAATCCTTGCGTCCCGAGGGACCGAGTTCCGAGGCATCACCATCGGGTCATCGGACGGAACGGACGTTGGAGGGAGCGACGTGGATCGAATGGATGCGGATTTTGCTGGCGCGGGCTGAAGCCGTTGGCCAAACCGGGGAGGTTCCAGTCACCGCCGTGGTGCTCGATCCAGCAGGGCGCTGCATCGGCCATGGACGCAANCGGCGGGAACATCAGCAGGATCCCCTTGGACATGCCGAACTGATCGCTCTGCGCCAGGCAGCCTTGGTCTTGGGCGACTGGCGTTTCAACGGCTGCACGCTGATTGCAACGCTTGAGCCATGCACGATGTGCGCTGGGGCGCTCGTGCAAGCCCGGATGGGCAGGGTTGTGTTTGGAGCGCACGACAGCAAACGGGGAGGACTGGGAGGCAGCCTCGANCTTTCAACCCATGCCAGCGCCCATCACCACATGACGGTGATTGGAGGTGTGCTGGGTGATGAAGCGCGTGAGCTGCTGGAAAGCTGGTTCAGGCGACGGAGGCTCAGGCAACAGCGGCGAGGGAACCGCTGAAGCGAGGCAATTCGCTTTCGAACAAGCTCAGAAGGCGATCGACATTTTCGGGCGTGGAGTTGTAACCCATCAGACCGATGCGCCAGATCTTGCCAGCGAGAACACCAAGGCCTCCCCCAACCTCGATGCCATGGGTNTTGAGCAGATGGGAGCTGAAAGCTTTGCCATCAACGCCATCGGGGATCCGAACCGTGGTGAGGGTGGGCAACCGATGCTCCTCAGGGACAAGCATGGACAGACCGAGCTTTTCGAGACCAGACCAGAGCGCTTCGGCGTTGCGACGATGACGGGCCCAGGCGTGATCAAGGCCCTCTTCCGTCAACAGACGCAGGGCCTCCCGCATGCCGAAATTCATGTTCACGGGTGCCGTGTGGTGATAAACACGGTCACTTCCCCAGTACTTGTTCAACAGTGAGACATCGAGATACCAGTTCGGCACCTTGTCCTTGCGGGCATTCATCTTCTCCTCAGCCCGGGNACCCATGGTGAAGGGACCCAACCCTGGAGGGCAGCTGAGACCTTTCTGGCTGCAGCTGTAGGCCAGATCAACCTTCCACTCATCGATGTAGAGCGGAACACCACCCAGGGACGTGACCGTGTCGAGCAGCAGAAGGCAGCCGTGTTGACGGCAGAGGTCCCCGATTCCATCCATCGGCTGACAGACGCCGGTTGAGGTCTCGGCGTGGACGATGGCGAGTATTGCGGGCTTGTGCTCAATCAGCGCGGCCTCCAGCTCCTCGATGGAGAACCACTCGCCCCATGGTTTTTCAATCGTCCGGACATCCGCGCGGTAACGGCCAGCCATGTCCGCGAGGCGAAGCCCGAAATAACCCTTGACTGCCACCAGGACGACGTCGCCAGGCTCGATGGTGTTGGCCATGGTGGCCTCCATCGCAGCACTGCCGGTGCCACTCATGGGAAGGGTGAGGCGGTTGTCGGTTTGCCAGGCGTAGCGNAGCAGCTCCTGCACCTCGCTCATCAACTCGACGTAGAGAGGGTCGAGGTGACCAATCGGTGTCCGGGACAGCGCCTCGAGAACCGTTGGATGCGCATTGGAGGGACCGGGGCCGAGCAGCAGTCGATCCGGTGTAGCGATCGGGTCGAGCAGCTGGCGATGGCGTCCGTCAACGGTCTGGAGAGGATGCGTCGCCAAGGNCCTGATTCAGTTCATCTCGGCGATGAGCCTACGCAGTCATCCGCCCCTTCAGAGAGCATCTCAGCTNGTTTGAAATNCTGCAGCGATCAAGACGACTCAGCGCTGCCGAACATTGGTCTCACCCAAGCCACGGGCCAAGTGGTCGAAGGGCTGACGCACGGTGGCAAGCAGATCAGCCGGAACGCCACCAGCCTGAAGACGCTCAATCACCACCTCTCCGAGCAAAACGATGCTGCGGACCGTGGGACCGGTGGGAACACCAAGGCTCTTGTAGGTGTCATCAAGGCCGTTGAGGACGCGCTCATTGAGGATCGTGCTGTCCGCTGCGATCAGGGCGTAACTGGCATACCGAAGGAAGTAGTCCATGTCGCGCAGGCAGGCGGCCAGGCGACGCGTGGTGTAAGCGTTTCCACCTGGAAGGAGCAGTTCGGGCTCATCGAGGAAAAGACGCTGGCTCGCCTCACGAACGATCTCAGCGGCCTCTCGGTTGATCAGCTCAACGGCGGCGATGCGGACTTCTGCCTCACCGAGATAGGTCTCGATGCTGTCCAGTGCCTGGCGGTCGAGATAACGCCCGAGTTGGTCATAACGACCGATCAACCCGGTGATGGCATCACGCATTCCCTTGGGTCTCCAGACACTCCCTCCGCGGAAGGTAACACCGCTGATTCGGCCAGAAGCCACGGCGCAGCAGTGATCCCGTGAAGTTGACAGAAACGGTTACGGAGCTCACCAAAGAGGTACAGAGCGAGACAAAACCGCCAAAAAAGGTGCCTAGTGATACAAAATGGGTGTTTAGGGCTCTTTACGGTCCTCTAAAACACGCCCCCTGGCGGGAATTTTTCATGCCCACGACCCCACAGGACGTCCTGCGTCAGATCAAGGACGACGGAATTGAGTTCGTTGACCTCAAGTTCTCCGACCTTCATGGCAAGTGGCAACACCTGACGGTGTGCACGGACATGATTGAAGAGGAATCCTTCACTGAGGGGCTGGCCTTCGACGGTTCTTCAATCCGTGGATGGAAGGCCATCAACGCCTCCGACATGGCGATGATTCCCGATCCTTCCACGGCGTGGGTTGATCCGTTTTATCGCCATAAAACACTGAGCATGATCTGCTCGATCGGCGAACCCCGAAGCGGTCAGCCCTACGACCGCTGTCCACGCGCTCTGGCTCAGCGGGCTCTGGGTTATTTGAACTCAACCGGCCTGGCAGACACAGCATTCTTCGGCCCAGAGCCGGAGTTCTTCCTGTTTGACGACGTCCGTTACAACTCCAGTGAAGGTGGCTCCTTCTACAGCGTCGACACGATCGAAGCCTCCTGGAACACAGGCCGTCTGGAGGAGGGGGGCAACCTCGCCTACAAGATTCAGCTGAAGGAGGGCTACTTCCCTGTCGCCCCGAACGACACAGCGCAGGACATTCGCTCCGAGATGCTCAGCACCATGGGCGCCTTGGGAGTTCCCATCGAAAAGCACCACCACGAGGTGGCTGGCGCCGGTCAGCATGAGCTGGGAATGAAGTTCGCCGAACTGATCCAGGCTGCAGACAACGTGATGACATACAAATACGTTGTGCGGAACGTGGCCAAGAAGTACGGCAAAACCGCCACGTTCATGCCCAAGCCTGTCTTCAACGACAACGGCACTGGCATGCATGTTCACCAGAGCCTCTGGAAGGGCGGCCAGCCCCTGTTCTTTGGAGAGGGGACTTACGCCAACCTGTCCCAGACCGCGCGCTGGTACATCGGCGGCATCCTCAAGCATGCGCCTGCCTTCCTGGCGTTCACCAACCCAACCACCAACAGCTACAAGCGGCTGGTGCCGGGCTTCGAAGCACCCGTCAACCTCGTGTACTCAGAAGGCAACCGTTCAGCGGCCGTTCGCATCCCCCTCACCGGTCCAAGCCCCAAGGCGAAACGTCTGGAATTCCGCTCCGGCGATGCCCTTGCGAACCCCTATCTCGCCTTCAGCGCAATGATGATGGCTGGCGTGGATGGAATCAAAAATCAGATCGATCCTGGCGACGGTTTCGACAAGGATCTGTTCGAGCTGCCGGCAGAGGAGCTCAAGAACATCTCCACCGTTCCCCCATCCCTGAACGGCGCCCTCGAAGCTCTGAATCAAGACCGTCAATTCCTCACAGAGGGCGGTGTGTTCAGCGACGACTTCATCGACAACTGGATCGACCTCAAATACGAGGAGGTTCAGCAACTCCGCCAGCGCCCCCATCCCCACGAGTTCACGATGTACTACGACGCCTGATCAGCAGCGTCACCCACTGCTCACGCATCTGGGCCCGCTCCCTCCGGAGAGCGGGCTTTTTTGATGAAATGGATCTTGGTTCCTTTCAGCCATGGCGAATTCCATCAGCAAGCTCGCGTATCAGACCCTGCAACAGGGCAAGAGCATTGCCGGTCTCGCCCACAAGCAGCTGAGCACGCGTGTGATGGAACTGGTGGCCCCGGAGACGCTGCCGAGCACCCAGTCTCTATCCAGCGAAATGCTTGCTGATTTGCAGCGGTCCATGACGGCCCTGCAGGAGCGGGACTGGCAGGACGCGGAAGAGGGGATTTATCCAACGGAACTTCTCTTTGATGCCCCATGGCTTGATTGGGCCAGCCGCTATCCGTTGGTCTGGCTCGACCTTCCATCCACCTGGGATCGACGTCGGGATCGGAATGTCCAGGACTTACCGGAGGACACCGACCCCTCCTTGTATCCGGATTACTACTTACAGAATTTCCATCACCAAACCGACGGCTACCTCAGCGACCATTCCGCCTCGCTCTACGACCTGCAGGTTGAAATCCTGTTCAACGGCACAGCCGATGCGATGCGTCGACGCGTGCTGGCCCCACTGAAGCGAGGCCTGCGTCACTTCGCTGACCGCTCCCCCTCGGCTTTGCGCATTCTGGATGTGGCCACAGGGACGGGTCGCACCTTGCAGCAGATCCGCCGTGCACTCCCCCACGCAGAGCTGATCGGCACCGATCTTTCCGCCGCCTATCTGCGTCAGGCCAACCGCTGGCTGAACGACAGCAACGATCGACTGGTCCAGCTGATCCGCGCCAACGCCGAACAATTGCCCTTCGCCGACAACGGGCTGCAGGCGGTGACTTGCGTGTTCCTGTTCCACGAACTTCCAGGAGAAGCGCGTCAGAACGTCATTGAGTCCTGCTTCAGGGTGCTTGAACCGGGTGGAGTGCTGGTGCTGGCGGATTCGATTCAACTCGCGGATTCACCGCAATTCGACATCGCCCTTGATAATTTCCGCCGCATTTTCCATGAGCCTTACTACCGCGATTACATCGGAGACGACATCGAGGCCCGGCTGCAACAGGCCGGATTCACTGGCGTTCACGCTGAATCTCACTTCATGACGCGCATCTGGTCGGCGAGGAAACCTGAATCGAAGGAGGTCTGAACGGCATTCCCTGACAGCACACCTTGCACCGTTCCCATGGGGCCATAGGGTGAGCTTGTAACGCGAAGGGCTCCATGACCAATCCCTTCCGGGTGAGATGGCTTCAGGGCTGGCAATTCCAAGTTGTCCTGATGGAAGGTCACGTACAGGTCGAAGCCCATGGCTTCGGGATCTGTCTGAGAACTGCAGTTCTCCCAGGGGAAAGTCCAACGTCCGCCGCAGATCGCCTTGTTTTGGGTGAAGACCGCAGACGACGCGCTCTGCATCACGCCTGGCTGAGAGGCAAAGACCTTCCCAGACCCGCCGAGAAGCGGACTCCGTCTCTTTCGGGTGCTGTATCCGAGCGGCCNGTGTCCCTTGTTGTTGTGGAACGGTCCCCGGAGCGTGTTGCCTGAAACGCGCTGATCAACTCTTGGCAAGCCACCAGGCGAGGCTGAATCCAGCTCCTACCCATCTGAGCATCTGCCAGAACCTTGCTCCACGGATCTGTGGACGACTCCAACCAGCGGTTGGCTGGTCCAGCAAACGCTGCCCCATCGCCTGACGTTGTTTCCAGCGTCGGGATTCAACACCGTTGACGTGGGATTCTGCTCGGCTTTGACGTCGTCCCTGCTGCATCAGGAGGGAAACACTGTGCAACCAACACAGAGAACGGCGAACCAACCTCTCCCGTGCAGGCATCGGCACATCTATAGATGACATGACGTTAGGCACATCTCCGATCCACACCATGGGCGATCAAAGAGAGCAATGGTCTGAGGAATGTCTGCCGTTGGCAGGCGAGCTGCTCAATCGCCTCCGCATCGATGATCGTCAGTGGCATCAACTGAAGTCAGATCGGGATCGTCGGGCTGCCGAACTGCTTGCAGCAGCACTTTCCCAATTGCTGGCAAAAGGTTCGAGAGTGGAGGTGGAACAACTCACCCAGCAAGCTCTTGGCTGGATACGCGGAGAGCTCAAGGATCCCGGCTGCCCTCGGCACTGACTGGACGACGACAGGCCAGCTGCAATCTGTTTCCGCGACGACTCCAACGAACATCGTCAAAACACTGATGAATCAGAAACAGGCCCCGTCCACTCCGTGCACACAGCTGCTCCGGTAAGCAGGGCTGGCGGGCGTCCACGGGCATGCCNCGACCTTCATCCTGCACCTGCCAGACCAGCCAGTGTGGGGTCAGGATCCTTCGCACACGCAAGCGCTTGGACGGATCCTCGCTGTTGCCATGGCGAACAGCATTGACCAGTGCTTCATGCAAACCGAGCTCGATGCGCTGACAGGTCGCCATGCAGCCGATCGGTTCGACCAACACCTCCAGCAAAGGGGACANCTGCAGAGTTGAAGGGAGGATGAAATCGGCCCAACGGAACCGCACCAACGGCTGTGGAGAAACCATGCGGCTCTCTCAGGACCTGTTTTGAACTTAACGGTTCCTCGGAGCCTGAAACAGACGACCGCTTCAATCGCCGTAACGCAACTTGAGAGAGGGATGCNGCAGCAGCGCATCCATCAGACGAACGCCCCTCANTTGATTCACCAGCGGCATGTGGCCTTCGGGCGCGGTGATCGACCAGGTGAANGCATCTGGATATCGCGTCCAGACACCGTTCAACTTCCAGCCGATTCGCGGCCAGAGCTGGTCATAACGACCATTCAGGGCCTTGAGGAGCCGAGCCTGGGCACTGAATCCAAAGCGACCTTGGGAATAGGCAATCCAGAGGCGATCCAGCGTCACCAGATCCAGCCCGGACATGCTGGGAACTTCACTGAAATAGACGTAGCCGCGTCGCTCGGCCTCGCTACCNGCCAGCTGTCTCAGGGTGGCGCTGGTGAAACGATCGGCCGCTTGAAAGTCCTCGCGAAGCAGCGACTCCTGCAAGGGGCCGTAATCGATGCCGACAGCCGAATCGGCACGAAACCAACCCTGAGCTTCTGAAGGGAGCAAACGGGTCAGCAGCTCCGGCTGATGACGTTGCAGCACCTGCAGGATCCAACCGGCCGCCCAGTCATCGCCCGCTGGATCAAAGGGCGCGAGCAAACCGTCCTGAAGAGCGACCAGATCGCCGATGCGGCTTTCAATCGTGCGGATCATCGAGCGGCGCTGGCGCACCGTTCCNGATGAGAACCGATCGAGCAACTGCTCAGCGCTTGTTTCTGTGGATGAAGAAGAGGAACCGGAGAGCATGAATCGCGACCGGCTTCTGACTGGCGCGGCGTTGGCCCACTATGTCAGGCATGGGAGACGTCCTCTGCGCACCGATCGACGAACTCCGGCAGTTGCCCGGTGTGCTGATCGATGTGCGCAGCCCTTCCGAACATGCCAAGGGGCACTGGCCTGGAGCCGTGAATGTGCCTTTGTTCAGCGACGCAGAGCGGGCGGAGGTCGGAACGGCTTACAAACAGGAGGGACGCCGGGCAGCCATTCATCACGGCCTGGCCATCAGCGGCCCGAAGATGGCNCAGCTGGCAGCCCAACTGGATGCTCTAAGCGGCGATCATCCGCCACGGATCTACTGCTGGCGCGGTGGCATGCGCTCAGCGAGCGTGGCCTGGCTTGCCGCGCTTCTCGATCTTCAGCCCCGCGTTTTGGATGGGGGCTACAAGAGCTATCGACACTGGGTTCTGAACCAGTTCGAACAGCAGTGGCCACTGAAACTGATGGGAGGGCGCACCGGCACAGGCAAGACGGACCTGCTGCTGGCCCTGAGGCAACAGGGCGTTTCAGTGGTTGATCTCGAAGGTCTGGCCAACCACCGCGGCAGCAGTTTCGGAGGCTTGGGACAGCCCCCCCAGCCGAGCACGGAGCACTACGAGAACCTGCTGGCTGAGCAGTTGGACGGTTTTCGCCGCATCAACGCCTCATCAATCTGGTTGGAAGCGGAGAGCATTCAGGTTGGTCGCTGCCGAATTCCAGCCGCCCTGTTCAAACAGATGCAGCAGGCGCCGGTGCTTGAAATCCGGCGCAGTCTTGATGAACGCATCAAGCAGCTCGTTGCGGTGTATGGGCGCCAGGGGCAAGAGGCCCTGGCGGCAGCCACACAACGGATCAGCCGACGACTGGGGCCGCAGCGCACCAGCAAGGCGTTGCAAGCCATTGATCGTGAGGACTGGGCTGCCGCCTGTGAAGCCACCCTCGATTACTACGACCGTTGTTACGACCGCGAATTGGAGCGATGTCCCGAACGTCAGAGCTTGGACATCAGCGGAACAAGTGCAGTACAGGCGGCCGAACGGATGATCGCGAGCGGTCTCGTCAAAAAACACGCCTAGGATCCCGCTTCTTGCAAGAGGCAGATGAGCGACGCGTCCGGCAGCGCCTCCATTCAATTCTTCCGCGGCATCGACGAGCCTGTCGTTCCTGATATCCGGCTCACGCGCAGTCGTGACGGTCGGACAGGACAAGCCACGTTCGTCTTTGAGCAGCCCCAGGCACTTGCGCCTGAAACCCTTGGCGATATCGGAGGGATGTGGATGGTGGATGAAGAGGGTGAAATGGTGACCCGCGAGGTCAATGGCAAGTTCGTGAACGGCAAGCCAAGCGCGCTTGAGGCGACCTACACCTGGAAAACCGAAGTTGATTTCGAACGGTTCATGCGGTTTGCCCAGCGCTATGCGGCCGCCAACGGTCTCGGTTATTCACAGAATCAAGGATCAGATCAACCCGATTCCTCATCCGACGCTGACGCGTGAACCTGCCCCAGTGGTTGTCCCTGGCCGCGTTGATCGCGGCCGTGTGCCTCCTCTGGAGCTTGCGTCACGTTGTTCTGCTTCTGTTTGCAGGCGTCGTGATCGCGATGGCCCTTTGCACTCTGGTGGGCATTCTCAGAGAGAGATGGCCGATGCCGCGACCAACAGCGTTGCTGCTCAGCCTCACCGGATTGCTCACGCTGATCGCCATCGCCACCGCCGTGGTGGTGCCGCCGTTCNTTGATGAATTTTCGGTTCTGCTTCAGAAACTTCCCGTCGCAGCTGGAAAACTCGCATCGTTAGCGATCGGATGGATCGACTGGATCAGTGATTCGATTTATGGAGCCGACGCTCTTCCAAACCTTGAACGGATTGAACAACAGAACAGCTCGTTGATCCCCGATTCGGGGACGCTGGCGTCAGGCCTTGGCTCCGGCTTCATCGGCCTGATTGGACTGGCAGGGAACGTTGGCAACGGAGCGCTGCGGATGCTCTTCACCGTTGCAGTGGCGCTGATGGTGAGCGTTCAACCCAGTGCCTATCGCGAAGCCCTCATCCTTCTGATTCCATCCTTCTACCGGCGCCGTTCCCGTCGGATCCTTCAGCAGTGCGGCGAAGCACTGAGCAGCTGGATGGTGGGAGTGCTGATCAGCTCGATGGCGGTTGCACTCTTGTGCGGCCTGGCCCTTTCACTCCTCGGGGTGAAGCTGGTTCTGGCCAATGCCTTGCTGGCTGGGGTGCTGAATGTGATTCCCAACCTCGGACCAACGATGAGCACCGTCTTTCCGATGGCCGTGGCCCTGCTGGACGCACCCTGGAAATCAGCCGCTGTGCTCGGTGCTTACATCCTGATTCAAAACATCGAGAGTTATGTGATCACCCCATCGGTGATGCATCACCAGGTGAAGTTGCTGCCAGGGCTCACCCTTNCAGCACAGTTCATCTTCACGGTGATCTTTGGACCACTCGGTCTGTTGATGGCCTTGCCACTGGCGGTGGTGTTCCAGGTGCTGATCCGGGAAGTGCTGATTCACGACGTGATGGATCGCTGGAAGACGAAGAGGATGGCGGCATGACGGGACGCACGGCCCTCGCCGCCATCAGCTTCGTGGTGATGGCTCTGCTGATCTGGCATCTGCGCTGGGTCCTGCTGGTCTTGTTCGGCGCTGTTGTGCTCGCCGTGGCGATGGACGTGCTGATTCAGCAACTGCGCAAACACAGTCGACTGAATCGTCCCCAAGCCCTGGTGGTGGTCCTGCTGATCTCAGCACTGGTCGGGGTGCTGATCGCACGCCTGTTGCTTCCGGAACTGGTGGTTCAGATTGAGCAACTCGGCAGAGATCTGCCAGAGCTTGTGACCAAGATTTCCTCGATTCTGAGTGCAGATCCACGCCTGAAAGAGCTGGAGGAAACCATTAACGGCGGGCTGGACTTCGACAAACTTCAGCCAATCGGAGCCCAGGTTCTGGATCTGGCGGGTGGAGCTGCCAACAGTGTGATTCAGCTGTTTCTGATGACATTGCTGGCGATTCTGCTGGCTCTGGATCCAGGTGCCCATCAAGGCATGGTGATCGCCGTGACGCCGAGACCAGCCCGCCAACAGATGCNACAGCTGCTGGACAGTTGCCGCGAAGCGCTGGGGGGTTGGCTCAGTGGCATGACGATTTCCGCCACAACGGTTTTTCTGCTCACCTGGGCCGGCCTGGCCCTGCTCAAGTCACCCCTCGCCTTGCTGAGCGCGCTCGTCTGCGGTNTGCTCACCTTCGTACCGACCATCGGTCCGACAGCNGCAACCCTGTTGCCAACAGGTCTGGCGTTGTTGCAATCACCACAACTGATGGTGAGTGTTTTGCTGTTCCGCCTGGTTTTGCAAAACCTCGAGGCTTTTCTGCTCACGCCCCTGCTGCTGAGCAANACCGTCAATCTTCTGCCAACCGTGGCGTTGATGGCACAACTGAGCCTTGGCGCCTTGCTGGGGCTGCCTGGCGTCTTGCTGGCACTGCCCCTCGTTGTTGTACTGCAGGTGGTGATGCAGAAAGTCGTGGTTCAGCAGGTCATGGATCGCTGGACCTGATTGACNGTTCACCNAATTGGANCAGGCGCTCCAATACGGTGGAAGNGATCAGGCGGTGAGCTCGACGTCAATGGACGTGATCTTCAATTTTTCACGCTACGANGAACTGAGACAGTCCGTTCTCCAATTGCTGCAGGAGAACATGGATGCAGATTTGCTTTATGAGGAAGCTGAAGATCTGTTTGACTCCTGGTGGGAATCGCAGCAGGCGAACACGGGCTGGTCTGAGGACGCGAAGAAGCGGGCTTGGCAGGCCCTGACGGAGGAATTCATGCCAGCCNGCCGATAGCAGATCAAGATTTGACGCCAGGCTCTAAACGTTNAGGCTTCATTCAAANNGAACTCNACAGATGATGATCACCCCATGGTGATCATCAATCAACAATTTTGAACACATGAAATCAAAGAGATACCACTCTTTATTGCAGTAACGTTTTTCTCAGAGGCACTACATCAGGGAACATGAGTCCCTTAATTCGAACCATTTTCATCAAAAATATTTATCAGCTAGGGAAAGATCAGGAGAGAATCAAGTGACTTCGACCCATTCAAACAACGTCAAACAAGAACAACGCAACTATGAAGAGGATTCGACCAATTCAAGATTGGGAGCACCATCCATCGCAGCAAAAGTAATCCACATCACCGCTGTTGAATCACCCGTGTTGCCCATCGTGTGAGGAGGAGTGTTAGGGCCTGCAATAAACGTGTCATCCTGCCCAAATTTTTCACTGGTGCCGTCATTTCTTGTCAGAGTTAATTCACCTGTTTCGATATAAGCCATCAATGGAACAGGATGCGTGTGCATCGGAAAAGTAGCTCCCTTTTTAAATTCGGCGCGGACCAATCTCATCTCACCTTCTCCCTTGGGATAGGTAAAACTGTCGCCATCAACAGTTTTAGAACTTGTTGCAAAATCTTGGATGACATAGGGAGCTTCATCAGCCAGCGCACTCGATACTGGCATCATGAGAAAAACGAGAAGTCCAACAAAAGCAAAAAACGCTTTAATCATCACCAAAAGAATATGCTTCCGCTTAAAGCTTAGCGCGAACTCCGGTTTTTAAAATGAGCGCATCAACCTAATCAATAATGTAGCGCTTGACACCGCCAGATGAATCCTGCTCGATGNTTACTAAACAAACCTCGTNCACAATCAGACAAATGGTTGTCATTGAATACGACCATGCAANTGTTTCAAAGCCATGGATGACCATCAAGTTCTGAACATTCGAANGCNCTCGCAATCATCAAGCTCCGGNCTTGACGACCCGACAAACATCTGTGGTTGTTGTATTGCCGACGGTTTTGGTTAACGCCCCAGAGACACGATTCAGGCTGCTTTCGATTCCAAAAGCATCAACCCAAAAAATATTGGTCGGCAAAAACTGGGCCTTAAATTCATCAACTTGCCCGGAAGAGGATATTTGCCGAACCACGACACTGCGCTGTTCATCCAANGTAAGACTCCAGTAAACTTTGCCAAGGGCAGAATCCATACCAGACATCAAGCATCGAACAACAATTGGCTGAGCCTGCACTGGCTGCACGGGAAGTGCAGCCATCAAAACAACAGCCAAACCAAAAACCNNCACAGCAAGGAAGCAAACTTCCAANTNAANTTTAGCACAAAAACAAAATTTCATACCAAATTGCAACGCATTATCTATGGCCAACAATGCNTCATCAANGAAAANTAGATNAANAGATCAGCATNGAGCATCTAACATTAGAAAACTAAAAACAATGATCAGAGTTTGATGCAGAAGCTTAGATGAAGAAGCTAAAACAAGTGAAGCTGGATTTCACCTATGAGGATATTTGTAGATATTAAGCCTAAGGATTGGCCCCTGATAGGTCACCGGATTCTCACCATCTGGCACGAGACCTGTTCGCCATTGATAAACGCTGGCATCAGGATTAAAACCTCTCATCACGACATTCACCTGTTCACCGGGATCGATGGCAGGATCAAGGCTGAGCATCAAGGTGTTCTCATCATTGATTAATTCAGCTGTCGCGAGGCCATCACGACCTTTTCCTCTAAGAGAGTACAAACCGGTATAAACCCTAGGGGGCTGCGTCCCCCAATCCCATGTGTCAATGTTGGGAAGTTGATCCAAAACAATCTTCCTTAAAGAAGCTCCTGCATTTTCAGGAATAACAACGCTGATCGTCGTTCTATTTTTGCGTCCTTCGATAAATTGTGGATTATGAATGTTGATCTTCACAGGTGGAACGCTAAAAAATGACTGTGCAAGGGAAGGCAACACATCCAGCGAAAATCCCACCATCACAGTGGAGAAACAGATGAAGGCTGTTTTTCGCATTGCAAACCTTGTCAATCAATTCAAGATACCATTAACATCACACTTGTGAAACTTCATCAGCACAACTGGCATCAGCGAGAAACCCCTTGGCCATACCTGGAAAAATCCAACGTTCGTGTCAACGGCAACAGAAAACAAATGTCCATCCATTGATAATTAAATTTCTGCATCAAGTGAATGGAAGAAATGCTCAGGATAATGTTGACCGTTTTTGTAGGCTCAACATTCATGATCATGATTCTCAAGTCGATGTACGAAGACGCTGTCAACAAATAGACCGGTGACCACAAGTGAATGAATCACAATTGGCCCACAAAGGAATCAATATTGGGAGCATAACCTTTGATTGCTTAAATTCTCAATCAGACCCATGAATATCTTAAGAGAGCTTGCGGATCATTCCTCAAGCAGCACATCAATACCATCAATTCACCGCATTCAAAAATTCAGACTGCAGCGATCCCAATCAGAGCAAACCAGAATAATCGAACCTCCAATATGACAATTTATCCTGAATTTTTCCCGGATATTTAGGACGAGGCTTCAACACAGATTTATCAGTATCCTTGGAGTCACTGGCTTGAGTTGAATGCGTGAATGACTTTTGATTCAACATGACCAACTTGCAACTTTCAAAATGTTAGTTTGCAGCCATAGAGACGTTTGAAGCAGGGGCTACAAAACCGATGAATTAAGCATTTTCCTTGCATTCGTTGATGATGCACCGGAACCACAATGATTCACCCAAGAGAACACCATCCAAAAGGGCAAATATTGTATTAACGGTAACGACGCCAGAGAGAACCACAGCCCAACAGAACGACCACAGCCAGGAGATGGTATCGAACAGCAAAGCTCAAACTGGTGAACGTGAAATGATCCAGCAGGAGCAACAGATCCGTTCGCAGGTCCCAAAGGGACAGAACCACAAGCACCACCGGGAACCACTGGGCTGGTCGACGCTGCGTTGGAAGAGGATCTCGCGAATCAACCACGCGACGGTTCCCAGAGCGTCAACAGTGATGGAGCCAGAGCGATGCTGGACCAGCTGCCGACGATCACACCCAAGGCCAGGGCGATCGCAAACCAGTAGAGCGTTGCACCACCAAAAAAGATCAGAGCCAATAGGGGCAACAACGTGGTCCCACTGGTGTAAAGCGTGCGTGTCAACGTTGCGGAAACTGCCAAATCAACCTGCTCACATAAGGACAGCTCCTTGTTGTCGCGGCTGCGTTCACGAATCCGATCGAACACCACCACCGTGTCATTCACCGAATATCCCGCAATGGTGAGGAGAGCTACGGCGAACAGGCTGTCAACCTCCAGTTGCAGAACCAGACCAAGCCAGGCAAAGACACCACAGACAATCACCACGTCATGGGCAAGTGCCACAAGGGCGAGAAAGGCGTAGCGGCGGTCGTAGCGGAAGGTGATGTAAGTGGCAATACCTGCGAACGCCACAAGCAGTGAGATCAAACTGCTTCTCAGCAGTTGACCACCAAGACTCGGACCGATCGTCTCAACGGATTGCCCCCCCTCAACAAAGGGTCCGGCAACTGGACCCATCGCTTCAATCACCGCTTGCCCCTGCGCTGCACTGAGAGTGGGAAGCCGTAGCAAAAGCGATTCACCGCCATCCAACAATTGAACACGCGGCGATCCAAGATTGGGCAACGCATCACCTTGTTCCTGCGGCAGCGTCAGCTCGCGGATCCGATTGGAAACCACGATCGCTTTGAGGTCTCCGCAGGTTTCATTGCACTGGCGTTCCAGCTGGATCTGGGTTCCACCCGTGAAATCAAGACCCGGCCTCAGGGGCGCTGCAATCGATGCGTTGGTCCAGGACGCAACAAGGCCAATCAAGGCGACAAGCACCACAGCGGCGGAGATCAACCAGACCCGCAATCGCATGCCGCTCAACTGCCAGCGCGGCAAAGCGCTCGTTGGCACGGAGCTGGGAGTTGGGGAAACAGCCATCAATCAGGCGGACGGGGTGGGCAACTGCCTGGCCGGCAGGAAATTGAGAGGTTTGCGCAACCCGGCGTAACCCATCAGGAAGCGCAGCAGGGTTCTGGTGCACGTCAGTGCCGTGAACAGGCTGAGCAGAACACCAATGCCGAGGGTGGCGGCAAAGCCCTTCACCAGTCCTGTGCCGAGGAAAAAGAGGGCAGAACAGCTGATCAACGTGGTGAGGTGGCCATCCACGATCGACGAGAACGCCTCGGAAAATCCTGTTTCGATCGAGCGGATCAGCGTGTTGCCGCCCCTGAGCTCATCCTTGATTCGCTCAAAGATCAGAACATTGGCATCCACTGCCATGCCAATGCTGAGGATGAACCCTGCAATGCCTGGAAGCGTCAGCGTGACAGGAATCAGGGCATAGATCGCCAGGTTGAACAGGGCGTAAAGGCTCAACGCCAGCACCGCCACAACACCAGGCAGTCGATAGGCGAACACCATGAACACAGCCACCAGAGCCAGGCCGGAAAGGGCTGCCACCAAACTGCGGCGAATGTTCTCGGCACCGAGGGTGGGGCCGATGGTGCGGACCTCAAGCACCTCAACGGGAAGAGGCAGCGAGCCACCACGGAGCTGGACCTCCAGCTCCCGTGCCTCTTCAGCGGTGAAATTGCCACTGATGCTGGCTGAACCCCCCGTGATTCCAGCGGTTTTGAACTGAGATCCAACACTGGCTTCACTGATCGAGCGCCCATCGAGAACGATTGCCAGCAGGCGATCGGTTCCAGCAATCGACTTGGTGAGTTCGGCAAAGGCTTCAGCACCGTCACTGTTGAAGCCGAGGGTCACTTCCCAGCTGTTCGGATTGTTCTGCAAGGGCTGTCGACCTGCAGAAACGAGATCTTTCCCGCTGAGCTCGGCAGGCCCAAACAGTTCAACGATCGCCTCATTCACCTTGGCCAGCAGTTGCTCCAGCTGTTCGGTCTCACTGCCAGCCGAACCCTCAAGGCCAAAGAGCTTCTGAGCCTCGTTCAACTGCTCGAGATCAAGTCCGGAACCTTCAACACTCTCACCCCGTTTCTCCTGCTCCTGCCGCAAACGGAGAATCGCCCGGGCCTGCGAACGCAACTGACGCAAACTGCGCAGGTCCTCCTCAACACCGGGCTTGGTGGACCGGAACTCAAGCAAAGCGGTGCTGCCAAGCACCCGTGCTGCACGGGTCGGATCCTGCTCACCGGGCAGCTGGAGAACCAGCTGATCATTGCCAACGGTCTGCAGCGTTGATTCCGCTACACCCAGACCGTTCACGCGACGGTCCAGCACAGCTTTCACCGCTTCCATCTCCGTTGCCGTGACCCGGGTGATCTCCCCGGCCGGCTGAACCTCGACAGTGATCTGACTCCCACCACGCAGATCAAGACCCAGCTGGAGCGGAGACGAGAACAGCAGAGCACCCGCCGCGATGGCGAGTGCAAGAACAAGGGCAAACCAGCCCTGCTGACGTGCCATTGCCTCAGAGCCCCTTGTTCACGATCTGTTTTGCGGTCTCGACGATCTGATGTGGCTGGATGATCGTGAGATTTTCAAGCTTGCCGTTGTAGGGCGTTGGAATGTCCTGGCTCGAGAGCCGAACGGGACGGGCATCGAGATCGTCGAAGCACTGCTCGGTGATCAAAGCAATCAGCTCAGCTCCGATACCACCTGTTTTCATGCACTCTTCCACCACAATCACCCGATGGGTCTTGCGGATGGAACGGCCGATGGTCTCCATGTCGAAGGGCTTGAGGCTGATCAGATCGATCAACTCAACACTGATGCCATCGGCCTCAAGTTGTTCCACAGCCTTGAGGCAGTGGTGACGCATCCGGGAGTACGTGAGGATCGTGACGTCGCTGCCTTCCTGCACCAGATCCGCCTGATCGAGAGCACAGGTGAAATCACCCTGCGGCAGCTCCTCAGTGAGGTTGTAGAGCAACACGTGCTCGAAGAAGAGAACGGGGTTGTTGTCGCGAATGGCGGCCTTCATCAACCCCTTGGCGTTCGTGGGCGTGCTGCAAGCCACGATCTTGATCCCAGGAACGGCATGGAAGTAGGCCTCAAGACGCTGGCTGTGCTCTGCGCCGAGTTGGCGTCCCACCCCACCGGGCCCTCGCACAACCGTGGGAATTGTGAAGTTGCCGCCGCTGGTGTAGCGCAGCATTCCCATGTTGTTGGAGATCTGGTTGAAGGCGAGCAGCAGGAAGCCCATGTTCATGCCTTCAACAATCGGCCGCAGGCCAGTCATTGCTGCGCCAACAGCCATCCCTGTGAAGGCATTCTCAGCAATCGGTGTATCGAGAACACGCAGCTCTCCGTACTTTTCACAGAGATCCTTGGTGACCTTGTAGCTGCCGCCGTAGTGACCGACGTCTTCACCCATCACACAAACATGGGGATCACGGGCCATCTCTTCATCGATGGCTTCCCGAAGGGCGTTGAAGAGAAGGGTTCCTGCCACGGCGTCGCTGCAATCCCGGCCAATCCGGGGTGAGCGGTCAAGTTATCTCAGCCGCCGGCCGCGAAGGTGAACAGGAGCAAAACGGAGAGCAGCATCGCCGGCGAAAGCAGAAGCGCCAGCTGGCCGAGATCGTGGGGGGTCATGAGCAGCTTCCAACCACTCCAGGACGCTAGGCAGGATCACTGCTCCGCCCTGTGAAGAGACTGCGAAGAAACAGAAGCGCCAGTCCGAGGGCGACGAAACCACTGCTGAACGTGGCCAGGAAGGACAGGCCCACCAAGAGAGTCTTGAGGGTGATCGCGATGTTCTGAGCGATGGGTGAGCTGTAGTGCGGTGGGTGCATCGCGAAATAGACCACCATCCGCCGGCTGAGCCCCAAGGCCAGCCAGGCGATCAAACCGGCCGTCAGCGCTCCAGACAGGAAACTGAGCGGCCCCTTGCGAGGCTCCTGTTGAAGGGGTTGGGAATCGTCAGCGGTCATGCCTCGATCCTCACCCCATCGGAGCGCAACGGACAAGCCCAGGCTCTGAGACCGGCGCGTTCAAGCTGAGGTCGCAGCTGCTCTTCAGCCTGGAGACACCCGGCGAGATCGGCGAAGAGTGCGAAACAACTCGGCCCGGAGCCGCTCATCGCAACCGCCAAGGTGTTGGGCAGCGTTTGCAGCAACGCCAGGGCGCCTTGAACGGCCGCTGTTTCCGGCTCCACCACAGCCTGCAGATCATTGCGAAGAGGGGGCGGAGAATCCGAGCGCAATGGTTTTAACCAAGTGGCACTCCTGAGGTCAGAACGCCTCTGCTCAAAAGCNGCTTCGCTGGTTAGGTACGCAGCACCGCACTGCTCTCTACAACGCTTGTAGGCCCAGGGAGTGGACACGCTGACGACGGGATCCTTCACCAGCAGCACCGCCAGAGGTTCCCTGCTGCCTGGAACAGGTTCGAGAATCTCACCCCGTCCGAAGCAGAGCTGCGTGCCACCGGCAATGCAAAACGGCATGTCCGATCCGAGTTGAGCCGCGAGTTGCTCCAGTTCTNTGCAACTGCGTCCAAGCCCCCACAATTCATTCAGCCCTACCAGTGCAGCGGCTCCATCGCTGGATCCCCCGGCGAGTCCGGCACCAATGGGAATGCGCTTCTGAAGATGCACNCTGGCGCCCAGCTCGCTGAAACCGGAACGATCCCTGAGCAAGCGAGCAGCGCGCAGCACCAGATTGTCCTCAGCAATGCTCAGTTCCGGAACATCACAGCTGAGATGGAGCTGGCCATCCGCTGTGTTGTCGAAACTGAGGCGGTCAGCCAGCTCAATGGTCTGCATGACCATGGCCAGTTCGTGAAATCCATCGGACCGCAGACCGAGCACCTCCAGGTGCAGATTCACCTTGGCCGGTGCTGTCACCGTGATCGTGCCCATCCGGCGTGCTGATCAGTCGGTTCGATTCAAACCCTTGGCCAGAGCCACCCAAGCCGCAGGGGCCACCTCCTGGGGCCGCTGCTGCAGGTTGATGCCAGCTGCTGCAGCGATCTCTTGCAGGGGCTGGGGCTCCGCCAGCGATGCCAATGTGTTGCGCAACATTTTGCGGCGGCTGTGAAAGGCCAGCTTGAGCAGCATCTCCACCTGCTGAGCGAGCTGAGGTTCAAGACGCTGTTCAACAGGTCGTGGATCGAGGCTGATCACCTCTGATTGCACCTTCGGAGGCGGAGAAAAACAGCGAGGAGGCACGTTCACAACCGAATGGCAGTCCGCCAGAAGCTGCATGCGAACGCTTAAAGCACTGAAACTGCTGTGGCCTGGTTTGGCTCGAATACGCTCCGCCACCTCTTTCTGCAGGAGCAGCACCAGGCGTTGATAAGGAGGTGAAACCGGTCGATCCAAGCGTCCCACCAATCGCTCCAGCAGTGGGCCTGTGATGTTGTAGGGGATGTTGGCAACAACCTTGTCCGCAGGACGGTGATCAGGAAGCAACAGGGGAATCTGCAGGACATCACCCTCAGTCATTGAAAAATGACTGAAATCAGCAAAGCGCTGCCGAAGCCCCACCACCAGATCGCGATCCAGCTCAACGGCATGGACGGCGGCGGCGGGCGAAGCCAGCAGGCGTTCCGTCAGCACGCCGCGCCCGGGACCGACCTCGAGGACGCGGTCATCGGGACCGAGTTGAGCGGCCTGAATGATGCGATCCAGCACTGACGCATCACGCAACCAGTGCTGACCGAATCGTTTGCGTGCGGTGTGGCCGGTGAAGCTCATCCTTCAACTGTGCATCAGCCAGAACCAGGTCTGGAAACAAGAGCAAGTCCTGAAGCAGGCATGGACGCCATCAGAAAAATTCAATCAACGACCGTCCAGCATTGACACTCAGCAAATCATCAAAGGCTGCATATAGATCATTTGACAAGCAAAAATGCGTTCAATATCAAACAATCTTCACAAATAATCGGCCATTAACAAAACGGGAAGAAAAGCATAATCATCAAAATCAAAACGGACGATCACCACATTGACCACTTCAACATAGGCGCTCCACATCCAACCAGATCACGTTCCGATTGCCTTGCATTAAGGGAACAAGCGCAAGCACAACACGTAAAAGGTTGCCATGAAATTCTGCATGCTCTGCTCTCCAACAATCAATCGCGCAAGCCAAGCGGCGTCGTTTTCGTCCATGAAACGCATCCAGACCATCTCGATCCCGGTGACGCGAAGCACGGCCCTTCACCTCNACCACGAGCAGTTGTTCACCCTTGCAAAGCACAAGATCCAGTTCACCCCAACGACAACGCCAATTGCGGTCGATCAAGACCCAACCTCGTGTTTTCAACAGATCCAGGGCCAACTGTTCGGCCCAGCGGCCCGTCTCCATGGTTCGTCCCACGCGCATGCAACGCCACTGAAGTAAGGATTCCCCCCTGAAAAGGCCGGTGGATTGGACCAGCACGTGCAGGCAACAAGTTGTTGAAACTGCAACGCTTGCTGATTGATGAAGTANCAGTCGCCATCGTGATCACAATGATGGCAACTCCATGGCCACCAAATCCCTACCCCCATGGATCAATGCACCGCTGCAAACAGCGGTAGCCGCCCTGATCTCACTGGCACTGGCACGTCTACTGCAGCTGCCGGAAGCATTCTGGGCACCGATTTCTGCAATCGTCTGTTCGCTTGATGCGTTCGGCGGTGCCTCTCAGGTGGCGCGACGTCGACTGCTCGGCACCCTGTTGGGCGTCACCATCGCGGCAGTTCAGATTTCGTTTACACCGCACAGTCTGCTGAGCTATGCGGCTGCGATCACCAGCCTCGGACTGATCTGCAGCCTGGTTCGACTTCACCCCAGTGCGTTCCGCTTCGGCGCCATTGCCATGACCGTGGTGGTCACTGCGGATGGTGGCGATAGCGTCTGGCAGACAGCAGCCACCCGCTTCGTTGATGTGGCCCTGGGAATCCTGGTGGCTCTTGTTGTTGTGCGCTTTTGGCCGAAACAACAGGAACAGACCCGTTGAAGGGGTTGTTCTGCGGCACCACCGACAGACTTGGGNATTGCCGCTCCGCCGGGCCTATGGTCATTGCAACCCNGACAGAACGATGCGCAGAAGCATTCTCACCCTGCTGGCCNTTGTGGTGTCGGCCACCATGGTGTTGTGCGCAATTGTGGCTCCNGTCGAAGCAGCGATGGATGTCGCCAAGCAAGTGCTGATCGGTGCCGATTACTCCGGAAAAGATCTGCGTGGAGCAACCTTCAATCTGAGCAACCTCAGGGAAGCGAACCTGTCTGGATCCGATCTCAGAGGTGCCAGCCTGTACGGGGCAAAACTTCAGGACGCTGATCTCAGCGGTAGCGATTTGCGGGAGGCAACCCTGGACTCNGCCGTGATGACNGGAACGAACNTGACNGATGCGGTNCTGGAGGGAGCATTTGCCTTCAACACACGCTTCAAGGACGTGATGATTCAAGGAGCTGATTTCACCGATGTCCCCATGCGAGGAGACCAGTTAAAGAGTCTTTGTGCTGTAGCTGCAGGAACGAATCCATCCACCGGTCGCGAAACACGCACCAGCCTTGGATGCAGTTAAGCAAAGACCATTGCTTAAAACAATCAACCAATGGGACACACCTCAGTTAATTGAATTTGGTGTGCAAGTTTGCCTCATCCATCAACATCCTGACCCTCTTGCCTTTTGTTGAGCGCCTCAATTAACTGAACAACAGGATGAAATCCAAAAACAATGACCACCACCCAAAAACCCAAATATTGACCCGATTCAGACAAATAGCTCAAATAAAAGAAAACAGCAACAGCTTGAGCATTTTCAAAAAATGATTTCCAAAACCTTAGCGTAGAAAGTGAATGAACAAAACGTTTCATGAAGAGGGAAGAATGCAACCATTATTGCATTCAACCACCTCCTCAATCGCTTATCTCACCTTTGTGTTCATGTTCCTGGACAACAAGCCTTAAACATAGAGTCACAAAAGCCACGCAACAAACTCAAAAGAGTGCGCTCCTGGCTCGATCATATTCCAAGCAATGATCAACAAACAAAACAAAATTGAAACAGACTCAACAACAATCGCTTTAAATTGATCACAAACGTGTCTCCACTGAACACATCCATGACAACTCAGGCCATGAGTGAGCTCAAGTGTGCCGACCAAAAGCCCTGCCAATGCTCTTGAGAACCATAAAAACGACAGAGATGAACAAAAACACCGGAAGAGTAACCACTAAAGATGCAATAAAAAAAAGAACAATACTTCCGACAGCACCAGAATTTGGTCCAACAATTGCGAAACACATCAAGCAGGAAAGAACTGACGATGCAACGCCAATCCAAAGATACTGTTGTCCCGAAAGCCACGCCATTCAGACAAACCTCTACAAGCAAATCAACCAAACGCTAGCAACAAGAAAACATGTGACAAGCAAAACCCACAAATCAAGGAGCCACCTAAAACTCAGTACTCAGTGAGATTCCAACCAATGCGAAGATCAAGACTCATCCAAGGACAAGAGATTAAAAAGAAGGTTAAGTCTATTTGATATCCATTTGATCTCAAGAGGAAATCCGGCTCAGCAGGTCAAACCTTCGGCGGGATTGAACGAGATCGTGAGACAAATTCCAACCATAGAACGACCTTCAGACGTCTACTGAAAAACAAATTTTGATGCTTACATGTTCAAACAGGTGAACAACATAGCTCAACCATAATCATGCGCAAAAGACAAGAATCACATAAAGATGAGATGATCAAAACAAGTCAATCAATCCAGACCATTTAACAAGAAACTAATCAGACTTAGCATCATTATAAAGCCCTGTTATGTCTTGAAGCTCGGTAAATTCTCGCATAAGAGCTTGATGGAGTCGATACTCGCATTCAGCAGACAATGTTTTCCAACCCGTTGTATTCAGAAGAGGGCGAATCAGATCAAAACAGACGGCCTTAACACCTTCGGACCATTGGTTCGATGGTGATGCCGCAAAACTCGATTGAACTTGCAACATCATCTCTTGAGCCTTGACTTGTGCGCAGTATTGCAATGCATAGCCTGATGTTTGGTCTTCTGTGCAATTGGGTGGCTCTTCACTGGGACGTGAACGCACCGGAACGCTTGTCAGGATCAAAAGAGCAGCAAGAACCAGGAGTCTCATAGACAACGACATTCACTTGAATCATCACACGTCCAAATGACAACACCAGAGTGCCCGGTATGATTGGAGTCAGCAGGAATTGGGCCAAAAACGATGAGCTTTGATTCCAAAAGCCTTGAGCGCCTCCGTGATCTAGGCCGAAAACTGCCTCAGAAACTTCCCGATCCCCAACCGACCCAGCGAAATTCCACCGCCAAGAACGAACCCAAACGTCACAGAGTTGAAACGGAGCAGGATCCAGATGCGTTGTTCCATGAACTGATGACAGTCAGTCCGGACGGAACTGTTCCGGAACACTTAATGGCCCGGCTGAAAGACATCGAGACGAAACGGAACTCCCGAACCAGTCCTGGAATGCGACCAGCAGGACCTTCTACGGACGCTGTCTCCTTGCCGGAATCGATTCGCGAACGCGGAGGCAAAGCTGGCAAAACAACCCGCCCGACGCGTCCGAGTGTCTCACCGGGAAGCGAAGAAGAACGTCTTTATGTGGCATTCGGTCAGTTGCTGCTTGAAGATGATGAGGTCATCGATTGAACGCCGCCCGGATTCGCATCCTGGCCATTGGCAAGGTGCGACGCGCCTGGATCCGTGAGGGCATTGATCTGTATCTCAAGCGTCTTCCAGGTCTTTCGATCGTGGAGTTGAAAGATTCCAATCCAACCAAAGAAGCCGAAGCAATTCGCTCCACAATTCGACCGGAGGAAAGCCTTGTGGTGCTCATGGAGCAAGGACCACCATTAACATCCCTCGCTTTTGCAGCACGGATTGAGACGTACGCCGCTGATCGCATCGCCTTTGTGCTCGGCGGAGCAGATGGAATCAGTCAGGATCTGAAACAACAGGCGAGCTGGCAATTAAGCCTTTCATCGATGACCTACCCCCATGAGCTTGCCCGTCTGATGCTGGTCGAGCAGCTGTACCGTGCTCGGTCCATTCATCAGGGCACCCCATATCACCGCGCTTGAATTCGATGTTGCAAGTGATTGACAACTTTCTTCCCGATCAGGAAAGACAAGCTCTGCAAGAGGTTTGCAAAATCCATGGTGGCTTGCGTCAACAGCTGGATGGTGATGCACTGTTCAGCTGGTTCCCCACCGATGACAGTGCTCCACCAGCACGGTCTCCTCACACGCCAGCGTCACAGACCGTGGTGAAGCGGTATCTCCACCAGCATCTGCTGAAGGAAATTGATCGATTGACCCAGGANCATGTNGGTGTGGAGTGGTGGTGCAACACCAACAACGACCTNGACTGGCACATCGATAAAGATGAAACCTTCGCCTCTCTCACAGGTCACTTTTCTCTTCCACTCCTCTCAACAGTGTTTTATCCACACGTCAGCTGCGCCGGAGGTGAGCTCCTTGTGGCCGACAACGAACCAGTGCAAAACAACATGCCAGGACATCGACCATCGTTCCGTTCCGTCATCTCAATACCGCCCGTGAAAAACCGTCTTGTTCTTTTTTCACAGGGAATTCTTCATCGCATCAATCCATTGGAAGGCGAACGTTACTCATTCGCCCTTAATGTATGGGATCATCTGCCCCAAAAGAAGCCAAACCAAAAGTCCACAAAAGCTTGACCACANTGGATTCTTGAAAGGTTGGATCAAGCGGCAAGCTGATGTGATTCAAATGCGAATCCAGCCTGCTTCGCGTGCATCATCTGCTGGGCATAGCGGCGTCCCGCCCGATGAGCATCTGTCAACGATGCAAAATTACCAACAAAGTCATAGTCAGAACCGTTGGATGTAGCAGAAACAGCATAGAATCCAGCCGATATTCTTGAGACCGTCCAACTGAGATGACACGACGGTCCATGATTATTTAAAAGCAAAACTAACTCCTAACGTTCACCATGACAAGCTATAGCGAATCAAAGAAAATCCCCAAGTAGCTTATTATTTCGCAAAAGAGTATTAATAACTAGGCATAACTGCAGCGCAATGGTCGCAACGACCCACCAACCATAAGCAATCATGACTAGCAACTTAACGTGACTTCATTAACAGCTCGAGAATTTTCATTGATGGTGGTAAATACAACCAGCCCACGCAAAATCGAAGGCAGATGAACCACAAAAGCCACCAAGCAGAGCACAATCACGGCGACCGCTGGTCAGCCGTTGACAACTACCTCATCTGCATCAGCGAGTGCGATCTCAACGACGGAACCTGCATTACCCGCTGCTTGGACACGCACCTGAAAGAAGAGGACGACACAACCAGCCACCAGTAACAGACCACAGACATCAACCAGCAAATGAGAATCACTTGCAATTTTAGGCCCAATCCTGTTGACTTGAGAAATCTTCTCAACAGCCCAGGATGATCCGTGTTTTTGGCCACCGCGATGGCCTGCTGTCTGCCCTTGTGGCCAGCTGGGCCAATGAACGCTTGGGGCTCACCACAGCGTCGTCAGTGTCACGGGTTCGAATTTCGCCACGGAAATCGTCCAGGCCCTTGAAGAGATTGCCTGCAGAGACTTCATGAAGATCGGTGTATCGCCGGAGCGAAGCCAAGCAGCCTTCAACCCTGGAAGATCCTCTGGCAATCTCTCAAGGGCCAACTCAACCAGAAGCAGTCCATGCTCTGCAGAGTTGCGCTGCAGGGGACCGTCATCAGAGCGTTGCCAGACGCGCAGCAACAACTCCAAGATCAGGGAGCGACCGAGTTCTTCAGGCTGATCGCCAGCAGCAACGACTGTTTTCTGCGATTTTCCTGCCAGTGGCATTGCCCGCGCCCCTTTCTGTTCGAACAAAGCCAGGGCAACGAGGTAAGGATTGTCTGCCATCGGGGTTGTGCATTCAAGAACCATCCTTATCCTGCCTTGCTGACAATCCGAAAAAGACCGTTACAACCAAACGTTTTTTACAATTTTGCGTCTAAATTGCACTTAGATTAACTCTCCTTTACTCCGAACATGTTGAGGCTCAAAGATTCTCTCATTAGCAATAACAAAAGCCTCAAAAAAACCTTTGTATATGAAGGTCGAGCTACAAGAGATGAATTTTACCTGTTCTTTTGGTTTCAGGTTGTTTTTGCGATCTTCAACGTTCTACTCGTTCTCCTCACCAAACCCATTCTTGATCTGCTTCCGCCAACGATCAAAAACATCATTTTAATCATCCTCGCCCTTCCTCTTGTTGTCTATGTGTTGGGTCTTCCCTTNACCTTTGCCTCATTGAGTGTCCGCAGGCTGCATGACCTCGGCATGGGTCTTAACAGTTGGTACATGCTGCCCTTTGTCGCTCACAAAAAAGGCAGCACGGAACCGAACGCCTGGGGTGAATCCCCACGCGTTGCTTGACGTCAACCCAACGAAAGCATCGATAGCAGGTTGCGGTCTGACAAGTTTCCACCCGTGTAGTAAGCCACAGCCTGCCCACCCAATTCAATCAACTGAACCGCCTCCATGTTGGCTATCTCAACAGGAGAAACGGCAAAGACAGCNTCATCTAAACCAGATACTGGCTTAACAACAATCCTGTCCTTCTTGTCCAGATTCCTCATTTGATCAGGTGCATTGGCATCCATCTTGATCGTGATCTCATCAATGGAGCCATCTCGTTCATCACCAAAAGAGTTCTGGCCAGATCCTCCGGCCAGAACATCCGATCCTTGCCCCCCTGTGATGACATCGTCTCCCTTACCACCCTTCAGCGTGTCATCACCTTGATTGCCATACATCGAATCGTCACCTTTTCGACCTTTCAAAAAATCGTCACCGCGAGCACCATGTAAATCATCTGATTTTTTGCTGCCGATCAAACGTCCGTCATCATCATTATTCCATGCTGGCATTCCTGCAATCTTCATCGCGGGAAGTTTGCCGGATGACGACCATTCGGTCTGATAATAAAGAATGCTGTTGTGATCAGAAACAGCATTGTATTTTCTTTCTACAACTTCTGAATTTTCTTCTCCAATCGCTGCCTCAAGCACAAAATCAGCATCTAATTCCCTCGAAGATTTGGTCCATCCCTCTGGNAGAACTGAAGAACTGAACAGATCGGCAAGGGCTTCGGCTGAGCCGGGCTCAGCCGAATTCACATCACTTGTGTTTGCGCCCTGAGCCAAATATTCGTTGCCCCAAGGATCTTCGATAAAGTAATAGGTGATCTTTTCCCCTTCATCATTAAGAGCAGGGAACAATTCATATTGATCTTTATCATTCACCAACATACTCATTTGCCCTGGCAGCAAGCTGTCGCTGGCAGCGGCGATGTAAGGATCTTCACCCGGAAACANTCCGTCNGGAATGGCAGCCTGCTGAAAAATCGTCCCGTAAAACCAGGTATAACCCTGATTATCTTTCATAAACATNTACGAATCATCCTGGCCAACTGGTTGGTTAGGACTGGCACCGAAGGTTTCAATTGATGTATCAAAAAAAGCATTTTTTAATTCAATCTTGTCATAACCCTCATCTGGAACAAAAGTGTCCCAATCGTCAGAAGGAACGGGATTATCGCCTCCCAAATCCTCGGGATAAGAAGGATTATTNCCTCCAGTAGTCAGCCATACCTGCTTATAACCATGGAAATTATCACCAGCTGTAGCCTCGCTGAGGATGTGATAAATATCTGGATCATCATTCAGTTCACCTGTGTAGCCAAACGTCTGATCTGCAGTCATGGCCAATACCAAAAGCAACATCCTTCAACCAGTCGAATAGCAATAAAACAGATCAAAAAGTCTCTACTTAAGGTTTCCTGCCTGGCTTAAGCCACACAAGCAACCGCAGCGCGCCTCATTACAGTACAAGTGTACTAAGGTCATGTATTGATGGACGTGGAACAGCAGCATCCTCCAGTTCCCTTGCTGGCCAAGCGATCGCGGCTGACCTTGCCTCTGGCCGGTGAACGGGTCGCAGCCGGCTTCCCCTCGCCTGCTGACGACTATGTGGAAGTGGGGATCGATCTGAATGAACAGCTGATCCATCACCCCACCAGCACGTTCTTTCTGCGGGTGAGCGGCGACTCCATGCTCGGGGCCGGCATCCACGATGGCGACCTTCTCGTGGTGGATCGCAGCCTGGATCCGAGACCGGGGCGCGTGGTGGTCGCCGTGCTCGACGGAGCCTTCACGCTCAAACGGCTGGTTCGTCATCGAGGGCGACTGCGACTGGAAGCGGCGAACAGCGCTTATCCCCCGCTTGAACTGCACCGTTGCGGCGACGTCCAGATCTGGGGAGTGGCCATCCACGTGATCCATCCGCTCTGAACATCAGCTCCGGACAAGACGACCCATGGCGCAGGCCACCGCCCTGATCGACGGCAACAACTTCTATGCCTCCTGTGAGCAGAGCCTCGATCCCAGCCTGATCGGACGCCCCGTCGTGGTGCTNTCCAACAACGACGGCTGCATCGTGGCGCGCAGCGCCGAGGCCCGAGCCCTCGGCATCGCCATGGGAACGCCGTACTTCAAAGCACGCCGGGAACTGGAGCGACAAAACGTGGTGATTCGCAGCTCCAACTACGCCCTGTATGCCGACATGAGCATGCGCATGATGAGCCTGCTGGAGGCTCACTGCGAAGAGCTGGAGATCTATTCGATCGATGAGGCTTTCGGACGTCTGAGCCGTCCGGCTCAGGGCGATCTGCAGAGCTGGGCCCGGCAGCTAAGGGCACGGGTGCGCCGGGATCTGGGACTGCCGATCGCGATCGGACTGGGTGCCAGCAAAGGGCAGGCCAAACTGGCCAACCGCCTGGCCAAGCAGGTCCCTGAGCATGCCGGGATCTTTGACCTGGTGCAGTGTGGCGACAAGGACCGATGGCTGGAAAGCATCGCGATCGAAGACGTGTGGGGCATCGGCCGAAAGCTCGCGCGCTGGTGCCGACTGCGAGGCATCACCAACGCTCGCCTGCTGCGCGACATGCCAAGCGGTGAGTTGCGAGCAAAGTGTGGAGTCGTGGGCATGCGACTGCAGCGGGAGTTGCGCGGCCATGCCTGCCTGCCTCTGGACCTGGCGCCCGCTCCGAAACAGGAAACCTGTGTGAGTCGCAGTTTCAGCCGACCGATCACGTCCCTGGAGGAACTGCGCCAGGCCGTCGCCACCTATGTGGTGCGTGCTGCTGAAAAACTACGAAAACAACGGCAACGGGCCGCTGCTCTCACGATCTACACCCGCACCAGTCCATTCATTCCCGCCTTCTACAGCCAGGCGGCCAGCACCAGGCTGGACCTGCCCAGCAACGACACCGGAGTGCTGCTTCAGGCTGCGTTGCCATTGGTGGAACGGATCTTCCGCCCCCACCGTCAGCTGGCCAAGGCGGGGGTGCTGATGCAGCACCTCCAGGGAACAGACATGCTCCAGTCCCACCTGATGGTGCCGATGAGCGNAGAACAGCAGCAGAAGCGTGAGTGCCTGATGCGGACCATCGACAGGCTGAACCAGAAGTACGGTCGCGGAACGGTGGCATGGGCGGCGACAGGCCTGTCACCGTCCTGGATGATGCGAAGGGAACGACTGGGGCGCAACAGCACAACGCGGTTGTCGGACGTGCCGCAGGTGAACGCACGCTGAGGCACAACAGACGGACCCAAGACACAGCGGGAACGTGCACCACCTGAGATCAACAACAGCGAGATGCCATCAGGCGTGCTGCAACAACTGCACCAGTTGTTCGCGACTGCTGAGCAACAACACCATCCGCTCCCCATGCGTGTTCAGCCCTGTCTGTTCACGCAACAGATCGGTGCTGGCAAGAGCAAGACCGCAGGTTTCCGTGAACAGCACAGGCAGGGTCCCGGGATGTCCACGCATGCCTTGGAGATCAAGCGCCTGGCGAATCGCTCGCTGAGCCTTGTCGCTGCCGAGCCGTTCAACAAGTGCAGGCCAGAGGTGATTGACGGGCGTGCAGACGGCAAAGTCGAAGTCAGTGGATGCCATCACGAGGGCAGCAGAGCGAGCGCCTCAACAATCATCTGAGCACTGACGGGGATCCTCTCAAGAGGATCAGCATTGTCCAGATAGGTCTCAAAGGACGCAAACCGCTCGATCGCCGGATCGGCACCTTCGGCGGCGCAGGCCTCCAGCCAGTCACCGTCCTCGGGTTTCACAGCAATAAAAGCCTGCAGGGCCTCCTCCAGATCAGCGCCATCACCGACGCCCTCACCGTGCCAGATCGCTTCGAAAAATTCAGACATATCGGAGAAAGAGCGGCGTTGGTCAGCGACCAGGACCAATCATTTCAGCTTGACGAATCATGCCCGTCATTTCAAGCACCCAAAAGGATCTGCAGCCAATCAAGCGATGCAAAGGAATCAAACGCTCGATCGCAGGCTCAGATCATTTGAACCAAAATCAACGGGATGGTGGGATGCGAACCATCAGGCCATCCACAATCAATTAAAAACAAGACAAATCATCGTGCATCATCCACCGACAGAGTCCCTGGTGGAAGCCATCAAACTGTCTGTAACGCCTGTATTTCTGCTGGTTGGCATCAGCAGCATCATGGGAATCCTGACGACAAGGTTCAGCAGAACGGTTGATCGTTATGAGGGATTAGCGACCAAAAGTGTTGACGACACCACAGATGGTCAATCATCCACATTGCTGGTGGATCTGAAAACGTTGAAGAAGAGATTGTTTCTGTTGCTTCGCGCCATCCAGCTGCTCACCCTCGGGCTGATGGGGACAGCCCTGGTGGTCACCCTGATCTTTGTGGCCAGCCTGACCTTCATCGATCTCACACACATCACAGCTGTGCTGTTTTTCCTGGTGATGGCTTTGATTGCCTCTGCGGCAATGCTGTTCCTCAGGGAAATTCAACTGGCTGTGATTCAAACCAACCGCTTCACCGATCTCAAGCGATCCTTCCGCTCTTCAGGATGAGCGCGGAAAGAGAACTTGATTGCGGTTGGCGATCGCCACCAGCGACAGCATCACCGGAACTTCCACCAGCACCCCCACCACGGTGGCGAGAGCGGCGCCGGAATTCAAGCCGAACAGGCTGATGGCCACAGCCACCGCCAGCTCGAAGAAATTGGAGGCGCCGATCATGGCGCCAGGGGCCGCGATGGTGCGCGGCTGGCCCCAGATCCGCATCCACTGCGCTGTGATCCAGAAGATCAGATAGGTCTGGAGAATCAGTGGGATTGCAATCAGCACGATCGCCAGCGGATTGGAGAGAATCGCCTGGGCCTGCACCATGAACAGCAGCAGCACCGTGGCGATCAGAGATGTGATCGCCAACGGCTTCAGTTGCATCTCCAGCCGTTCGATCCGACCGGGGGACTGAAGCAACACCCGCATCAGCCAGCCCGCTGCCAGCGGCACCACCACGAACAAGCCAACCGCCGTGATCATCGTGTCCCAGGGCACCAACACATCGCTCACCCCCAGCAGAAGCGCTGCGATCGGGGCAAAAGCGAACACCATGATCAGGTCGTTCACGGCCACCTGCACGAGGGTGTAGTTGGGATCACCATCACTGAGGCGGCTCCACACGAACACCATGGCGGTGCAGGGGGCCACCCCCAGCAGGATCATCCCGGCCACGTACTCCTGGCCCATCGCTTCCGGAATCCAAGCGGCGAACAGTCCGCGGATGAACAACCAGGCCAACGCCGTCATCGTGAGCGGCTTGATCAACCAGTTCACTGCCACGGTGATCAGCAGGCCGCGCGGTTGCTGGCGGATGCCGCCGATGGCGGAGAAATCAACCGCCAGCATCATCGGGAAAATCATCCCCCAGATCAGAACGCCGATCGGCAGATTGATCCTGGCCACCTCCAAAGACGCGATCCAGGTCGCCAGATCCGGCAGCAGGCCGCCCAGAACAACGCCCGCAACAATCGCCAGACCGATCCAAAGGGAGAGATAACGCTCGAAAACACCCATCAGGCGATCACGGGGGGCTGTTCCCCGAAGCCACTGCAACGCTGCTGATCGAGATGGCCAATGTGTTTCCGCTCGGTGTAATACAAATCCTGATAGCGGAGTGCATCCCGGTTCAGATCATCAAACAAGGCTTGGATGCGCTGTTCCATATCGATGGCCGGATCACTGGGATCCTGAGCGATCAAGGTGGCGATGCANGCTTCCAGCGTCTGCAGCCGCTGGCCGGCCCAGGCCTCCAAGAGATGGCGGCAACGCTTGAGACTTTTTTGCCTCTCCAACAAGGCCGTGGTGCCACGCAACTGCTCCAGCGGTTGCGCCAGCGAGAGACGCTCCAGTTCGCCCGGTTCCAGCAATGACGTCAGCCGTGACACCAGCCCGCTGTTCTCGAGCAACAGCTGATCGGTGAGAAGGCGCGGCAGATCGAGCTCCACAAGCTCATCACCAGGGTCCTCTCCACGNCTGACGGCCTCGAGGCGCACGCTGCCGAGGTTGGTCTCCTCCAGCTCCGTGATCGACGCCCAAAGCAGGCGATGAGGCTGAAGCGCGAAATCCTCCAGCTCCCGCTGGCGCAACTCCTGACGGATCACCGCGCGATGGCGGGGGCAATGCAGATACAACCGCAGCAGAACCGCTTCACAACGCTCGCGCAGACTGGCTTCGCCGGGCTGCTCATGACGGCTGGAACGACCATGCCATCGCTGGCCCTTGACCTGTTGCCGCAGGTCCTCTTCCAGCTGCAACGCCAGACGCCCCTGACCACCACTGAGCCGTTCAGCCACCCTNTGGAGGTAATGGGTGCGAATCGCGGACTGCGGCAACTTGCCCAACAGCGCCACCAGATCGGTCACGGCCTGCTGGAACTGATCCGAACGGCTCAGATCGCGATGATCCAGGACCTGCTCGATCTGCCAGTCCAGCCAGAGCGGTGCCTGATCCAGAAGGGCCCGGTAATCACCAGAACCGTGGTCTTTGAGAAAGTCATCCGGATCCTTTCCGGAGGGAAGATGCAGGACGCGCAGCTCAAGCTGCCCCTGCATGGCCAACTGTTCGACTTCTCCGATGGCGCGGTTGGCGGCACGGACTCCGGCGCGGTCCGCATCGAAATTCAGAACAATGCGCTTGCTGTCACTGACACGACAGAGTTGCGTGATCTGCTGACTGCTCAGAGCGGTGCCCAGCGAAGCAACCGCATTGGTGACCCCGGCAGCATGCAGCGCGATCACATCGAAGTAGCCCTCCACCACAACAGCGCGGTCGTCCTTGCGTATCGCATTGACCGCTTTGTCGAACCCGAAGAGATGCTTGCCCTTCTCAAACAGTTCGGTTTCCGGTGAATTGAGATATTTGGGTTCGCTGCCATCGAGGCTTCGCCCGCCGAATCCGATCACACGACCCTGGCGGTCATGAATCGGCACCATCAAGCGATGGCGGAAACGGTCGTAGAAACCCTGACCACCCTTGCGCGGCACCACAAGACCAGCGGCCTCGAGCACCTCTGGTGCCAGACCCTCCACCTGCTGGAGATGCTTGAGCAGGCCATCCCACTGATCGGGGGCATACCCGAGACCAAAGGCTTCCTGGGTGGCAGCACTGAGACCGCGTTGATCGCTGAGATAGGCGCGTGCCTCCTGACCGGAGGAGCTGAGCAACTGGCTGCGAAACCACCCACCCGCGAGGGCCAGGGCTCGCTGCAGTGTTTCCCTCCGGGACAACTGCTGGCGCAGCCGCTCCTGCTGTGGTCCCTCAACCGTCTCAACGGGAAGCTGGTAGCGACGCGCCAGCTCCAGCACCACATCGCTGAAGCTCTGGCGCTGAAACTCCATCAGGAACTTGATCGAGTTTCCGCCAGCACCGCAGGAGAAGCAGTAATAAAACTGCTTGGCCGGCGACACCGTCATTGACGGTTTGCTGTCGTCGTGAAAAGGACAAATGCCAACGAACTCCCGTCCCTTCTTTTTGAGCACCACGTGCTCTCCCACCACGTCAACGATGTCAGCCCTCTCCTTGACGGCGTCGATCGTTCGGGGATGAAGGCGGGCACCAACCATGGGCACATTCTGGGAAGAGAGTCCCCCTCCGAGGGTCAGAGTGAGGCACTGGTCACACATTGTCGGTTGATCGCCCCACAACGGATCAAGACCATGGCCAGCGCTTGCTGGACAGGACTTGTGTTCTGCAGGCCTTGCATCCTGAGCTCTCTGGCCTTCAGCCTGATGACTGTTTGCGTCAAGCAGCTGGATGGCCGGCTGCCCGTCACGGAAGTGGTGCTGTGCCGCGCCGTGATCAGTGTGCTGCTCACCGGCATCGCGCTACGCATGGCGGGGATCAGTCCCTGGGGTCAGCGGCGAGGGCTACTGCTGGCGAGAGGGCTCTGTGGAAGCATCGCCCTGCTCTGCTTCTTCCAGGCGATCGCGACGCTGCCCCTCGCGACAGCCACCGTGCTCCAGTACACCTACCCAACATTCACAGCGCTTGCAGCAGCTCTACTGCTGCAAGAACATCTCCAGCGCAGCATCGTGCTGGCTGTGCTGGTCGGTTGGATGGGCATCACCCTGGTCAGCCAACCAGACTGGTTGACCAGGGGGATCGATGCACTGCCGATCGTGTCGGTGTTGATCGGACTCGGAGGTGCGCTGTTCACAGCACTGGCCTATGTGTGCGTAAGAAGCCTTTCCAGCAGCGAACAGCCTCTGGTGATCATTTTGTATTTCCCACTTTTGTCGGTGCCATTGACCCTTCCGATGGTTCTGCAACAGGGCGTCTGGCCGAACGGAACGGAGTGGTTGTGGTTGCTTGGTGTAGGGGTGTTCACCCAACTTGGTCAGATCTGGGTCACCGAAGGGTTGAGCCGCATGCCAGCCGCGCAAGCCACGTCCATTAATTACGTGCAGGTGGTGTTTGCTGCGTTTTGGGGCTTGCTGTTCTTCTCAGAGTCCATTAATCCCTGGATGATCTCAGGAGGGCTGTTGGTTCTGGCCTCCACCATGATCAGTCTGGCGTCGCGGCAGAAAAGCCCAGCCATCGACAAAAGTGCGGCAAGGTGAAGCCTTGAATGGATAAATTAAGAATGACCACGACAAAAACCAAAGTCTGGACATATGCCTTGATTGTTTCGAGTGAGTCTCCCGAAAGGCCAGTAACTTCAGGCAATTCCACACCAACGGTGTAGGTCAGAGCGAGGGGAACTGCGCCGCGCAATCCGCACCAACAGATTAATGCAGTCTCGCGATTTGAAAGCGGTGAAATCGCCTTGAAAACCAAAACACTGAAAGGGCGCACAAGCAGCATCAAGGCAAGAGCCACAAGCAATCCGGGCAACCAGTAAAAAGAAACATATTTCGGATCAAACAATAGACCGAACAACAAAAACACCACCAATTCCATCATCGTATTAAAAGGCTGAAGAGAATCTTCCATGAGCTCAGGGGTGATATGAGGCGATGAGTAAATATTGTTAGACAGGAAAACGCCTGTCACAAAAGCAGCAACAAAACCAGAACCACCAATCAATGTCGTAAAGCCAAATGCCGCCATTGCAATCGACATGCCAAGCACAAGAACCTGATTGCGATTGATCAGCACCTTGTGAAGAAAAAACTGTGAAATATAAGACAAGATCAAACCGCACATGATGCCACTTCCAACACTGCGAAGAAAAACCTGCAACTCTTTCGCAAGAACAATGGCGGGCTTCAATTCAGGGCTCTGCATGGCGACAAACAAACCAACAGAAGCGGAAAGAAACAAAATCGCAGCAGGATCGTTCAAGGAGGATTCAAACTCAATCACGCGCTTCACCCTTTCAGGCACAAGATCGCTTACACTCATCAACACATTCGCAGTTGCTCCAGCATCTGTGGAACCAATACAAGCAGCTGTTAAAAAACAAACAGAAACCGGCAGAAGAGGAATGACAGGAAAGAAAAAATGGCAAGCCATTGATATAAGCCAAATCGAAAATGCAAAGGCAAGAGAAGAAACAACAACACCACCGATCGCAAGCATCACGCTGAAGCGAAAGAGACCCTTGAGTTGTGAAAAATTCGTGTTCAACCCTGCATAGAACAACAGAAGTGACAACGACGAACTATGCAACACTTCAATAATTTGCGGCGTTAAAAATTGACGTACAAGATCCACATCCGTGTACATACCGAGCAGGAGAACTCCAAGAATTGAAGGAACACCAGCCCGGACAGACAACTTGCTAACAACCAACGAGCCAACAAAAAAAGCTGACATCATGGCAATCACCCCAGGCAAGGAAATGGGGAAAGAGCCAATAACAACAGGGGGCTGAGTCGCCAAGTTAATAAATGAGAGCATTGATAGAGGGCTACAGATGTTCATCAGGATTTAAATCGACGATTCAAGAGAAGGATCCTGAGCCTCAGGAGCAAACGCAGATCGTATTTCAGGAAACAGTGAAGACGAAAGAATGGTTAACCCCAAAATATTTGGCAAACATACCATCGAACTCATAATGGCATACATCATCTGAATACTTGACTTTGGCAAAATAACTCCCAACACGATTCCCGCGATCCAAAAGATCCTAAAAAGAGGCCGCCTTCTCACACCGAACAGGTAATCAGAGGCCCGCTCACCGATGATCGAAAACGACGCAATTGAGGTAACAGCCATAGGAATAGCAATCACAAAAAAGAATACCCCTGTCCCCTCAAAACCCCAATTAAATGAATTCCATATAACGTAAGAGGGTGATTGAAAAGTGGTGTAGGACTGGCTCATCACAACAATCAATGACGTTAAAACAACAAGAGTCAGATCAATGGCTCCTACCATTAAAGAAATCAGTCCCTGCTTGAAAGGATCACCTGGAGCAGCGGCTGCATGCAGAACTGCAGCGGAACCAACCCCCGAACCATTCGTAAACACTCCTGAACGGATCCCCGTGTCGATAACAACGACGATGGTCCCACCAAAAATAGCTTTAGGATTGAATGCCTCAGTAACAATCAGGCTAACTGCTGCGGGCAACTCACTAAAATGAGTCAAAATAATCAAAGAGCAAAGAATAATGTTGACAGCAATAGCCCATGGCAAAAGCAAAACATTGAAGCGAGCAACACGCGGCAAACCCCCTGCAATCACAACAGCAATCGATGCCGCAATAACAGCACCAGTGGAATAAATCGGCCAACCAAACAGTTTATCCAAAGAGCTGGTCAACGAGTGCACCTGAGCCAAGTTTCCACTGGACCATGCAGAGAAAATCATAAAAAATGCAACCATCGGTCCCATCCATTTCAAACCGTTGGGCATGGCGCGAGAAAGGTAATACATAGGACCACCAACCCAATCTCCAAGCACATTTTGTTCGCGATAACGAACAGTCAGATAAGTCTCGATGAAACGTGTGGCAAATCCAACAAAAGCAGACAAACAACTCCAAACAACAACGCCTGGCCCAGCCACCACAATTGCCAAAGCTGTAAAGGTCAAATTTCCCATACCAACCACAGCACCTGACGTGGTTACAAGATCCATAAAAGGGGACAATTGACCGTCCTTTTTTGAATAGCTTTGTCCAAAGGAATCAAAAAGATGTCGGAATGCAAAAACAATCGCCCGAACCGAAAGAAAATCGAGTCCTAATGTGAAATAAACACCCGCGAAGACGACCCAGTCAGCCAGCATTCCCCAGATGAACGCGTCAATGCCAAGGACAAGTTGCTCGAATAACATCCCAAGCCGATCATCAAGTGTTAGCAGGGTGATTGTGCTGCCAATCCGCTCTGAGCACAATCACGCCCGAACAGCCGAACGGGCGATCAACCAAGCGGCAGCGGATAGGTCAACCAATCTTGGGAAAGGCCATCAGACGATCCGCTCGGGCGTGCAAGTCGCCAGCTTTCACCATGCTCACCGCGCTCCAAGTAAATCTGAAATGGGCTGTCGACCTGCATTCGGTCGCCTGGAAGCTGCCAATCGAAGCGACCGGTCACTTTGACCCCACGATTCTCTCCGACCGACACATGGTCCAGTTGTTCAACGCGGACCCTGCTGACGGACGGATTGCTGCTGATCTCCGGCAACTGCAACGAACGGGACACAGCGGACTGCGTCAATTGAATTTGGAGCGTCAGNGCCTGAAGAAGCTGCTGGCGCGGTGGGTCACCCTCAGCAGAGCATGCCGATAAATTCAGAATCAGGACCAGCACAACGCAGCAGCTGAGGACAGCACGCCAGCAGCGCTGACACTGTTCAGGCAGCATGGCCAACAGCATTGGGAACTCCATGATCGGATGGTTGCATGGTCGGCCCATGGAGAGCTGGTCGCAGGGCAGCCGTAGTGGAATTCTGCTGGTCTGTGGGGATGTTGGCTACGAGGTGCAGGTGATCGCTCGTCAGCAGCAACAGCTGGCGGCACAGGCCAGTGTGAATCTCTGGATCCATCAGGTTCAGCGGGAGGACGCAACAAGCCTGTTTGGATTCGCTCAACGAACGGAGAGGGATTTGTTCCGTCAACTGATCGGAGTNAGTGGTGTTGGACCGCAAGCCGGCATGGCGTTGCTTCAAGAATGCAGCNGCGGTGAGCTGATCGATGCGATTCGCGGCGGTGACCTGCGACGACTCTGTCGTGCTCAGGGGATCGGCAAACGAACAGCCGAACGTTTGGCGGTGGAACTGAGAACGGCCCTGGTTGGAGACAATGATCGAATTGCGGAACCATCGCTTGTCGACGGCGGCGCGCTGGAAGAACGTTCCAAAGTTGTCACAGATCTGGAAGAAACACTGACAGCTCTTGGCTATGAAGACTTGGAAATCAGACGCGCTATCAAAGCACTCAGAGAAAGTGACAGCCCGCCATCAGAAGAGGACAGTGAGGCATGGATACGCGCNAGTTTGCAGTGGCTCAATCGGTCGTAAGTGACGCAGCTCTGTTGCATGCAGGCAAACCCGCTCAGACCATCAGCTCCTGAGCCACTTGCTTGGAACAGGAGTGGTCGGGATCCCGGTCGGATGACATGACAGTCACGGCCATCGCCAGAACACCCGTGGTGGCTGCACGCGGAAGGGTCAAGATCGGGTCGACCGCAAGAAGCAAAACAAGAACAGGTGGAACAGGAAGCTGAAAGCTGGTGAGCGCAAGGCCAATGGTGGGAACCACAGTCACTCCGGTCAATCCTGCAGAAGAGATGCCGCTCACAATTCCCATCAAAAGCACCTGCAGCAGAATTGCAGGGGTGATTCGNACTTCAAAAAGATTGAGTGCAAACATAATTGCAATAATGTTGTAAATGATGTTGCCCATTCTTGAAATCAGCAATCCAAGAGATGCGGCCGCCTCTGAATGAGAACAATTACGACCCATTCTCTCCATTGACCGCACGATGGTGGGGTAACAGGCCATGCTGCTACCCGTGGATAGTCCTAATAGAAAAACGGAATCGGCAGGATTAATCCTGGATGAACTGCGCTCGGTTGAAGTCGTGAAACGTTTGACAATTAAGCGGCTGACACCAAGAGAAACAAGTGAAGCCACCAACATACAAATGGTGAGATTCAACAAAGCAACAACCATTTCGGAACTGATTGTTGAAAAAGATCCGGCGATCANACAAATNATCACAAGTGGTGCGATCAGCAGAAGCTCATCAAGAACCTTCACTGAAACGTTATAAATACTTCTCACGATCGTGAGCAACGGAGCGGATTGCTCTTTTGGCAAAAGAGACAAGCCCCAACCAAAAAGAACCGATCCTGTAATCACCTTGAGGGTGCTTCCATCTGAAGCATCCCTTACGATGTTGTTGGGAATGATTGATTTGGCCCATGCAAAAGGATCAACTGTCTCAGTTACAGTTGATGAAATCCTGAGCTTGATATCGGCATTATCAAGCATGAAAGTACCTATAGAAAACCGCGCATCCGGGGATAAGATTCCTGGTTTTTGATACAAAGAAAGAAGAAGTGCAAAACAAGATACAAATAAAACAAGAGCAACCAGGGACAAAAACAATCTACGCGTAAATCTAAACTCACTTGCCACAGATTCAGATAATGATAGAATCGAAAACGTTGAAATAACAACCGCGCTTAACACAAGTGGAATTGCGGGGAACGAAATCAACTGGATNAAGGCTAACCCTAGAGAGTTAAAAGTGGTTGACGCGTCNGGNAAGAAAAGGCCAAGCATCAATGANAGAGGGAGAATATAAAAGACAAACGATTTAACGGTGCGAAGGTTGCGCAAAAAACGCTTCAAGACTTTCCAATCAAACGAAGAAACCATTGTTGAGTTCATAAGGAAAAGGTAATTATTTGTTTTTTTGAGTCAAAGAAAACGTAGACTTTTTCTTATNTGGCCTGTAAAAAGAAGAATACTCTTCCATAATTTCAGAGTCCGTCTTCACCGAATACTCACGATCTAAATAATAGTCAAGCATCGATGCTAAACCAAGATTGGCCTGGCTGGAAAGGTAGATCGATTTTTGATCAATGAGGTCTTCAAACAAAATTGGTACATAATCGAGAGCAAGAGCAGGTTGGTTATAGAGAATTTTTTTGATCTCAGTTGCATCTCGATAAATTCCATCTACAGCACCAGTGAAAAGTGCTTCCTTGCATGCATCCCAATTCTTGCAGCCACTTTTTTTGGAATTAGGAAAAAATCGATCCGCATGAGAACCATACACAGAATTAGCAATGAAACCAAGAGAGATTTGTGAATCCATCAATACCTTCGCAAATCGATCATCGGGGATATTGCCTTGGAGATTTGCAATGACCTTACGATTAGCCAAGATTGCATGGCGAAAAATCATGTATTCGTGCGGATATGCATCAGACATCCGCTTAAAGGTGGTGCCAAGCTTTCCAAGCGCCATATCAAAGTCATTGGCACCCACACGGTGAACCAAATCATTAAAACTTTTTGATTGACGATCAAAGCGAATACCGACTCCTAAAAGTTTTGCAAATTCCCGCACAACATCAATGTCATAACCAACCAAATTACCGTCGTCATCATTGTAGTAAAAGGGTGGGGTCGAATAAGGTGGAATGCCCACATTCAGATAGCCACGTTTAAGTATCACGTCTACGTATGGAATTTCAGCCGCGAATGTTTGCTGTGAGATACCGACTGAAAAGAGCACAAAAACAAAGCAGCAAGCAATGTGAATGAGGAAAAGAAATGACTTTTTAGGATTCAACATGCCAGCAATACATGCATCATTTAGCATTTACAATGCACAATATTTAGGNTAAACCATTGACGCTGAGAAGCAAGAGTATTGTTGTAGAAAGCTGAAATAATCGTTCAAGNGTGATCGATCTGGTGTCATGCACATCAGCAACAGGAGGAACGAACAAACCTGGATATGGAGATCGAGTGCATTGATTCATAGTCAGCCATCATTCGGGCAAATCATTGAAGGGCAACANGGCAANGCCAGAAAAGTCTNTGAATATACACAATTTCGTTATCGCCAATCGACATATCAATCAGAATCGGGCCAAGCCAGGCCGACAATGAATATCTGAAAGACATTCAAATAATTCCACGCTTAACAATAAATAGTCGAATAATAGACCAGGCACCAATAGTTACTTTTAAACCAGCAACTACGTTTAAAACTGGAATATATATGTTTTGAGGAATCCACGAGAAAGGTGATGTTGGATAAACTGATGAAGTAAAACTCATCAGAGCAAGGATGATGAACACAATCACGGCAAATTTCTCAACAATTGCAGCATTGTATTGGCTATAGAAGTTTTCAATTCGTTGAAGTCTTCCTGAAATCATCAACAAGGTGATCGATGTTGCTCCGGCAACGCCAGCAGCAAATCCACCTCCTGGAGTCAAATGACCGCGAATCGCAAGATCAAACGCAAGAAAAGCGCTCAGTAAAGAGACAAAATCTAGAAGATTAACGATCACAGGATCCTGAACACCAACCAATCTTGTTTCGGAATCCTCAGAATAAAGCAAAATCTTGACACCTAATCCTGCGATAGTAAAAACGATAACTTCACCAATGGTATCAAAAAGTCGTGATCCTAAAATTACAGCTGTTACTGAATTGGGGATATCAGCAGTTGCAACTAGATATTTGACCGTCGTGTTAGCATCAATAATTGAATTGGTCGGCACCGTAAGCGAGCCGGCAANAATAACGAAAGATATCGCAAGAAAATAAAAAGATGATTTGAAAAAATCAGCAGAAAACTTCTTGCTTTTCATGATTGATTGCTCATTGGATTGGTGTTACTAGAATTAATCTTCGTTGGGCAAAAGATACGATCCAGGAACGGATTCAGTTGGTAATACTTTGTCTCCAAAAGTTCCTCCAACAATATTGGTGACTCAATGCAAAGTTGTGCTTCATCTAAAATGGCATGGGGCGAGCCTGCAAGAACCTCAGAAGAAAACAACATCCCATAATCATCTTGACTATGGCTTAAGTTAGTGGGCTGTAATACGATGTTCATATGTAATTCAGAGAATAAGCCTTTCAAATGATCCATCGTTTCTGTTGGAACGTCATATTGATCAGAAACAACGATCACGACGCTATAACATGCTCGAATCGTAATGATATACAAAATCGATGAGAGCAAGGTGCCTACCAAAACTTCAGTTAATGCCACATCAGGAGCTCCACAAACAGCATAAATCAAGGCTGCAATCGAGCCCAGAAATGAACGATAAATCAGTCCGCGAATAGGTGATTGTGTTCTAATCAGAAGCAATCCCAGAATTGGGAGAACGAACTCAAAAGGCAGAAATATATAATAACCAAGCATGGCTAAGTGCGTTCAGTGATTACACCAAGCAGATAAGAGAATATAGTATTCCACAAAACAAGAGAAATAGTAACGACGGTAAAAATTGGCCAGTGCGATGGTGACAAAACCAAAAATCCGAAAACCATAATCAATGATCCCACCGTGTCTGANACAGTCAATGTATGCAATTTATAAATAAGAAGATGTGACTTATTAAGCAAAGGCAACGTGCCCCAAAACCACAAGAATAGCCCAATACAAATGAGTGAGTAGCCAACGATTTGCTGAAGATCCATAATATTACTCCTGCAACTCAGTGAGTGCCAAAATAATCATTCCAGCATCACCACTAATTAAGATCACTGCACCGACACTCCCAATCATCCAATCGTTACGAAACAAGGCAAATGCAATGGTTACAAAAGCAAGTTTATTACCCAAACTGCTTGCTATTGCAATTCTTTCACTTAGAGAGGATGACCGCGCCACTGCAATAATTGAAATGAAGCTAGCAATTAACATTAGCATCAAAATTATATATTGAATCGGGAGCAATGATATTGTAGAATTCATATTAGGGACCTATTNTCTCTAACTGTATGAACTCGCCAATGTTCCTTATCATCGTGGCCGACAACAATGGACATTGGTGTGGATGTAATATAAATGACCTGCATGAATTGGGCAAATCGTGAACCATTGCGTCGACAAGATGTGCACATTGGTACCATCATGTAAGCATCTTTAGGATGCTTAATTCTAATGATTTGCCAAGTCTCAATCAGCATATTAGGCACTATTTTTACCGCAAAAATCAAAGATGAAAGAAGAGACCTTATCTTCAACGACTTGAATGATCCCAACGGAATCACACATGCAATCAAAAGTCCAAGCAAGATATTGGAGAACTCAAAATTAGATGTGATCAACGTCCAAAATCCAACCCTGAAGCCAAGTACCAAAAACAAACGAATCAGAGTTCCCATGAATCTAAATTTTGAAGTAGAGGAGATTCGCAAGTAGCAATGCTGCCACCACAAAAGGAGCACCAACCAGATCAAGCGTACGCGTGATCGGTTTGACGAATCGATCAGTCTGCAATCCAACGACAGAGGCATACAGGATGATGCCCAAAATCAATGCTGTCAACGCATTGGTAATGGTATCAAATGTATAAAGATTCCAATGGGTGAATCCAAATAGAACGAGTGCACAAGAACAGCTGAGGAGATAAAACTGATTGAGATTAAACGAGAACAAAGACGATCCGTCTTGTTGACCTTTCTTGACCTGTAAAAAAGTTTGAAATCTCGACCACATTAATCGAACATAAACTGTCGTCGTCAAAAGTGTTGATGTAGATACGATAATCTTTGCATTCGAAGTGAGATCAGTCTTTAATAGATTTTTAGTCACAAAACCGGAGGTCAAAGGAAATGCCATCACCGAAAGACAGGCGACTGTGAACGTAATCCATGACACATAGTTGTTCAGAGGATTATTAATAACGGCTTGACTTGCAGACAACGGATGAGCCAGGGATTCTGCACTTTCATTGTGGTGTGGTGACGAGTGCTGTTGTGGAGAGGAGGTCTCAACAGTCAATGTTGAAAAAAGGAGGGTTTTGCATACGCCATGCTGCATGGCATAGAGGCAAGAAAAGGATGGTGAAAGAATCGCTAAGCCGAGCTGCGAAACTGAACTCCAACCAAGTGCTCGACCGTCATCACGCTCAAATACGGCGTACAACGCTGCGACGACAGCACTCAAGACTCCGATCACAACCATTGAGTTGCCAATCGGAACAAGATCAACACTCATCCTTGCGATGGGAGCAATGCCTGCGCAAGTGACGCATCCTGCCAACACTGCAGANGATTGAGGCTTGACGTGGGAGTAAATATTGGGAACCCACAGACCACAAAGAAAAATGCCCGATTTCGTTAACAAACCAGCAAAGATAAGACATAAGGCCGTTGGATTTGCCGATGACAGATCTGCCAATAAAAAAGTTTCAGAATAACGATAGGCACCGATCACACCAATTAAATAAATCAGCATGGCCAATCCCCCACCNATNAGATATTGAAAGGCAAAAAATAAAGACTTTTTGTCACTATTATCAGCGATCAGAAGGAATGCACAGAAGCCAGTCAACTCCAAGGCAATGTAAATACTAATTAGATCAACAGCCGAAAAAGCCACCATAAGTGCAGTCAGCAACACAAGAGTGATCTGATAAAAGTAATGACTTAAGCATCGCCTAAACAGCAGAATAGACGACAANATTGAAAACGNAGCGCTAAACAATAAAGGGTATGTATATTGATCAAAACTGAATTCAATCCCCCCAATCCACATCAAACGATATGCAATCTCCCAACCATTGAAAATCCCAGCCAAGGAAAATCCTGATAAAGCGGCAAGNCAAAATATTGCAACGGGAAAAATGNAAGTCGGAAAAACACACCCTANAAAACCAAGGACNGCAGGCAAAAAAGTGATGACGACGTAAAATAGAGAAAAATCGATCATTTTTCCAAGTCTTTGTAACGCAGCAATGGTGTCGAACGACTGAGTCGTAGTGCAACCGCACAGAGCAACGCTTGCGTTGCAAATCCAATCACAATTGCCGTTAGGATGATGGCCTGTGGATATGGATCTGAAAAGTTGGAATAGCGTGGCGCATCAGATANTATTGGGGTTTGGGTGCCAGACAACCCTGCAATGACAACAAAGATGCTGATCGATGCGGTATCAATTACATCAAGTGAAAACAAAGAGTTGATGATGGAGCGAGAATTTAGAATTCCAAAGCAACCTATAATCAGCAACATCACCAAAGGCAAGAATAAAATCAAATACCCNTGCATTGCTTTAAAGGTTTTTTTAAATTTTAATTGTATCAAATATTCGTGTCAAGTTTGATGTGTTGATTGAAACGGAAATTTCGTTGGCTTTTTTACGTCGGATGGTTTTGATGAACAGACGAGCCATTGATCACGATAGGACTTGAGGCCCGAGGGTCAGTCCGTCACCTTGTATAGTAGTCAATTGGAGTCTACCGGCACGGTATGTCGCTTGACACGGCAGAGAAGCAGCAGCTGATCAACACCCATCAGACCCATGGCACGGACACCGGTTCTCCTGAGGTGCAAGTGGCCATGCTCACGGAGAGGATCAGTCGTCTGAGCAGCCATCTGCAGAAAAACAACCACGATTATTCCTCGCGTCAGGGGCTTCTGAAGATGATCGGTCGCCGCAAGCGTTTGCTTGGTTACGTGCGGGACAAGAGTGAGCAACGCTATTCCGACATCATCTCCAAGCTGGGTATTCGCGGCTGAGCCGCTGGGCGAACAGGATCTGCTGATTGAGAGCGGTTCAGACAATGAGCGACAGACGCAAACCGATTCCGTTTGAGCCGAATCGCTCGTCGGACAAATCCGCAGGTTCCGCTCGTGGCACAACCGGCACGGCGGCCATCCCCAAAGCCGTCGCCAACAGAATGGCGCGCAGGGTGGCCGTGTTCACCGGCCTGCCCACCATGGCGAGCATGGGCGTTTTTGTTGGTAGCTACGTGCTGGTTACCCGGGGCATCAGCGACATCTCACCTGGTCTGACCCTGGCTGTATCGGGAGGTTTTTTTCTGATTGGATTGGCAGGTCTCAGCTACGGCGTGCTTTCAGCGAGTTGGGAGCCCGAAAATGGCTCATTGCTTGGAATGGAAAACATCAGCACCAACATCCAGAGGATGCGTGAATCAATCCGTGCTCAGAAGCAGGACAAAAGCCGTTAACCCATCACCAATGTGTTGCTGCAGCGGGCCCGAAATGCCTGAGCTTGCAGTGAGCTGCTTGCCTCTGCGGCATCTCTGACACAGAACTGACTACCGAGTCGGACGAAACGAACGCTGCTGCCATTGCGCACCTCGGCGATCACAGGAACTTTCACACCCAATTCCTCCCGATCCGGCCGATGTTGGTTCAGGCATTCGCGCAACTTGTGCTGAATCGCAATGTCGCAGGCCTGGTCCGGAGAGAGTTCCACCACAAGCAGCTTCACNTCATCAATGGCACGGCAATCATCAACAATCAGTTGCACNCGTTCGTCGCGTCGGTCGACCCCGGCCCAAACGAGCAGACGCGCTTCCGCCATCAGATGATCCGCCAAGCGCGCATAACTTTTGGGAAANACAACGGCTTCACAACTTCCCGTGAGGTCCTCGAGCTGAAGGATCGCCATGCGATCACCTTTGCGCGTGGTCACCTGACGCATCTCAGCAATCATGGCAATCGCACTCACCTTCGCTTTATCGGGCTGCTCTTCCAACGAGCCAAGCCCAATTGGAGCCAGCAGACGAGAGGTCGGACTCAACTGCTTCAACGGGTGGTCTGAAAGATAAAAGCCCACAAGCTCCTTCTCGAGACGCAACTTTTCTGTGGGTGGGTAATCAGGAACAGGCGCAGCCTTTGGAGCAAGGCTGAGATCCGCAGGTCCATCGGCATCAGCGGGAGCCGCCATCAGATCAAACAGATTCCCCTGACCACTGTCCCGGTCCTTCGCCCGGGATGAAGCCCAATCGAGCAGGAGATCAAGGTCAGCCATCAATTGAGCACGATTGGCGGCAGGATCGAGCGCATCCATGGCGCCACAGTGAATCAANGACTCCAGGCCACGGCGGTTGAGGACGGACGAAGGCAGTCGATCGCAAAGATCAGCGAGAGAACGGAATGGACCATCGCTCTCCCTCGCGACAATCAGCTGACGAATGGCGCCATCGCCCAGGTTTCGTATCGCCGATAGGCCAAACAGNATTCGCTCGCCATTGGGGGTGAAATCGATGCGGGAGGCATTCACATCGGGGGGCATCACCTCGATCCCCATGGCGTTGCAGTTGGAGATATAGCGCTGCACTTTGTCAGCGGCACCGGCATTGACGGTGAGCAAGGCCGCCATGTACGCCACCGGATAATGCGCTTTGAGATAAGCCGTTTGGTAAGTAACTGCTCCATAGGCGGTGGAATGACTCTTGTTGAAGCAGTATTCGGCGAACAACACCATCTGATCGAACAATTCATCGGCAACCTTTTCGTCAACGCCACGATCACCAGCACCCTTGACAAAAATGCCGCGATGCTTCTGCATCTCCGCCACTTTCTTCTTGCCCATGGCACGACGAAGCAAATCGGCCTGACCCAGAGAGTATCCCGCGAGATCTTGNGCGATCCGCATGATCTGCTCTTGNTAAACCATGATTCCGTAGGTTTCACTCAAGATCGGCTCGAGGATCTTGTGCGCAAAGTCAATCGCCTCGCGCCCGTGTTTGCGGTTGATGAACTTCGGAATCAANCCGGCATCAAGAGGGCCCGGACGATACANAGCCAGAATCGAGGAAATATCCTCCAGAGATGATGGTTTGAGATCTCGAACGATCTGCCGCATNCCACTGGATTCGAGCTGAAAAATGCCCTCCAGGTCTCCGCGAGCCAGCAGAGCAAACGTTTCTGGATCCTCGGGTGGAAGCTTGTCGGGATCAACTCTCTGGCCACTGGTGACTTCGACAAGTTCCAGAGTCTTGTCGATCATGGTGAGATTTTTAAGNCCCAGGAAATCCATCTTCAGNAGNCCCATGGACTCAACATCTTCCATGAAGTACTGAGTGATCACCTGTCCATCGTTATTCCGCTGCAGCGGTACCAGTTCATCCAATGGATCCGCAGCGATCACAACACCGGCAGCATGNACACCAAAGGTTTTGTTCGTGCCTTCGATCCGCATCGCCATATCCACCCAGCGTTTAACGATTGGATCGTTCTGATATTTCTCGCGAAATTCTGGATTGGGAGATTCATCGCCGATCATCGCCTTTAATTTGGCCGGCTTGCCACGGACCACAGGAATCAGCTTGGCCAAACGATCTGCGTCGCCATAGGGAATATCAAGCACCCGTGCCACATCCTTCAAAACCGCTTTTGACGTCATCCGGTTGAACGTAATGATCTGTGCAACCTTGTCCTCTCCATACCGTTGGGTGACGTAATCAATNACCTCACCTCGGCGTTCGATGCAGAAATCGGTATCGATATCAGGCATCGATTTGCGTTCAGGATTNAGAAATCGCTCAAACAACAGACCGTTGCTGACGGGATCGATGTTGGTGATCCCGAGGGCGTAGGCCACAAGAGAGCCAGCCGCCGAACCACGGCCCGGACCNACAGGAATGTTCTGCTCGCGAGCAAAGCGGATGTAGTCCCACACCACCAGGAAGTAGGTGGGAAATCCCATCTGCTCCATGATCTGAAGCTCGGTGTTCATCCGATCGGCATAGACCGGATCAATCGCAGCATCAGCCGACAACCCGAGACGATCACGCACCCCCTGCTCCGTGACCTCGCGTAGATAGGTCACCGGTGTGTGCCCCTCCGGAATCGGAAAACGGGGCATCTGATAGTGACCGAGGATGTCGTAGGGCTCCACCTTCTCCGCCACGGTGACGGTGTTGGCGATCGCCTGCTGCACCACCTCCGGCTCGAGATGGTCAGCGAAGAGGCGACCCATCTCCTCTTCCGTCTTGATGTATTCCGTTCCGGTGTATCGAAGCCNTTTCTCGTCGCTGATCAGCTTGCCGGTGAGCACGCAAAGCAACGCATCATGGGCCTCCACATCCTGTTTGCTCAGGTAGTGNGCATCGTTGGTGGCCACCACGTTGATCCCCAGTTCCTGGGCGATCTTGACGATCTCCACATTCACAATCCGGTCTTCCGGGGACCCNTGGTCCTGGATCTCAAGGTAGAAATCATCTCCAAACACGTCCTGATACCAGCGGGCCACCTGNCTGGCCACATCCGGACGACCGCGCAGGATCGCCTGGGGGATCTCACCGCCAAGNCAGGCCGTCGCCACGATNAAGCCTTCGCTGTGTTGGCGCAGCAGATGCTTNTCGATGCAGGCGCGCGAAAAAATTCCCCGACCNCGCATCCCACGCAGGTGGCTGATGCTGGTGAGCTTCACAAGATTTCTGTAGCCGGTGGCGTTCTTGGCCAGAACCACCAGGTGATAACGCTTCTCCTTTTTCTGCTGTGGATCGTCGATCGAGCCGTTGATCACGTACATCTCATTGCCGATGATCGGCTTGAGATCTGAGCCCTTGCANAGCTTCAGAAGCTCAATCGCGCCGTACATCACCCCGTGATCNGTGAGGGCGATCGCCGGCATCCNNAGTTCTTTGGCCCGCTCCACCATGGCCGGGAGCTGCGACGCCCCATCCAGAAGGCTGTAGTCGCTGTGGTTGTGGAGTGGAACGAAAGCCATGCTCTCAGCCTAGGGCCCNACGCAAGATGAGGTGTTCACCCTCAACAGCTCACCCCAGATCTGGTGCCATCAAGGCACCAACGCCACATCAGGGCGNTTCGCGAAAACATCAGCCGCCTGTTCGTACTGATGGGCCACCTGCAGCAGGCGGGCTTCNTCCAGAACATTGCCGATCAGTTGAACACCGATCGGCAGACCAGNCTGGCTGAAGCCGCAGGGAACGCTGATCGCCGGCAGACCCGCCAGATTGACTGGGATCGTCAGCAGATCGGCCAGATACATGGCCAGGGGATCATCGGCGTGCGCTCCGGCCTTGAACGCGGTGGTTGGAGCCGTTGGTGTGAGCAGTACATCCACACGTTGGAAGGCTGCATCAAAATCCCGACGAATCAGGGTGCGCACCTGCTGCGCCTTCTTGTAGTAAGCGTCGACGTATCCGGCTGACAGGGCATAGGTGCCGATCAGGATGCGGCGCTGCNCCTCCGCACCAAATCCCTCGGCTCGGCTGCGGGCGGTCATCGCCATCAGGCTCTCGGCATCCTCAGCGCGCAAGCCGTATTTCACACCGTCGTAACGGGCGAGATTGGCGGAGGCTTCCGAGGGTGCGATCACGTAATACGTGGCGATGCCATCGGTGAAGCGGGGACAGCTCACCTCCAACAGCTCAGCGCCAAGTGCTTCCAGTTGTGCCGCCGCGGCCTGAACGGATGTCTTCACCTCTGAATCAAGGCCATCCGCCTCGAAACATTGCCGGATCAGCCCCACCCTGAGGCCTTTGATCGACTGACCCAGCGATGCGCTGTAGTCAGGCACGTCCGCCTTGAGGCAAGTGGAATCGCGAGGATCCTCTCCAGCGATCACCTGAAGCAGTTCAGCGGTATCGGCTACGGAGGTGGCAAACGGTCCCACCTGATCGAGGGAGCTGGCGAAAGCCACAAGCCCCCATCGGCTGACACGACCGTAAGTGGGTTTCAAACCCACCACTCCGCAGAACGAAGCGGGCTGACGGATTGANCCACCTGTGTCGGACCCCAGGGACGCCAGACAGCTGCCTGAGGCCACAGCAGCGGCACTTCCGCCGGAACTGCCACCAGGGACGTGTTCGGTGTTCCAGGGGTTGGCCGTCGGACCAAAGGCCGAGGTCTCGGTGGAGCCGCCCATCGCGAACTCATCGAGATTGGTTTTACCGATCAGCACGCCACCGGCATTCCACAACCGCTGCGTGACGGAGGACTCGTAAGGAGGCACGAAGTGCTCCAGCATGCGGCTGGAACAGGTTGTGCGCACGCCACGGGTGCAGAGGTTGTCCTTGATCGCCAGCGGCAAACCGGCCAGCGCGCCAAGTTCCTCACCATCACCACGGGCCTGATCGATGCGTTTGGCATCGGCTCGGGCCCGTTCCGCGGTCACGTCCACGTAAGCGTGAAGGGAAGGCTCACAGGCTTCAAGACGCTGGAGATGTTGCTCCACCAACTCGAGGGATGACACCTCGCCGCTCTGCAGCCTCTGACGCCACGCGCTGATCGTCATCCTCTGCGATCTGATACAGGGCTGACGCTATCAGTCGTGGGATCAACCCTCAGCGGCAATGGTGAGTGGTTCCTGGCGACGCGCGCGCAGAACGGTGTGATTGAGAGCCTGTGGCTGCTCGGAGCTGATGTCCTCGAGAAATGCGGGCAACTCCGATTCAAGTCCCTGACGGGTGAGGAAAGGACCAAACCAGTAGGTGACATCAGGACCGGAAGTCTCGACGCGTGCCCACCAGGCCATCCCAAGCCCATTAGCAAGATTGCGCAGCGGCCTGATCAAGGCACTCATGAACCAGGGAACATTTTCGGCATTTTGCCCTGATCAGGGCGAAATGCGATGTCAACTCAGGGAGATAGCTGGATGCTCTGATCAAATCGGATCGCATCCGGCGGACCTGAGGGGTTCAGATCCAACTCAATGCGTTCCTCCTCGACCGGCTCAACTGGCAGCGACACGTCGGGATCACTGGCCTGCTCTNCGGCTGCAGCGGTCTTCGGGCGCGAGATTGGCGGGGAGGGAGCCTGACCGTGAATGTCCTTCATCCAGCTCCGCCTTGCCACCTCATAGACGCAAAGCGCAGTGGCCACAGATGCATTGAGACTCGGCGTGCTTCCCCTTAGCGGAATGCGCACCAACTGATCGCAGTGGCGCCTGGTCAGCAGGGAGAGGCCCTGTCCCTCCGAGCCGGTGACGAGAACCAGAGGACCATCGAGATCGGCATCCATGAGCGTCACGTCACCCTCGGAGGCCAGTCCGATCACCCGATAACCGGAATCCTTGAGCTTCTCAAGCGACCGGTTGAGGTTCACCACCCTCGCCACAGGCATGTGCTCAAGCGCCCCAGCCGCCACCTTGGCGACGGACCCGGTGAGACCGGCGCTGCGTCGTTGCGGCAGCACAACGCCGTGGGCCCCCATGGCTTCCGCTGAGCGGACGACAGCGCCGAGGTTGTGGGGATCGGTGACACCATCCAGAGCCAGGAGCAGCGGTGCCTCGCCAAGATCGGCGCAACCGCTGATCAATCCCTCGAGATCGAGGGTCTTGGCGGCCGCCGTTTGCAGCGCGATCCCCTGGTGCACGGAACCACCCGTGATCTGTCCCAGACGTGCCCAGGTGACCTCCTCCACGAGAACACCGGAGGCTTTTGCATCCCTGAGCAACTGAAGGAATCGGGCCGCGCTGCGCATTTCTGGCGTGCACCAGATGCGATGGATCGGTCGGCCGGATTCCAGGGCAGCCTGCGTCGCATGGCGACCCCAGAGCAAATCGTCAGGAGGTGATACCGAAGCCGCGGCCTCGGGCTCTCCCTCGCGCAGCGCCTGGGANGACGATGCCGTCGGTTGACGGCGTTGATCCGGAAAGCGACGACGGCTGTCTTGAAAACGGCTGTCCTGATTACGGCTGTCCTGATTTCGGCTGTCCTGATTTCGGCTGTCCTGATTACGGCTGTCTTGAAAACGGCTGTCCTGAAAACGGNTGTCCTGGCGNCGGCTGTCTTTAAAACGGCTGTCNNNANNACGGCTGTCCAGACGACGGCTGTCCAGACGACGGCTGTCCTGGCGGCGGCTGTCCTGACGTCCAAAGGTCTCCTGTCTGGAGGACAACGATGGAGAGCGTGAGCTGGAACGGGACGGGGAACGCGAGGGCAGCCGTCGCACCGATGCCGATCGACCTCGATCAGAGCTCGGGGGTCCATCTGGACCCGGCGAACTGAAGCGGGGACGACGATCCTGATCCCGATCTGCGGAACGTTCACCATCCCGTTTCCAATCACGACGACCGCGGCTGTCCCGCTCGGACCGTGATCGCCCCTGGGAGCCGCTGCGCCTGTCGGAGGCTGGGCGATCGTTGCGATAGGGACGCGCGTCTCGGGATGGACCACCTGGGCGGCTGTCTGGACGGGGAGCCATGGATTTTCTCTCGGTATTCAACGTTTCCGGCGTTCTCCAGCCGCAGCTGCAGCCAGCCGACCATCCTCTCAAACGTCTTGATCCAGATTGCCGGGTTGAACCTCAGCAGGACTCCCTTGTTCTGAATCGAGCAGGTCCAGCAGCCGGGTCAGCCGATCNGGATCATGGAGAAACAACCAACCGATCAGTGTTTCAAAGCCCGTGGCCTGGCCGTAGACGGCAGGGTCGCAACTGCGGGGTCCACGACCGGCGCGATTGCGGCCACGGCGAACGAGGTCCCGCTCAGGCTCGTTGAGCGCCTGGTCCAGGCGCGCCAGGGCTTTGGCTTGGGCTTCCGCCCGAACTTCAGCCACAACGGCGTTGTGAAGGGCCGCAGATCGGCCCGGGCGGCGGCAATATCGAAGCCGCTGATGCAACTCCCAGACAGCATCGCCCAACCAAGCGAGTTGAAGTGGGCCGAGGTCTCCCGCAGCCGGCATGGCCTGGCGGCCTTGGATCCAATCGCTCAAGCGGCCAACTGACTGAGAGCGGTTGGAAGATCATCCACAAGATGCAGAAAGTCTTCCAAACGGACCAACTTGATGGTCTGAGTCACGCGGGAGTTGCCCACAAGCTGAAAGGACCGTTTGGAGTCCGTGCAGCGCTTGGCAAGCTGCACCAGGGCACCAAGACCGGATGAATCCAGAAAATCGATCTTGCTGAGGTCAATCACTGCTGGGAGGGCGCTGGCCTGCAGCACATTCAGCACGTACTCCATGAACTGCTTCTCGGAGTAAGCGTCCAGTTGCCCGGTGAAATGAAAGACCAGGCAACCACTTCTCTGTTCGAAACCTCCGCGGAGCGAAACAGTCAGTCTCTGAAGTTCGCTGATTGGATCAACCCTCCGGCTTTCGGCACGAAGTGTAGTGATCCCGGAGGCTGTCAACCACGTGCCGATCGCCGTTCCTCCATCAGAGACGCAAATCGAGCGAAGTGATGATCGGCATCATGCGGTCCAGGACTGGCTTCAGGGTGATATTGCACTCCAAAAACCGGCAAGTGGCGATGGTGAAAGGCTGCAACGGTGCGGTCGTTGAGGTTGAGNTGGGTGATCTCCACCGCGTCGGCGGGAAGTGTGCCGGCATCAAGGGCAAAACCGTGGTTCTGACTGGTGATCTCAACCTGCCCAACCGTGCCGCACGGATGATTGAGACCCCGATGGCCGTAGGGAAGTTTGAAGGTGCTGCCCCCCATGGCCAGACCCAGAATTTGATGTCCGAGGCAGATGCCGAACAANGGCAGGGATGACGCGTTNANAAGATCNGTGGCGAGGGCGATCCCTCCACTGACAGCCGAGGGATCACCTGGACCGTTGGAAAGGAAGACCCCTTCAGGAGCATGGGAGACAACAGCGTCGAGATCACTGTCCGCCGGCAGCACGGTGACGGCGCAGCCATGGGCAACGAGACGATCGAGAATCGCTCGNTTGATGCCGAAATCAATCGCCACAACCCGATAGGGCTGCTCCGGGCGCTGACGCAGCCGCTGGTCGAAACCGACGGCACAGGGTGATGTCCAGGGGTAGGGCGTGGGCGTGCTGACCGAATCAGCCAGATTCAGACCATCCATGGACGGTGCTTGACGCAATTCCTCGAGCAGATCGGCGGGAGAACGCCCGTCACTGCTGATTAAACCGTTGATGGCTCCGCCCTCACGCAGGTGACGAACCAGAGCTCTGGTGTCGACATCACAGATCCCGACAACACCTCGCTCGTCCATCCAACGGTCCAAGGGTTGTTCGCAACGCCAGCTGCTTGGCCGCGGAATCAACTGGCGGGCGACCACGCCGCGGGCATGGGGGACATCCGCCTCCTGATCGTCAGCATTGACGCCCGTGTTGCCAAGCTCTGGATAGGTGAAGGTGACCAACTGGCCGGCATAGCTGGGATCGGTCAGCACCTCCTGATAACCGGTCATCCCCGTGTTGAAGACCACCTCTCCAACAACGGAGCCGCGGTGTCCAAAAGGTTGTCCGGTGAGGACAGTCCCATCAGCCAACACCAAATAAGCCTGATCGGTTGAAGTTTCAGACATCAGAGCAGGCAACCGAGCAGCTTCTGAATTTCATTCTCCATTTCCACCGGCCAGGACCTCCTTCAAGGCGTTCAGCCGCTGCCATGGACGCCCCTCAGCCAAAGCGGTGGAGGCACGCTGGACCCCCACGTTGAAGTCATCCTCCTGTCCGGCTGACCAGAGAACCAGCGCGGTGTTGAACGCGACGACATCCATCTGAGCGGCAGTGCCCTTGCCCTGGAGAACATCCCGGAGTATCGCGGCGTTGGTGGCGAGTTCCCCGCCCTGGAGGGCCTCAAGGGGAGCAGAGGTCAGTCCGACATCTTCAGGTCGCAGATCACAGGAACGCACCTGGCCTGCATCGATCATGCGCAACTGATTGGTGCCNGCCAGGGAGGCCTCATCGAGGCCGCCAGCACCGTGGACGACGATGGAACGCTCGACCCCAAGGGTGTTCAGGGCTCCAGCCATGGGATCCAGCAGATCCGGCTTGGCCACGCCCAGCACCTGAGCTTGAGGCCGCAGTGGGTTGACCAGCGGACCCAACAGATTGAACACCGTGCGGATACCGAGACTCCGACGCAGCGGCGCAAGATTCACCAGAGCTGGATGCCAGGCCGGAGCGAACAGAAAGGTGACGCCCGTGCTGCTGAGGGCTTCGACAACCGTGCTTAGCGGTGCCCCCAACTGCAGGCCAAGCCCCTCCAGCACATCGGCCGAGCCGACCTTGCCGCTGGCNCTGCGGTTGCCATGTTTCGCCACGACGACTCCACAGGCCGCCGCCGTGAACGCCACTGCGGTGGAGATGTTGAAGGTGTCGGCTCCATCCCCACCGGTGCCGCAGGTGTCAACCATGGCCAGGGCCGGCCGTTCGCAGGGCAGAGGACAGGCCTCCCNCAGCACGGCAGCCATCGCCGCGAGCTCCTCGGACACCATTCCCTTGGAACGCAAGGCTGCGAGAAANCCCCCGGTCTGGACAGGGCTGAGCTGCTCATCAAGCCATGCCTGCATCAATTCAGTGGCCTCCCCTGNGGAGAGGTCATGTCCCTGGACCACCGATTCCAACAGCAGGGGCCAGGAGGGGCGTTCGGAGGTCATTGCATCGAAGCGGCTGCAAAAAAACCCGGGTGCACTGCACTCCGGGCCGAAGCATTTGATCTTCACTATCCCTCAAACCGAGCATCGATCGCCAGCCTTTTTTGCGGAGCTTCAGCTCTTTTCCGTTTCGCTGGTGTCAAAACCGGAGCCGACGGCCTCATCCGCGGCAGCCCCGGGCCGGAAGCCACCAGCCCAGATCTGGCGAGCCCGNCGGTTCAGCTCATCGCGACTGATGTTCCAAAGGGACAGCAGCCGCTGCAGATCCTTCTGCAACGCCTCAGCACCGGGGAATCCCTCGTAACGGATCAACAGTCGGGCGAGTTCCACCAGATCGGCGTCTTCAGGGGAATCGCGCGAAAGCAAGCGGTCGAGATGGTCGCGATCAATCGCCTCCAGTGGATGGCTCTGAGCGGACGCGTCGGATGACTCGGACATCACCAGGCAGCGGCAGCCCCCAGCTTGCAGGAGTTGGCTGATTAGGTTGACGAGCCCCAAGGGATCGCCATGGCCGCTCTGCGACTTGATCTGATCGGCCGATACCTGAGGCCACACCGCAGAACCGTTCTGATCGGAGCGATCGCCCTGGTGATCGTCAATGTGCTGAGCGTCTCCATTCCCAGGGAGGTCCGTCGGGTCATCGACGATCTTCAGGACGGATTCTCATTCGAGGTCGTTCTGCAGCAGGCGGGATGGATCGCACTGCTCGTCACGGTCATGGCCGTGGTCCGTCTGATCTCACGGCAACTGGTCTTCGGAGTCGGGCGACAGGTCGANGTCGAGCTGCGCCAACGGCTGTTTGATCACATGCTGCGTCAGGAACCTGCCTGGGTTCAGACCACCGGCAGCGGAGACGTGATCGCCAGAGCGACCAGCGATGTGGAAAACATCAGGCGGCTTCTTGGTTTCGCCATCCTCAGCCTGACCAACACCCTGCTGGCCTACAGCCTCACCCTGCCGGCGATGCTGGCGATCGATCCCTGGCTCACCCTCGCTGCGGTCGGGCTTTATCCCTTGATGCTCGGAACCGTTCGTCTCTTCGGTGGGCGAATGATGCGGCAACAGAGGCGCCAGCAGGAAAACCTCTCCGGTTTGAGCGAGCTGATCCAGGAGGATCTCTCCGGGATTGGCGCCATCAAGATCTACGGCCAGGAAGCGGCCGAGCTGGCCGCATTCAGCGACCGCAACCAGAGCTACCGCGATAGCGCCATTCGATTGGCCAGGACCCGCAGCACTCTGTTCCCGCTGCTGGAAGGCATCTCCTCGATCTCCCTGCTCCTGCTTCTGGCCCTCGGGAGCAGCAAGCTCGTGGCGGGNGATCTGAGCATCGGCAGCCTGGTGGCGCTGATCCTCTACGTGGAGCGGCTGGNGTTCCCCACCGCCCTGCTGGGGTTCACCCTCAACACCTTTCAAACCGGACAGGTCAGTCTGGAGCGGGTGGAAGAGCTTCTTCAGAGACGTCCGCTCATCCGAGATGGCGATGCCACCCCCGATGTTCCGGCATCAGGCCTGAAGCTTGGTCGTGTTGAAGCTCGTCAGCTGAGAATCCGCTACGAGGGAGCCGAACAGGAAACGCTCTCNGGGGTTGATTTCAGCATCGAACCNGGTGAGCTGGTTGCGGTCGTTGGACCGGTGGGATGCGGCAAAACAACGCTCGCCCGNGCCTTCGGCCGCATGGTCCCCGTTGAGCCGAACCAACTGTTCCTCGATGGCGTGGATGTCACCACGCTGCCTCTTCAGACGCTGAGGGGCTCCGTGGCCATGGTGCCGCAGGAGGGTTATCTGTTCACCAGCAGCCTGGCGGACAATCTGCGCTACGGGGAACCGGATGCATCGGATCTGCAGGTTGAACAAGCGGCCGAGCAGGCGCGTCTGGCGGATGATGTGAGGGGTTTCCCCGATGGGTTCGACACGTTGGTGGGTGAGCGAGGCATCACCCTCAGCGGTGGGCAACGGCAGCGCACGGCTTTGGGACGAGCCCTGCTGGTTTCATCGCCGTTGCTGGTGCTGGATGACGCGCTNGCCAGCGTGGACAACAACACGGCGGCAGCAATCCTGGATTCCATCCGCANGCAGAAGAACCGCACGATNGTGATGATCAGCCATCAGCTNTCCGCGGCCGCGGCATGCGACCGGATTCTGGTGATGGAGAAGGGNCGGATTGTGCAGCAGGGCCATCACAAAGAATTGATCAAGACCCACGGGGTGTATCAGCGTCTCTGGGAGCGGCAACAAGCAACGGAACAACTCGAGGCGGTCGCTTCCTGAAAGAGTTGCAAATACTGCCGGACAACTGACCACACACCGGCTTAGCTGAGGAGACGCGCGATCGGTCCATGACCAGCAGTACCCCCTACAGCGTGCGCTGCACACTGACATTTGGTGACATCTACGGCCAGGTTCTGGCCTGGATGGCTGTGATCTTCGTCAGCCTGGCGGCCGGCCTGGCNTTGATGGGATCCTCCCGNCCACTGTTTGCGTTGGTCGGAGTTGGCCTGATTTTGGTGTTGAGCCTTCCCTTTTTGCTTTTCGCCTTTGTCACCACCCTTCTCAATCACATTCAGGTGGAAGCGAGATCAGACGGGAAGGCCTAGATCAACAGGGCACCATCAGCACAAGATCCCCCCAGAAGACCGGCAGGGCATTCAATCCATTCATCCATGTGGGTGATGGAAAATCCTTAAAATTTGCCCATTAATCACAATCAAATGCTCCCGTCCTGGCTGTCCACGTCCCGCGACAGCAGTCCCGATGCCTCCAACGAGTGCCATGCCGTGCTTGGACGTGCCTTGAGGGCCCCGCTGATGGCGGATCAGGAGGAAGCGCTGTTCGCCTGCGGATGTTTCTGGGGGGCCGAGAAAGGTTTTTGGCGCTTACCAGGCGTGGTGACCACCGCTGTCGGCTACGCCGGTGGACAGGCAGCCGATCCCAGTTATCAGCAGGTTTGCTCAGGAAGAACCGGGCACACGGAAGTGGTTCGGGTGGTCTGGAGCCGTCCGGCTGTTGATTTCTCCGATCTGCTCAAACTGTTCTGGGAATGCCACGACCCCACCCAGGGCGACCGGCAGGGCAACGACACGGGCAGTCAGTACCGCTCAGCGATTTACACGACGACAGAGCAGCAGATGGCCCTGGCTCTGGCCAGCCGTGACGCTTACCAGGCAACGTTGAATGACGCTGGTTTCGGTCCAATCACCACTGAGATCAGAGCCGATCAAACGTTCTATTTCGCTGAGCCGTACCACCAGCAATACCTCGCCAAACCGGGCAGCCGCCCCTATTGCTCGGCGATGCCGACCCAGGCATTGCTCGGTGAATTCACCGGTGCGGGCTACAAGCTTCCTGGCCAGGTGTGGACGCATTACGACTGGAGCATCAGCCACTGTGTGCTGCGTGGTGACAACGCACCGATTTCTCTGCACTGATGCCGGAGAACCTGTCGGACCGCACTGTTGTGCTGGTCATCCTGTTGACGCTGGTGCTGGTTTTTGGTCTGATCTTTTCCACCCGTCCACCGGGAGGTGACCGCCGAGGCCCTCTGCTGTGGAGGGAGCCGTCCCCTCAGCGGACGATGCCTGGGGAGACACGTCCGTTGAAAAAGCCAGGAACATTGCAGATCTGACCACAACAGCAGGGTTCCACAGGCGAGAACTGGCAAGGTGAGGTCACTTGAGCATCGGGTCCTGGTCGCGTGAAGGCTCCGGATCGGAAGAACGAGCACCGTCGGCTGCACCCTCTGCCCCGTGGGCTGGTTGAGCTGTATGGCTTGATCGCTGTTCTTGTGGTGCTGATCCCTGAGTGGCTTGCAGACGGCACACTCAGTGTTGGAGCGGCCAAGGGCGTTGAATCTCTTCCCGCGCGGGGGCGTGCCTGGAGAACACTTCCTGAGCTGCGTGTGGCTTCGATGAATCTCGTTGAGATCCGAAGAACGTGCCGGCAATTGCGCATGATCGGCTACGCCTCCCAGAGTCGGGATCAACTCACACGACGTCTGCTCAAACGCTCCAGACGCCGGAATTTACTGTGATAGCTTGCATCTGACGGGGCGTAGCGCAGCTTGGTAGCGCACCACTTTGGGGTAGTGGGGGTCGTGGGTTCAAATCCCGCCGCTCCGATCCTTCCAACACCAGTCACCCCAGATCCATCGGGCGTTCCAAGATTGGAACGCCTTTTTTTGTGCACCCAGCTGGTCAGCCGCTCAACCATCACCCCATAAGAAGGAAGGGCATCAACATCATTGAAATGATGCTGATCGAACAATGTTGTAAAGAGCCAAATCAGCTTGAGATCGACCCACAAACTGCTGTAAAAAAATTAATTAAGACGAAAAAATACAGCCAAAACCCTCATGTCAACACCATGAATCAAATTGAATGCACAACGATGGGACAACAATAATTCTTTCGACGTATCAATGAATCTTCAATTGACAAATCATTTCCACTCAACCGAGGAAGCCCTGCGTCCGTCAGTGCTGGCCATTGATCAACAGGATGAAGACGTCAACGACGCGGCAGGTGAGCGATCACAAGGTGACGTTGTGGATCAATCTTCAACCAACCCTCATCACGCAGGAGACCGATCACTCGGGTTACCGTCACCCGGGTGGTGCTGAGTGCACTGGCCATCTCCTGATGGGTGAGGCGCAGATTGAGGCGTAAACCATCATCACAGGGCTGACCATAATCCTGAGCCAAAAGCTCAAGGAAGCCCCGCACACGCTCTTCAACCCGGCGCAAACCCAACAACGCCAGCATGTATTCCGCCTGGCGATAACGCGCCGCAATGGCATCCATCATGGCGATCGCCAGTTGTGGTGCTTGCTCCACTTCAGCGGTGGTGAGGCAAAGCAGATCACACTCGCTGAGGGCAACAGCCTCATACGCCTCAACGGTGCTCAACGGCTCGCCAAAGGGCTCATTCGGACCAGCAAGGCCAAGCAAAAGCTCATCGCCATGGACGGAGACAGCGCCGAGCTTCACCATTCCCCGCACAACAAGCCAGATGCTGTTCTTCAGAAGTGGAATGACGCTGCCAGCGGTGAGATGAACAAGGTTGCGTTTCTGATAGCTGCTCTCCAGCAATTCTCGAAATCCGTCACGCCGAGGAGACAACTCTCGGGAAGGAATCGCAACCATTGCAGTGTTCCGCGGATACATCACAAGTGTATGGAGCACAACATCCATCACAGGCAAAGAGATGGACATCGTCCGGTTAAGAAGTGCCTAAAAAAGACTCAAGAATTAAGGAAGAAAATTTTGAACAAAAAAAGAGGGGAGCCTTAGCCCCCCCATCTGTGTTTCGATTCAATGGATCGGTTGAGGCGAAGCTCAACCAAAAATCACTGACCGATCTTTTTCACTGCAGCCTTGGACTTGGCCAGGATGTCTCCCTTGAGGGGGACGAAACCCAGGGAAGGAGCCATGTTTTGTGCCTTATCGCTCAACATGTAGTTGAAGGCTTCCTGGACGACCTTTGCATTGCCACCGTTGCCGGTCTTGTAAGCCAGCACCCAGGTGAGCGTTGCGATCGGGTAAGCGCCCTTCGCGGTTGGGTTGGGGTTCTTGCCTGCCAGATCCTTGTCCAGCGTGATGCCGTTCAGAGCGCGCGCGCCTGCAGCCACGGATGGCTTGAGGAACTCACCCGACTTGTTCTGAAGACGAGCCGCAACAACCTTGCCCTTGATATAGGACTGGTTGACATAACCAATGGCACCCATGCGGTTCTGGATCACACCAGCCACACCGGAGTTGCCCTTGGCGCCGACACCCGCGGGCCACTTGACGGACTTACCGGTTCCAAGGGTCCACTTGGAGGAGAAGGCCTCCATGGAGTTGGTGAAGGCCTTGGTGGTGCCGGAACCGTCCGAACGGTGCACCCAAGTGATGGTGCCAGGCTGGCAGCCGAGCTGTTTCCAATCCTTGATCTGCCCCATGGCGACCATCACGGCCTGCTCTTGGGTCAGCTTCAGATCACAGCCAGGCTTGTTGTAACCGAAAGCGATGGTGCCACCCACCATGGGGATTTGAACCACACCACGCTTGACCTTGGCCATGTCCTTCTTTTTCATCGGATCATCCGATGCACCGAAGTTCACGGTCTGGTCAATGAATGCTTTGCGGCCGGAACCTGAACCGACGGCTTGATAATTAACCTGTGGTCCACCAGATTTAGCCAGTTCAGCAAACCAGCGCTGATAAATCTTTGCGGGGAACGATGCACCTGCGCCGTTGAGCTTTTCGGCAGCAGAGGCGGACATGCCAGCCCCAAGGGCGAGCACAGAAGAGAAGAGAAGAGCCTTCTTAGCGAAGCTCATGAGGGGCCTATTGGGGAAATTGGCGCCCTAGGAGTAGCCAAGATCAACGAGTTACGTCGTTAGGAATAGGTTAAGGGAGAAAAATTGCCAGGCTCTGAAAAGGTTCTCCTGCATTCGTTGATAATCTCAGCAAACATTGTTGCTCTGCTCTGAAGAACGAACGGTGTGCAATCGCGTGGCCACCGCATAGCGATCAAGCCAGCGGTTGACACGCTGTCGATGCATTGGTGGAACCTCTTCGATCAGCTGCGACAACTCGAGTGCGCCCATCCGCCGGAGCGCCCGCACATCCACATGCCAGAGAGCCTCTGCTTCCCGAATCAGGCGGGCCCAGGTGCGAACCTGCTGCCATCGGCGAAGCCGACAGCGAAGAGGACGATGCTTGCGGTGGATGGAAGCAGCCATGCCTTCACCCTGATCTGATCCGCCTGATTCCCGCCAAAACAACGCAGTCGTTTCGGAGTGATGAAGCAAAAGAGCACAGCCCTCAGGCGCTTGCACAGGCGGGGAGCGGCTCAACGGCACTCACAGGGAAGGGCAGCGCATCAGCTTCCTCGGCGCTGATGCGTCGGCTCCAGGCACCCTTGACGGGATCATTCCAGCGAAAGCCTGCGTCACGAGCGAGATGGCGATCGTCGTAGGAGACGCGAGCCCGCATCAGCGTTCGCGGTTGAAGGCCTGCGATCAGCAATCCGTCCAGGTCTTCGCATCGCCGGAACACCTCTGCGATGTAGATGCAATCGGTCAAGGCTCTGTGCGCAGCCCACACTGGGATTTCATGGGCCAAGGCCAGATCGCGCACGGATGGACGGGGCCGCAACTGCAGGGCAGCAGGCCAACGGATGTCCTCCATCGTGCAAAGCCATGGCAGACCGACCTGAGGAAGCACACCCCGCCCGAACCACTGGCGATCAAAGGCTGCGTTATGGGCCACGAGCAGATCAGCCGCCTGGAGCAGGTCGTTGAAGTGCTGCAGGGCTGATTGCCAGGGCTGCGGCAACTGGGTCACCGCCGCTGGAATGTGATTGATCGGCTCGGCGGCGTTGCTGTCCACGGGAAGCAGAAACGACTGCTGACAGAGCACTGCCCGGGCTGGAACGGAAAAAAGAATGGCACCGACCTCGAGACAGTGGTGCTCGCTTGGATCCAGACCGGTGGTCTCGGTGTCGATGATCAGCAGCCGCTGTGGGCATGAGCTGCTGACAGGTGGCGATGACGGGGCTGACAGGGATACCAGAGGCCGTGGGCGCTGGCTGCTCTTTGCTGCAGCGTCGTCGGGCTGAGAGATCAGACCACCAAGCAGATTCAGCTGACCACCGGATTGTTCATTCATCCAATCGCCGTGCACAGGCCACACCGATTGTCACGCCCGGCGCAAACGCTCAGTTTTTAGGATCGCTACTGCTGGGCCCGTCCCATGGTTCTAGGCGTAGGCGACCGCCTCCCTTCCTTCACATTGATTGATCAGGACGGCATCGAACGCACGAATGACGCGCTCGACAAGTCCAGTTTGGTGCTGTTTTTCTACCCAAAGGACGACACCCCCGGCTGCACCCTGCAAGCCTGCAGTTTCAGGGACAATTTTCAGGATCTGGAGCAGCTCGGCGCAGTGGTCTGGGGCGTGAGCGGAGACGACAACGTCAGCCATCGCCGCTTCGCCAGCCGCCACAGCCTGCCCTTTCCGCTGCTCAGTGATCCCGGCAACGCCTTGAGGCGTCGGTTCGGCGTGCCGCGGACATTTGGTGTCCTCCCCGGACGGGTCACCTACGTCTGCGATCAGAACGGGATCATCCGCTGCGTGTTCGACAACCTGCTGGATGGTCCGGCTCACGTGCGTGAAGCCAAGCGCACCCTGCTCACCCTGAGCAGCCCCACACCATGAACAGCTGGAGACAGCAGGGGAACATCTGGCAGCTGCGCCCCAACCGGCCGCAGGCCCTCGTGGAATTCATCGGAGGCAGCTACCTGGCTGCCACACCCCAGGTGAGTTACCGAAGGCTTCTGGAGGATCTGTGTGGCCAGGGTTTGGCCGTGCACGCCTGGACCTACGTTCCGGGTTTCGATCACCAGAGCCAGGCCCAGCAGGCTTGGAGGGATTTACGGGAAGCACGCCGGAAGCTGGAGGAGCGCTGCGGTGTTCTGCCCCCTTCCCTGCGTGTCGGCCACAGTCTCGGCTGCAAGCTGCATCTGCTTGCACCGGATGGGGGGCGTGCCAGCCGTGGACTCGTTGCGCTGAGCTTCAACAACTTTGCCGCCGACCGATCCATCCCATTGCTGGGCGAAATCGCACCAAGACTGGGGGTTGAAACCGAATTCAGTCCGAGTCCGCAGGAAACCCTGCGTCTGATTCGAAGGCATTACCTGCAACCCCGCAATCTGATCGTGAAATTCGGTCGTGATGAACTGGACCAGAGCGACGATCTGATCAGCGCCCTGAGCATGAGGGCAGGGGACACCTCAGAGCGACTGCAATTGCCTGGTGATCACCTGACCCCCGCGAGTGCAGGCCTTAGACGCAGCTTTTTGGGGTCATGGGCTGATGATCCGAAACGGGTGGCCACGATGCGCACCCTGACCACGACGATCCGTCAGCACGCTCTGAGCTGACCGATCAGGCCCGGAGACGGTCCAACACGGATCGATCCTCCAGGGTGCTCGTGTCGCCCTTGACCTCTTCTCCAGCCGCCAGGGCGCGCAGGATGCGGCGCATGATTTTGCCGCTACGGGTCTTCGGCAGGGCATCGCTGCAGCGAATCTCATCCGGACGGGCGATCGGACCTATTTCTGTTCCAACGTGTGCACGAAGCTCCTTCACCAGGACGTCGTTCGGCTCACGACCGGCCTCGAGCGTCACAAAAGCGACGATGCCCTCACCCTTGAGCTCGTCAGGTCGGCCGACCACAGCCGCCTCCGCCACTGCGGGATGGCTCACCAAAGCGGATTCGATCTCCATCGTGCCGAGCCGATGGCCGGACACGTTGATCACGTCGTCCACCCGACCCATCACCCAGAAATAGCCATCGGCGTCGCGACGAGCGCCATCCCCCGCGAAATACACGTAGGAGCCATCAGCAGGACGGATGTGTTCCCAGTAGCTCTCCCGGAAACGCTGGGGATTGCCATGCACCGTTCGCATCATTCCCGGCCAGGGAGCTCGAACAGCCAGATAGCCCCCCTCATCGGGTCCGCAGCTGTTGCCCTCGGCGTCGATGATGTCGGCCTGAATCCCCGGCAGGGGCAACGTGGCGGAACCCGGTTTCGTTGGTGTAGCCCCCGGCAGGGGGCTGATCATCACGCCACCGGTTTCGGTTTGCCACCAGGTGTCCACGATCGGGCAGCGGTTTCCACCGATCACATCGCGGTACCACATCCAGGCTTCCGGATTGATGGGTTCACCCACGGTTCCGAGCAGGCGCAGGCTGCTCATGTCGAACTGATCCGGAACCGAGCGGCCGCTCTTCATGAAGGCGCGGATCGCCGTCGGCGCGGTGTAGAAGATGGTGATCCCATGTTTCTGGATCAGCTCCCAGAAGGCGCCTGGCTTCGAGGGACGCGGCGCCCCCTCGTACATCACTGTGGTGGCACCGTTGGAGAGAGGGCCATAGACGATGTAGCTGTGGCCGGTGATCCAGCCCACATCAGCGGTGCACCAATACACATCGTCATCGCGGATGTCGAAGATCCACTGAAACGTGAGGTGAGCCCAGAGGTTGTATCCAGCCGTGGTGTGCACCACCCCCTTCGGCTTGCCTGTGGAACCAGAGGTGTACAAAACGAACAGACGGTCCTCACTCGCCATCGGCTCGGCGACACACTCAGCGCTCTGACGATCGACCAGTTCATGCCACCACTGGTCGCGGCCTTCCACCATCTCAACCGGTTGTTTGGTGCGCTGAACCACCAACACCGATTGAACAGAGGGACAGGCGCCATCAGCCAGGGCTGCATCGACCGCTGGCTTCAGGGACACCGGCTTGTCTTTGCGGAAGCCACCGTCGGCTGTAATCACAGCCTTGACGTCACCATCCACCAAACGATCGCGCAGCGCTTCAGAGGAGAACCCACCGAAGACAACTGAGTGAGGAGCACCGATCCGGGCACAGGCGAGCATGGCGATCGCCGCTTCAGGCACCATCGGCATGTACAGCGCCACCAGGTCGCCTTTGCCGAGACCCATCGCCTTGAGAGCGTTGGCGGCTTTGCACACCTCAGCGTGCAGCTCCCGGTAGGAGAAGCGACGCACGTCACCGGGCTCACCTTCCCAGATCAGAGCGGTTTTATCGGCCGTGGGTCCGTTGAGATGCCGATCCAGACAGTTGTAAGAAAGATTGGTGGTGCCGCCTTCAAACCAGCGCGCGAAGGGGGCGTCGCTCCAATCAAGAACAGTGTGAAAGGGCTCGAACCAGTGCAGCTCCCGGCGGGCGGCGTCACCCCAGAAACTGTCGGGATCGGTCTTCGCCGCCTGGGCAAGGCTCTGATAAGCCTCGAGACTTCCGATGCGCGCCTTGGCAGCCAATGCCGCGGGGGGTTCAAACACCCGTTGCTCCTGGAGCACGCTTTCAATCGTCGTGTTGGAGTCGGTCACGGCAGGCTTCGCACAACACCTAAGCCGAAATCGTAGGAAGCCTCGATCCGGCCTTCCAGTTGGATTAACAAGATGCAGCAAGCTTCAGGGCAAGGTGTGCATCAGACAAGACGCAGGCTGAAAACCGATCAGAGCATCAATGTTGACCCACATGCGCCATAAAATGGTTTGAGTCTGAACGACAATGATCTGCCCCATGCATGATCGATTCAGTCCTACAAATCAGGTCATGGTCAACGGCCATGCCATCACCATTTCGGCACCAAGTGACCGCGCAATTGTGGAGCGCGTCTGCGCTTTTATCGACCGGAAGATCGCCGAAAATGACTGGAGTCCTTATTCCACAAAAGAGGCAGCCTTGCGAAGTTGGGCCAAACCTGAGGGAATCCGCAAAGCCGTGTTGAAAGCCAAAGGCCTGATCTGATTGGCTGTCA